>JAYTVA010000148.1:0-37025 GCA_043744255.1 Burkholderiales bacterium | reverse complement strand
TGACCTCAACTTCTCGAACCGCCCGGTGCGGACCCGCATGCCGTGGTGGTGTGGGAGGGGATCGGTCAGATACACTGGCCGCCCCTATCCCGATTTGGTGCGGCTCGGGGGAAATCAACGTCGGAGGTAGGGTGGGCAAAGCCAGCGTGCCCACGCGCGGCGATCACGTGGGCACGCTGCGCTTTGCCCACCCTACAAACTGCCTGCGAAGCTACCGCCAATCTGGCATTCGCTTCTCCAAAAACGCGCTAATCCCCTCCTGCGCATGCGATTCGGCAAAATTGCAGGCGATGGTCGCAGAAGCATCCGCATACGCCGCCTCGATACCAACCTCAAGCTGCCGATAAAACAGCGCTTTGCCCGTCGCCAAGGTTGCGCGGGGTTTAGCCTTGAGCATTTCGCACAGCGCCAACGTTTCCGCGCGCAGCGCATCCGTCTCGACCACCCGATTCACCAGCCCCCAATCGAGCGCGGTAGCGGCATCAATAAATTCGCCCAACATGAGCATTTCGGCCGCGCGCTTGCGTGAGATGGTGCGCGAGAGCGCGACGGCGGGTGTGGAGCAGAACAGGCCAAGATTGACGCCGGATACCGCGAATTTGGCGTGGCTGGCTGCGACCGCCAAATCGCATTGCGCTACCAATTGGCAGCCAGCAGCGGTGGCCATGCCTTGCACCTCGGCAATCACCGGTACCGGCAGCTTGGCGATTTTTAGCATCATTGCTGAGCAGCGTGCGAACAGCTTTTCGGCGAAGGCTGGGTCGTCGCTCCCGCGCATTTCCTTCAAATCGTGTCCTGCGCAAAACGCGCTGCCATTGGCTGCGATCACGGCGACACGGACGGTCGCGTCGCCTGCGATCTGATCTAGCGCCGCGTGCAATTGATCGAGTACCGCCAACGAAAGCGCGTTGTACTGCCTAGGTCGATTCAGCGTGATTGTTGCCACACCGGCTTGCACGACCAACACAATAGGTTCATCCGCAGTAGCCGAAGAGATAGATGTCGAACTCATACCCGTTTTGTCCCAATAAATACGATTAAAAAAGGATGAACTGTCGTTTCAGTGTGGGTGCCGTTCTCACCCTAAAAAATACGTTTACATTCGAGGGTGCGATATGTAGTGCTCGATGTGGCGTCATTCTCCGCCCCCGATTTGTTGCGACGGTAAAGTTCCCTAAACGCGTGACGCACAAAAGTTTACACGGCTCTCTCGCATGCCCGGCATGAGACTGCGTGAGAAGGTTTGTAGTGCTTCCGTGCAACGCGACTGATCCAAGATCAAGCCATGACAGGCGATAATGTCTAAAATTACCCGTCCCTGCTCGTGTCTTCACTGTATTGCACTCTACGCGCTGATTTTCTTTTCGGCCTCGATGCGCTCAAAACTGGCGACCCGTCCAAATTGGATCAGGCCATCGTTCCCTCTAAGGCCGTGCTCGCATGCAATCAATCCCGCTCGGCAGTGGTATGAGGATCGGTGAATTCAGCGTCGTCAGCAACGCTGCACCCAGCCAGAACCGCGTGCCGTTGTATGCCCAAGGGTGTTGGGTTTTCTCGCAGACTACCTCGAGGTTGTACACGACGCTTTGTGATAATTACAGGTTTTGCCCACTCAACAACAAGCTGCGACGCACCGTCGCGTGAACGCAACAATTCCTATTGCGCGCACGTCATTTCTCCTCGGGTAGTTACCAAGAGTCAACCTCATCTCCGCTATAATTCAAACGCTCGTTTGATTTTTTGCCTAGGGTATTTTTTTACTTTTTTCCGAAGACTGCCAAATGAAAATCCTCGTTCCGGTAAAGCGCGTTGTCGATTACAACGTGAAGGTTCGCGTCAAAGCCGATCAGACTGGCGTTGATATTGCGAACGTGAAGATGTCAATGAACCCGTTTGATGAGATCGCGGTTGAAGAGGCGATGAAGCTCAAAGAGGCGGGCGTAGCGACCGAGATTATTGTGGTGTCGATTGGCGCAACGCAGTGCCAAGAGACATTGCGCACGGCGCTCGCGATGGGTGCGGATCGCGCGATTTTGGTGGAGACGGCGGTGGAAATTCAACCGCTCGCGGTGGCGAAATTGCTGAAGACGATTTGCGATAAAGAAGCGCCGCAGCTGGTGATTTTGGGTAAGCAAGCGATCGACGATGATTCGAATCAAACCGGGCAGATGTTGGCTGCGCTGCTGAACTGGCCGCAGGCGACGTTTGCGTCGAAGGTGACGGTGGCGAATGGCGAAGCCGAAGTGATGCGCGAAATCGACGGCGGGCTGGAGACGGTGGCGGTCAAACTGCCTGCGATTATCACGACCGATTTACGGTTGAATACGCCGCGCTACGCGACGTTGCCGAACATTATGAAGGCGAAGAAAAAACCGCTCGATGTGATGACGCCGGAAGCGTTGGGCGTGGATGTGACGCCGCGTTTGAAGACGTTGAAAGTGGTCGAGCCAGCGAAGCGCAAGGGCGGCGTGATGGTGTCGGATGTCGCGGCGCTGATTGATAAACTCAAGAACGAAGCGAAGGTGATTTAACTATTCAGAAAAAAGTGGAAACCTACTTTTTTCTGGGTTGCTAGAAAAAATCGCTGGCGGAGCCAGCCGATTTTTGTCAAACCCTACGAAAGATCATTAATGGCAAACCTCGTCATAGCAGAACACGACAACACCGCACTTAAACCCGGCGTGGCTAACGCCGTCGCTGCGGCGCAAAAAATTGGCGGGGATATTCATGTGCTAGTCGCGGGCGCTGGCTGCGGTGCTGCCGCGAATGCCGCTGCAGCGCTCGCGGGGGTGACTAATGTGCTGGTCGCAGATGCGCCGCAATTCGCGGCAGCGGTTGCAGAAAATTTAGCGCCACTGATCGTCGGCCTCGCGAAAAATTATTCGCACCTGCTGGCCTCGGCGAGCGCGTATGGCAAGAACGTGATGCCGCGCGTGGCGGCGCTGCTCGACGTGATGCAAATTTCGGACATCGTGGCAGTCGAATCGCCCGATACCTTCGTGCGGCCGATCTACGCGGGCAACGCGTTTGCGACAGTGCAATCCCTAGACGCGATCAAGGTCATCACCGTGCGCGCGACGGGCTTTGATGCGGTCGGTGGCGGTGGCAGCGGCGCAATCGAAAACGTCGCGGCGGGTGCGGATACTGACGCGGCGCGCGTGGTGAAACAGGAACTCACAAAATCGAGTCGGCCTGAGTTGGCGGCGGCCAAGCGCATTGTTTCCGGAGGACGCGGCATGGGCGATGGCGATAAGTATCGCGCGGTGCTGGAACCACTCGCCGACAAGCTCGGCGCGGCGATGGGTGCTTCGAGAGCCGCAGTGGACGCGGGGTTTGTGCCTAACGACTATCAGGTAGGGCAGACCGGCAAGATCGTCGCGCCGGAGTTGTACATCGCCGTCGGCATCTCCGGCGCGATCCAACATCTCGCGGGCATGAAGGACAGCAAGGTGATCGTCGCGATCAACAAAGATCCAGAAGCGCCGATTTTTCAGGTGGCGGATTATGGGTTGGTGGGCGATCTTTTTACCCTCGTACCCGAATTGACAGCCGCGCTATAACCATCCACTGTCATTCTGAGCAACGCGAAGAATCTGTGCATCACGAAGTCCGGTCGTCGCAACATGACCCACCAGATTCTTCGTCGCGCTAGAGCTGCTCCTCAGAATGACAATACGTTTTAATTTAAGGATCACACCATGAGCGAATACGTCGCCCCACTAAAAGACATCACCTTCGTTTTGAAACACGTCGTCGGCATCGACCGCGTCGGCAAACTACCGGGGTGCGAGGAGGTCACCGAAGATTTGCTCACCGCGATTTTGGACGAGGCGGGCAAGCTCGCGACCAACGTGTTGTCGCCACTGAATCGTAGCGGCGACAAAGAGGGCGCGAAATGGAATGATGGCGCGGTGACGACACCGGCGGGCTTTAAGGACGCGTACTGGCAATACGCTGAAGGTGGCTGGAGCGCGTTGTCGGGGCCGGTGGAATTCGGTGGACAAGGATTGCCGCACACGGTTGGAATTCCGATGAGCGAAATCATCGGCAGCGCGAACATGGCGTTCAAGCTGTGCCCATTGCTGACCAATGGCGCGGTCGATGCCCTGATGGAGCACGCCTCACAAGCGATGAAAGAAAAATATTTGCCGAAGATGGTGGCGGGTGTGTGGAGCGGCACGATGAATTTGACCGAGCCGCAGGCGGGGTCAGACCTCGCCTTGGTACGGTCGAAAGCGATTCCGCAAGCCGATGGTAGCTTCAAAATTACCGGCCAGAAAATTTTCATCACCTACGGCGAACACGATTACACCGAGAACATCATCCACCTCGTGCTCGCGCGCATCGAGGGTGCGCCCGAAGGCGTGAAAGGCATCTCGCTATTCGTGGTGCCGAAGTTCATGGTGAATGCCGATGGCTCAATTGGCGCACGCAATGACGTGAAATGCGTGTCGATTGAACACAAGCTCGGTATCCACGCGAGCCCCACCTGCGTGATGGCCTACGGCGACAAGGGTGGCGCAGTCGGCTACCTCGTCGGTGAAGCCAATCGCGGCCTCGAATACATGTTTGTGATGATGAATTCCGCAAGGCTGGGCGTGGGTCTTGAGGGGGTCTCGATTTCTGAGCGCGCGTATCAACACGCGATTGTGTGGGCACGCGAACGCGTGCAAGGTCGGCCATCCACGCCGGTTCCCGCGAAGTTCGGCGAGAAACCAAAGTCGGTTCCGATCATTTATCACCCCGACATTAAACGCATGTTGTTGACCATGCGTGCGTACACCGAAGCGATGCGCGCGCTAATTTATTGGACGGCAAATTGCCTAGACATCGCGGAGCGTTCCACCGATGTCGCCGAGCAGCGAATGCACCAATCGTTGGTCGATCTGATGATTCCCATCGTCAAAGGTTGGAGCACCGAAGTCGGCATCGACGTCACTTCGCTAGGCGTGCAAATTCACGGCGGCATGGGCTTCATCGAAGAAACCGGTGCTGCGCAGTACTACCGCGACTCACGCATCTCTACCATCTACGAGGGCACCACCGGCATCCAAGCGAATGATTTAGTTGGTCGCAAAGTCGGGCGCGAAGGTGGGCAAACCGCGATGGCACTTATCAAGGAAATGGAAAAAATTCTGCCACTGCTCACGAGCGCCAACGATGTGAATTTGGCAGCGTTCGCCAAGCCACTCGCCGCTGGACTCGCCGAATTCAAGCGCGCGACCGAATGGATCGTTGAAGTGTTCCCCGCCAATCAAGGCGCGGTGAATGCAGGTGCGGTGCATTACCTCAAACTCGCGGGCACAGTGTGTGCTGGCTGGATGATGGGTCGCGCGGCGTTGATCGCGGCAAAGCAATTGGCGGCAGGTGAGGGCGATGCGGATTTCCTGAAAGCGAAGATCATTACTACGCGGTTTTATGGCGACCACATCATTACATTGGCGACTGGGTTTGCGGATGCGATTGTGACGGGGGCGGATAGTGTATTGATGATGGAGGAAACCTATTTTTAGGACATGATTGCTGCGCTAAATTTGGTTGTAGCGTCTGTTCGAGGCTAACGAGGAGGAAATGGAGCACTACGTAAGGTTGCTTTGTTTTCCCTTGGTGTATCGTTTCTATATAAGTCGGGACAGCACGACTCGTTGTAGCCAATCTTCTTGTGCGAGAAAAACAATGAACACGTCCTTCGCTAGAAATAGTAGTCCGTTGTTGTGCCTCGCCGTGTCACTTTGGATGGCGCGA
This sequence comes from Burkholderiales bacterium, assembly GCA_043744255.1. Classification (GTDB taxonomy): domain Bacteria; phylum Pseudomonadota; class Gammaproteobacteria; order Burkholderiales; family Usitatibacteraceae; genus UKL13-2. The sequence continues at coordinate 31,280 of JAYTVA010000148.1, read as the reverse complement.
ATCGTTCTCGGAATAGCGTGCCTCTGTAGCTTTGCGATGTCAGTTGCGCATGCGCAAACCCCGTTGATTCCGACATCAACTGACGTTGCTGCACCACGTCTAGCGGCGGTTGGCCAACCATTAGAGCTCTCGTCGAACGTCAGATTCACAGGGACGTCCGCGACGAACCCGAGCGGCACCATCACATTCTTCAACGCCGGGGTGCAGATTGGAACCGGCGTCGTCAACACCAGCATTGTCTCGTTTCCTGGAACGGGGCTTACGACCATCCACCAAGCGAAATTTAGCACCGCTAGTTTGATGTTGGGGACACACACGATTACCGCCGCGTACAGCGGGGATGCTTCCTTTTCTGCGAGCGTATCAGGGTCCACCACCGTCAGCGTCATCGTGCCGCCACCGCCGACCGCGACAACCGTGAGGTTGCGTACGACTCCCCAGTCTGCGTTTGCCGGGGTCCCGATTCACCTTACCGCAGGGGTCACGTTTTCGGGTGGTCTGGGCCTCGGACCAACCGGGACAGTTTCGTTTTTTGACGGAACCGCATTGGTGGGTACTGCTCCGGTGCAGTTCAATATTTTCCTGGCGGATCAATGGAGCGCCGTTTTGACAGTGAGCAACCTGAGCGCAGGAACACACGCGATCACTGCCGAATACAACGGTGACTCGTTCTTTTCACCCAGCTCGTCGATCTCCGCGTCGGTGGAAGTCAAGCCAGCTCCCGTGACTATAGGTACTTCCTTTTCGGGGCTCACCGGGACCGGTAGCGGCACGGCGCAGATCTCAATGAGTGGTGGCGGGGGCGGGTCTTGCGCATTCACGCGCGCGGCATTTATTCCGGTGTCTGGTAATCCGGCGTCACCGCCCGCCGGAACTGTGCCTCCGGGTATCTGGTTTGGCCATGGACTGATTGATTTCGCGATCAGCGGATGCGCTGCGGGATCAACCGTAACGATTGTATTGACCACCCCAACCCCGTTACCCGATAACCCGCAGTATTGGAAATATGGCCCCACGCCCAGTACCGGCCCGGCACCCGGCTTCACGCCACCGCATTGGTACACCATCCCGGCGACGATCAATGGGAATACAGCCACTTTTACGATTACCGACGGCGGTTTGGGTGACGATGACATGCTTGCCAACGGTACCTTCGTTGATGCAGGCGGGCCGGCGACCCCGCTTGTCGGTCAGGTCATTCAAATTTTCCCGCCGAAGTCCGTACCTGTGCTGGGTAAGCCGGCTCTAATTTCTATCTCGTTTCTAACCGTGCTGCCAGTGTCGCTCACCGTAGTCTCAGGCCCTTGTCAACTTCTCCCCCTCCCCCCGGATGCGCTTCCCTATTCGCGAGGGATTACCGCCACCGCCGTTGGGTCCTGCGTGATTCGCGGATCACAGGCGGGTGACTCAACGTACGCGGCAGCGCCCGATGTTGATGTCACCGTGCCCGCGATCTTGCCGACGATGCTCTCGCTCTCCACGGTGCCAGCGGTCGTCGTTGAACCCGATGCCATTGATTTGGTGGCGTCCGTGAGCGTCGCTAATCCTGTCGCAGCCGTCAACTTTTTTGGCCCCGGTAATCACTGTATCGTCATTGAGGACGCGATATGTGCGCCGCTGCTAGCTACGGCGACGATCTATTGCTTTGCGGTGCCCGTGATCGCGGGACGTGCCGTATGCCGGGTACCAGCGGGCATTGCGCTCGGCCAATCGTTCGTGGAGTTTTTTGCCAACATTCACAGTAGCCCGAACAACACGAATGCGAGAGCGTCAGCCTTGGTACTCGTACGCACGCCATTGCGCGCGCTCACGCTGGCCGCTGACAACGTTACGCCGGCGGTGGGCAAAGCGGTTCGCCTAACGGCATTGGCGCGCGGAATTGCCCTGCGCGGCAACGTCACGTTCGTCAACAGCGCCGGTGTCGTCGCGGGTTGCGTCAACCAGACACTATTTACGCTGCCCGGCGACATGAATTCGGCCGTCGCCACCTGTACCGTTGTTCCGATTGTGGGCAACAACACCTACACGGCTCAATACAGTGGTGATGCGGGTAATGCGCTCGCGCCAGCAACACTCACTGTCAAAGCAAATGCAGGCGGACCTGAAGACTACAGCGACATCTGGTGGGGCGGAGCGAGCGAGAACGGTTGGGGCGTGTCGATTACGCAGAAAGGCATGCAGCAATTCAATGCGCTCTACGTCTACGACAACAGCGGCAAACCAGTCTGGTACGCCATGCCAGGCGGCAAGTGGAATGTTGATTTCACCAAATTCACTGGCGACTTGTATCAACCGAGCGGGACGGCGTTCAGTGCCTACGAGGCCAGCAAACTACAAGTCCGTGCACCGGTTGGTAGCGCCACGCTGACGTTCACGGATGCGAGCAACGCAACCTTGGACTACACCATCAACGGGATCACCGGCAGCAAGCGTATTGCGCGCTTCAAACTCGGCTCCCCCGAGTCTGGTCCGCGCATTCCGGTCAAGGACATTTGGTGGGGTGGTGATCACGAGAACGGTTGGGGGCTCAACCTCTCGCAGCAGGATGGTGCCGTATTCGGTGCTTGGTACACCTATGATGCGAGCGGCAAGACTACGTGGTACGTGTTGCCGAGTGCAGCGTGGCTTGGCACTAGCCTGATCGGTCAACTGTTCACGACCACGAGCAGCGGCTGGCTGGGCAGCACCTACAACGCGGGGCAATTTAACACCACGCTGGTGGGTGTGATGCAGATTGATTTCATCGATGCCAATAACGCAACCATGACTTACAGCGTGAACGGCATCACGCAGACGAAACCGATTTATCGGTTGCCGTTTTAGACGCGGTTACGAACAAACACAGTTTCGTACCCTGGAAAAAATGGGGGCGCGAAGCTTGGCGTGATGAACCATGCCCCGTGGCGGTGTGAGTTTTTGTCATCGCTGCCACGGGGGCGGGTCTGTCTAGTATGATCGCGGCTTGGCTGAACACTCTCCGAGCTAGCGCTGCATGACCGATAAAACCGAACCGTCAGAGTCCGTGGGCCTCCCGCCGCCCGCCCGCAATCTGAATGAACTGCTCGCGCATGATGGCCGCGCGTTCGTGGCGTGCCTGTTCATTACTGTCCTAGGCAGGCAGCCGGATGACGATGCATTGACGTTCTACGAAGAGCGCGTCAAGGCGGGCATCTCAAAACTTCGCGTCGTTGCTGAAGTACGGAGTTCCGATGAAGCGCAGGAAAAGGATTTGCCCTGTGTCGGCCTCGATGCTGCTTTGCGCAAGCTTGAGCTAAGCACGCTATCGCGTACCGAACGGTTCAAGCGCTTCTTCAAGCGTGGTGGGGATGATGAAAGTTCCGATCAGCGTCGGCTGCATCGACTCGAATCTCGACTGAAGCAATTTCAGGAAACGCAAACGAAGACTGCGGGGCGCATCGAAGATGGCACACACGCCATCCGCGCACACCTCGATGAGCTCGATGAAAAAATTGCTGACATTGCGACGACCGGATTCGCAGGAAGTGCGGTAGGTCGTGGGCATACGTCGCCAAGCCTAGGCGGTGGTGCGTCGGTGCTGGCGCGGCGTTTAGTGCTGGATGGTGCCGCTGAAACTGTATTTATTGCGCAGCTTGCCGATAGTGTAAACAAGTCGCAGGACGCCACATTGCTAGCCGCTTCTCGCGAAGATTATTCAGCGCGTGGTCAATCCGCAGCCACGCACAAAAACGTTCCCCGTTTCTTCAACACGCAATTTCGCGGACGCATTTTCCAGCTTATTGATTCTCTCGATTTTGGGGATGCGGTTTCAGGCCAGGTCATTGCATTGGACGCGATGCTGAAAGAATTCGGCTTTGAGACGCGTATTCATTCCAAATGGCACAACAAAAAAGTCGCGGAGTATTGTTTGCCGCTCGAAAAGCTGCGTCCAACCGATGATGATATTGTCATCTATCACTTCTCTGGGTTTTCTGCGACCGCGATGCCGTATCTGCAAACCTTGCACTGCACCAAGGTTTGCCTATATCACAACATCACCCCGCATACCCACTTTGATGTGGGCTCAAAGATTCATGAGTACTGTCTGAAAGGCCGCAAACAGCTTCAGGACACCCTCCAGGACTTCCATTACGGGTGGGCCGATAGCGCATATAACTTGCAGGAGCTGATTGATCTCGGCCTGCCACCGGCGCAGGGGTTCGTTGTGCCGATCATCGTCGATAAAGGCGATGCCGCGCGGGTGCAGATGGTGCGCGAGGAGGGCGCGTGGATCTTTCTGGGGCGGGTGGCAGCGAATAAAGGGCACTTGAACCTTGTGAAGTTGTTTGCATCTGTTCGCGCCACCCACCCCAAGCTCGCACGGAAACTCTACCTCGTCGGTGCGATACAAGACGGTGACGCGTACTACGCCAAAGTGGTGGAACAAATTCGCGCCTCCGCGCTGGGTGCGGATGTGGTGGTCACGGGAAAGGTATCTGACCTCGATGTGGAGCGCTATCTCGAGCGCGCATCAATTTACGTCTCAATGAGTGAACACGAAGGTTTCGGCGTGCCGTTGATTGAAGCGGTGCGCCACGATCTTCCCGTCGCTGCGTTGCGCAACACGGCAGTGGGCGAGACCATGGGCGAGACGCCGGGGCTCGCGGATTCTGCGGATGCTCTACGCGAACAAGTCGTCAAGTTGCTGAGCGAGGCCGAGTACTGTCTTGCTGCGATGGAGGCGCAACGGGTCAACGCCACAAGATTCACCCGTGGCGCGGTCGAAGCAAAACTGCTGCCTGCACTCAAGGCCGTGTTGCCTCAACATGGCCGGTTTTCCACGGTCTCCGTCGTGATCTGCACCTACAACCGTGAAGATTTTCTTGAACGTTGCCTCGACTATTTGCAACACCAAAGCAACCAGAATTTCGAAGTGGTGGTAATCAATGGGCCGTCTACTGACGGCACCGAGGCTGTACTCAAGCGGTACGACGGGCGCATCAAAGTTGGCCGCAATCCCGCACGCAATCTGTCGATTTCGCGCAACATGGGCATTGAGTTGTCCTCAGGGGATTTGATTGCCTTCATCGACGATGATGCGATTCCGTTCGACGATTGGATCGACACGCTGCTTCGAGAATTTGGCCAGCTACCGCTGACGGTGGCGGGCATCGGCGGACCAGCTTACTTTGCAGGTGCCTTGAAATTTCAGGCGGAGGACATCGGCATCAACAAATTAGCCGAGGCGAAGGTCAATATCGACTCTGCTGAAATTGGCAAGAACGGTTGGCAGCGCTCGCTCCTGGGTACAAACACCTGCTTTCGTGCGGATGTGCTGCGCGAGATTCAAGGCTTTGATGAGCAGTTCGATTACTTCCTCGATGAGTCGGAACTCTGCTTTCGACTACAGGCAAAAGGTTACCTCGTCGGCTATTGCCCCAATCTTTTTTTGCGCCACGAATTTGCGTCGAGCCACAACCGGGGCGGCCAGTACAAATTCAACTGGTTCACCATCTGCAAAAACATGGCGTACTACATCGCCGCCTACTCAGGGCTTAAAGGTACCGCGCTGACCCAGTACGTCGAAAAACGGATGGACGAGGAGCGCATTCAGCACCTAGTCAATGGCAAGAAAGCAGGGCACATTTCTGCTGAGGACTGCGACAAATATGTGGCAGCGGTCCGGGCCGGCGTCACGCAGGGCTTGGCCGATGCTGCCGGGTTTCCGCGCACACGTGCGCTGACGGCGTCATCGACACCATTGCGCATGTTTACCTCTGCTGCGAAACACCCGCTGGTTGGCCGCGATGTGAAGTCACTGCACATCTGCATCATCACGCGTGAATTTCCGCCGTTCGCGCCCACTGGTGGCGTGGGGACGTTGTACTACCATTTGGCCAGCGAATTGCTGTTGATGGGGCATCGTGTCACGGTGATTTCGCCGAACGATCATGAGAAGCCATATCACTGCGGACGGTTCACCGTTCGCTATGCGAATCGTCATGTCGTGTGTTCTGACCCCATCGCAGGCGACGGTAGTGGGTTTGTCAACAACATGAATTGGTCGATCAGTGCACTGCACATGCTGGCCAAAGTACATCAGAGCGATCCGGTAGACATCGTTGAGACGCCGCTGTGGGATACCGAGGGGCTCGCGCTTTCGTTAGTGGCTACTGCGCATCGTCCACCCGTCGTCGTGCGCCTAGTGACCCCATTCCCGGTTGCGGCACGCCTAAATAGTTGGTCAGTGCCGCCGCGTGAAGCGAGCTTATTTGGTCAGGCAGAAAAAGCGCTCATCGCCAATGCCGATGCGGTGGTTCCCATCAGCGAATCCATCGCGAAAACAATTGAAAGCGAGTACGGTATTCGTCGCGATGCACGCTGGCAGTCATCGTATTGCGGCATAGCGTACTGGCCTTTTTTTGATTTTGAATTGAATTACGCCGATCTCACCGAGATCAATGGTCGCCCACTGCCGACACCTGCCGACGCCAAGTTGATTCTCTTCGTTGGTCGCCTTGAGGGGCGCAAGGGTGTTGATCTCCTACTCGCTGCCGCCAATAAATTTTTGCCCGTCGATGAAAAAGCACACTTGCTATTTGCTGGGCGCGACATTGAAGGATGGGTTGAAAAGTCGCGCAGCATTCTTTCTGGCGAGATTGCGGATCGCGTACATTTCGTTGGCGAAGTGAAAGATGCTACGCGGGATAAGCTCTTGAACGCCGCGTATTGCGTGGTGTTTCCATCGCGCTACGAATCGTTTGGCCTGGTGCCGCTCGAGGCGTTCGTATATGGTACGCCGGTTGTGGCGACGCGGGCGGGTGCTATTCCGGAAGTGGTGGACGACGAAAAATGTGGTTTACTATTTGACACTGAAAGCGCGGATTCGCTCGCCGCCTGTGTTTCACGAATGCTCAAAGACGCCGGATTACGTCAGCGACTTTCAGATGGCGCGAGACTTCAGGCAAGAAAATTTAGCGCCCGCAAGGCGGCGATTCGCGCAGTGTCGCTGTACTCAACTCTAGTCAATGCGCGCGTCAACGAGAAAAGCTCGAATTCTCGGGCGAAAATCTAGCGAAAGTCATAGCGCCCCGATGCCAGTACGTCGGCAATCAATTTAATAACATTCAAGAATCCCCACCTCATGAAAACCGCAATCATCACCGGCGTGACCGGCCAGGACGGCGCATACCTCGCACAACTGCTGCTCGAAAAAGGCTACAAGGTGTACGGCACTTACCGGCGAACTAGCTCAGTCAATTTTTGGCGGATGGCGGAGTTGGGTATCGAGACGCATCCAAATTTGCACTTGGTGGAATTTGATTTGACTGACCTTTCGACGACAGTACGTCTGGTACAAAACTCTGGTGCGACGGAAATCTACAATTTGGCGGCGCAAAGCTTTGTGGGCGTGTCGTTCGAACAACCCATCACCACGGTTGAAATTACTGGTGTCGGTGCGGTGAACTTGCTCGAAGCCATCCGCATCGTTAATCCTGCGATTCGGTTTTATCAGGCCAGCACGTCGGAAATGTTCGGCAAAGTGCAGGCGATCCCACAGATTGAAACCACACCGTTCTACCCCCGTAGCCCCTACGGCGTGGCCAAGCTATACGCGCACTGGATGACCATCAACTACCGCGAAAGCTATAACATTTTTGGCAGCAGCGGCATTTTGTTCAACCACGAATCACCGTTGCGTGGCCGCGAATTCGTTACGCGCAAAATCACCGATAGCTTCGCCAAAATTAAGCTGGGCAAGTTGGATGTGTTGGAACTGGGCAACATGGATGCGAAGCGGGACTGGGGTTATGCCAAAGAGTACGTTGAAGGAATGTGGCGCATGCTGCAGGCCGACAAGCCCGACACCTACGTCCTCGCTACCAATCGTACCGAGACTGTTCGTGATTTCGTTTCGATGGCGGCTAAGGCGGCGGGATTTGAGTTGGCGTGGAAGGGTGCCACCGAAAACGAGACCGCAGTTGACACGCGAAGCGGTAAGACATTAGTGCGCGTCAATCCAAAATTCTATCGCCCGGCTGAAGTGGAATTGTTAATCGGCGATCCGGCCAAAGCCAAGCGCGAACTCGGTTGGGAGCCGAAAACGACGCTTGAACAACTGTGTCAGATGATGGTAGAAGCCGACATTCGCCGCAATCAAGCGGGCACCTCGTTTTGAGTCGTTTCTGCGGCCTGTACGTAAGCATACTGAGCTGACCATGGCGCGCGTACTCATTACTGGCATCGACGGTTTCACCGGCCGCTTTCTTGCTGCGCGTTTGACCTCGGCGGGACACGAAGTGCACGGACTCGCGTTTCGTGCGATGGAAAAAATCGCGGGAACGCAACATATTCACACCGGTGATTTGCTGGATCGCGACGCACTGACCCGCATCGTCGCTGAGGTTCTTCCGGATCACGTCGTCCATTTAGCGGCCATTGCATTTGTCGGGCATGGCGATGTCGCCGCGATTTACGCGACGAATATTGTTGGTACGCGAAATTTATTGGAGGCGTTAGTTGCGTCGCGCCTCCCTGTCCAATCCGTGTTGATTGCGAGTAGCGCGAACGTCTATGGCAATGCGACTGAAGGCGCGATTGCCGAGTCGGCATCCGCCGCGCCCGCCAATGATTACGCAGTGAGCAAACTGGCGATGGAATACACCGCGTCGCTCTATCGAGCGAAGTTGCCCATCACAATCGTTCGCCCGTTCAATTACACGGGGGTAGGGCAGTCGGAGCTTTTCCTGCTGCCAAAAATTGTCGGTCACATCCGCCGCAAGGCTGAGGTCATTGAGCTGGGCAATCTGCATGTAGCGCGCGATTTTTCCGATGTGCGGGATGTCGTGGAAGCGTATGCGCGACTTCTCAGTAGCGAGAAAGCGGTGGGAGGCACGTTTAACGTTTGCTCGGGCGAGGCGTATTCGTTGCACCAAGTGCTGACGATGGCGCAAGAAATTGCGCGGCATGCGATTGATGTGCAGGTCAATCCGGCGTTCGTTCGCGAGAACGAGGTAAAGGTGTTGAAAGGCGATCCTTCAAAACTTGACGCGGCAATAGGTGCGCGGCAAAAAATTGCTTTGCGAGACACGCTGCGTTGGATGTTGGAATTTGACGCGTAGCGGCTAGCCCATCACGAGGCGCGCAGCTACGAGCCCAGCGCCTTACGCAGCTCCCCCACAATCCACTCATTCAAACTTACCCCCGCACTCGCCGCTGCCACTCCCGCCGCGATGTGCACACTCGGCGGCATCCGCACCAGCAACTTGCCCGATGCCTGACGTGCCGGTGCCACACCAGCAGTCTCACAGGCAGACAAATAGTGATCCACCGCAAATTCAAAATCGGTTCGTAGCTCATCCACCGTCAGCCCCGTGAACGTGAGGATTTCGCGCATGCCGACGACTTCGCCGGTGAAGACTTGGTCGTTGCCATCAAAATCAATTCGCGCCGTGTAGCCGCGATGTTTCATGCTGTTCATTTGCGTTGCCCGAAAATTTAGGGTGCACCGCAGCGGCGCCTAGAAAAAAATGATACCAACTTATAGTATCACAACAATATTTCAGAAGCCGAAATGGGTTGTGGCCTTGGTAATCCGCGCATTTTTGTGCGCCGCAACAAAAAATCTTTTATTTATCAAGATGTTGTCCCGAACCGGGCTTCACCGAGCTATGCGGGCACCGCAACACGCCTAGCAACACGCGCCATCCGGCACAAAATAAATTGGCATAAAATCGACAGTATTGTTTCGCAGCATTTGGCGTAGCGCAATAACAGTTCGTCCCGGAACCGCCGCACTCGTGATCGCAATTTCTAGGTCACCCCTTCGTTCACAAGACAAGGTTTAGAAAACAATGTCCGCCACACCAAAATCCGTCCCCAAGCAACGTCCCAAGTACTACGACCTCAACTTGCTCAACTTGCCGCTAGCTGCGCTGGTGTCGATTTTCCATCGCATCACCGGGGTAGTGATGTTCTTGGTTCTGATCCCGCTTTCGCTGTATCTGCTACAGGGGTCGTTGAAATCTGAATCCGGATTCAATTTTTGGAAAAACGTGTTGACCGCGTTCCCGATCATCAAGCTCGTGATGCTCGGTTTCGTCTGGGCGTTTGTCCATCATTTCTACGCTGGTCTACGCTACCTGCTGCTGGATTTGCACATCGGCATCGACAAAGACTCTGCGCGTAAAACCTCGGTCGCGGTACTCATACTCGGCGCGATCACTACCATACTGATCGGAGCGCGGCTATGGTAAATCGTGAACCGGTAGGCGCGCATTACGGCTGGCGTGATTGGCTCGCGCAACGCGTCACGGCGGTCATCATGGCGGTGTTCTCGGTCGTGATCTTCGCGTACGTGATGGTCAAGGGCGGCGTGTCTTATCAAGAATGGAAGTATCTATTTGGCTCGCAATTGTTTCGCGTGCTGACCTTGCTGTTTTTTCTGTCGATTTATTACCACGCTTGGATCGGCATTCGCGATGTCTTGATGGACTACATCAAGCCCGTCGGCATTCGCTTGACCTTGCAAGTGCTGGTACTACTTGCGTTGGTGAGCTTCACCATTTGGTCGATTGCAATTCTTTGGGGGTCGTAACGTCTCCGTTTACGTTGCAACATTCCCCATCACTATCGAGGCACGGTTCACATGACACTTCCCGTTCGCAAATATGATGCAGTTGTTGTTGGCGCAGGTGGCTCCGGGCTCCGCGCAGCGCTACAACTTTCCACGGCTGGTTTGAAAGTGGCCGTACTGTCAAAAGTGTTCCCCACGCGCTCGCATACGGTCGCCGCGCAAGGTGGCGTCGGTGCCTCGCTTGGCAATATGGGCGAGGACAATTGGCACTGGCACATGTACGACACCGTCAAAGGTTCCGACTGGCTCGGCGATCAAGACGCGATTGAATTCATGTGTCGCAAAGCGCCCGAGGCAGTGCGCGAACTCGAGCACTTCGGCATGCCATTTGATCGTAACGAAAACGGCACGATTTACCAGCGCCCATTCGGCGGCCACTCGAAGAATTTTGGCGAAAGCCCCGTGCAGCGCTCGTGTTGCGCCGCAGATCGCACCGGCCACGCGATGTTGCATACGCTGTATCAACGCAACGTATTTGCCAACACGCAATTTTTCGTGGAGTGGATGGCGCTGGATTTGATTCGCGACGCCGACGGCAACGTGCTTGGTGTCACTGCGCTGGAAATGGAAACCGGCGAGACCATGATTTTTCAGGCGAAGGCGACCGTGTTCGCAACTGGCGGGGCAGGGCGCATTTACGCCTCATCTACCAACGCCTTCATCAACACCGGCGACGGGCTTGGCATGGCCGCGCGTGCCGGCATTCCGCTCGAAGACATGGAGTTCTGGCAGTTCCATCCGACCGGCGTCGCGGGTGCCGGCGTGCTCATCACCGAGGGCGTGCGCGGCGAGGGCGGCATTTTGCTCAACGGCAACGGCGAGCGTTTCATGGAACGCTACGCGCCGACCATGAAAGATTTAGCGTCACGCGACGTGGTGTCACGCGCGATGGCCACCGAGATCAAGGAAGGGCGCGGCGCGGGACCGAATAAAGATTACATTTTGTTGAAGCTCGATCACTTAGGCCCCGACGTCATCAACAAACGCCTGCCGGGTATTCGCGAAATCGCGGTCAAGTTTGCCAACGTCGATCCGGTGAAAGAACCGATCCCCGTGGTGCCCACCTGCCACTATCAAATGGGCGGCATTCCCACCAACTATCGCGGCGAAGTAGTGGTGCCGAAAGACGGTAATGCCAACGCGGTCGTGCCCGGTTTCTACGCGGCTGGCGAAGTTGGTTGCGCGTCGATCCACGGTGCCAATCGTCTCGGCACGAACTCACTCACCGACTTGCTGGTGATGGGCAAGGCGGCGGGCGAGTCGATGATCGAATTCATCAAACAAAATCCGGAGCACAAACTATTGCCGAAAGATGCCGGTGTGGCGTCAATGGCGCGCTTGGCTAAGCTCGACGGCGAAGCCAGCGGCGAGAGCGTGCACGACGTCGGCAACGACATGCGACAAATCATGCAGGCGCACTGCGGCGTGTTTCGCTTTCCGGATATGTTGGTGGAAGGTGTGGCGAAAATTAAAACGGTCGCTGCGCGTGCTGAACGGCTCGAAATCAAAGACAAGAGCAAGGTCTTTAACACCGCGCGTATTGAAGCGCTGGAGTTGCAAAATTTGGTTGAGGTGGCCGTCTCAACAATGGTCTCCGCCGAGAATCGCAAGGAAACACGCGGTGCCCACGACCGTGCCGATTGTCATGATCGCCCTGGCTTCGTGAATGGTCGCGACGATGAGAATTGGTTGAAGCATTCGCTTTGGTACAAGGGCACGGACAAAATTGAATATAAGCCCGTGAATATGAAGCCGCTGAGCGTGGAATCGATTCCGCTCAAAGCTCGTACCTATTGAGCCCGACCCTACTGATGCACTGACGGACTACCCACATGAAATTTCAAATACTGCGCTACAACCCTGACGCCGATGCGAAGCCGCATTTTCAGGAATACGACATCGCGTTGGAACCATCGGATCGCATGCTGCTCGACGCACTGATTCGCATCAAGTCGGTGGACGATACGCTGGCGCTGCGTCGCTCCTGCCGCGAGGGCGTGTGCGGCTCGGATGCAATGAACATCAACGGCAAGAACGGTCTCGCCTGCGTCACGAAAATTTCTGATTTGAAAGAGCCGGTGGTGCTAAAACCGCTACCGGGACTGCCAATCATTCGCGATTTGATCGTCGATATGACGCAGTTTTTCAAGCAGTACCACTCGATCAAACCATTCGTCATCAACCACGACACGCCACCCGAAACCGAGCGCTTGCAAAGCCCGACGGATCGTCTGGAACTCGATGGTTTGTATGAATGTATTTTGTGCGCGTGCTGCTCAACATCGTGTCCCTCGTTCTGGTGGAACCCTGACAAATTTGTCGGCCCCGCCGGCTTGTTGGCCGCATATCGCTTCATCGCCGACAGCCGCGATCAAGCCACCAACGAGCGCCTCGATAACCTCGAAGACCCGTACCGCCTGTTCCGCTGCCACACCATCATGAATTGCGTCGATGTCTGTCCGAAAGGACTCAACCCATCGCTCGCGATTGGCAAGATCAAGGAGATGATGGTGAAGCGGGGGATATAGCGCTCGCGCGCGGGGTTGGGGAATAGGGGATAGGGGCTGGGGGTCGTGGGCTGGGGTTCGGTGTGCCATGTGCGCTGAATTCTTATGGAAGTCGAGAGGAGTGTACGGTGACAATGAATTTGCACAGCGGCGATCCAGCGATCCCCGATCCCCGGCGTCTGGACCGCCTCCGCTGGAAAGCCCGTCGTGGCATGCTGGAAAACGATTTACTGCTGACAAAATTTTTAGCCGCAGAGCTGACGCAAATGGACGAGAGAAGTTTACAAACGCTCGATCAGTTGTTGCAGTTGGGTGACAATGATTTGCTCGAGTTGTTGATGGGACGCCGATTGAGTGAACATGCCGACACCGCCGCATTGATCACAAGAATTCAACGCGCTTAGCGCACCACTGGTACGCAAAATAATTGCAGTTTTTTGGAGAAAAAAACATGGAAGCAAAAGCCGTCGCAAAAACAAAAGCCGTTCTGACCCTCCCTGATGGCAAGACCATTGACCTGCCGGTATATGGCGGCACGCAGGGGCCGGACGTGATGGACATTCGCAAGCTCTACGGGCAGAGCGGCATGTTCACGTATGACCCCGGTTTCCTCTCGACGGCCGCGTGTAATTCCAGTATCACGTTTATCGACGGCGACAAGGGCGAGTTGCTGTATCGCGGCTACCCGATTGAGCAGCTCGCGGCCAAATGTAATTTCATGGACGTGTGCTACTTGCTGTTGAACGGCGAATTGCCGAACGCGGATCAGAGCAAAGACTTCGTTGGTCGCGTCACCAACCACACCATGGTGCACGAGCAGATGCAGTTTTTTCTGCGCGGCTTCCGGCGCGATGCGCATCCAATGGCGGTCATGACCGGCTTGGTCGGCGCCATGTCCGCCTTCTATCCGGACTCAATGAATCTCAACGACAAAACCCAACGCGATATTTGCGCGATCCGCTTAATCGCCAAGTTGCCAACGCTCACCGCGATGGCCTACAAATACACTGTCGGCCAGCCGCTGATTTATCCGCGCAATGACTTGAGCTACACCGCCAACTTCATGCAAATGATGTTCGCCGTGCCCGCCGAAACCTACAAAGTGAACGACGTACTGGTGCGTGCACTGGATCGCATTTTTATTCTGCACGCCGACCACGAACAAAATGCGTCTACCTCCACAGTGCGCTTGTGTGCATCGAGCGGCACCAATCCGTTCGCGGCCATCGCGGCGGGCGTTGCTTGCCTGTGGGGCCCCGCGCATGGCGGTGCCAACGAAGCCGCACTCAGCATGCTCTACGACATCCAGCGCGACGGCGGTCTGCCAAAAATCGGCGAATTCATTGCCAAGGTGAAAGACAAAAATTCCAATGTGCGCTTGATGGGGTTTGGCCATCGCGTTTACAAAAACTACGACCCGCGCGCCAAGCTCATGCGGGAGACTTGTTATGAAGTCTTGAATGCGCTGGGACTGCAAGACGACCCGCTGTTCAAGCTCGCGATGGGGCTGGAAAAAATTGCGCTGGAAGACGAGTACTTCGTCAGTCGCAAGCTCTATCCCAACGTCGATTTCTATTCCGGCATCGTGCAAAAAGCCATCGGTATTCCGGTGCCACTGTTCACTGCCATTTTTGCCCTAGCGCGCACGGTCGGCTGGATCGCACAGTTGAACGAAATGGTCTCCGATCCCGAGTACAAAATCGGTCGCCCCCGCCAGTTGTACGTGGGTTCGCCGCGCCGCGACATCAAGTAGTCATCTCCAACACATTCACCCGGCACGTCGCCGGTTAGCAAGGTCACCATCATGATGCGCGAATTCCAACAGTCCTCCCTTTTCTTCGGTGCCAACGCGCCGTATATCGAAGAACTCTACGAGCAATATCTGGCTGACCCGACATCGGTGCCGGAAAATTGGCGTAAGCAATTCGATGCGCTGCCCAATGTGGCCGGTAACGCTGCGAAAGACGTGGCGCACAGCCCGGTGATCGACGCGTTTGCCGAGCGCGCGAAGCAGGGTGGAGGACGCGTGGCCTACGTGACGGTCGCAGGGAACGCCGCGCCCGATGACAAAAAATCGTTGAGGGTATTGCAATTCATTCGCGCGCATCGCGTGCTCGGCTCGCGTCACTCTTCGCTTGATCCACTGAAGCGCAGTGAGCGTATGCCGGTGCCCGAACTGGAGCTCGCCTTTTACGGCCTCGGTGCGGCTGATCTCGAAACCGAATTCGGGTTTGGCTCGTGGCAGGGCAGCATTACCGGCAACGCTGAACGCGCCAAGTTGAAAGACATCGTGTCAGCCGTCAAGCGCACCTATTGCGGCTACGTCGGCCTCGAATACATCTACATTTCGTCCACGGAAGAAAAGCGCTGGATCCAAGGTCAATTTGAATCCATCCAATCGCAACCGTCGCTCGACAAAGAAGAAAAACAGTTCCTGCTGGATCGCTTGAGCGCCGCTGAGACGCTGGAAAAATATTTGCACACGCGCTACGTCGGGCAAAAACGTTTCTCGCTCGAAGGCGGCGAAACCGTTATCCCTTTGCTCGACGACATCATCCAGGGTGCCGGCGCACGCGGCACCAAAGAAGTCGTGCTCGGCATGGCGCACCGTGGCCGTCTCAACGTATTGGTCAATTCACTCGGCAAATTGCCTTCTGATTTGTTCAGTGAATTTGAAGGTAAACACGCGCACGACCTCGGTTCCGGTGACGTGAAATACCACCAAGGTTTTTCCAGTGACATCCAGACCAAAGGCGGTGCCGTGCACCTGACGCTGGCGTTCAATCCTTCGCATTTGGAAATCGTCAATCCCGTCGTCGAAGGTTCCGTCCGTGCGCGCCAAGTGCGCCGCAATGACATCACGGGCGATGAAGTCATGCCGATCCTGATTCACGGCGATGCCGCGTTTGCCGGGCAGGGCGTAGTCATGGAAACCATGGCGCTCTCGCAAACGCGTGGCTATTCCACCGGCGGCACCGTGCACATCGTCATCAACAATCAAGTCGGTTTCACGACCTCGGACATTCGCGATACCCGTTCCTCGCTCTATTGCACCGACATTGCCAAGATGATCGAGGCACCCGTGTTCCATGTGAATGCCGACGATCCCGAATCGGTGTTGCTAGTCGGTCGCATTGCGTTGGCCTATCGCATGAAGTTTCACAAAGACGTGGTCATCGACATGGTGTGCTTTCGCAAGCTCGGTCACAACGAGCAAGATGAACCGTTCGTTACCCAGCCGTTGATGTACAAAAAAATCGCGCAGCATCCGGGTACCCGTAAGCTGTACGCGGATCGGCTCGCAGCCGAAGGTACCGTTGCCGCCACGTACGGCGACGATCTAGTCACCAACATCCGCGCGCGCCTTGATGCGGGCAAGAGTACCAACACCAAAATTCTTTACGGCATCAAGCCGCCACTGGCCGTGGATTGGGCACCCTACCTCGGTAAAGATTGGCGCACGCCGGTCGATACCCGTGTACCGCTCGATCAGCTCAAGATTTTTTCCGAGCGCCTCACGCAGCCGCCGTCCGATTTCAAATGCCACACCTCCGTTGATAAGCTGCTCGAAACGCGCCGCAAAATGGGTAAGGGCGAATTGCCGCTCGATTGGGGCATGGCTGAAAACCTCGCCTATGCATCGTTGGTCGCTGCGGGCGTGCCAGTGCGCTTGAGCGGGCAGGATTGCGGGCGCGGCACCTTCGCGCATCGTCACGTCGTGCTGCACGACCAGAACCGTGAGAAGTGGGATTCGGGCACCTACATTCCGCTGCAAAATATTCAGCAAAAGCAGGGCAAGTTTTTGGTCATTGATTCGCTGTTGTCCGAAGAAGCGGTGCTCGGTTTTGAATACGGCTACGCATCCGCACAACCGTTTGAGTTGGTGATCTGGGAAGCGCAATTCGGCGATTTCGCCAACGGCGCGCAGGTGGTGATCGACCAATTCATCACATCCGGCGAATCAAAATGGGGTCGTCTGTGCGGCCTGACCATGTTCCTGCCGCACGGCTATGAAGGCCAAGGCCCTGAGCACTCCTCTGCGCGTCTGGAGCGCTATTTGCAAGCGTGTGCCGAGTACAACATTCAAGTGGTGGTACCGTCGAACGCCTCGCAGTTGTTCCACATGATTCGTCGTCAAGCGATTCGTCAGGTGCGGAAGCCCTTGATCGTGATGATGCCGAAATCGTTGCTGCGTAAAAAAGAGGCTACCTCGCCACTGGAAGATTTGGTCAACGGCAAGTTTGAAGTCGTGATCGGCGAAGTCGAAAAGCTAAATGCGAAAAAAGTGAAACGCGTGATTTTCTGCTCCGGCAAGGTCTACTACGACATCGTGGCCGAGCGCCAGAAACGCGAAATTGATGACATCGCCGTGGTGCGAATCGAGCAACTCTACCCATTCCCACACGAAGAATTCGCCGCGCAAATCGCGCTCTATCCCAATGCCAAATCGGTGGTGTGGGCGCAGGAAGAGCCGGGCAATCAAGGTGCGTGGCACCGCATTCAGCACTACCTGCAACGCGGTATGCGTGCTGAACAAACATTGAGCTATGCGCTGCGTCCGTCATCGGCTTCACCCGCCGTGGGCTACCTCGCCAAGAGCATCGAGCAACAAAAAGAATTGGTCGATGCCGCACTCAGTTGGGAAGTTGGCCCCGCAAAAGAGTAAGCGTCAAAACGCAGCAAACAAAATTCAGTTCAAAGGAAGCAACATGCAAATCGAAGTCAAAGTCCCTATGTTGTCCGAATCCGTTGCCGAAGCGACGCTTGTCTCGTGGCACAAAAAGCTCGGTGAAGCGGTCAAACGCGACGAAAATTTGATCGACATCGAGACCGATAAGGTGGTGATGGAACTGCCCGCCCCCGCTGATGGCGTGCTGATGAAAATCATCAAGGGCGATGCTGGTACCGTCACCTCGGGCGAAGTCATCGCCGTGATTGATACCGAGGCAAAGGCCAGCGTGGCTGCGGTTTCTGCGGCACCTGTCGTTGCCAAGACTACCTCCGCGAGCGCGCCAGCGATGAGCCCTGCGGCCGCAAAAATTGCCGCTGAAAATAACGTCAGCGCTGCTGATGTTGCAGGCACCGGTCGCGGCGGTCGTGTGACCAAGGAGGATGTGGTTAGCAAGGTTGCCGGCGCCACCAGCGCACCCGCCGCTGCGAAGCCTGCTGCGCCCGCCGTCGTGATTCCGCAAGGAGACCGCACCGAGCAGCGCGTACCGATGTCACGCCTGCGCGCACGCATCGCCGAGCGTCTGGTGCAATCGCAATCCACTGCCGCCATCTTGACCACATTTAACGACGTCAACATGGGGCCAGTGATTGCGCTGCGTAACACCTACAAAGAAAAATTTGAAAAAGAGCACGGCGTGAAGCTCGGCTTCATGTCGTTCTTCGTCAAAGCCGTTGTCCACGCGCTGAAAAAATATCCGATTGTGAATGCCAGTATTGATGGCAACGACATCGTTTATCACGGCTTCTACGACATTGGTATTGCCGTCGGTTCGGATCGCGGCCTCGTGGTGCCGATCCTGCGTGATGTCGATCAAATGTCGATTGCCAGCATCGAGAAAAAAATCGCCGAGTTTGGCCAAAAAGCCAAAGACGGCAAGCTCACCATTGAAGACCTCACGGGCGGGACGTTCTCGATTTCCAATGGCGGCGTGTTCGGCTCAATGCTCTCCACACCGATCATCAACCCGCCGCAATCGGCGATTTTAGGTGTGCACGCGACCAAAGATCGTCCGGTCGTTGAGAACGGCCAAATCGTGATTCGCCCAATGAATTATTTGGCGATGAGCTACGACCATCGCATCATTGATGGTCGCGAAGCGGTGCTGGCATTGGTGGCGATGAAAGAAGCGCTCGAAGACCCCGCGCGCTTGCTGCTCGACATCTAATCCACTCGCCGAAGCCATCACGTCGCGCACGCAAATAACGGACATGGCGAAATCAAAATTCAAGCCGCAGCTATTGCTGAAGCAACTGTTTTTTTTCGTCGTCGGCGCACTGTTGACGGGCTTCTTCACGGTGTTCTTCGCCAAGTTCCTCGGTGCCTTCATTCCGAAGCATTTAGCGGTGGCACTCGGCGTCGGCAGCGCGGTCGCATTGACGTTATGGCTCACCCAATTGGTCAAAAGCCCACCGTTTCTACTGAAGGGCACCTCCCCCTTGATCGCGGGCTTCTGCGCAGCACTCGGTGTGCATGTGTCGCGCACCTGGCTTTCCTGAAACGTGGTTGTCCTAAAACGTGGTTATCTTAAATTTACGAAACGAACTTAATCATGAGCAAACAATTTGATGTCGTCGTCATCGGTGCCGGCCCCGGTGGATACATCGCCGCGATTCGCGCCGCACAGCTAGGCTTTTCAGTTGCGTGCGTTGAGGGCTGGCGTAATCCCAAGGGCGAGTTGGCGTTAGGCGGCACCTGCCTAAACGTTGGCTGCATCCCTTCGAAGGCATTGCTCGAATCCTCAGAAAATTTTGAAAAACTCGAACATAGTTTTGGCGATCACGGCATCTCGGTGGGCAGCGCGAAGATGGACATCGCGAAAATGCAAAGCCGTAAAGACACCATCGTCGGCAAAATGACCAAGGGTATCGAATACCTGCTGCGCAAAAATAAAATCACTTGGGTCAAAGGGTTCGGTAAGTTTATTTCTGGTGGTGAAACGTACACCATCGAAGTCACTGGTGATGCGGCAAGTGAGACCATCACCGGCAAGCACATCATCATCGCCACCGGCTCCAAAGCCCGCCACCTGCCTAGTGTTCCAGTCGATAACGTCAACGTGTGCGATAACGAAGGTGCGCTCATGTTTGGCGCGGTGCCCAAGCGGCTCGGCGTGATTGGCGCGGGTGTGGTTGGCCTCGAATTGGGTAGCGTGTGGCGTCGCCTCGGCGCGGAAGTCACGGTGCTAGAAGCGATGCCGACCTTTCTTGCGGCGACCGATGAAGCGATCCAAAAAGAAGCGTGGAAGTGCTTCACCAAAGAGCAGGGCATGCAAATCAAGCTCGGCATCACGCTGGGCAAAATCACGCAAAAGAAAACCGGCATCACCGTCGAATACACCGACGACAAAGCGCTCGCGCAAAAACTCGAATGCGACAAACTCATCGTCTCGATTGGCCGCGTGCCGAATACCGAGGATCTCGGTGCCGAGAACGTCGGCTTGAAAATCACCGAGCGCGGCTTCATTGAAGTTGATGATCATTGCAAAACCAATTTGTCCAATGTGTACGCGATTGGTGATGTGGTGCGTGGCCCCATGCTCGCGCACAAAGCCGAAGATGAAGGTGTCGCCGTCGCCGAAACCATCGCCGGTCAGAAGCCGCACATCGACTTCAACACCATCCCGTGGATCATCTACACCTCGCCCGAAGTCGCGTGGGTCGGCAAGAACGAGCAGCAGCTCAAAGCCGAAGGGGTGGAAACCAAAGCCGGACAATTTCCATTCGCCGCCAACGGTCGCGCGCTAGGGCAGGGCGCTCCCGGCGGGTTTGTGAAAATCATCGCCGACGCAAAAACAGATCGCATCTTGGGCGCGCACATCATCCACGCCCATGCGTCGGAATTGATTCAAGAACTCGTCACCGCAATGGAATTCAAAGCCGCGTCCGAAGACATCGCGCGCATCGTGCACGGCCATCCGACCTTGTCCGAGGTCGTGCGAGAAGCCGCGTTGGCGGTTGATAAACGTGCGTTGAATATGTAGGGCGAATGGCTGAAACTCTAATACTGGCGGGCGTTTCCAACCAGATGGCTTCGTACCGATGACCGCTACCCACCTCCCCAACATCACCGGCGAAGTCGCCGACGCGGAAAAAATCCAAGCGTCGAATCCGCTTGAGTGGTACTGGAAATTTTCGCAGCAGTCGGACTTCGAATCTGATCCTGCGCAGCTGGCGGTATTGCAGCATCTTGAGCGTCTGCACACCGATCTTGAGCATTACCGCCTGTATCGCCAAGGCAAACTCAATCGCATCGTGACCAACTTCGGCGGTGGCAAGAAACCGCCGCGTGGGCTCTATATTTGGGGTGGCGTGGGACGCGGCAAGTCGTTGATGATGGATGCGTTTTACAACGTGTGCACGCTGAGACGCAAACGCCGCGTGCACTTTCACGAATTCATGCGCGAGCTACATGCGCAACTCAAAACGCATTCGGGCGAAGAAGATCCGCTGGATGCGATTTCTGATTCCTTGGCGCGCCAGTTGCGTTTGCTGTGCTTCGACGAATTTCATGTGAGCGACATCGCCGACGCGATGATCCTCGGACGTCTACTTGAGCTGCTCACCGAAAAGGGGGTGGTGTTAGTGATGACCTCCAACTATCCACCTGATGAGTTGTATCCCAATGGCTTGCAGCGTTCACGTTTTTTGCCGACCATCGACATCCTCAAACGCGAGTTGGATGTGATTGAGATTTCCGGTGAACGCGATCATCGTCGCCGCATTCTCGAATCAATTCCGGTCTATCACGCGCCGCTATCGCAGGCTGGAGAACAAGCACTGGCGCGGGCTTTTGAGGCGATGTCGAAAGCAAGTTACGCGTCGAACGGGCACATTAGCTTAGGTGGCCGCCAGCTGGCATTCATTCGCCGCGCGAAGGGTGTGATCTGGTTTCGCTTCGATGAAATGTGCGCCAAGCCGCGTTCGCAAATTGATTATTTAGCACTCGCGAGCCAATATCACACCGTGCTCATTTCCGGCATTCCACAACTTCACGCCCAAAATCGCGGCGACGTGGTGCGGCGTTTCACCTGGTTGGTCGATGTGTTTTATGATCAACGCGTGAAACTCATTTGCAGTGCCGAGGTAGAGCCCGAAGCGTTAGTGGTTGATGATCGCGTGACTACCAACGCGGCAGCAACCAGCAACGCAGCTGGCGGTGATGTAACGCTGATGGTCTCGGCCGAGTTCGCGCGCACGGCATCGCGATTGCGTGAGATGCAATCGCGCGAATATTTTTCCCGCAAACACGCGTCCGCTGCCAATCCCTCCGTGCTGGAAAGTGGCGCGCTATAAGGCGTTTCGGCAACCTACAGAAATACAAACAAGGAATCCCATGAGTAATTTTCGCGGCATTTTGCTTGCCAAAGACGACACCGGTTTTAACGCGCGAATCGCCAGCATCGACAACGCAGACTTGCCCGCCGATGGTGATGTGACCGTCAGCGTGGACTACTCCACGATCAATTACAAAGACGCCCTGGCCATCACCAACAAATCACCCATCGTCCGTAAATGGCCGATGGTGGCGGGCATTGATGGTGCGGGCACGGTCGAGTTCAGCAGCCATGCCGATTGGAAAGCCGGTGATAAATTTATTCTCAACGGCTGGGGTGTGGGCGAGAGTCACTGGGGCTGCTTGGCCGAGCGCGCGAAACTGAAAGGTGATTGGCTGGTGCCCTTGCCCGATGCATTCACGACCAAGCAGGCGATGTCAATTGGCACCGCAGGCTATACCGCGATGCTGTGTTGCTTGGCGCTGGAGCGGCACGGTGTCAAGCACGGGCAGGGCGAAATTTTGGTCACCGGCGCTTCGGGCGGCGTGGGCAGCCTTGCCGTGTCGATCCTGTCGTCGTGGGGTTACGACGTGGTAGCGTCCACCGGCAAGGTGCACGAAGCCGATTTTTTGAAAATGCTTGGCGCGAAAGAAGTGATCGACCGCGCGACCCTTTCGGCGGCTGGCAAGCCGCTACAAAAAGAGCGTTGGGCAGGCGTAGTCGATTCAGTCGGCTCGCACACGCTGGTGAATGCCTGTGCACAAACCAAATATCGCGGCGTGGTCGCTGCCTGCGGATTGGCGCAGGGCGCGGACTTTGCGGGCACTGTGATGCCGTTCATTTTGCGTGGCGTGGTCTTGGCGGGCGTCGACAGCGTGCTGCAACCGATGCCGACGCGGCTGGAAGCCTGGGCGCGACTCGCCAGCGATCTCGATCGGGCAAAGTTGGATGCGATCACCAATACCATCCGTCTGGCCGATGCGATTGCTGCTGCTACTGATGTGCTGGCCGCCAAGGTGCGCGGGCGCTTGGTGGTGGATGTGCGGGGCTGAGGGCGCCCATCTGAACACCCTAGCGCTGCCCCTCGGTCGATACCGATCCACATAGCAGGCTGGATGCGCGTTAAACTACGCATTGTGCGCGGCAGTGTCACCAGTGTCGCGCCACCGCGCTCAAGCTTAGCTGACCAAAAATTATGCCGCAAACTCCAAGTAAACCCGACGTACCGCAGAACGCCTCTGACGAACTAAGCCTCACTGGTTTTTTCGAGGCAATGCCTGCTATCGAAATCGCGCCCAACTCGCCGATGCAGGATCGTCGCCTGAGTGCGGAAGCCGTGATCGGTGAATCCAAACTCACCAGCAATGGTTTTTACGTGCGTATAAACGACGCCGCGCCGCGTCGCGCACCGACCAATACGCCCGCGATGGTGCTGGTGGTTGAAGACGACGAGACCACTGCCACGCTGGTGGTGGCGGTGCTCGAAGCCAACGGCTATCGAACAATGCAAGCTGCGAACCGCCAGCAGATCATCGACTGCATGAAGCTCTCGCCAGATCTGGTGTTGCTCGACGTGCTGCTGCCTGATGCTAATGGTTTTGACGTGCTCGGTCGCCTGCGCGGCACGCGTGATTTCGCCGACTTGCCGGTGTTGATGCTAACCAGCCTAGGCGCACTTGACGATATTCTGCACGGGCTTAAGCTCGGCGCAAATGGCTACCTCACCAAGCCCGCTAAATCCCGCGTGTTGCTCGACGCGATAAAGCAAGTCCTAGCTTAACCGCAACAGGTACTAGCGTAACCGCAGCAGGTCTTGGCCTAACCACCGTTCTCGGTGCCTGCTTGCACCACACCAAAACCAACCAATGAGGGACGTTCAACATGGGTGCCTATCAGGACAACTACGACCGTTCGATCCAACACCGCGACGCATTTTGGACGAAGGAAGCCGCGCGCATCGATTGGGTGAAACCCTTCCACAAAGTCTGCGATTTTTCTAAACCGCCATTCGCAAAATGGTTCGTCGGGGGCGAAACCAACCTCTGCTACAACGCCATTGATCGCCATCTCGCCACCCGCGCCGACCAAGAAGCGCTGGTGTGGATTTCGTCTGAAGTCGATCAAACGCGCAAGTTCACTTACCGGCAAATGTTCGATGAAGTAAATCGCTTCGCCGCGATTTTGAAATCGCTAGGCGTCGGCAAAGGCGACCGTGTGTTGATTTACATGCCGATGATTCCCGAAGCCGTATTCGCGATGCTTGCCACCGTGCGCATTGGTGCGATTCACTCGGTCGTGTTTGGTGGCTTCGCTGCCGCCTCACTCGCCGCGCGCATTGACGACGCCAAACCCAAAGTCATGATTACCGCCGACGCTGGTTCGCGCATGGGCAAAATTATTGCGTTAAAACCACTCACCGATGAGTCCATCGCGTTGGCTGAGCATCCACCCAGGCACGTCATCATCATCAATCGCGGCCTCGATAAAGAAATGAAAACGTTGCCCGGTCGCGACATGGATTACGTGGCGCTATCGCATCGGCACCAAGGCGAAGTCGTGCCTTGCGAATGGGTCGAATCCAGCCACCCCAGCTATATTTTGTACACCAGCGGCACCACCGGAAAACCCAAAGGCGTGCAGCGCGATACGGGTGGTTATGCGGTCGCACTCGCGTCATCCATGCCCAACATCTTTGCCACGCAACCCGGCGAAACTTTTTTCTGCACCTCCGACATCGGCTGGGTCGTCGGCCACTCGTACATCATCTACGCGCCGCTCATCAACGGCTCGCGCACCATCATGTACGAAGGGGTGCCGCTCCGCCCCGACGCTGGCGTGTGGTGGAAAATCGTGCAGGACTACCAAGTCTCAGTGATGTCGTCATCGCCCACCGCCGTGCGCGTGCTCAAAAAACAAGACCCATCGTGGCTCAAAAAATTCGATGTCTCCAGCCTGCGTTATTTATTCCTCGCCGGTGAGCCGCTCGATCAACCGACCAGCGATTGGATCGAAAAAGGTCTCGGCGTAAAAGTCATCGACAACTACTGGCAAACCGAAACCGGCTGGCCGATCCTATCGGCCGAGCCCGGCATCGAAGAAACCAAACGCAAACTAGGCTCACCGAGCTTTGCCAGCTACGGCTACAAAATGAAATTGAAACACGAAGAAACCGGCAAGCCCGTCGCGGCAAACGAGAAGGGCGTACTGTGCATCGAAGCGCCGCTCCCACCCGGCTGCATGACCACCATCTGGGGCGACGACGCACGTTTCGTCAAAACCTATTTTGGTAGCTTCAAAGACGAACAGGTCTACACCACCTTCGATTGGGCCACGTGTGATGAAGACGGCTACTACTTCATCATGGGTCGCACGGATGATGTGATTAACGTCGCCGGGCATCGCTTGGGCACGCGCGAGATCGAAGAAGCCATCCAGGCGCACAACAACATCGCGGAGGTCGCGGTGGTGGGTGTCGCCGACGCATTGAAGGGTCAAGTGCCGGTCGCATTCGCAGTCATCAAAGACGTCAGCAAAGTTGCTAATACCGAACTTGCCGCCAACCACGAAAAAGAAATCATGGCCGTGGTAGATCGCGAGATCGGTGCCATCGCGCGGCCACATCATGTCTACTTCGTCACGGCGTTGCCCAAAACGCGCTCCGGAAAATTACTGCGCCGGTCAATCCAAGCGATTTGCGAAGACCGTGATCCCGGCGATTTGACCACCATCGAAGATCCGTTAGCGCTGGAGCAGGTGAGGGCGGCGGTGGCGAAGTAATTCGACCATGACCACCGATCCATCACCGCCAACCGAAGACCCCAACCTAGACCGCATCGTCTCGCAGGCCTGCACCGCCACGCAATTCATCGACCCGCACTACCACCGCATCGTCGCACTCCTGCCGCAGTTCCCAAAATTCCATCGCAAGCAATGGGAATACGTCTACATCATCCGCGCGCTCGAACAATTCGGCATGCTCGTCCCCGGCAAGCGCGGCCTCGGTTTCGGCTGTGGCAAAGAGCCGCTCGCGGGCGTGATGGTGAATCATGGGCTTGACGTCATGGTCACCGACATCCCGCCGGTGGTCGCCGATTCCAACTGGGGCACCCGCAGCGTCATGGACTCGTACTACGAAGGCCTATGCCCACGCGAGCGCTATGCCGAACACGTCCAGTTCCGTAGCATAGACATGAACCACATCCCCGACGACCTCGGCACCTACGATTTCGTCTGGTCGTGTTGTGCGTTAGAGCACCTCGGTTCCCTGCAAGCCGGGATGGATTTCATCGTCAACGCCAACAAATGTTTGCAACCCGGCGGCATCGCGATCCACACCACCGAATTCAACGTCGGCAGCGACGACGAAACGCTCGACCTACCCAACCTCGCGCTCTATCGCCGCCAAGACTTTCTTAAACTGCAAACACGTTTGCAGGAATCCGGCTGCTCGCTACTACCGCTCAATTTCGCCACCGGCACCGCCGGGCCTGATCTGCACATCGACTTGCCGCCGTATGAGTGGACTTGGCATTTGAAGGTCATGATTGAGCGGTTTACGGTGACGTCGTTTGGGTTGGTGGTGGCAAAGCACCGGTAACTGCCTAGAGTGGGTTCCTGGCTGCGGGCACCGCCTGAATGCCCCACAATCGGTCTCGAACCTGCCGAATCCCGTCACGCTCCCACTGCGCCACCCCACCCCCCAATCAGGGGATTGCAGCCGCTCGCCAGCCAGCGTAATCTTCCTATGTCTGCGTGCCACGCACCCCCAAAAAATATTTACCTGACCTTGGCCGGTTTCGCGCAGCCGCTCCGTTCAATGAGTTGAACAACAAAATTTTGCTTGGAACCCGTATTGAATCCTCATCTAACCGCAAGCAACGACGGCTATTCCGACAATAAAACTGCCCAAAACGCCCGCCCGTCAACGAGTTTGATTGTTCACGGCGTTGCCGCACCATCAGGTAGAACATACATGACCAACTTCGCAACCTCACGTACGCTGGCCACCCTCGCGGGGTTGGCGCTGACGCTCATCGCCGTCATCAGCCACGCCCAAACCCAAGCCTTTGGTGCGCAGCAGGTGGCGGCGGGCGGTTCCGCGTTCGGTTCCCATACCTGCGCCATTACCGAACTGGGCGGTGTCAAATGCTGGGGTCATAACAACGTTGGTCAGCTCGGCGATGGCACCATCACGCAACGCCTCACCGCCGTCGATGTCAGCGGTCTCACCAGCGGCATGGCCGCAGTCACCGCCAGCTACTCTCACACCTGCGCGCTAAGTAGCGCCGGCGGCGTCAAATGCTGGGGCGCCAACACCACTGGTCAGCTTGGCGACAACACGACCGCGAACCGCTTCACCGCCGTCGATGTCAGCGGACTCACCAGTGGCGTGGCCGCGATCACCGCAGGCAACTCTCACACCTGCGCGCTGACCAGCGTTGGCGGTGTCAAATGCTGGGGCGCTAACAGCATTGGTCAGCTCGGCGATGGCACCTTCGCGCAGCGCCTCACCGCCGTCAACGTTAGCGGCCTCACCAGTGGTGTGGCCGCAATCACCGCAGGCGAGTCTCACACTTGCGCATTGACCAGCGTCGGCGGCGTCAAATGCTGGGGCTTTAACGGCAACGGTCAGTTGGGCGATGGCACCGTCGCCACGCGCCTCACCGCTGTCGACGTCAGCGGTCTCCCGTTCGGCGTGGCCACGATCAGCGCAGGCAACGTGCACACCTGCGCACTGGCCAGCGGCGGCGGCGTCAAATGCTGGGGCAGTAACGCCAATCGTCAGCTCGGCGACGGCACGACCACACAACGCCTCACTGCCGTCGACGTCAATGGTCTCACCAGTGGCATGGCCGCAGTCACCGCCGGCAACTCTCATACCTGCGCGCTGAGTAGCGTCGGCGGCGTCAAATGCTGGGGCTTTAACGGCGGTGGCCAGCTTGGCGACGGCACCACCACGCCGCGCCTCACCGCCGTCGATGTCAGCGGTCTCACCAGTGGCGTGGTCGCGATCACCATAGGCCACCTTCATACCTGCGCGCTGACTAGCGCCGGCGGCGTCAAATGCTGGGGCGCTAACGGCAATGGTCAGCTCGGCGATGGCACCCTTACGCAGCGCTTCACCGGCGTCGATGTCAGCGGCCTCACCAGCGAGGTGGATGCGATCACCGCAGGCTACTATCACACCTGCGCGCTGACCAGCGCTGGCGGCGTCAAATGCTGGGGCTTTAACGGCAGTGGTCAGCTCGGCGATGGCACGACCACGCAACGCTTGACCGCCGTTGACGTCAGCGGTCTCACCAGTGGCGTAACCGCGATCAACGCAGGCAGCTCTCATACCTGTGCGCTGACCAGCGCTGGCGGTGTCAAATGCTGGGGCGCTAATGGCAGTGGCCAGCTCGGCGATGGCACCATCATCACGCCACGCCTCACCGCCGTTGACGTCAGCGGTCTCACCAGTGGCGTAACCGCGATCACCGCTGGCGACGCTCACACCTGCGCGCTGACCAGCGTCGGCGGGGTCAAATGCTGGGGCGCTAATGACTTTGGTAGGCTCGGCGATGGCACCAACTTGCAGCGCCTCACCGCCGTCGATGTCAGCGGCCTCACCAGCGGCGTGGCCGCGATCACCGCTGGCGCCGCTCACACCTGCGCGCTGAGTAGCGCCGGCGGCGTCAAATGCTGGGGCTATAACGCCTTTGGTCAGCTTGGCGACGGCAGTACCACGCCGCGCCTCACCGCCGTCGATGTCGGCGGTCTCCCCTTTGGCGTGGCCGCGATCACCGCAGACAGCTCTCACACCTGCGCGCTGACCAGCGCTGGCGGTGTCAAATGCTGGGGCTTTAACGGCAGTGGTCAGCTCGGCGATGGCACGACCACGCAACGCTTGACCGCCGTTGACGTCAGCGGTCTCACCAGCGGCGTAACCGCGATCAACGCAGGCAACGCTCACACCTGCGCGCTGACCAGCGTTGGCGGCGTCAAATGCTGGGGCTTGAACGGCGGTGGTCAGCTCGGCGACGGCACCACCACGCAGCGCCTCACCGCCGTCAATGTCAGTGGTCTCGCCAGTGGCGTGGCCGCGATCACCGCAGACAGCTCTCACACCTGCGCGCTGAGTAGCGTCGGCGGCGTCAAGTGTTGGGGCTTTAACGGCAGTGGCGAGCTCGGCGATAGCACCATCACGGATCGCCTCACCGCCATCGACGTCTTCTCGTTCGCGCCACGGCCGTCACTCGCCTCGTCGATCAACCCGGCGCGCGTCAACCAAAGCATCACCTACACCGTACAGATATTCGGCAACACCCCCACCGGCCTAGTCGTGTTCAAAGCCGATGGTGTGCCGATCAGCGGCTGCGGCGCGGTCACCCTCGCGAGCGGCACCGCCGCCTGCACCACCAGCTTCGCCAGCTTCGGCCCCCGCATCATCACCGTCACGTATGGTGGTGATGGGCTCAACAGCCGCAGTCTTGGTGCGTTGGGCGCAGGGCAGATGGTGTTGCCGGTATCGAAGATTGTCGGTGATCTCTCTGGTGACGCCAAATCCGACCTTCTCTTCCAAAACGCCAACGGCACCGTTTCTGCCTGGCTCATGGACGGCACCACCGTCACCGCCGCTGCCGGTCTCTTGGGAGCCGACCCCAGCTGGACCATCACCCACACGGGCGACTTCAACGGTGACGGCAAAGCCGATCTCCTCTGGCGCAACACCAACGGCACCGTCGTCCTCTGGCTCATGGACGGCACCAACGTCATCGGCAGCTCCGTCCTCCTCGGCCCTGACCCCAGCTGGTCAGTCGCGCACGTTGCCGACTTCAACGGTGACGGCAAAGCCGACCTCCTCTGGCGCAACACCAACGGCACCGTCTCCATGTGGCTCATGAACGGCACCACGGTCGCCAGCACCGGTGGCATGTTAGGCCCTGACCCCAGCTGGAGCATCAGCCACGTCGCCGACTTCGACGGCACCGGCACCGCTGATCTCTTATGGCGCAACAGCAACGGTGCCGTCACCATGTGGCTCATGAACGGCACCGCAGCCACCAGCACCGCCGCACTTCTCGGCCCCAACCCCGACTGGACCGTTAGCCACGCCGCCGACTTCGACGGCAACGGCCGTGCTGACCTCGTATGGCGCAACAGCAACGGTGCCGTCACCATGTGGCTCATGAACGGCACCACCCTCGTAGGCAACGCCCTCATCCTCGGTGCCAATGCCGACTGGCGCATCAGCCACACCGGCGACTTCAACGGTGACGGTCGTGCCGACCTCGTCTGGCGCAACAACGACGGCAGCGTGAATATCTGGCTCATGAACGGCACCGCGTTGAGTAGTGGTGCAACCATCCTAGGGCCGAGCACCATCTGGCGGGTCAGCCACATCGGCGACTACAACGGCGATGGTCAGTCTGACCTGATATGGCGCAACACCGGCGATGGCTCGATTGTGATGTATTTGATGAATGGCACAGCGGTGGCGGCGGGCAGCGCCTGGGTGGGGGCCAGCGCTTGGCGGGTGTTGCCGTAGGGCGCAGCTCGCGCGTCAAGCGGCAAACAAAAAGCCCCTTGCGCAGGCATAGGGGTTTTCGATGCAAAATCTAAGATGACATACAAGCAAATAGCAACATTGCCGACGTCGCCGGACAACTTAAGGGATAGCTGCCAATGTTGTTCGGTTAGTTGAGGGCTACAAAATTTCCCTAATCGGCCTGTGTCTAAACCATACAAGCTGGTCGAAGGGCATTGGTGCGTATGGCTATATTCGTTTTAAGCAGTACTTACCCCCGTCCCCTGATGGGTGCGATTAAAACTGATGTGGTGTAGTCTAGAAGCTTCACGACTTCCGACAGGAGTACCGACATGGACGCCAGACAGTTGAGTGACACTGAATTGCTGCGCCAGCTCAATGCGCATCCTCAGGTCAGAAATCGCATTGAATCGATACTGTCCGTGGTCAGCGACGAGAGCGGCGAACTCGCGCGCGCGGACGCCGCCGAAATTCGCCTCATTGAAGAGATTCGCCGCTTGGGGCAAGAAACGCTCACTGCCTGGGCTCAACAGCAAATCAGCAGACCTCCCATGCGGCCAGTCAAGCACCGCGCACATGGCGGGAAGGTAAAAAAAACTCCGCTGGCACAGCACCTTCGGCGACATCAGCGTAGAAGAGCCGCAATA
>JAYTVA010000147.1:0-2960 GCA_043744255.1 Burkholderiales bacterium | reverse complement strand
GATGTCGCGTCGGGCTAGTGGGAGCTGGCGGGTGTTGAGCGTTTGGCTGTGGGCGATGCCGTTGCCGTAGATGAAGCCGGCGATGGCGCCGGTGGGGTGGGAGCTGACACCGTTCGCGTAGACGCCGACCTGGGCGACTTCGCCGAGTGCGTTGGGGTTGTAGGCGACGGCAGCACCATCCGGGTAGGTCAGTTGATTGACGTGGCCGTTGGCGTCGTAGGCCCAGTCGAAGATGAAGGTTTGCGGGACACTTGCGATGAATTGCACGGACGCCGTGGCTTGCGCTGCCGCGTTGTAATTAGTATCGCCGGATTGATTCGCGGCAAGGGTGCAAACGCCTGCCGCAATCATGGCGACGGTCGTTCCACTGACCGAGCAAATCGTGTTGGTGGTTGACGAATGCGTCACAGCAAGCCCCGAGGATGCTGACGCGACCGGGCTGATTGAAAAGGTGCCGCCATTGACGAAAGGCCGCGACGACGTCTGCTGTGCAGCGAAGCTGATGGTCTGGTTTCCCTTGCCAATCGCGATGCTCTGGGTGATGGCCGACGCCGGATTGTAAGTCGTGTTGCCGGGCTGGTTTGCGGAGATCGTGCAGATACCTGCTGATTGCATCGACACGAGTCCGCTCGTTGCATTCACAAGGCAGGTGCCGACGGTAAGAGACGCATAGGCAATCGACGTTAGGCCGGATGAGGCGGTGGCGGAAACACTAAATGTGCCGGACGGCACAAAAATCGGCGGCGGAATCGGGGCCGCAGCGAAGGTGAGGGTCTGATTGGCCTTGATCGCAAAGCTCTGTGGCCTTTGCACTGCTGCGGTGAACGTCGCATTGCCTGCCTGGTCGGCGGCGATTGTGCAGTTGCCAACCGCATTCAGCGTGACACTGGTGCCGCTCACGGCACAAAATGCCGGCGTCACCGACGAAAATGAGACGGCCAATGCGGACGTTGCCGTGGCAGCTATCGTGAAGGCCGCATCGCCTATCGTTTTGTTTGCCAGTGCGCCAAATGTAATTGTCTGATTGGGGGCAGACAGTACGTTGAAGGTGCTCGAAACGGCAGGGGATCGAATCGCGCCAACTGCGACGACCGAAAATACTGCGCTCGTGATTCCGGACGGAATAACGGTGGTGATGGCGGCGGATGTCGCGTTCGGTATCACGACACCATTGCGACTCCAAACATAACTTGCTGGTGTACGCGTACATACTGCGGAAAGCGTTACGCTTTGGCCCGCGTAAAGCGGCTGACCAGTTGCCCATGGCGTGATCGCGGGTGCTTGACATACGGGGATCAGCGCGCCGATCATCGACATGAGAAAATCATCATCGTCGCCTTCGGCGGGAATTTGCGAGAGCGCGGACAAGGGCATTAAAGCGATCAAGGCGATAAGCAATCCTCTTGCAATCGACAAGTTTTTCTTTTTCATTCGATCCCTTTTTTGTTCGCGAAACAGCTACTCGTCTGGCGGATAGCACAGCATTAGTTAGTGTCTGATCGGCCTAATAGAACAAATGCTTTCACGCTGATCTTGATCCGCAAATCTCTCAGTTGCAAGGATTTTCAAGCGAATCGCAAATATTTCTTTGTAGAATTGACTTGCATATCACTGTCAATATCGCGAGGTGTGAAATCCCGACACCGTACTTTGGCGTACATAGGACGCTACTTCGTTCCGTCTAACGACAATGTCCTGCTGCTGGCGGCGCACGATGCATAAGTTGATGACCGCGTCCGCATTGCGACACCTTGCGCACTTGATTGCCGTGACGGCGTGCCTATTGAACTAGTTTCAGCTCTCAGCCCAACCGCCGGTGCTAGCGTTAGCGACACCAACTGCCACGACACTCTCTAAGAGTTGTCTAAAATCTAGCGCATAAAAATGCACCGGGTCGCCTCTGACCGGTTGGCTCCAGCCGGTCAGCGTAATTCAGTAACTGCCGATTGGGTTGCGCATCACGCCAATGCCCTCAATCTCGGTCTCCAGCAAATCACCCGGCTTCATCCACTCCGGTGGGGTGCGCGCAAAGCCGACGCCTTCCGGTGTGCCGGTGGAAATCACGTCACCAGCTTCGAGGGTCATGCCTTCCGAAAGGTCGTGAATGAGTCGCGGGATTTTGAAATAGAGGTGGCGTGTGTTTGATTTTTGTTTGACGACACCCGAGACGCGGCATTCGACGCTGAGGTTGGTGGCGTCGATGGCATCGGCGGTGACGATGCAGGGTCCCATCGGGCAGGTGCCGTCAAGGCTCTTGCCTTTGTGCCACTGCCCGCCGTGGCGGCGCTGCACGTCGCGCCAGCTCACATCGTTGATGACGGTGTAGCCGAACACGTGGTTCATGGCGTCGGCTTCGGTGATGTTCTTGCCGGTGGTGCCGATGATGACGCCGAGTTCTACTTCCCAATCGAGTTGCGTGGAGATCTTTTCATCGAACGGAATCACGTCGTACGGGCCATTGACTGCGGTCGGCGCTTTGGAAAAAAACACCGGGTACTTTGGTAGCTCGCGATTGTCTTTCATGATCGTGGCACCTTCTTCGAAGTGCTCCAAATAATTCCAACCGACGCAGAAAACATTCTTGCTTGGGCGCGGAATCGGTGCCTTCAACAACACCCGATTCATCAATATCGGCGTGGACTTTGGCGCTTTTTCGATTTCCCGGAGTAGTGCCATGGTGGCGGCGCCACCGGCGATGATGTCGAGCATTGTTGCGACTCTTGCATGGCTCCCGCGCGCTGCGGTGTCGGCGGCAATATCGACGACTTCATCTTTACCGATGAGGATGCCGGTCTTGAGATCGGTGGTATCGAGAGGTTGGAAAGTGACGAGGCGCATGTTGGCTCCGGAGAGTTATTGAATGGTCAGGTGATAGAAGTAGGGTGGGCAAAGCGTAACGTGCCCACGCCGATACGTGGGCACGCTACGCTTAGCCCACCCTACGCAAGGTTTCAGACATT
>JAYTVA010000146.1:0-10016 GCA_043744255.1 Burkholderiales bacterium | reverse complement strand
GCCTTCTCCTGCAAGCGTCGCGGCATCTGCCCCTCGTGCGGCACGCGCCGCATGAATGAGGCAGCGGCCCATCTGGTCGACTGCGTCATCCCGACGGTGCTGGTGCGCCAGTGGGTGCTGTCGTTCCCGATTCCCTTGCGCAGTCTGTTCGCTGTGCACCCCGAATTACTCGCACCGATATTGCAGATCATCCATCGCGCGATTGCCACGTTTCTCATTGACCAGACCGGTATCCAGCGCGATCAGGCCGCCACCGGTGCCGTCACCCTCATCCAGCGCTTTGGTTCGGCCGCGAACCTGAACATCCACCTGCATGCGCTGGTGCTTGATGGGGTCTATGGCAAGCTGGATGCCGCAGACACTGTAGCCACCGCAGACATGCCCAATGAGAGCATGCCTGCACCCGCCGCCCCCACCTTCCACCCCGCCAGCGCACCCACCCATGCCGCACTGCAGGCGCTACTGGCTAAGATCATCACGCGCGTCCTGCGGCTACTGACACGACGTGGTCATCTCGTCGAAGAGGATGGCCAGACCACTCTGGCCGGCGGCATCACCGATCCGGATGACGTGATGACACCCTTGCAAACCGCCGCGACCAACTATCGCATCGCGCAGGGTCCGCGTGCGGGGCAGAAAGTGCTGAACTTGCAGCTGGCACCGCGCAGACCGGCACGAGGTGATGAACCACAGGCGCTGTGCGCCAACGCCCACGGTTTTAGCCTGCATGCAGACGTGCCGGCGTGCACGTGGCGGCTGATGACCGGCAGGGGCTGGAACAGCTATGCCGGTACATCACCCGCCCGGCCATTGCCAACGAGCGGCTCAGTATCAACCGCGCCGGGCAGGTGGTGCTGAAGCTGAAAACAGCATGGCGCGATGGCACCAGCCACCATGTGATGGCGCCGATGGAATTCATGCAGCGCTTGGCGGCACTGGTGCCCAGACCGCGACTGCACCTGATTCGCTTTCATGGGGTACTGGCACCGAATGCGGCGCTGCGGAAAGCCGTGGTGCCGGTGCCGCCGGTGGCGACTGCACCCGCGCACGCAGGCGATTGCGACCAAACGCCAGCTGTAAGCGCGAAGGGGCGTATGCGTTGGGCGCAGTTGTTGAAGCGGGTGTTTGACATCGATATTGCGCGATGTCCGCATTGTGGTGGACAACTGTAGCTGATCGCGGCCATCGAGGAGCCGACCGCCATCGCCCGCATCCTCACGCATCTGGGGTTGGCCACCCAGCCGCCACCGCGCGCGCCGGCCGTGCGGGTGGATCTGTTGCAGGCGGCTTGAGGCACAAATCGGACTGGATTTTGACAGGGCTGGGGGAGGGGCTCGGGCTATGCCCGTGCAAATGCACGAACTGGGTAGAGTTCGGGCGCGTTGGGCGTCTAAATTGCGTGCATTCCGATGACGGCAGCGTGGTTTGCGTCAATTGGCGCGCCTTTGACTACCCGGCTACCATCGGATACATTCAGGAATCGCGAAAAATGGTGTTTGAAATTCCTATACTCAACATGTAACGCAGCGCCTGCGTCGGCGTGGCAATGTTGCGCCGCGAATGACGGGTAGATTTTTTGTTGCAGAATATTTCGACGGTGCGTTGCACCAAATGGCGATGACGCCGCGCGTGTTACGCCCCGCCGCGCGTGTTGCCCTGTGTATTGCTGTCCGCGAGCGTTGTAAATTCGGTGGCTGTCATGCGCACCAAATGCCACTCCGGCATGATGGTCGCGCCCAGGGATTTATAGAATTCGATTGACGGCGTATTCCAATCGAGCACCCGCCATTCGAAGCGGCCACAGTTGCGCGTAACGGCAAGTGCTGCCAAATATTTAAGCAGCGCTTTTCCGTGGCCGCCGCCGCGCGCGGCAGGAATCACAAACAGATCTTCGAGATACAAGCCAGGCTTGCACAAGAAGGTCGAAAACGTCGTGAAGAAAAGCGCGAAGCCGATGGGCTTGTTGTTTTCAAACGCGACCACGCATTCGCACGAAGGCTTTGCGCCGAACAGCGCATCATGCCGCATCGGTGCGGTGCCGATGGCCATGTGTTCGAGTTTTTCATAGATGGCAAGTTGCCTGATGAGCTCGAGAATGGTGGCGACGTCAGCGGGAGTGGCGGGCGGATGGTGAGGGGCATGATGGTTTGTGACGGGCTCAGTTGCTTAAAAATATACGGTCATATACAAATAATAGTCATTCTGAGGCGTAGCCGAAGAATCTCATCCTCATAAATTCGCGCGTTGCTTTTTGGCGGCGCGATGAGATTCTTCGTCGCGATAATACTGCTCCTCAGAATAACAGGAAGTAAAAATGGTGTAGCGAAAGTGCAATACCGGCGGGCATACGAACGTTGACGACAAGACGCCAGATCAGGCGTATTGGCGATGCTCGCCCGACTTGAAGATGGCTGCGTAAAATGAAATTGCCGATGCGCGCCGAGTTGCCCACCGCGGCGGACGTTCAGGCTGAGTGCAAACAGCCCAGCCGCCGCCGTGGACAACTCTGCATCCCTACCACCCACCCGCGTTTCCACTTAAATATCGGGGATTGCTGTGCAGAAAAGCGGAGCCACTTCTAACACCGGTCATTCCGAACGGATTTTAGTGCGGAATTCTACCCGCGTCGTTGATTGCGATGCCCGTTATTTAGCCGCTCAATTCGCGTTAAGCCAAGCTTGAATTTGTGTGCTGGAAAGTGACTCCCACCCGAGCCCTAAATGATTAACCGCAATCGTGGCGTCACCACCGCTATTGGTGATGCCTACGCTATCGCGGCAGCTAGCGATGAAAACCACCCCATCGGAGGGGCCGGTATGTTCATTGTGCAGTAGCGCGATATTGGCCAGATTGCCGCACAGATTGTGCACGCGCACAGCGTTCGCTGAGGGCGCGTTGCGAATCACATCGACGAGCGAGCGGCTCATATAAGACATGATGCCGGGCCCGCTGCTGTAAAAGCCCTGGCCGCCGTAATAGCTGGTGTACCAATCTTGCTCATTGGTTGGCAGCGGATAAACGCTATCCCATCGCTTCAGTAGCTGCGCGGAACCGGGAAAATAAGCGGAGTCATATGTCCACTGCGGGCCGGCGGTGTTGACACCGAAACAGACGAGGTTGCTGTGCGGCGTTGGCCCATTGACTTGCCCGCCACACTGCGGATAAACGATCAGGCTATACGTCCAGCCATGGCGAAACGACAGGTCAATCCCGTTGTTCGCACTCCCCAACAAAATCAAACGTCTGACATCGCCACGATAGGCAGTGCCCCAAGGTTGGCGCACCGAGGAAATATACATTCGCGCATTCGATGCTGCTTTGGACCACGCGATAACATCTACAGTGGTCGCACCGGTACGGTTCTTAATCACTTGTACCGCATTGGCAATCTGCTCCGACCAAAAATAGCCGTCGCCATTTTTGTGGCCGATACCAAGCGCGAATACTTTGAAACCATTCGCCGACAATGCTTGCATCAGCCCCGTGCTGGGGCACATGGCCTTGCCGCATCCATAACCACCGGTCTCATTGGGGTTTGCCCAAGCCAAGTCAGCATCCTGATTCGCACCATGCACCAGCAGCACCGGAGTCGGCTTGCTATTGGTGTCCCAGCCCGGCGCGTAGTAAATAAGAAAGCGCGACGAATGTGGCTTGGCACTTGCAAAAAATGTGGCCCGCTGCCCGCTCTGATCGCCGCGACCATCGGGCGGAAAACTTTCCTGTGTGAAGGCAGGCAAGCTGTCTTGCCATCGCTCTGCGCGCACCCAGCCATTGTTGATGCCGCTAGAAAATGTCTGTTCAAGCGTGATGGGCCCGGCAACCGCAGATGTCGCGGCTGTGACAAAGGTAACGAAGGTAGCGAAGGCAGTGGTGACAAATAGCTCTATCGATAATTTATTCACACGACCTCCAACTGATGATAAATGCAGCGCTAGCGCCTGCCAAATGTATGGCGAATATGCGACGCCAAGCCGCGCCGTGCCGCCTGCGCGAGGTCGAGCACACCGAACGACACAAAAGCATGAATGCCGCCTTCGACAATATGTAGCGTCGTCTCCACTCCCGACGCTTGCAATCGTGCGGCATAGTTTTTTGATTCATCGAGCAATGGGTCAAGGCTACCCACCATCACAACACATGGTGCAAGCCCCGATACCTCGCTCGCCAACAATGGTGATACGCGCGGATCTGCAGGCGATTCACCAAGGGGCAGATAAACCATCGCGCTGTTTGCAATTGCCTCACGCGTTAGAAAATAATTGCCGGCACCAAAGGCAATGCGAGACGGAAAATCACTGTGCGGGCTGGCAACATCGAGCACTGGATACAGCAGATATTGCGCGCGAATTAAAGGCAGCGGCTGCTGTGCGTCATGCTGGGCCACCGCAGCGGCCAGATTGCCGCCTGCGCTATCTCCCATTA
This sequence comes from Burkholderiales bacterium, assembly GCA_043744255.1. GTDB lineage: Bacteria > Pseudomonadota > Gammaproteobacteria > Burkholderiales > Usitatibacteraceae > UKL13-2. Next base: position 5,594 of record JAYTVA010000146.1, on the reverse strand, counting down.
CCGCCATGCGGTTGCCATCGAGCTTAAGTTGACTGGCATTGTCCACCACCCATTGTGTCGCCATGATCGCATCCTCTAATCCGGCAGGAAAAAGGTGCTCAGGCGCCAAGCGATAGTCAACACTAATGAACACCGATTGACTCAATACACTTAGGGAGGCCGTTAATCCATGGTAGCTATCCAGGTCGCCCAACATCCAGCCGCCACCGTGGAAAAATACCACCACCGGTGGCGGGTCAACCAATACCAATGCGGGCCGATACAAACGTGCACCACGCACGGCCTGTCCAGAACCAATATTTATTTCTTCAAACGTAAAGGCGGTCTCATCCCGCGCGCGACCTGCAAAGGTGGCGAATACATCGGCCGCGTAATTGCGAAAACCAGTGATGTTGCTGTGCGGATTTTTAGCGGTCCACTCGCCCGTCATCCGCGCAAGGGTAGCTAACAATGCGGCAGTTTGCGGTTCAAGCGTCATGGTGTGGTGGCGTCGTGGACGGATAAGAAGATGAAAGGTTTGTTATTCTCGATAACGCTAATACCGATACGTCAGCTTCAAATCATAGGTGCGCGGCGCATTAAAGAAGCTCAGTTGCACGCCCGGAAAGCTCGCCAAATTAAAGCCCTGCGTACGAATGGCTTTGTTGGTGGCATTTTGTACACCGGCGCGTAGCTCCCAACGACTGTCCTTCGCCCCTAGTGCAACAAAGCCATTCAGTAGCGTGTAGCTGCTCTGCGTGAGCAACGGTGAGGCGGTAATTTCAGTCACGGTTTTGCTACGATAGGCGGCGTCGAGATGAAAGGTCGCGCTCAATGAATTTGCCACCGCCACTTTGTAAGTCGCGCCCAAGCTGCCGTTCCAATCCGGCGCGTTCACCAGTGGACGGTTGCTCACATCAGTTACTTCCGTGCCCACCAGAATATTAAATTTTTGATAGCGTGCGTTTAATCTGCCTACTGTGGCGTTCAGCGTTAACTCTTTACTGGGCTTGGCAAACACTTCAAGCTCAACACCATAGGTGCGTGCCTTGGCCGCGTTGGTGAAGAGACTGGAGAAAACACCCGTGACGGGATCGGCCCCGAAGGAGGTCACCTGAATATCGCTATAGTTGTTGTAGAAAACAGCCACATTGGCAACGAGAGAACCGTCAAGCTGACTGGTCTTGGCACCGCCTTCATAGCTCCACACAAATTCAGGCCGGAACGGGGTGAAGCCAAACTTGGAATTGGCGCGCCCATCAAAGCCGCCGCTCTTAAAGCCACGCGCCACCGAGGCATAAAGCATAGTGTCGTTATCGGGCTTATAGGCAAGTGACAGTTTGGGCGTGACCGCATCAAAGGTCACCCGACCATTGATCGGAGTACCGGGGGTACCTCTGCCGGCCAAAAATGGCGGGGTATTACGCAGCACTGACAACGCAGGGTTAAAGTAATTTTCAAATTCGCGACCGGATGTACGATTCTCCCGCGTGTAGCGTACACCGGCACTCAAGTTAAGTTGATTGCTGAGCGCATAAGTGGCGTCCGTAAACACCGCAGTGGAATCGGTGTTTTGTGTGGTGCGTGCCAATTGGGAAGTTGGAAAACCAAATTGCGTTACCGGCAAACCGAAAATGGTGGCCGCGCCGTTATCCACACCAGAGAAGGTAGTGTCACGGTCATAAAAATAATAAAGCCCGCTGGTGAGGGTGAAATCGCGCTCATTGTCGTACGAGAGACGCAGCTCTTGGCTGAACTGCCGCTGCTTTTGTTTGACCAAAATGTCGAGCACCGGAAAGCGTGTGCCGTCCGCGTCCAAATTAAGATCAAACTGCATATTGCGATAAGCCGTAATGGCTTCAATTTTTAGCGCGTCACTAATGGTATAGCGCGTGGTTAGGGTAACGCCCCGCGCTGACAAATCATTCAAGCCGTTAGCATTGGTATCGACCGTATAGTTGTTGGTGCTCGCCGGTATGGTGGTCACGGCGGGTACGGCCACCGTAATGGGTGTCACCCGCACTGCACTACGCGAGGAGTCAGGGCGATCACTTTTGGCATCCGCGCTCAGCAAAAACTCTAGCTGGCTTGAAGGCGTAAACAACAACGAGGCGCGTCCGGCTAAGGATTTAACGTCGCCATCATCTTTGCCGCTAATGGTGTTGCGGTTGTAGCCATTACGCTGATTGATCGCCAGGGCAACTTTACCGCGCAGGGTGTCTTCGATAATCTCGCCACCGATGCGGCCTTTGAGCGAAAAAGCATTGAAGTTGCCCGCGCTGGTTTCCAGATAGCCGTTGGTAGTAACGGATGGGCGTGTCGATACAAATTTGACCGCACCACCAATGGTATTGCGGCCATAGAGTGTGCCCTGCGGGCCACGCAGCACTTCCACTCGCTCAACATCAAACAGATCAAGAAAGGCCGCCTGTGTGCGAGCGATAAATACATCATCAACATAAACACCGATGCTGGGGTCCGCAAACGCCAGCGAATCGTTTTGCCCCACGCCGCGTATAAAAATCACTGCGTTGGAAGCGTCACCCTTATCGAGGTACAAATTGGGTGTGGCATATTGCAGCCCGGACAAATCCTTTGCCTGCAAATCATTGATACGCTTCGCGGTGAATGCCGATACCGCAATCGGCACATTTTGCAGTGACTCTTCGCGACGGCGCGCGGTTACGACCACCTCCTCGAGGCGATTAGACTCAGCGGCTGGTGACGTCGCCGGGGGCACGGGGGTTGCTGGCGGACTGGTTTGCGCATTGATTGCGCTTGAAGAAATAAGTAGCAGCAGGTAAGCACTCGGCGCCAGTAAGCGCGGTAAACATAGTGTGTGCGATTGAAACGGCACACTTGATATAGGTGACACAGCCTGCCGAGTTTTCAGCTCTTGCATAACGATTGCTCCTCGAGAATTCTGTTTTAGTGTTGTATTGCCAGCATTTGAATTGCTTTTAGGCTGAACGAAGAATAGGCGCGGCGCGGCTTGCTTACTATGACGAGAAGCGTCAAATTGGTAGGACAAATTCGCTCAGCAAGCGGCAATGTCGCGGGGTGCGTTTGTGCAGTGCGTTGCAAACGCTATTGCGGATGCTGGGTGATTTTAGTTGCCGGCCTAGTTGCGGCGGCGGCCAAGCTGTTTGCAAACATGGCCGGGGTCACACCATTCCATTGCTTGAATGCCCGCGAAAAACTACGCGTGTCGGCAAAGCCCAGCGTCTCAGCAATCTCACTGCTGTGTTGCTGACAGGTGAGCAACACTTTTGCGGTTTCATTCAGCACTTGCACGCGAAGATCGTGGAAGTTATCCGATGACTCGGCTAACCGCCGGCGTAGGGTCGCTACACTCACGCCAAGGCGACGCGCCACCTGCCACTGCTTTGTTATGCCGCTCGCAATGGCCTCTGACACCCGTGCCGCAAAGTCGACCCGATGCGCGACCGCTTCTCGCGCTTCCACCATGGCGATCACGGTTTCATAGACGTTAAAAACATTGGGTGGGTCGGCAATATTGACGATGTCGGCGCGAATTTTATGCGTGGCCGCCGATAAATCGTACTCAAGCGCATAAGCGCTCGCACCACATCTGACCGGCACCGTCCAAAACTTGAGCAGGCCATCGGACGCATGACGCGCGAGCCTGCGCGTGCGCACTACGCGCAGCGAAGCCGACAAATCGCCACTCACCGCAAGCGAGAGCAGGGCATGCAAAAAAATCAGCACACCCTCGACAACCGCATGCGCCCGACCGCCGCTCGGATCGAACGCATACGGAAAGGCGCGGTCATCAATCACATAAACCAGACGATCACGACGGCGCTCAACGCGGTTGAAATGCCCGCCATGTACCAAATTATAAAATTTGGCAACACGACGCATCGCATCTTCCAAGTTGCCCACTTCCTTCAAACTGTCAACGACAAAATCGGTCGTGCCTACATTGAGTGGGCGTAGCGACAGGTGACAAGTCTCGTCCCGCGCGATAACCGATAGCCGCTGCAGCAGCCGAAAATAATCCACCAGCGTGACGCCTTGTTTGCCATCCCCCGAAATAGAATGCAAAAAAAATTCATCCGCATCCGGCTGCAGCGAGCGCGCAAACGCGCGTAGCGGCTCGATCTCGGCGGGACTCACCGTCAGGCGCACATTAGCTTCAACAGTCGAGTCAGCGAGCTTCATCATGCTCGCATGTTAGTGCTGTTGAAAGTCGCCGGCAAGCGGTGTGGCTTTGGCCTTCACGACATGTTGGGCCATCTCGCGGCGGGCGGATGGCCTTACCACTGCGAGCGCCTCCGAGACCATCTCGGCCTTCAGCCGTTCGTCGGCGTACATCTTCTTGAGCCGCCGGCTCTCTTCTTCGAACTGCTTCTGGCGTGCCATCATCGAGGTATCCATCCCACCGTAACGCGAGCGCCACTGATAAAACATGGCCGTGCTGATGCCGAACTCCCGGCATACCTCCGGCACGGGCAACCCGCCTTGCACGCGCTTCAGGGCATCCATGATTTGGCTATTGCTGAATTTCGATTTCTTCATGTAGAACTTCCTTTACTGGAAAATTCTACTTCTCAACACACCGGTTTTGTGGGGGGATTACCCATCCTCATCAATTCGCGCGTTGCTTTTTGGCGGCGGGGTGAGATTCTTCGTCGCAAAAACGCTCCTCAGAATGACAGAAAGTAAAAATGGTGCGGTGAAAGTGCAATACCGGACAGTAGTCATTCTGAACGGTCTTTAGCCCCGGACTTATAGCCATACAGTATGCAAACGCTGCCATCCACTGCCACAGCCGCAACCCCGGCCCGCTACCAGCGCCACCGTCCCGAAGAAACCACGCTCTATCGGGTGGTGCAAGCACACCTCAACACCTTCCTCGCCTTCGTTGATACAGAGACCGGCGGTTCGGGCTTGCCAACATTTGTCACCGACGAGTTCGACGCGTTTCTGTCCTGCGGCATCCTCGCTCACGGCTTCCTGCGCCTTCGCTGCAATGGTTGCATGGAGGAGAAACTGGTCGCTTTCTCCTGCAAGCGTCGCGGCATCTGCCCCTCGTGCGGCACGCGGCGCATGAATGAGGCAGCGGCCTATCTGGTCGATCATGTTATCCCCAGGGTGCCGGTGCGCCAGTGGGTGCTGTCGTTCCCGATTCCGCTGCGCAGTCTGTTCGCTGTCCACCCCGAATTACTCGCACCGATATTGCAGATCATCCATCGCGCGATTGCCACGTTCCTGTTCAAACAGACCGGTCAGAAGCGCGAACAGGCCGCCACCGCTGCCGTCACCCTCATTCAGCAGTTCGGCTCGGCCGCCAACCTGAACATCCACCTGCATGCGTTGGTGCTTGATGGGGTCTATGGCAATCTGGATGCGCAGACACCGTAGAGACCGTAAGCACCGCAGACACGCCCAATGAGAGCCTGTCCGTACCCGCCGCACCCACCTTCCACCCCGCCAGCGCACCCACCCATGCCGCACTGCAGGCGCTACTGGCCAAGATCATCACGCGCATTCTGCGGCTGCTGACACGACGTGGTCATCTCGTCGAAGAGGATGGCCAGACCTACTTGGCCGGCGGCAACACCGATCCGGATGACGTAATGACCCCCTTG
>JAYTVA010000145.1:0-39126 GCA_043744255.1 Burkholderiales bacterium | reverse complement strand
TGATCGCTGCGGTCAGCGTGGTCTTGCCGTGATCGACGTGACCAATCGTGCCAACGTTGACGTGCGGCTTGGTGCGCTCAAATTTGCCTTTTGCCATTACCTGTTCCTCGTCAAATACACAAAGTTAACAATGGGATGCTGCGTTCTTGTGTTACGGTTTTACGTCACAAAAATCGTCTGGCTCCGCCAGCGATTTTGACTTGCTAATCCGGTCAAAAGTAGGTTTTTACTTTTGACCGAATCCATTTTGGTGCTCTTGACGCGGATTGAACGCGTGGCCTCTCCCTTACCAAGGGAGTGCTCTACCACTGAGCTACAAGAGCAGAGCGGTCGTATTTTGGAAACGAATTGCGGCGTTGCACTCACCCTTGTGTACAAAAGCGTACACGGCGGGATCGTGCGCCTTGCACTTCATTCCCAAAAAGCGCCCGAACTACAAAAACTTAAAAACTTGGAGCGGGTGAACGGAATCGAACCGTCGTCATAAGCTTGGAAGGCTTCAGCTCTACCATTGAGCTACACCCGCGAATTCGATTGCGTTCACTTGGACAACATTCAGCTATACAACACTTGGTGGAGAGGGCTGGATTCGAACCAGCGTACTCGTAAGAGGGCAGATTTACAGTCTGCTGCCATTAACCACTCGGCCACCTCTCCACAGAACCGAGCATTATCCGGACTTTCGGGGGAAACGTCAAATAGAAACCCGGCGTGTCTCCGGCGCGCTGGGTGTGCGCCTTGTCACTTTTTGCGGCCCAAGCCCGTAAAGCAAGGTGAGCAGGGCAATTGCGGGGCAGCCAGATCCGAACGCCGCCCCAAGAATAGGCTCAAGCATGCGCTCAATCCACCTCCCACCCAATGAAAAGGAAATCATGAAATCATCTTCCACACCCGCCCGTCGCCAAGCGCTCAAACTTGCCTTTGCAATCGCCGCTATCTGCACGGCAGGAACGACTTTCGCGCAGGACGGCGCGCGCCAGATCGGCAGTGGCTGCGCCTGCTCCAATCCGGTCAATATCACCGTGGACAAAAACAGTGGCCCCACCAACGGCCACAAGCCCGATTTTCCGGCCATCGCGCGCATGAATCAGATGACCTACAACGATCAGGGCGTTGACAAGTTTTTCACCGATACCATTAGCTGGAAATTGCCAACCGACGCGTGCGAGGTACAGGCTGTTGCCACCTGGACGGTGCGCAACAATCGCGCTAATGGATTGCAAAAAAATGACACGACCGGTATCTGGCTCAACGGTGCGCCGCTCGTTTCTCACCAAATCGGGGCACTACCGAGCAAAGGCACCAAAACCTACACCTACACCTTCACGCCTCAGCAAGCCAAAGCCGGACGCGCAAGCCTCGTCGCACAGGACGACACCGCCGTCATCGACTTCAAAGTCCGCGTCACGGGTTGTTGCATCAAGCCGAACTAAGCCGCGCCAAGCGTTACCCCGAATGCAGATGGCCAGCGCAATGCTGGCCATTTGCTTTTTGCGCTTGGCAACCCACACATAGCGACAGCACCTCCGCCGCACGCGCGTCTCTGCAGCAGCGAAAAAAGTCCCGGCAAGAGGCGTGTGCAACTTCCGCGTCGGTGGTCAGACGGTGGCCGCACGGGGTAGCCACCAACGTGCAAGCGTGCCGCTATGGCGTCAACAGCAACGTCGTTTGCCGTAGGGCTGCTGCGCCGTTGGCACCTTTGGCATCGCTATAGCGAAGCGTGAGCGGGACGGCGGACGGCGTGGCACCGACCAAGTCGATTTGCTGTTCGCCGCCAACGGCGAAACCTTCGACAGCTTGCAGCCGTACGTACAAACCCTCACCGTGCCGGGCGTCACCATCAAAACGCTCAACATCGAAGGCCTGCTTAGAACCAAAGCCGACTATCGCGAAAAAATATTTTGGATAAGCAGGCGCTACGCAAACTTCAGGCGGATCGATAGCCGATGGCGAGTGCAGCACGGATATTTAATTGGGGTTTGGCTTGCAGTGCCCATTTCTGTCTTCTCCCCACGCACAAACGGCCTTGATTGCATTGTCCTTAATACCCCGCGCCGTACTGTCTTGCGGTGTGGTCTCGGTCAACTTGGGTTTCGGACCATGCGCATGGCAAGTCATAGCGGTACCACCCTTAATGCCGGGACATGTCCAAGTGTATTGCGTAACCCCGGCGGTAGACACCGCGCTCAGCACAGCGCTCGCAAGTGCGTTTGATGCACAAAGACTATTTTTGGGAATTGCTGGTGCGTTTGCGGTGGCGTTCGCGACTGTGGTGTTGTTGGCAGCGCCGCACTTACCATCTTCCTTCTGCACCGGCCCGAAACATACCTTGGATTGCACCGGGTCGGTCGGCGTGGCCGCAATCACGCATGACCATTGGTAATCTCCAGAGGCGTTCAGCGTCGCTGGGCTCGCCGACGGCGTGCCCATCTGGCACAAGTTACCTGCGGGCGGCTCAGTCGGTGCGCTGGTGAACTGCGCCCAACCAGATGCGGCGCCACCGCATTTTGGTGGGTAGGTTCTGGCGGAGGATGCCGTTGCCGCAACGCCCGCCAGCACAATCACACTGGCCTGTAGTAGCTTCGCGGGGAAAGTGCGCGAATACGTTTTCATAAAGATGAAGTCCTTTTCAATTGGGGAAACAAAATCGTCATGCGGAAGGCCAATCCCACCGCAAGGGTTTTCAACTGCACAAATCCTGCTGGCTTCGACTGGCCAGTTTTTACTGCGTCTTCTCGCACACACGCGCTGGCGAACGTTGCACCAACGCGGCGCTGCGACTACCGTTCTAGCAAGTAAAGTTCACCGTCGTTTTAGTGGCGCGTTTGCACGTACTGCTGGCAATCCCGTTACCTTGGTAGAGCGTACCGCCGACCGTGGCGCGGACACTGATTGCGCTATACGAGGTCACCACTTTGGCGATGTTCAATAGATGCGCTTGCGATTTATAAGGGCAGGTGTAGGTTGCTTTGCCGGCCACCATGGTGACAACCGGTTTGGATGACAACACGTCATCGCTCACCGGTTGACCCAATGCGTTATTAAAAAAACTCGTGGTGGTATCGCAAGACACCTGCCATGACGCTGCGGGCAACACGACATCTGCTGAGAGCGACCACGCATGCCCCGTTGGTGAGATGGAACCTGAAACTAAAATGTTCGGGTTCACCGTCGCCGAGTTACCGCCGCCGCCCGAGCCGTCGATCGGTGCATCAATAGGCCCCAACAGACCGCCGGATGGTTTGACGTTGTTCGTTGCGTTGCTACCGGGTTTACTGGTCGCGCCTTTGACAGTCTCGGCAACGGCTGCCGGTGTTTGCGCGCCAACGCCTCCTGCCGCAATCAACAGCAAGCCAACGCTAAGTGCCCTCGCGCCGACGGTATGAAAGTACCTTTTCATAAATCTGATTTCCTTATTCGGTTAAGTGGGCAAGCAGCTATTCGCGGATGGCAAGGCAGGGAGATCCGCCGCTTGCGCTCACGCACATTGCCAGTCCCTGGTAGCAGGATCTGGAGTTACAAAAGGCGATGATGCCGTCTACCGAAGGTGGGGTGCCATTGAAGTCAACACCGCCTTTTGATCGAGGTAACTGACCGTTCAGCACACCGTTTCGAACCACGGTGTAGGTTTTTGTATCGAATCCCGCCAACGCGACGTCATAAACACCGGGCTGTAGTCCCGTTAGTTGGAACTGGCCGCCACTGCCAATGGTTGCAGAAAAAACTTTGCAGCTACTTTGATGCTTGGCACTGGGGCTTATGCAGACATTGAAATTAGAAGGCTGAATCGGTATCAGTGGCGTGGTGATCGGCGAGGCGCTGCCTGCCGCCATTGCGAGCGAACTCGATAGGCTCACCACCAACGAGATGAGACACGCGCCAACCGAGGCTGCGCTAAGACGAAGAATACTGTTCATGTTTAAGTTCCTATTGAGTTGATGAATCTGGTCAGCGTGGACACGCAGGCGTTGTGGAAAAATTGAGGGCACGGCGCAACGAATTGGCGGATTCACTTCATGCATCGGTATCGCTCTTTCGAACAATGCAGATCAGTTGAAATTACGGCGTCAACAGCAACGTCGTTTGCCGCACCGCAGGCGCGCCGTTGGCACCCTTCGCATCGTTGTAGCGAATCGTTAACGTCACTGATGCTGGCGTGGCACCGACCAAATCGATTGCACCGTTGCCGGGCGTTACTGCCGTGGCACCGCGTCGCACGCTGAGCTGGGTCACGCGATACACGCCGGGCGACACCTGCGGTAGCGTGAGCGTTTCGGCGTCGCCGTTGCTCGCCTGGATCTCGACCTGCACTGCGGCGGCGGTCACGTCTGCGTCGCGCACTTCGATGGTCGCGTTCACGATGGACGTAGCGCCCGTGCACACCGGGGCGGGGGCCGCACCAGCGGGGATGTTCACCGTGACCGTGCATGTAACGGACGGGGCGGTACCGTTCACGGTGGCGGTGACAGCGGTGGTACCAACCGGTGTTTGGATCGAGCCAGTCGCGCTGCCAAGCGCCGACGGCTGGATCGGTACGCTGACACTTACCGAGCTGCCAGGCTGGCCGCTAAACGTTGCGTTACCGCTGCCCGTGAAATTCAGATTGCCGGTGGCACTTACCGCACCGACCGCAATACCGGGCGACACCGCAATGGCCGCGAATGTTGCCGAGCAGGAGAGTGGTGAAAATCCGCTGGGCGAACCCGTCGCGGTGGCACTGGCACCAGCGGCCGTCGCGTTGCACGTATAGGGCACCACGCCCGGCTCCACCAAACAAGTCGTTGGACTTTGAGTCGATGGCCGGGAAACCAATGCCCGCGCGGCGCTCGAAGCATTTGCGGTCACGACAACACTGCCGGAAACAGGTGGTGCCGTTGGCGTGGCGCAACCGGACGGGCTGGCCGCGAAGCTCACCGAACTTGGGGTGGCGATGATTGAGCCATCGTTGGTGACGGGTGGCTTCACCACGACCGCGACCACGGGAGGCTTAAACAGTGCATCGCCCGCGATCCCGTTAATCATCGGTTTGCCGCTACCGCCCAAGCCCGAGATCAACACGGCGCTGCGACCTTCCTGAACCACTGGCGCGAAGTTGGTGCTATTCAGAAAATACTTTTTCCATGCAAAGTTGATTGAGGCGATATCCGCGCCGCATTGCATCTGCTTATCCAGTATTTGCAGACGCGTTTGACGCTGTACGTTGTTGCTGGTCATGAGGTCATTGAGCAATGTGCCGTAACCCAGCATTTTTGGGTCGAGCCGCGCTTGCAAGGCGGCGATGTCACCTCGCTCGTAGGCGCGCAGCAGCTCATCGAGCACACGCTGGGCAGCCGAATCGGACGTGCATTGGGTGCTGATGCGCGGGTTGCCCTGCGCACTCAAATAGCCAGACGCTGCGAGCTGTTGCTGCCGCGTTTTCAGACGCTCGGCTTGATTTTGTTTCGCGTCGTCGCGCAGTTGATCGACGATAGCGTCGGTCGCGCGCTTAAAGAAAATGTCTTCTGGTGGCCGCGCTGCTTCTGGCGCGGCGTCTTTCGAGCGCACGCGACTCGTCGCGCTCGCTGCACCCGCGACCTGCGTGAGCGTACCCGCCGGCGTGCTGAGCGTGGTTGTGCCTTCGGTGACTTGATTCCACGTGCCGCCGTTGACCACTTCATCAACAATCGCGGTTTCGTGGTCTGTCCCGCGAATACCCACAGTGGCCACCCGCGTGCGCATTTTGTAATTGCTCGGCGCAGATTTGCTGATCCATCCAGTGATCGAACGCAGGCTACCGCGCAGCAGATTCAGCACAACCGAGTCTTTGTCATCGCCCTTTACTTGATAAGTCTCAATCAGCAAGCGTGAACGGGGGCGGAGCGCCAGCACGCCCGAATCGTCGGTTGTCAGCATCAGTTCGCCATCGCGCCCGGTGATGATGGTCTCGCCGTCAACAATGCGATCGCCTTTTCGCACACCGCGCGGCTCGTTGTCTTTGTTGAATACGCTGACCTCGCCCGTGGTGTAGGCGACACTACCAGCGGCCCAGGCCGCGCTGCTGCCGAAGGTGAGGCAACCAATTGCCGCCAACCGCAGAAAATTCATTTGCAGGAGTTTCATATAGTCCTTACGTGTGCGCGTGGCTACCATTTGAGTGCACCTTGAATGCCGAACACCCGGTCATCGGCGGCGAGCAGAGTATCGCCGTGATTGCGGCGGTTTTGCTTGGCGTAGGCCTTGACGGTCCACGACCCGTTGAGAATCTTCGTCCAATCGAAATTGAATCCGGTGGTAGAAAGTCGCGCCGCACCGACCAGCGGCTGCAGCGTGTTCTGCGCCAGCCAGCCAAGATTGAGGCTGCCCCAGCGCTCGCTGGTACCAGTCATATTCACGCCCCAAGTATTGGTGCGGCTTTGCATGGCGGTGCTCAACAATTTTTGGATCTGCACGCCGGCCGTGCCCTGCAACGAAAAGGTCCACGTCGCAGCGGTGCTGCTGGTGGCGTCGCTGAAGTTGCGGCCCAAGCCCAGCGCCACCTGCTCACTGTTGCTGTTCGCGGCTGCGTTGAGCGCACTGCGCGCGTGCCCGAGCGTTGTGCTGGCGTTGCCCGTCCACGTAGCGCTACCGTAATTCATCGAAGCTTGCGTGCTGCTGAGCGAGCCCGCGTTGCCGAGCGGATCCCTGGTTTTGCTACGCGTATCGGTGGCACTAAAAGCGAGGCCAGGCACGGTCAGCACGTTGTATTGGAGACGATTGCTAAGACTGTCGTTGAACGCGCGTGTGCCGAGCGCGCGCGTGAATTCGTTCCGGGCATCGACGCCCCACATTAGCGCCGGCGAGATCGTCCAATCTGCGCCCACGAACCACGCGTGCACGCCAGCGGAAACCGACGCGCCGAGTGCGGCAAATCCCTCGCCCACATTGTGGTGCCCAAAGCGCAAACGCCAGTCGGGCAAGTTGTACGTGCCATCAGCAACAAAGGCATTGCCGTTCACATCACGACCAAGCAAGTTATCGTGTTTGCGGGACTGCGCAAGCTCGCTGTTGAGTCGAAACTCACCTTGCTGAAATTGACCACCCACAGTGGCCGTGGTGCCATCTAGCGCTGGCGAGCCCGCTGGGAGCGCGGCAGAACCGGTGCGATCCTGAAAGGTTTGTACGGTGCTAAAGGCGGTAAAGCCTGGCGTCAACTTGTAGTCCGCCTTGACGCCCATCACATCGCGCAGATAGGCCGTCCGCGCTGGCGTGCCATTGAGCGGTACGCGCTGCACGAGTGCTTCCCAACTTTCGGCAACCGTGCCCGCAAACGCGGTCACGCCGAAATTGCCCATCAGCTTGGTTCCCAATAGGCCGCGCAGGCCGACGTTCGCACCCAAACCTGAAAAGCCCGCCGCGACATCACCCACGCTCATCTGATAGCTCGACGCCGCACGTCCGGCCTGTAGATTGCTGACCACGGCGGCGTAGCGCGACTGCACCACGCGGTCGTTGGTGCTCGTGAACGTGCCCTGCACATAGGTGGCAACATCGTCGGTCGCGAGATGCCGCCAATCGCCCTGCAACGTCGATAGCCCAAAACTTCCTGCGCGCAGTGGGCTCAACGCCGCGTTGTTGCTAGGCACGGCAGTAGCGACGTCATACGCATCAACCGTCGCCTGCCCATGGAATTCCACCTTGCCGCTAGGATTCACGGCAACTGCTTGCCCGGTTTGTCGTTGCCAGTCTTGCAACACCTGTTGATTTGCGTCCGCGACGGCGGGCGGCGAAGCTTGCGACGCGGATGTTTCTGCGCGCGCAACCGTGCCGATAGCCGCACACAAACTGGCAGCGGCCAAGACAAAAACTGTGTTGGGAAAATGAGTAGTCATGCCGAAACACCCCGAAAATTTCGTACGCGCCCGTCCCCGCGATGCTGCGGCCTCGAGCTTTATAGTCTTTACGGAATAGCGCGCAAAAAAGTGACAGCGACATCCCCACTGAGCAGTCACTTTCATCGTAATACCCGCCAATGTTGGCGTTTGCTACCAACGCAGGTCTGCATTTGATAAAGGACGCTGCCAGCATCCGCGACTTTAGAGCGGGTCAAACACAGGTTATGCATGCGGCTTCTGATCTCTTTGCGATCAAACTCCCAGAGCAAGTTGATCGTGCCGATGCAGCTACTCCAATTGATGCTACCGCCGGGGTGAGCGCCGGGTTCAATCAGTGCACCCGCAACGCCCAAACACCGCCGCCCAAATCGAATTTCACCCATCGTTGTGATGGTGAGGTCGTGTCGCGCTTGGGTGCGACAACTAACTGCCGCTGACGGTTGCGAATGTGCCGTGGAGGAAGCTCCCCAGCCGATGCACGTGCCTTCGGAATCAACCAAACGCACCGCAGCCGCCGGCGTGGCCAGCATGGACAGCAAGAGCGCCAGAACGAGACTAGAACAGCGCATAAACCAGCCTTCCTTCGCGCATCGGTGACGCCGGCGACAACGACTCCGCCAGTACATTCGCATCGCCGCGCGACCGAGCCAAACTGTGAATGCCCGCCGGGTCATGCTGGCAGGTGTCCTGTGCGCCAGGTTGTGCCAGTGCTGCACCGACAAGGCCCGAACCGCTTACCACCGCCGCCGGCCTGAAATGCTGCACCGCCAACACCAATGCGGTGCAAGCCGCAAAAGTCTCTCTCTGGGCAAGTGCAATTTTGCCTTGCAACAACCTCGCAACACCCAGATGACGTTGCGCACTCGGGCTAGTGTCTTGCTGAGTGTTTGCACTGGTGACTTCGGCCAATAGTTCAGCGGCGCGCGATAAATGGTGCGATGCCGATCTCACCGGATTGGAAGCCTGATTTGCGGCGTTCTTAGCAGTCTTGATGTCGCTTGCCTGTGTCACATGGGCATCGGCGCGCAAGAGTTGGCTGCGGCGCGCGTCCACGCGGCGAGTGGCGTAGGTGGCAAGGCCCAAGTGTTGGTCGAGTTGATCGAGTAAGTTGTGGGCATCCGCCCAGAACCCCTGCGCGTTTGCCAGGCCCGCCTCGCGCAATAGCCGGTGGGCGACAACCCGTGGCCGCTGATGCGTGCCTAATTCTTGGCGAATTGCGTTGGCCTGCGCGAGCAAACCGCGCGCAGCGCTCGCATCACCCTGCAAAGTCAGGTAATCCGCGCGGAGGTCTGCGGCGAGTGCCGCCAACTCGTCACGGCGTTCTCTCGCCACGGCCAGCGCCGCACGGGTATGCACATCAGCGAGCTCTAACCGCAGGGAGCGCAACGCCACTTCTGCGTACGCGGTGCGCGCGCCAATCAAGAGCGATTTATCTTGTCCGCTTCGCAGCCTTGCGGCGATAGTGGTGGCAACAGCCGCATCTAGAACTCCCTGGCCGGGGGTACCGTAGTCAATTTCGAACCGTGAAAACGCAACTGCGGCAGCCATCAGGACGGGCGAATCCATGGCGTTGCGCGCCGCACTTATCCACCACCCAGCAGATTTGCGGTCAGACGGGTTGGCTTCGCCTGCCAGCGCGAGCTTCACTGCTTGCATGTGCGCGTCTGCCGTTGAGATTTCACCCACACTTGCCGCCACCGTCATCGCCCGCAGCCGCGCCTCGGTGGTGCGTGGATGACCGGTGCCGTAACGTCGTAGCGTCAACGCCAGCGCGAGTTCTTGCATACGATGACTGGCGAGGTCATGGCGTTGCTCGTAAACATCGGCCAGCCGCTGCACACCAATATTCAAGTAGCGATCATCCGCGGCCGCGTCAACACTTGTCATCGCATCCAGCGCTCCCACTGCCGCCCGCGGCCAGTCACTATCGCGCACCATGAACGCGCGTAACGCTTTGTACATGAGCAGTTGGCTCGGCAAAAAGAGCTCGGGCTCGGTGCCGTAGGCGCTATCAAGCGCCGACAAGACTTCCACGGCCTTGTCTCGCTGATTGGTCAATAGTGCTGCGTCAGCAACCGTCAGGCGCAGCGCCAGTGTGGCGCGACGGTCTTTCGGGCCCTCCGCCAACTCGCGCTCAACGGCCAGTGCGCGCACCCCCAATTCCAGCGCCTCGCGACGGGCACCTAAGTCAGCATTGGCGGTGGCCAGCACAGAGAGCACCTCACGCAATGCCGCGCCCTTCAGATTGGCATCGCCGTCGATTGCCTTGACCCCGTTGTCGAGAAGTTCGCGTGCGGTGCTGCCCTCAGCATGGAGGACGTCTTGTTGATCGTAGGCGTTGGCGTCAAATACACGTAGCAAGAATGCCTCGACGGTTTGCGCTCGCCGGGCCTCACTGCGGGCGACGGTCGTTTGCCAAGTGGTAACACCCGCGCCAATGAGCACCGCCAAAAATACTGCGCCGGCGGCCGACAGACTTCGCCAATGGCGCGCGGCGAATTTGCGCGCCACGTAGCGCTTGCCCGCTGCCACCGCGTGCACCGGCTCATTGCGTTCTGCACGCGCGAGGTCTTCAGCAAATTCGGCGACAGTCTGATAGCGGCGCGTGCGCTCGAATTCCAGCGCTTTCATGACGACGGCACCAATATCGCCAGCAAGGGCGCGCTGGACGGCGCGCAAATTTGGCGCACCCTGCGCACTCACCGCATCCGCGCCAGCCGCACGCGACGCCGCAATAATGTGAGCCTTGCGCAAGGCCTCGATGCCTTCGCCGCTGCGTAGGTTGTAGGGCCGGACATTGGTGAGCAATTCGTAGAGAAGTACGCCTAGCGAATACACGTCAGTACTGACCGTTGGCACCAGCGATTGGAGTTGCTCGGGACTGGCGTAGTTAGCGGTGACGGCCACGCCGACTTCACGTGTGAGGTGATCGGTTTCATGTTCGTCGGCCACCAGCAATTTAGCGACGCCGAAATCGAGCAGCTTGACTTCGCCCGCTTGGTCGACCATCACGTTCGAGGGCTTAATATCGCGATGAATAATGAGTTGTGCATGCGCATATGCAACCGCCGCAAGCACATCGCGGAACAGCGTGATGCGTGCGCCGATACCGAGCTTGTGTGCATTGCAGTAGTCGGTGATTGGCACACCATCGACGTACTCCATCACGAGGTAGGGTAAGCCGTGGTCACCAAATCCGGCGTGCTGCAACGCGGCAATATTGCGGTGGCTCAAGCGCGCGAGAATTCTTTGTTCTCGGGTAAAGCGCTCGGCAGTTTTGCGCGAGATGCTGACGTGCATCGGCAGCTTGAGCGCCACCGGGTGCTGCGTATCGGTGCCAACGCGCTCTGCCAGCCAGACTTCGCCCATGCCGCCGCCGCCTAGCCGCCGAATCAAGCGGTAGCGGTCAACCACGGTCCCCGGTTGTGGCACCAAGCCGCCAAACCTCGGTGGGTCGGACGACTGAACCAAAAGATCGCTGAGGCTGCCGGACTGTATCCAGTACACGCCGCTACTGGCGGTGTTGGCGCCGCTGGTGGCTGCTGCTTCCATGCGTAGCGCGAGGCGCAATCGCTCGGCAAGGTCAGCATCGTCAGTGGTTGCGCTCGCGAGCCACGCGGCGCGGGCGCTGGGCTCGACGTCCAGCGCTTCGTCCAGCAGTCTACTCAGGGTTGCGAGTTGCTCGCGCGAAAGCGCTTTCACGCAGGCGCTCGTCGGCCCACGCGAAGGCTTTCGGCGCTTACCCGGTGATGGGGATTGAGAACAACCATATTGGGTCTTACGGATTCCGTGCGCAAAAAGTGACAGCGTTGGGCAATCGACGCGGGTGCAGGTCGGAACGGCTATTTCGACAGCATGGTCGCGAGCATGAGTCGCGCTTTTTCCCACTCTCGCTTGACAGTGCGACCGGAGACCCCGCTGGCTTCAGCGATCTCTTCTTCAGTGAAGCCGCCAAAAAATCGCAATTCCACGACTTCTGCCAAGCGCGGGTCTACCTGCGCGAGTTGCTTGAGTGCATCGTCAACCTCGATCAGGCCGCCAGGGTCGGCAGGAAGCCCGTTCAGTAAATTGGTATCGAGCGTTGCATCGACCGCGTGGCCCCCGCGCCGCTCGGCACCGCGCGCACGGGCGTAGTCGATGATGACGGTGCGCATAGCGGCCGACATATAGGCGAGAAAGTGTTGCTCGGATTCAAATGTCGGTGGTGCTTGGCGACCCATTTTGGTAAACGCCTCACTGACCAACCCCACAGAATCGAGCAGCGTAAACGGCGCACCTTTGTGCAGGCGGCGGCGCGCAATCATGCGCAGTTGTTGGTAGTGTTCTTGAAAATAGTCGAGGAGCTTCGCGCCAGTATTTTGGGCAGCCTGGGGTTTGCTAATGGGCGACGGTTCAGCGCGCGGCGCATCTCGGAGTGATGCGCCAAACGGTGGGAGCGTGGCGACATTCATGGTTCGCAACCACGCTGGATTGAGACGAATACGCTATGCCGCGCGCCGTGCGCGAGACGGTTCATTGCGCTACAAAACATGGCTGACACTCCCTGAAAATTCGCACCGGATTGCACGTTTTCTTTTTTTGACCACGACAGCTCGCAAATTTTCTGGTTTAGCCGCTGAGGGACTCGCTCAATGCCGAGCCGCTCCACCAAATTCAAAGCGAAAAGATGCTGTGCTACTTACGTAAACGTAATTTACGCACATTTCCCGACAGCGGCGCGAAATCTTTTTCTGCGTCGTCACGCATTACCCGACTGCCGCCCACTTCGGCAGCGCCACTTTCACCACCTTCACCATCCGATCCTGCACTTGCAGGATTTCAATCGCGTATTCGGCGATGTTGACGATGACGCCCGGTTCCGGGATGTCTTCAAAATGTTCGGTGAGCAGCCCGTTCATGGTTTTCGGCCCATCGAGCGGGAAGTGAAAACCTAGTTTGCGGTTCAGCACCCGCAGCGGGCATGACCCTTCGACGATCACGTTGCCATCGTCTTGTTTCGTGTAGAAGCCCGTATTCATTGGACTTTGGCTGGTGAACTCGCCGACGATTTCTTCCAGAATGTCTTGCAGCGTGACCAAGCCCTGCATCTCGCCGTATTCATCGACGACCAGTGCCACGCGCCGTTGCTGCTCCTGAAAATGCGTGAGTTGCTGCAACAGCGGCGTGCCTTCGGGAATGAAGTACGGCGGGCGAACGATTTCGCGCAGCGTGTCTTTTTCCAGCGCTTCTTCGCGTGAGGCATTGAGCACCTTGCGCACATGCACCACGCCGATGACGTTCGACCAATCGCCCTCGACGACCACGAGACGGGTGTGGTGTGAGGTGGCGAGCGCGTGGCGGATGTCTTCGATTTTGTCGTCCATGTCGATGGCTTCGATGTGTGCGCGTGGCGTCATCGTGTCGTCTACCGTCATGTGTTCAAGGTCAAACAAATTGACCATGATGTTTTGATGTTTTTTCGGAATGAAATGTCCACCTTCCAACACCAGCGTGCGCATTTCTTCCATTGACAGCGGTTGCGCATCCTCGGTGGCGGGTTTGATACGCAACAGCTTCAGAATCGCGCGCACGATCACGTTGATGATCCACATTACCGGCTTGGTGACGACGATCATGCCGGTCAACACGTAGCTGGCGACTAGCGCGATCCGCTCCGCGAAGCGCGCGCCCAATACCTTCGGCAAAATTTCAGCAAAAATCAAAATGCAAAACGACGCCGCGCCCGTGGCAATCGCGAGCACGTACTCGCCTTTGCCAAATAGGCGTAAACAAATCTCGGCGACGAGAATGGTGGTGGCGGCATTGATGACCGTGTTACCGGCCAGAATGAACGAGAGCATCTCGTCTACCTTCGCGAGCAATTCACTGGCAAGACGCGCGCCACGGCTACCCTGCTTGACCAAATGCCGCAACCGGTAACGGTTGAGCGACATCATGCAAGTCTCGGACATCGAGAAGAAACCGGAGCTGGCGAGCAATATGGCGAGGAGCGCGAACAGCCAGCCTATGGGAATGTCATCAGTCATGTCGTGTTTTTTGGGATTACACGCGCTTGAGCACGATTTCGATGATGAACTTGGTCACCGGGTAGGAAAGCAGGAGCATGACGAAACCGATCAAGGTCCAGCGCACCGCGAGTTTGCCGCGCCAGCCCGCCTTCCAGTGGCCGAGCAATAGCCCACCGAAAATGAACCACGAGACGATGGCGAATACGGTTTTGTAGCTCACTTGCAGCACCTTGCCGAACAGCGCCTCGGAAAAAAATACCCCGCTGACCAACGTGGCGGTAAGCAGCGCGAAGGCGGCCACCAGCAATTGAAACAGCAATTTTTCAACGCGCATTAACGAGGGCAGCGGGTTTTCCAGCGCGAGGGATTCGCCCGACTGCAAGCGCTTTTCGAGGAACAACATCAGTAGCGCGTGCAGCGCCGCCACGGTGAATAACGCATAGGCGGCAATCGCCACCACGATGTGCAAACGCGCCGCGAGCCCGCCATAGACCACCACGCGCGCTGACGGCAACACCATCGGCAGCAACACCGCCACCACCCCCACCGGCGCGAAGTACAGTGCGGCCAGTCGGGTCAGGCGCGCGTCGTTACCGAGCAGCACATAGCTCAACAGACTCAGCCAGACGATCAACGAAATGGCGTGTGAGAAACCGATGTTGAGACCCTCTGGTGCCAACATCGCATCGAAAATCGCCACGCCATGCAGCGCGAGGCCGCACCACAACAGCGCCTTGGCAGCACCGGCCGCAGGCGCGCGCCACGTGGTGAGGGCGGCAGCTAGGTATAGAGCGGCGGTGGTAATATTGAGAACGGTCAGCAGCATGCTGTTGGGCAAAAATTCTTCGTCAAATTTGTTAGCGAAACAGCGTGAAGTTTACACCATCGCTCTCGCCACCCTGAACCGCGCGGCGCGGCAATCACCGCGTCCTTCCTTGATTTTCAGCCTTTTCCTATCTCCTTTCATCATGTTAGATAACCTCACCAATCGCCTCGCGGGCATCGTCAAAACGCTGCGCGGACAAGCCCGCTTAACGGACGCCAACATCGCCGATGCGCTGCGCGAAGTGCGCATGGCCTTGCTGGAAGCCGACGTCGGCCTGCCGGTGGTCAAAGACTTCATCGCCAAGGTGAGAGAGAAATCGCTGGGCGCAGAAGTGTTGCAAAGCCTCTCACCCGGTCAGGCATTTGTCGGCATCGTCCATCAGGAGTTGATTCAGTTGATGGGCGGCGAGGCGACTGCGCCGCAGCTGAATGCGTTGCCGTTGAATCTCGCCACCACGCCGCCCGCGATTATTTTGATGGCCGGTTTGCAAGGTGCGGGTAAGACCACCAGTGTGGGCAAGATGGCGAAACTGTTGAAGGAGCGCCATAAGAAAAAAGTGTTGGTGGTCTCGGCTGACGTGTATCGCCCAGCGGCGATTGAGCAGTTGCGCACGCTCGCCAAACAGGTGGGCGTGGATTTTTTCGAGAGCGATATTTCGCAGAAGCCGGTCGCAATTGCGCTTGCCGCGAAAGATTACGCGAAGATTCATTTTCATGATGTGTTGATCGTCGATACCGCTGGCCGCTTGGCGATTGATGAAGCGATGATGGCCGAAATCAAGGCCGTGCATGCGGCGATTCAGCCGATTGAAACGCTGTTCACGGTCGATGCGATGCAGGGTCAGGATGCGGTGAACGTCGCCAAAGCATTCAACGACGCGCTGCCACTGACCGGCGTGGTACTGACCAAGCTCGACGGTGATTCGCGCGGCGGCGCGGCGTTATCTGTGCGCTACGTCACCGGCAAACCGATCAAGTTCGCCGGTGTGTCCGAGAAAATGGACGGGCTCGAGCCGTTCTACGCCGACCGCATGGCTTCGCGCATTCTCGGCATGGGCGACGTGCTTTCGTTGATCGAAGACGCGCATAAAAACGTCGATATGGCGGAAGCCGAAAAGCTTGCCGAAAAATTCAAAAAAGGCAAAGGCTTCGACTTCGACGATTTCAAAATGCAGCTCACGCAAATGCGCAAAATGGGCGGCATGTCAGCGCTCATGGACAAGCTGCCGGCGCATCTCACGCAGGCCGCGCAAGCTGCGCCGGACTTGCAGGAGAAGCAACTGCGCCGGACGGAGGGCATCATCAATTCCATGACCGCACTCGAGCGTCGCAAACCTGAATTGATTAAAGCCTCACGCAAACGCCGCATCGCGATGGGCGCGGGCGTGCAGGTGCAGGAAGTCAATCGCGTCATGACGCAATTCGAGCAGATGCAAAAGATGATGAAGATGATGAAGGGCGGCGGGCTCGCGAAGATGATGAAAGGCATGAAGGGCATGATGCCGGGGATGAAGTAAGTGGCAGTGACACTCGATCAGGACGCCAAACTCCTCGCTTGGCGAGCGTTTTCAGCCAATTCCGCGCCAATCGCCGCGCCTGTAAACAACTATCTCAACAGCTTCACTGTCGGTGTTAAGGACATCATCGACGTCGAAGGTCTGCCCACCCGCTGCGGCTCCGCAATCTACGAACACGCCGCCCCCGCCACCGTAGACGCCGCCTGCGTGGCACTGATGCGCAACGCCGGTGCCACCATCATCGGCAAAACGGTCACGACCGAACTGGCCACGTTCGTCCCCTCGGTTACTTTGCATCCAGTGAATGCCGCGCACACACCAGGCGGCTCATCGGCGGGCTCGGCGGCCGCTGTCGGTGCGGGTCAGGTACGCATCGCCATCGGTACCCAGACCGCAGGTTCCATCTTGCGCCCCGCTGCATATTGCGGGGTGTTTGGCTTCAAGCCTTCGTTCGACGTGGTGCCGCGCATCGGCGTGAAAGTGCAATCGGAAACGCTCGATACGGTGGGCGTGTTTGCACGCGGCGTGGAGGATTGTGGCGCTTGGTTATCCGCGATGACTGGTGAGCAAGCCGCATCGGTTCAATCCACTGCACCGTTACGAATTGCATTCATCAGCAACCATCTCGAACACGCAAGCGCCGACATGCGCGATGCACTCGCGCGCGCCGCCGATGCACTCAAGCGCGCGGGGCATGTGGTCAGCGATTACGCGCTGCCATCTCCGCTCGCATCCATGCACGAACACCAACGCGTGATTCAGAACTACGAATCTGCGCGCGCCTACACACCGGAGCGCACCACCCATCGCGCGCTGCTCGCTCCCGCCCTCGCCACCATGCTCGACGAAGGTGCGACGATCCCGCGTGCCACGTACCTGCAATCGGTGCGCATCGCCGAATCTGCGCGTGCGCAAGCTGACGAACTGCTGCGCGAATACGACGTTTGGCTGATGCCCGCCGCACCAAGCGCCGCGCCGCTTGGGCTGGCTTCAACCGGCGATCCGATCTTCAACCGTCTTGCATCGGTAGTGCACACACCAGCGATCAGCGTGCCCGCGTATCGCGACGCGCACGGCATGCCGCTGGGGTTGCAGTTGATTGGTGCGCGCTTTGCAGATGCGGCGTTGCTGGCGAATGCGGCGACGATTTTCAATGTTTTGACGAAGACCAAGCCATGAAAAAAATATCGCTAATTGCTTCAATCGCCGCGTCCCTGCTAGCGTTTGCGGCATCTTCGCAAACCACGCCGCAAGAAAAACAGCTCTACGACATCTTCAAAGAGATGATCGAAATAAACACCGTGCATCCGAATGGCGACAACACTTTGCTCGCCAATAAGATTGCGGCGCGCTTCAAGGCTGCCGGGTTTGCAGACGCCGATGTGCAGGTGGTGGTACCGGCGGATGGCGCGAAAAAAGGCAACTTGATTGTGCGTCTGCGCGCAGAATCCTCTACGCGCAAACCCGCGCTATTGCTGGCGCATATTGACGTGGTCGATGCGCGCAATGAAGATTGGTCGGACAACATTGACCCGTTCAAGCTGACTGAAAAAGATGGTTACTACTATGGGCGCGGCGTGCTGGATGACAAATCCATGGCGGCGATTTTTGTCGCCAATCTGTTGCGCATGAAGGCCGAAGGGTTCAAACCCAAACGCGACCTCATCTTGGCGCTGACCGCCGATGAAGAGGGCGGCTCGCACAACGGCGTTGCGTATTTACTGAAAAATCATCGCGGGTTGATCGACGCAGAATTCGCGTTAAACGAAGGCGGCGGCGGCACCACGCGTGGCGGCAAACCGTTCGCGCAAAACGTGCAGATTTCCGAAAAAATGTATCTGACATTCGATTTCGAGGCCACCAACCCCGGCGGCCACAGCTCGGTGCCGATGCGCGACAACGCGATTTACGATTTGTCGGCGTCTCTGGATCGGCTGAGCAAATTTGATTTTCCGCCCGCGCTCAATTTTGTGACTCGTCTGAATTTCACGCGCCTTGCCGCCGTCGAAACCGGCGCACTCGCCGACGCCATGAGCGCCCTTGCGCGAAACAATGCGACACCCGAACAAATGAAAACCGTCTCCGCCATCGCGCGCTACAACTCGCTGTTGCGCACCACCTGCGTGGCCACACGGCTCGACGCCGGCCACGCCGATAACGCGTTGCCGCAACGCGCCCGCGCGACGGTCAATTGTCGCCTCCTGCCGAAAGAAGATCCCGCATTCGTGCGCGACGAATTGCAACAACTTGCCGGAGGCAAAGTCAAAGTCACCATGCGCGGCACCGCAAATCCGAGCGAACCAAGTAGTGCCGAAAGCGCTGTGTTCAAAGTGATTCAGCAGGCTTCCGAAACGATGTGGCCGGGCGTGCCGGTGATCCCCGTGATGAGCACCGGTGCCACCGACGGTTCGCGCTTGCGCAACGACGGCATTCCTACCTTTGGCACGTCCGGCATCTTCAACGAATTCGGCGAAGTGCGCATCCACGGCCGCGACGAACGCATGCCAGTGAAATCGCTTTACGAGGGACAGGCGTATTTGTACCGGTTGGTGAAGGCGCTGGCCGCTGACTAAACGGAAGAAATTCGGTGGAAGCATTTTTTACTGCCTTTGGAGGCACACTCGGCTACCTTGCGCTGGTTTACGCAGGGTTATCTGTCGTTGAGCGCATTGCGCCCGCAGAAAAGCATCAGCCCCTGCAGCGCACTTTTTTTAATTTGCTGCTGACACCGTTACTCCTTGGCATAGGCGGCGTGATCCTGATGTTCCTATCGCCGTTGGTACAGCACCTTATGAATGAGCCTATCGGCCAACGGTTCAAGTTGACGTTTCCGCAAGGCATCGCAGGCTCGGTGCTGGCTATGTTTGCGGTGTTCTTTGTGAACGACTTTATCTACTATTGGTGGCATCGCTTTCAACACACCAACAAATGGCTCTGGGCACAGCACACGCTGCATCACTCTGAACGTTCGCTGAATGTGGTCGCGAGTCTGCGGCACCACTGGCTGGAGGATCCGTTACGTTTGTTTGTGCAAATGATGCCAATTGGTTTTTTGTTTTTCTTTGCGCCGCCGTCTGTGGCATGGGTTGGTTCGGTGCTGGGCTTGTGGCCATTTTTCATCCACATGAACCTGCGGCTGTGGATGGGGCCGCTCACCATGGTGTTGGCCGGCCCGCAATATCACCGAGTTCACCACTCGATATTGCCGGAACATCACGACAAAAATTTTGCCGCGTTTTTCCCGATCTGGGACATCATTTTTGGCACGGCGCATGTACCAAAACGCGATGAGTATCCGCCCACTGGGATTGAAGGCATCGAGATCGACAAGTTTTCACCAGCGCTGTTTTCACCATTTGTCGACTGGACGCACATGCTGCGCCGAAAAATTACCGGTCATGGCACCAGCACGACAAAAAGCGATGCGCCATAGATGAGTGCAGAACGCAGTGCGGGGCTAGACGCGTTTCGCGTCGTGGCAATTACCTGTGTGATGTGCGCCCACGGCGCAGCGTTAGGCATCGATGCCTTTCCGTGGCTGCGATACGTGCTGATTCTGTTGGGTGTGGTCGGCGTGGAGTTATTTTTTGTCTTGAGCGGTTTCTTGATCGGCAGACAGCTTTTGGATGTCGGTATGGGCACGCAAACGATCGGCAATTTTTGGTTGCGCCGATGGTTTCGCACGTTGCCAAATTACTACCTCTTTCTGCTCGCAAATCTCGCGCTCTATACCTTCGTGTTGCACAAACCGGCCGGAGATTGGTCGTTCGTCATCTTTGCGCACAACCTCTTTTCGCCGTTTAGCAGCGCATTTTTTGGCGAGAGCTGGTCGCTCGCGGTGGAAGAATGGTTTTATCTGCTCGCCCCCTTGGCCGTCACCGCTGCCGCACTGATATTGCCGTCGCGACATCGCAAATTTGGCGTGTTGGCGGTCGTGCTGGCGATCATTGCGGCGTCGCTCGTGTCGCGCATTTGGGTGGCACACTTGACGAGTGCATCGATTGATAGTGCGCTCCGAAAAATCATTTTGCTACGGTTGGACGCACTTGCTTTCGGCGTGTTGCTCGCATGGCTTGAGCGATACCGGCCCGCACTCATGGTGTCGTTGGCAAACGCGTGGTCGCTTGGCGCGCTGGCACTTTTGGCTGCTATGGCCTATTTGGCGTTGCTGTCGCAAACCTTAACTTTTTTCGCGCCACCCGAGGGTGTACACCGTTGGCTCGCAGCGCTGCTATTCACGTTGCTGCCCATGGCATGTGCGCTCATCCTCGCGCGCGTTCACGTGATCCAGACACCGACGCGGCCGTGGATCGCGAACCAGAGCAAGTGGTCGTACTCAATGTATCTTTTGCATTTTCCATTGTTGCTCGTATTGCTGCACTACGCAGGTGGCTTCAGTCATCCACTGACGTTATGTGCAGTATTTTTTGCGTGGTACGCGGTCACCATTGCGGGCGCGGCCATCATTTATCGCTGGTATGAAAAACCGCTGATGGATTTGCGTGCCCGTTTTGCGCCCAAGCCATGACTTAGCGTGCCGCGAGCGGCGCGTGACGGTCAATTCCATTCCACACCAATGAAACAGCGGGATCGCGCGCGCCGCCAGCCGCGTGTTACGGCTGATTTTGCCGGCTACCGGAAACCTCTTGCCCAACCCAAATCGCCAAGCAATTCTCGCGTCATAGGAGGCGCTCTGTGAATCGAATTCCCTAGCGCTGTTTACCACGTTACCTAGCGCGGCGACAGGCGCGACGCCATCTTTGAAGGTGATTCGCACCGTCGGTGGCCGCGAGAGCTATCTGCAAAAGCTTATGCGCTACATCGACACAAAACGTCGGGGTTAGGCAAGAAGCAAGGCCTCTTCCGCGTGGCTCCGGCCGTGAAATACCTGTCCCCGCCGCGTGTTGATCCCGGCGTCGCTTCGCTCGTCAGGCAAGGCTTGCTATGGTTTGAAGCGCTTGATCGTGCGCACCTGTTTTACACCCGTACCGAACGTATAGATGAGCGTGCCCTCGTCGCCCGCGCTACTGGTGGTGAAGTCTAAGCTCGCCACCCCCGCTGCGGTATTGGTGTTCGGCCCCGAAGGCGGATTTACCGCACCGGGCTGACGTGTTGATTGCAGCAATGGCGCTTCCGCTGTCACAGAAGCGCTCGCCCATGTCGGCTGGAAGGTGTACCACGCCGATTTGCCATCGGACGTGAAGGTGAACCACGCTGCCAAAATGGAATCCGTGGGTCGACTGGCGTCCTGCCAGATAAACAGCCCCCAGCCGGGATCGTTCGGATCCCACCACGTGCCGGAATAATCGAGCCTGACGTATGGCGCAGCTTTGGCGCGGCGCGGGTTGGTCACAGTAAACGGAAAATTCACGAGCTGCGTAGTTTGAGTTCCAGGATTGCCGGGGAAATCGATCACCGTCACCGTGTAATTTCCCGGCGGCAGGCGGCCAAGATCGATTTCTTCTCGCGGTGCGAGCGGACAAATCGAAGTAATGCCGTTTAGCCTTTCGCCTAATGAAACCGTGATGTTGTTTTGCGCCATGGCCACGTTGTACGAGTCGGCCTTGTAGCGAAGCCCCCCCCCGCAAGTACGATCAACCAAGCTAAGTTTTAGACTGTCCACCGCTGTCGGGTTAACGGGAAGCAAGGTATCCGCTGGAAACGGAAAGACCTGCGCCTGTCCAGCCTTGTCGGCTAAAGCGCAAAACAAGGCGAAGGCGACTAGGATTGTGAGCTTGTTCATAGGCACTCCTATTTCTGAAAAGTTGAGATCCTTGCTGCATATCGCTCAAACATAGCCAAGACTGATCATGTGTTTTCGCGCCTAGTCCGCTCGCCTGTTTGCGCATTTCGCTATTGCAGTCTCCCGTACATGACCCTGACTTTGTAGTCTCCCTCCCAGTTTCTACAGGCGAGCCGCCATTTGTAGCCTTCGTACGGCCCTAATGGCGGCGCTGCGGTATTGGGATTGCCTAGATAAAAGATGCCGAACTGATAACTCGTCGGGAAGTAGGGGCCACTGTCCCAGAGCGTTGTTTGCGAGAAAGGCGGCGAGAATGCGTCGTAACCTGGGTAGCCTGGTTTTTCTGAGTCGTTGAAAATGTTGCCGCGAGTGCCAAAAGACTGCACTTGGCAATAATCCGCGCCGCTGCTGAAATAATATTGCGTGAAGGCTCCGCCGTTAGCCCAGGTGACGAGATCACCGCTGTTGACGTACTGCCAATTGCCGCCGGTACTGGTTGTATTCGCCATCCAATAGGCCGTGATAGTTCTTTTGATGTATCCGCCTGCTGAAACGGTGGTGGTCGTATTTTGCGGGGAGTAGCAGGTCACGGTCCAGTTGTAGGTCGCACCCTGCGGTAGGCCTGTGACCGGCAGGTTTACCAGCGATGAAGGTACCACCCAATAGTTGTCGTAGAAATAACCGTTTTGGGTGATGTACACGCTGCAATAGCTGGCACCACTGGCACCAAACCGCAGGTTAATCTGCGAGGCAAAGTCATAGAAATTAATCGCGTTTATTGGCGTGCGCGTGCCCCTTTCAGCGATCTCAACGGTGGGTTGCGCCACCATGCTTTGTGGCGAGAGCTGCGGTATCGACAAATTTGATCCGGCGATGGTCGACATCCGGGCGAGTACGGCGGCTTCGATGCCGATGGACGTCATGCCGGGATTACTTTCTAGGAGCCGCGCAGCCAAGCCTGCGACATGCGGAGCCGCCATCGATGTGCCGGACAACAACGCGTAGCTGCCGTTGGCCCATGTGGATTTAATGCGCTGGCTGGGCGCCCATGCCTCCACGCAGAAGCCCGTATTTGAACCAGGTTGGTTTTCAGCAATCGGCCGATTAATATACCCATTGTTCCGACCGAGAGCGTCTGGAGTGGCCAACGGTGTCACGCGCTGCCCATTGTCGTCCAGACCACCAACCACCATGATGCCATCGCTGCCGGACGGTGCGTTGTAAGCGACACCACATGCGTCCTGAAGATCGTTTCCCGCCGACTGGACAATGAACGCGCCTTGGTAAGAACCAGTGAAAAAGCTGAAGGGCGTTGCAACCGTCCGCATTTTACTGCCCAGCGTGCTCGTCGACGAAAATACGCCTTGGTCAGCATTGAACGAAATGTTGACGATGGCCGCCTTGCGACCGAACAGCACATCCGAAAACACCACATCCAGCGCTTGAATAAATGCGGACAGCGCGTAGTTTTGTGAACACCCGCCGACATTCGTGTCCCCGACGGCGATGGATTGGATCTTCACTCCCGGGAATACGCCGACTACCCCAGTGCCGTTGTCTGCGGCACCGATGATGCCTGCCACGTGCGTGGCGTGCGGATAGCAGCCGGAAAGATTGATGCCGGGTAGCGCGCTCGTTCTGATTAATCCTGGCAGATCGACATGCGGCTCAACCCCGCTATCCAGCACGTAAACGGCGGCGGTGCCGTTGCTTGACCCGGCTTGCGCAACGCCCATAGCGTAAAGTCCCCAATCGCGTGTTTGGCCGGAGTAGTCAGTCGAAGCCGTCCATAGTGCGCTTGGCTCCAGATAAACATCTGGTGTAATGAGCTTGACGCGTTTGTCTTTTGCCAGTTGGTCGAGCTGTTTTTCGGTCAGGTACGCAGTAAAGCTTGTATCCACAACGCTGGTTGATGAAAAAAGTTGAATGTCACGCAGCTTCACCGCAGCGTCAATTAGAGATGCGGAACGCTTTTTGCGGTAGTCCGTAAACTTCTTTTCGTCATCGAATTTGGCGGGTTTGTCTGTATCGTCATCAACCAAATCGACAATGTAGCGGGTACGGCCATCGGCAGATCGAATTGGCGATGCCGCCTTTGTAGTAAAGGCGCTATCGCTTTTTGCCGTGGGGAGTGTTGTGTCCTCAGCGGCGTGCGACTTGATTGAGAAGGGCAGTAGCAAGGCTGCCACAAGCAAAAACGTACGGACTAACTCGCTTGCGACTTTGCGGGGGGGGGGCGTTTTTCATCACTTACTCCCGTTGTTTTTGAATGCATTGACAGTGGACAACTCAATATAGCGCCGACAAATGTCAATGTCTACAATCTTATCCCGTGAGGTTTGATACCGAGCAAAACGGGCGCGCGCCCCAATACATAAACTTGCATCAACCCCTTGTTTTTGCTAAACTTCTCGACTGTCCTGCTTGGTCAGGCATCGTTACTGGTTCGCAACCAGCCCGTTATCCGTTCTCAACGGATTGTTCAATGACTCGCTTCTAAGGAAATTACATGGTCGTTATCAGACTCGCACGCGGCGGTGCCCGTGGTCGCCCTTTCTACAATATCGTCGTTGCTGATTCGCGCAATCCGCGCGATGGTCGCTTCATCGAGCGCTTGGGTTTTTACAATCCGGTGGCCTCAGGTGGCGAAGAGGCGTTTCGTATCGCCGGTGATCGCCTCGCCTTTTGGCAAGCCAAGGGTGCGCAACCGTCCGACGCCGTCTCGCGCCTCGTCAAGCGCAACCGCAAAACTGCACCAGCAGCCGCTTAATTGACTGAGCAATTCGCCGACAAAGACCTGGTGGTGATGGCGCAGATCGCAGCGCCATTCGGCATCAAGGGCTGGGTCAAACTGCAAACGTTCACCGAATCTCCCGACAGCCTCGATGCATACGCGTCTTGGCTTGTACGAGGGCCGAAAGGCTGGGAGGAGTTTGAGTTGGAAGAGTTTGCGGTCAACGCCAAAGGTGCGGTGGCCAAGTTCAAAGGGTTTGATGATCGCAGCGCGGCCGAATTGCTGCGTAAGCGCGACATTGCGATTCCCCGCGACGCCTTGGAGCAACCGGCTGACGGCGAGCATTACTGGATAGATTTGATCGGTGCCGAGGTTGTCAATACGTTGGGCGAGCGCCTCGGCAAGATCGAAACACTGATGGAAACCGGCGCAAATGACGTGTTGGTGGTGCGCGATGGAACGACCGAATTGTTGATCCCGTTTATTGACGAGGTCATTGTGAAAGTTGATCGTCACGCGAAGGTCGTGACGCTCAATTGGCAGAAAGATTATTAGCTTGGTTCGACGAACGTAAAGCTAGGAACGCGAAGATGACTAAACACTACGACGTCATCACGCTGTTCCCGGAAATGTTCGACGCGATTGCCGATTCTGGGGTGACGCGGCGAGCGCTGGATGAAGGCGCGTGGGAGCTGAAATGCTGGAACCCGCGCGACTTTGCAACCGATAGTTATCGCACCATAGACGACCGTCCATTTGGCGGCGGGCCGGGGATGGTGATGAAGGCAGAACCGTTGAACGCCGCGATTGACGCGGCTTTTGGGCGGCAGCAAGATTTTCAGGTGACGCCAAAAGTTGTCTACCTGACGCCGCAGGCGAAGCCGATTACCGACGCTGGTATTCGGCAATTGTGCGAAGAGCCAGGTTTGGTTTTTCTCTGCGGGCGGTACGAAGGCGTTGACGAGCGTTTGATTGAAACGCGCGTGGATATTGAAGTTTCCATCGGCGACTATGTGTTGTCCGGTGGCGAGCTGGCGGCGATGGTGGTGATTGATGCAATGGTCAGGTTGTTGCCGGGGGTGTTGAATACGGCAGCATCCGCGACGGAGGATTCGTTTTCTCCAGCGCGAAATGGGCTCTTGGATCACCCGCACTACACGCGGCCGGAAGTGTGGAATGGTAAATCAGTACCCGCCGCGTTGATGAGCGGGAACCACGCCGCGATTGAGAAGTGGCGACGTGCCGAAGCGCTGAAACGCACCAAAGCACGACGGCCGGAAGTGTTGGGCGCGGCAAAATTGAGCCGCGAAGATTTGAAGTTACTCGCCGAGAAGTAAGCGGCGAGTTGTTACGCAAATGCAGCAAAAGTAGGCGCACATCCGTGAGCGACATCAATAACGGCGCTGTGTGATGGGCTGAAATTAGCCAAAGGCGCTCGCAAGTTTGCGAGGCCGAAACTTAACGCAAAGGAAACACAATGAACATTATTGAAATACTGGAAAACGAAGAAATTGCCCGCCTAGGCAAGAAGATCCCCGTGTTCGCCCCCGGCGACACGCTGATCGTCAGCGTCAACGTGATCGAAGGCGAGCGCAAGCGCGTACAGGCGTTTGAAGGCGTGGTCATTGCCAAGCGCAATCGCGGCTTCAACTCTTCGTTCATCGTTCGCAAAATCTCGTCAGGCGAAGGCGTGGAGCGCACGTTCCAAACCTACGCACCAACGATCGCATCAATCGAAGTCAAACGCAAAGGCGACGTGCGCCGCGCCAAGCTCTACTACCAGCGCAAACGCTCGGGCAAATCGGCACGTATCAAGGAAAAGCTCGATTACGTCTCGACGCAGACCAAAGGCGACAACGCAGCGTAATTTGCGGGTTGCCTTTGCTGGAAAACAAAAAACCGCCGGAGGGGGACTTCTGGCGGTTTTTTTCGGCCACGACTTTTGGTTTAGGCGGGTTTTCGCACGACAAAAGTATTGGAAATGATCGACGCCAAATCACCGGCGCAATTGTCTTCGCGAATCTCCAATAACTTGCACCCTTGCCGAGCAATCACGTCGATGATGCGATCCTGCGGCACGCAATGCATCTGCATATCGAGCGCATGATCTGTTGCCAGCCATTCGCGCAACTCAAAGCGATAGCCGGCGATATACGTGGGAACTTGAAATACCGCCATACCATCGGGGCGCAGTGCAGCCAGCGCCCGATCGATCAACGCCAAAATAACTGGCGGTGGATTGTGTTGAAACACGATGATTGAGAAGAAAAAATCGCACGGCGTGATCGTTGAGTTCACAAGATCACTGCATTCGTGGAAGGTCACATTTTTTATCGCCAACTCGTCGGCGCGTGCGCGTGCGAAATCGAGATGCGGCTTGGAGATGTCGTAGGCATGTACCCACGGCGCGCGCTGCGCAAACCCCATCGTCACACGCCCGACGCCGCAGCCATACTCGACGCAGATGCGATCATTGAGGTTTGTCACACCATGCCTCGCCGCGATGCGCGCGGCGCGCGCGGCCTCATGCTCACCCGATGCCCAAAACCGCTCCTGCGAACCGGCAAGATTCGCGGGCAAAAAATCGTCATCGGTCAACACCGAAAAGTGCGCACGCTCTGTTCCTAGGAATTCCCACGCAGTTTTGATTTTCTCGGCGCACTGCCGAAAGTCTTCATCACTAGCCGCTGTCTCAACTTCTAGCCTCGCCACATCCAACGGTAACGGGAACGGCCCCGTTGCGCCACCCTGCTTATCCGCTTGGGCCCTGCGCAAAAACTCCTGCCCGCTGGTAAAGCTCGCAACTAGAGCTTTGAAATCCGGATGTTCGCTGTGCGAGCGAATCGAGGCCTCTGACTCGGCTTCGCGTCCGAGCAGGTTTCGGTAGCACCAAATTACGTCTTCGCGTTCCAC
Organism: Burkholderiales bacterium; assembly: GCA_043744255.1. Taxonomy (GTDB): domain Bacteria; phylum Pseudomonadota; class Gammaproteobacteria; order Burkholderiales; family Usitatibacteraceae; genus UKL13-2. The sequence continues at coordinate 11,536 of JAYTVA010000145.1, read as the reverse complement.
ACTCATGTTTGTCGGGTTTTCGTTTTGTGAACAGGTGTTAGGCGGCCGCGTCGTGAGGCTGCAACCGCGTGATGTAGTAATGGAATTTTGGCATGATACGATGCCCAATTGCCATTCGTGCGATACGGATTAACACAGGATTGAACAGAAATGAGTACAGACGCAGCATGGGAGGCTTGGGGGAAGAAAGACCCTTATTTTGGAGTCGTTACTGACCCAAAGTTTCGTCGGGAGAACCTGACGGAAGAAGCAAAAAAAGCATTTTTTGAGACGGGCCAGGGTCACGTCGCTTACGTTTTGCACATCGTCAAATTTCTTGTTGACCCCAACTTCGTGCCCAAGCGCGCGCTCGATTTTGGCTGCGGGGTCGGGCGCGTACTGGTGCCCTTGGCGCGCATCACCGAATTCGCTGTGGGTGTCGATGTATCGCCGTCGATGTTGGCGGAGGCAAAGCAGCAATGCACAGTCGCTGGCCTAACTAACACGCAAGTCGTTCTGTCTGATGACGCGCTAAGCCAAGTATCCGGGCAATTTGATTTCATTCACTCGTGCCTCGTCTTTCAGCACATCCCGGTCGAACGCGGCGTCGCGATCTTCAAGCAATTGCTCGCACGTCTGTCACCTGGCGGCGTAGTGGCGATTCAGTTCATCTACGCGAAGCAATATCTAGCCGCCACCAATGGTGTGCGAAAGGATGAACCGGATGTCCAAGGCAAGTCGTTCATGGGGCTGCAGCGCGTCGCCGCACAGAAAGACAACTTGGTCAACGGCGTGCCTATCGACTCCCACTCTGGCGAGCCAGAAATGGAAATGAACATCTATCCGCTAAACGAACTGATGTTTCTCGCGCATAGCGTTGGCGCGCAACGAGTGCACTGCGAATTCGGCGACCATGGTGGCGAACTGGGCATTTTTCTGTTTCTGCAAAAGCCGTTGAGCTAAGGTCAACCCGCCACTACCGCCGCAAGTTCCACATCTCGCCGATGGCATGCTCCCAATGCTGCGCAAATCGCCGTGCATCGAACACGGGTGAGTTGAAAACTTGTGCGCGCAAGCGCTCCCGCAGGGTAGCGAGCGCCGCGGTATCGCTCGCAAACGCGACCGCTTTGCGGACGTAGTCAAGTTCATTTGCGGCAACCCAGTCACTCAATCCACTTGCCGCGAGCAAGCTGGCACCTTGTCGCGACAGTAGCCGATCGCCCGCCAACGTTAATGTCGGCACCCCCATCCACAGCGCTTCACAAGTGGTGGTGCCTCCTGGGTAGGGGAAGGTGTCGAGAATCATATCGACATCGGCATGTGCGGCGAGGTATTGCGCGCGCGGGGTGGCTTCAAACATCGACACGCGCGCAAGTGCGATGCCGTGTTGCATCAAACGTTGCGCGAGCCGAGCATGCACAGCACCTGCACCGAGCGAGCCGAGCTGCAAACGCAGCCGCGCGGTGGGCAAGTAGAGAAGGATTTTTGCCCAGGTGCGCAGCACATGATCGTTTAACTTTGGCAGATGCTGAAAACATCCGAAGGTAATGTGGCCTCGCGCGAGCGCGGGCAATGGCACCACCGGCGGCGCATTCGCGGGCGCTGAAAAACACAAACGCGTGTCGGGCAAATACAAAATTTGTTCGCTGAACTGGCCGCGATGGTCAGCCGGAACACCGACTTCATCGGCCAGCAAAAAATCAATTTCGGCCACGCCGGTGGTGGCGAAGTAGCCCAACCACGTTACCTGTACAGGTGCCGGTTTGTACGCAAACACCGGCAAGCGATTGTGTGCCGTGTGACCGGCAAGATCGACAAGGATATGAACGCTGTCCGCGTGAATTATTTTTGCGGCGTCGGCATCGGCTAGATCCACAATTGATTTCCATGCGGCAAAGCGCGGCTTGATGCGCGCCGTGAGATCGTCGCTTGTGTTTGAAGTCATGTAGGCGAAAAGCTCAATTTTTGCGGGATCAATTGCCGCCAAAAAACTTTCCAGAAAAAAGCCGACAGGATGTTGATTAAAGTCGCCTGACACCAACCCAACGCGCAGCCGCGTTGTGGCCGCATCGCAATGCCACGACGTAAATTTTTTCGCTGCGCGACTGCCCACTTCACCGTATCGCTGCGCCTCGGCAAGGCATGCGGCGGACGATTGCTCAGCAGCGTAATTCATGTTCAGCAGCAGGTTGCTGTGGGCAAGCGGAAATTCCGGTTGCAAGGTTAGCGCATGGCGATAGCAGATTTCAGCCTCATGAAATTCACCGACGCGTTCAAGTGCGTTGGCGAGGTTACACAGATTGTCGGCATCGCGAGGCAACAGCCGCGCGGCGAGGCGCAATGGCTCAATCGCTTCAGCGGCGGCGCGCTGCTCGATCAAAGCGCTGCCTAGCGCTTTCCACGCCACGCCGTCATTCGGAAAACGCAGTGTAACTTTTTTGGCGAGCGCTTCCATGTCAGTGAATCGGCGCGCAGTGGCTAGTGTTGTTAGCTGCGCAATTTCATCTTTGCTGGCCGCTACGCCGACTTGTTTGACGGGCCGCTCGGTGCCAAGGCGCATTGCGAGCGCGTCGATTTCCACCCCTTGCAAACCCATCGCCACACCCTGCGCGCACATCGCGCGGGCGGCATCCGTGTGACCAGCTTCAGCCAATGCCGTGATGTAAGTGAGCCAATAGTGCCCGTGATTGGGATTCGCCTGTAGCGCAAATTTAAGATGCGGCAACGCGCCCGCCGCCTGATTGACCGCTAGCGCAATAACGCCGAGATGATAGTGCGCATCGGCGTGATGCGGGTTGGAGGCGAGGACGCGGCGATAAAGTTGCTCGGCTTCGCTGAGCTGACCCGCGCGATGCAGGCTTAGCCCGTTTAGGAAATCTTCATCCACAGCTTAGACTAAATTCACCGCCACTCAAAACGTCACATCCCAGTACTGACGCCGCGTTCCATGAATTTTTGCCTTGAACGGCACGCCAATAGGGAGACTCATTAACCAATATCACGTGTGGCAAACGTGTCGCACGCCTTCACGCTGCCCGTTTCCAATCCAGTCTTGAACCAGCGCGTGCGTTGCGCGGAGGTGCCGTGGGTGAATGAATCCGGCACGACGGCACCCTGCGATTGGCGCTGTAGCGCGTCGTCGCCGATGGCGTTGGCGGCGCGCAATGCTTCTTCTGGATCGTTGGCTTCGATGAACGGTTTGGCTTTGTGCGAGTGATGTGCCCACACGCCGGCGAAGCAATCGGCTTGTAGCTCGACGCGCACAGAAATCTTGTTGTATTCGACCTTGCTGACACGGTCGCGCATCGCGTCTGTTTTGCCGGTGATGCCCATTTGGTTTTGTACGTGGTGGCCGATCTCGTGTGCGATCACATAGGCGCGCGCAAAGTCGCCGCCAGCGCGGAAGCGTTTTTCCATTTCGCGAAAGAAGTCCATATCAAGATAGACCTGCTGATCGCCGGGGCAATAGAATGGCCCCATGGCCGCTTGTCCGGCGCCGCAGGCGGTACGGGTGACACCCGAAAACAAGACCAGCTTTGGCTTTTGGTAGGTGCCGCCCATTTGTTGGAACAGTGCGCTCCAAGTTTCTTCGTTGCGGCGAAGCATTTTGGACACTTCGCTCTTTAGCGCAGCGTCGGGATCGCGCGCGGGATCAATCGGCTGCCCCTGCGACTGCGGCTGACTGCTTTGGACAGAGTTAGCAACACCGAGCAAGGTGCTGGGATCAATGCCTAGAAAATAACTGACAACTAGCGCGACCAATACTCCGCCGACCCCCAGGCCGCCGACGCGTCCCATACCGCCTCCTCCACCACTGCCGCGACGGTCTTCGACGTTGTCACTTTCACGATCATCTTCAATGCGCATTTCAATCTCCCGGAAATCTCAAAAGGTTCTAGCGTAATTTAACCACAATGGGATCGCCAGCATACCCGCAAGCGTGCTGAGCGTGACACCTTGCGCGACAAAGTTTGCATCGCCGCCAAGGCGCGCCGCCAGCACGTAGGCTGAGGTCGCCGTGGGTAGTGCCGCCAGCAACACCACCATATCGAAAAAAATGCCCGTTACGCCAAAGGTGCGGCCAATCAATAACGCAACCAGCGGCAGCGCGATCAGTTTAACGGCCGTGAAATAACTCAGTGCGGCGGCGTGTTTGCCGGCATCTTTTAATTGCAGCGCCGCACCCACCGCGAGCAGGCCACAGGCGAGCGAGGCCGCACCCATGCGCGCGATCAGGTTATCCACGAACGCTGGCAGCGGCAGGCCAGAGAGCGAATACAAGACGCCGCTGACGGTGGCGATGATGAGTGGGTTTTGCAAGAGTTCTTTCCACATCGCGCCGCCACCGTGGCGCGCCAGTGCCCATACAGCCGCGATGTTGCACAGCGGCACCACGATGGCGATGACGATTCCGAATGCGGCGATGCCCGCCTCGCCGTGCAATCGTCCGGCAATGGCGAGGCCGATATAGGAATTGAAACGAAACGCCAACTGAAATCCAGACGCGAAAATTTTTGCATCCACCTTCAAGATCCAGCGCACCGCATATGACAGCACCATGCCAACGATGATCGTGATGACCGCTGTTTTCAGCGCGGGGGCGGCGGCGATGAAATCGAGTTTGGATTTGGCGATGGAATTAAACAGTAGCGCGGGGAACAGCACAAAATAAATCAGCTTCTCGAGACCGCTCCAGAAACCACGCCCCCAGTCGGTGAATCGATTCAGAAAAAAGCCAAAGAGAATGAGCAGAAAATCGGGAATGAGTAGGAGGGCGAGCGACATATGCGTATTTTAGGCGATCAGGTTGCAACGGCGCAGGATCATGGCGGTGGCCGACGCTGCCTAGTGCGAAATTGGGCCCCGGACTAAATCCGGGGAGACAGCGATGAGCGAAGCATGACCTTAATGACGGAGGTGGGAACTCGACAACGCGGGCGCAACGCGCCCCGCGGTGTCTCCCCGGATTTAGTCCGGGGCCCAAGCTCTCACCCGACGAAATCGCGAGACGTTTTTCACGTTCGTGCCCACGTTGCGACGTAAACTATTCTGACCATGGATCAATACACCGCCCGTATCAAAGCCCCGTTCGCAACACTTGGCATCATCACCGACGACACGCATCTACTCGCGGTGCATTTCTTGCCGTCATCGGTGAGCGCGAAATCGCCAAAGACCAATACCATCGCGCACCTTGCGACTGTGCAGTTGATGACCTATCTCGACAAACCCAAGTTCAAATTCGATTTACCGATTCGGCTCTCGGGCACCAAACATCAGCTCGATGTGTGGCATGCGATGCAAAAAGTCGCCGCCGGTTCTACAAAAACATATGGCGAACTCGCGGCGGCAATCACGTCGTCACCGCGCGCGGTGGGCACTGCCTGCGGCCGAAATCCAGTGCCGATTGTGGTGCCATGCCATCGCATCACGGCGGCCAGCGGCCTCGGCGGATTCATGGGTGGCAAGCTTGACGATCCGTTGGCGATCAAACGCTGGCTGCTCACGCACGAAGGCGCGCTGCTGCTATGACTGATCCGCTGCTGGATCAATTCGCGGATAGTCTGTGGCTCTCCGACGGTCTCGCAAAAAATACTATTGAGAGCTATCGGCGTGATGTCAGCCAGTTGCATGAATGGCTGCGCGCGGCGAAACGCCCTGCGCTGGTAGATGCAGTGACACACGATTTGCAAGCCTTCCTCGCGCATCGCGTGGAGGACAAAAAATCGAGCCCTCGCTCAACGGCGCGGCTCACTTCCGCACTCAAGAAGTTCTACCAGCATTTATTGCGCGAACGGCTGATTCAAACCGACCCGAGCGCCACGCTCGAATCGCCGAAGCTTTCGCGCAGCCTGCCAAAGTCACTATCGGAGGCCAACGTTGAGGCGCTACTGAACGCGCCCGATGCCGCCACGCCGCTAGGCCTCCGTGATCGCGCGATGCTCGAAACGCTTTACGCCACGGGCCTTCGCGTGACTGAACTGGTGACGCTCAAAATCGCGCAGGTGAGTCTCGACATGAACGTGGTGCGCGTGATCGGCAAAGGCAACAAGGAGCGGCTGGTGCCGATGGGACAAGAAGCAGCCGCGTGGATCAAGCGCTACCAAGCCGATGCGCGTCCCGAAATTCTCGGTGAACAAAAATCACCTGATCTATTCGTCACGCAGCGTGGCGGCGCGATGACGCGGCAAATGTTCTGGCATTTGATCAAAGCACATGCGGCTCGTGCGGGCATCTACACGCCGATTTCGCCGCACACATTGCGCCACGCGTTTGCGACCCACCTCATCAACCACGGCGCGGATTTGCGCGTGGTGCAAATGCTGTTGGGGCACGCCGACATTACGACGACCGAGATTTATACGCACGTCGCACGTGAGCGCATGAAGGCACTACATGCGCAGCACCACCCGCGCGGCTAGAAATAGACTGATGGCTGGAAACCCGCGTGGATATTGGCGTTTCAAGCGATGCGCGATCAGGGATCGGGCCCCGTCCGTGGCTGCGTCGTCCCGCCAGTGCCGGGCGTTGTCGGCGGCGCTGGTAATGAATCGAGTATCGAACGAAACCCTGCCGGGGTGGGTGTCGGTACTTGCGTCGGTGCTTGCGTCGGCACCTGTGCGGTGGTTTCAGCGAACGCCGTTGGTGCCGTGAAGCCCTTGCTCAAAAATACCTTGCGGCTCGCATCGCCAGCCAGAAACGCCAGCAGCGCAGCCGCTTCAACAGGCGCGCTCGACGCCTGCATCACGGCACCAGAATACACCGTCGTTTTTTGCAGAGACGGCGGCAAATAGCCCGCCACGGTGATGCCAGCCACCGGCAGCACTTCGGTCATCTGATGCAACGCGATTTCTACCTCGCCGCTCGCCACCTTGTCGGCGATCATGCCGCCTTCGCCGAATTTGGTTTTGGCGCGAACGGCATCGCGAATGCCGAGTTTGGGCAGCACCACTTCATCAATATGCTTACCGCTGGTGCCACGGTTTGGATCCATATACGTGATCGACTTGGCATCCATCAGCGCGCGCTTCACGCCCTCCTCCGTGGATAAATCAGGTACTTTCGCGCCCGCTTTGACCGCCACGCCAATGCCCACCGCGCCAAGATCACGGCGCGTGGCAACGTTGGTGAGCCCGTCTTTTTCGACTGCCGCAAAATTTTCCAGCGGCAAGATGAGAAGATCAGCGCGCTCGCCTGCCGCGAGTTTGCGGCGCAGGTCACCCGCTGCCGCGTAGGTGATGGTCACTTTGTTGCCAGTGCTTTTCCCCCACAGGGGAACGAGTTCCGACACCGCCGACTTGGCGGCACCGCCCGAGAAGACCGTCAGGTCTGCGGCCAACGTCGCTAGAGAACTGCACGCGAATGTGAATGCAGTCAGGGCTGGCATAAATTGCTTGGTGATGTGTTTCATGGGTGCCTCCGTGAAGGATTACAAATAATTTCTGGATAAATCAGTGAGTGGTCGAGCGGCCAATTAGTTCCGGTGTCATTGGTGTCGTTGGTCTCATGGGGCTCATTGGCGTCATTTTAGAGGTGACGCGCCAAGGCAGACGCGAGATAGGGGGAAATTTGAATACAGATCATGTTGCGTATTTTTGAAATACATATCATGATGCGTAAATTGAAATAACATATCAACGTATGTAGTATGCATATTGAGCCAAACACGTCCCGAAGGGCTTGCCATGAATGAATTCTCTGTCCGCACACCAGAACAATTGATCCCGTTATTTGCCGCATTTCGCAAGCGATCTGGCTTATCGCAAGTTGAACTGGCGCATCGCATCGGCGTCACCCAGCAGACAGTTTCTCAACTCGAACGTAATCCCGACAAGGCCACCATCGAGCGTTTATTGCGGGCGCTCGCTGCGCTGGACGTTGAATTGATTTTGCGCAGTAATGTGCCAAAAGCGGTGCCAAAAGCCGCGCCAGAAGCCACGCCCGGCAAAGCCCCGAAATGGTAGCGCATGCGTAAGCGCAACAAAGCCCAGCCACTCGACCTCTACATGAATGGCGAGTACGTTGGCCAGTGGCAGCAGACAGCGGCGGGCGACGCATTGCGTTACGCGGACTCGTGGCGCACATCTGCCAACAGCCGACCGCTCTCGATTCGTTTTCCGCTCACGCCTGACGAACAACCCTACGTGGGCGCGGAAGTGCGCCGCTACTTTGACAACCTGTTGCCGGATACCAATGCAATTCGCGAGCGGATTGCGCATCGCTTTAATGTCAGCGCCATCGACGCCTATTCGATGCTCGAAGCGCTGGGCCGCGATTGCGTGGGCGCGTTGCAAATTCTGCCCGAAGGTGTCGAGCCGCCCAAAGTACAAAGCATCGCTGGCCGCGCGCTCACTGAGGCTGACGTGGCGATGCTGCTGCGCACTACTGTCGCGCCCAATTTAGCGGACGACACCCGCGAGCATTTTCGACTCTCGCTCGCGGGCGCGCAGGAGAAGACGGCGCTGCTATGGCACAAAAGCAAATGGATGCAGCCGCTGGGCGCGACGCCGACCACCCATATTTTCAAGTTGCCGTTGGGTCTTGTCGGCAACATGCGCGCCGACATGCGTGCGTCGGTTGAAAACGAATGGCTGTGCGCGAAAATTGTTGCGGCCTACGGTTTGCCGATTGCCAATTGCGAGATGGCAATGTTCGAAGATCAAAAGGTGCTGATCGTTGAGCGGTTTGATCGCCGACTATCGAGCGACGCACACTGGATCATGCGTCTGCCGCAGGAAGATTTGTGTCAGGCAACTGGCACGTCATACCTCAACAAATATCAAACCGATGGCGGACCGGGCATCGATCAGATCATGAATTTACTGCGCACCGCCGAGCGCCCGTTCGATGATCGTCGCGTCTTTTTCGCGTGCCAGATCGTATTTTGGTTGCTCGGAGCCACAGACGGCCACGCCAAAAATTTTAGTATTCGCATCGGCGCAGGCGGCACCTACTCGCTGACGCCGCTCTACGACGTGCTGTCTGTGTATCCCGTCCTCGGCACCAAGTCAGGCGAGATCGCGCCGCAGAAGGCAGCGCTGGCGATGGGCGTGCGCGGCGACAAGAACATGCACTACCGTCTCAACGAAATTTTGCGGCGGCACTGGAACACGAGCGCCCGCCGCAATGGCCTGATCGACAGCTTCGAGCCCATTATCGACGAGCTGATTGCCCGCACACCTGGCGTCATCGATATCGTGAAAGCCCAGATTCCGCGCGGCTTTCCAGCGCATGTCGCGAGTTCGATTTTTAGCGGGTTGCAGAATGCCGCGAACAAGTTGGCGAAGCAGCGAGCGGTGCCAGGTCTTCACGACACCGAAGCTCTAGGTCTAGGTTCAAGAACGCTGCAGGTTCGACGGCCACAGCAGGGCGCCTAACGTTTGAGGCCACGGGTTCGCGGCACGGGCCGCAACGCGGCAACCTGCCGCTGCGGGTCCGTGTGAGCCAACCCGTTAAACCGATGCATCACGAAATGCGCGCAGCACGGTGTTGATTCTGGTCTGGTAACCCGCGCCTTGCGCCTTGAACCATTCCAGCACGTCCTGATCCACGCGCAATGAAATGGATGTCTTTGGTGGCAACGGGGCGAGCCCGCGACGAACAATGCCGCGAACAATGTGCTTTACGGCAGATTCTGGGTGCTCGACGTTTGCGTTAGCCTCGTCGGCCTTGAGGCGAGCCCAATCAGTTTGGATTGCATAGAAGTAGATTTGCGATTCGCGTTTGGTGGCTTTGCGGAACGAGATGATGCGGATTTCATGCTCATTCTCCGTATGCACGACTGAGACTGAGCCGGTAAGCTTTTCGTTAAGTACTCAACGAAAAGCTTACCGGCTCAGTGCGAGCATCGACAAAGTGCGACCTAATGTTCGGGTAAAGCAGCCCGCAGCGGCAGGCAGCGTGAGGCTCATTCGCGAAAGTGTACAGCCTGGCACGGACCAGCCTTAAGCCGCCTACTCAAGCGGATCGGCTTGAACGAGGGGGCGCCAACGCTCGCCAACTCAGGGCGACAAGACTTCAAGTCGAGCGAAATAGCTCTTGTAGGGCCTCGCGTCACGGGTCAGCACACTGAGGTTTGACACGGCTGCGTGTGAACCGATGAAAAAGTCAGGTAGCGGCTTGTGCTTAGCGCCGCCTCGACGCCGATAAAGCCCATATGCCGCCGCAGTGAGGGAAGCGGCGGCCCAGGGCAAAGGCGTTCGCAAGGCTCCGTAGATATCTAGCATCGCGTCCAAGGCACCGACATCTGGACCTGGAATCAACAACTCGGAGTAGATAACGATGTTCACGTGAAGCGGCCACCGCTCGCTACACTCCTGCAACATCTCCGTAGCCCACTCGTGCCACGGACTTACCTCGTCGATGCAGTCCACCCATACGTTGGTGTCAACAAGGACGCCTGCGGAACCATCGTAGGCAGCAAGACTAGCGGGAGCCACGGCGCGCGGTGCGTTTGGTGGGTTCGTCGCCACGAATGAAATTCAAGATCTCGTCAGCACTGAGCTGCTTGAACTCTGCGCTGAAGCTCTCACGCACGCGCGCAGCGGCAGCCTTCAGCTTGGCGCGGCGATCATCCTTAACCCCCGTGCTGACCGGCGTGATGACGATCTTGCTGCCCTCCAAGCTGAACGTGACTTCGCTGCCAGGTGCGACCCCAGCCGCCTGACGGATGTGCTTTGGAATCGTGACTTGTCCCTTTTCGGTAATCAGCATCGCTGCCTCGCAGGTAAGAATTCGAAGTAGGAATCCTACCCTGAGGACGGGGAGGTTGCAACGGACGTTGAGTTTGGCGAGTAACGTTTGACATGAGCGGCTCGCGGAGGCAGCGCGGGCTTGGCCCAGAATGAAATGAGGGCCAAGCCTGCGCTGCCGGAGCGAGTCCGCTCGATGGAAGGGTTAGGCCGCAGCACAGCCAGCCTTAGGGATGATTCGTCGTCCATTGCTTCAGTATGGCCCCGAGCGCGGTTGTATCTGAGTACAAATGATCGGCTCCTGGGACGGCTAAGACCTCACCGCTTACCAATTCAAGCGCCGCGGGCAGCTCTGCAGCCGAACCACCGGGGTCTTGAGCCTGCTGGATAAAAAGGGTACTGACTCCTTGAGAAAACTTGCTCATAAGCCGACGCACAGCGGCCGGCATTGGCGCATAGGGTGTACCGATCAAAATGGCCGCACGGGGTCTGAACTTGTGGAGGTCAAATGCTGTCGCGGCGATAATTGTTCCCATCGATTTGGCGACAACCAGCCGTGGCGTCTGACCCTCTAGGCGTGATGCCTCAAGCTCGACGCTTGCATCCGCTTCGCTGTCCCAATGCCGATATCGAAGAATCCCGCCGGCGGGAAGGCCTGCAGCACGCAAGACGTCTTGCAACCATGCTTCGGTTCCGCTGGTGCGCCCTGGAAGTGCGACTACTTGCATGGAGACCTCTGTGACGATCGATTCTGCGGCCTAACAATTAGCGTTTATCCGCCGCGCCGCAGCATGCGCACAAAGCGATGACATCATTCGCGGCAGATAAACCATGTTGGACTGAACCGCCTGCGAGACGGTGGTGTG
>JAYTVA010000144.1:0-39912 GCA_043744255.1 Burkholderiales bacterium | reverse complement strand
GCAAACGCAGAACATATGCTGGCGTTGCGACTCAATCGCGCCAATAACCGTTGGAATGACCACTGGACCGAAGAATTCAAGCATGCCGCTTAGTGGGTGGGTTCCACATCAGTTTTAATCGCACCCGTCCCCTGATCGCGGGATGGCAAAATTCGCAAAGCAGACTATAGTAGCGATGAGACCATTGGCGGCGTACAGCACTCGCACGGTGGCGAGACTGCAACAACCCGCTACGCGCTAACCGTCAAGCCCGTTTACGCCGGTTGATCATTTCGAATACTTCCAAGAAAACACCCATGGCCAACTTCGCAAATCTACGTATGTCGTCCACGCTCGCCGGTCTAGTGTTGGTGTCAATCGCCGTAATTAGCCACGCGCAAACGTCGGCTATCGGTACCTCGCACGTGACATCGGGTATAGCCGAAACTGCTCTCGCTGTGGGTCAAAACAAAGCTCGCGAGGTAACGACTTCTCTTGAGGGCAATGCTAACGATGTCGAGCGTAATCGAAGTTTAGGACGAAAGTATGTCCGTTCAACGAAAAACCGCGCGAACCTTGTCGCCGCTGATGCAAACGGGTCGGCGGGGCAGCCCATTAATTCGACGCAATCGGCGTCACGAAAAGTCGCCGCTGCAGATGAGGAATTGGTCGACCTGCGCGAGGATTATCTCGCCACGTTGCGAGGCTGGGAAGAAGGCCAGCCATTCGACTATGCGGCGCGCAGTCGCGCGATCGACTTTACGGATGCGCAGAGGGTCGGGTTGCCCAACACCGCTGGTGCATCACCGGCTTTGATCCAGCTACTGACCATTCCGACATGGACGGAACTCGGGCCTATGCCAATTCCCAACGGTTCAACCCAAAGCGTGGTTTCTGCGGTCAGCGGTCGCGTGACGGCGATTGAAATCGATCCGCTTGACCCGAACAAAGTCTATGTGGGTACAGCGCAAGGTGGCGTTTATCGATCACTCAACGGCGGTAGCATCTGGACGCCGATCTTCGACAGCGCGCAGTCATTGGCTATTGGGGCGCTGGCGCTGGATGCGGCGAACGGGCGGCTCTATGTCGGCACCGGTGAGGCGAATGGCTCAGCTGACAGCTTCGGCGGCGTAGGACTCTATCGGATTGACAATGTGAATACCTCAGCCACGCTGGTGGGGCCAATCAATCCGGTGCGCACTTACCTTGATGCGGCCTCTGCCGCTCAATCGGTTGCTGTTTTCACTGGACGCAGCATCAGCAAGATACTGATCGTTCCTAACGATCCGACGACGCTTCTCGTTGGGGTCGCGGGTGGGGTAATCGGCATCGGTGGCGACCCCCCCTTTGGCGGGTCGGTTCCGCCCCTCGGCGTGCGCGGGCTGTACAAGTTGACCAGTGTCACGGGAGCACCCGCTTCAGTTTCGGTGACGCGAATCAGCGTTGGCGGCAACGTGAATCAAGGTTGTTTTGACACGCCCTGCACCGGCAACCGCAATCTCAATGACATGGTTTTCGACCCGGCCGACCTAACCGGCAACACGCTCATCGTCTGGCTCAATGGAATCAACCAAGCAAACGATGGCGGCATTTGGCGCACCACCAATGCGATCACCGGCGCACCACCCACCTTCGCGCAGACGTTTGCGACGACGTCGACCTCCGCCTCCAATGGCCGGGGCGCACTCGCGATTTACAAGCAAGGTGCCAACCCCGCAGTCGTTTATGTCGCGAGCGGTGAGCCGAGCATCGCTACCGCCGCGTCACCGGGCGCAACACTGTGTAACAGCGGTACACAGCCAGGCGCGTTAAGACGGTCTGTCGATGGGGGCGTGACCTTTAGCGCGAAACTCCCCGGCGGGGGCGGTTTCTGCGGCGGCCAGTGCTTCTACAACATCGCGTTGGCGGTGCTGCCGGGCACGACTACCGCGACCAGCGACGACAAGATACTGCTCGGCGGCAATATCCGTGGTGCGGGTACGCCATCAGCGTGCCAGAAGTTGCAGGGCACCTCTCTCGATGGTGGCGCGACGGTATTTGCGGACACCGATGTTGGGTTACATGCCGACAGCCATGCGATAACCATTGCGCCTTCGAATCCACTGATTGTCTATCGAGGTGATGATGGTGGCATCTGGAAGTCTATCGACGGCGGGTTGACCTGGGTTAGCCTAAATAACGCCACGTTCAGAGCGACCCAGTTCATCGGGCTTTCAGTACATCCCACCGATCCGAACTTCACCATTGGTGGAACCCAAGACAACGGCACCAATCAGCTTCTGGCTAGCGGCAGTGCATGGAACCGGATTGACTTTGGCGACGGCGGTTTCGCACTCATCGACCAGAACGCCACGAATACGTCGAATGTCACGATGTATCACACCTACTTCAATCAGACCAACAACTTCATGGGGTTCGGTCGGGTGCTGTCCAACGCCTGCGCGTCGAGCGGGTTTTGGGCCTTCAAAGGCATCTACGGTGGCATCGTTAGCCCGAGTCCCTATTGCGATGGCTCGACCGACACCTTCAACGGCATCGCCCTCACTGATCCCGTCAACTTCTACGCGCCCATGGCATTGGGGCCTGGAAATCCGAACACCGTCTATTTCGGCAGCAATAAACTCTATCGCTCGGCCAACAAGGGCGACACCATGCCCGCCGTTAGCCAGACTATGACCGCCAACGTCAGTTCGATCGCCATTTCGCCGCAAGATGACAACTATCGCTTGGTCGGCCTCAACAATGGTGGCCTGTTCTTTACCACCACCGGATCGTCGACCCTCATTTCGCTTGATCCAGTAGCGGGCGGTGCCCGTGTCATCCCCGCCAAATACGTGGGCCGGGTGCTGTTTGATCCCACCAATAAGAACACCGCGTACGTGGGTCTGGGCGGGTACATGGCCGGCACAACAGCGGCACTTTCGCATGTGTGGAAAGTGACCAATCTGAGCACAACCCCCTTATTGACAGCGATCAACACTGGACTGCCCGATGTCCCGGTGAATGCATTGGCTGTTGATCCGTTGCAACCGCTTCGCCTTTTTGTCGGCACCGATATCGGTGTGTTTGTGTCGGCAGACGGCGGCACGAGCTGGGCACCGTTTGGCACAGGCCTGCCCAACGTAGCGGTGTTCGGCATGGAGATTCAGAACATCAAACGCGTCTTGCGTATCGCCACCCACGGGCGCGGAATGTGGGAAATTTCGCTGGACCCGATAACTACGTACACCGTCACCCCCTCGGCAAGTGCCAATGGCAACATCAGCCCCAACACGGCGGTGACCGTCAATCAAGGTGCAACCACTACCTTCACCGTCACGCCGAACGTCGGTTTCGCGACAACGGTCGGTGGTACCTGTGGCGGCAGTTTGCTTGGAAATGTCTACACCACGCTAGCAATTACCGCCAATTGCACGGTGCTGGCGCAGTTCGTATCGAAAGCGGCCAACGACCTCTCCGGCGACGGCAAATCCGACCTCCTCCTGCAAGCTGGCGTTAACGGCACTACTAGCGCCTACCTCATGAACGGCACCAGCATCACCAGCTCCGCCGCCCTCATCGGCGGTGGCTCCGGCTGGAGCATCACACATACCGCCGACTTCAACGGCGACGGCCGTGCCGATATCGTCTGGCAGCACACCGACGGCACCGTCGTCGTCTGGCTCATGAACGGCACTACCCTCCTCAGTGGTGGCGCATTGCTCAGTGCTGGCTCCGGCTGGAGCGTCAGCCACACTGCCGACGTCAACGGCGACGGCAAGGCTGACTTGCTGTGGAAACACACCGACGGCACGGTGGCTGTTTGGCTCATGGATGGCCTGAACCTCATCAGCGGCGCTGGCCTACTCGGTGCCGGCAGCGGCTGGAGCCTCAGCCACACCGCTGATCTCAACGGCGACGGCCGTGCTGACCTGCTGTGGAAACACAGCGACGGCACGGTGGCCGCCTGGCTCATGGATGGCATCAACGTAACAGACGGTAGCTTCCTGCTCGGTGCCGGCAGTGGTTGGAGCCTCAGCCACACCGCTGATCTCAACGGCGACGGCCGTGCTGACCTGCTGTGGAAACACAGTGACGGCACGGCGGCCGCCTGGCTCATGAACGGCATCAACGTAACAGGCGGCAGCTTCCTGCTCGGTGCCGGTTCCGGTTGGAGTGTCACTCATACAGCCGACCTCAGCGGCGACGGCCGTGCTGACTTGCTGTGGAAACACACCGACGGCACGGTGGCCGTCTGGCTCATGAACGGCCTCACCCTCACCAGCGGTGGTGACTTGCTCGGCGCGGGCAGTGGCTGGAGTGTGGCGCGCACCGGTGACTTCAACGGCGACGGCAAGGCGGACCTCGTATGGCGTCACACCAATGGCAGCATCGTCATCTGGTTGATGGACGGGATCACGCTGCTCGGCGGCGGGGCGGTAGTGGGGGCGGGGACGACGTTGGTGGTGCCGTAACAGAAGGTGTTGTAAACACTCTCGTCGTTTGCCGCAGATCGTGGGCCAAAAAAACCGGCGATGTTGGGCCCGAATTTGGCCCTTGTCGCGGCCCTTGCCGTGGCCCATCACGCCGCGGTAATTTACTTGATGAATGGCGTGACGCTGACTGCGCGCGCTGTGTTGGTGGGCGCCAGCAGTGGTTCGGGGGGCCAAAGTTACCGTTGACTCGGCGGTGCGGCACGAGCAGCCATAGCGCCATTTTTGTCGACGGAGTTCAATAAGCCGAGTGGCGGCAAGCGCCACTCGTGCTGAGAGCGCAGGATGCGCTGATCGCTCAACCCGGGAACGGAGCATGTCGACCACCCCATGCAACTAGCCAAATGGAGAAAAGTTGGCACCTCGCACTACGCTTCGCCATTCAAAAAGTCTCTACAATACCTATGACCAAATTTTGCTAGGAGAGTTGCGGTGGTTACTGCCCATGATCCGTTGGCGATGCATCGTTTTGAGAACGCGCTACTCACGGCATTCACCGTTTCTACGCTATGCGAAGACGGCACCAATGCGCCGTTGATTAACCTTGTGCTGGTCGAACTTTCGTCGCGTGGAGCTATACCAGGATATGAGCAATATGCGGCTCTTTTTCAGGGACCTGCAGAGCCGGTCGTTCCGCAGGGCACATACCAATTTCGTCATGCTCTGCTCGGGGAATTGACTCTGTTCATGGTGCCGGTGCGGGGTGACCGCGAGCGTGTGCAGTACGAGGTCTGCGTATCAAGAAAACTCGCTACCCAATAAGACACGACGGACACGAAAGACGCAATGCTGCTACCGATCACAGATCTTGCATGGCGATTCAATCGCGCGCTGATCCAGCTGCGCACGATGCACGCGGAGGACGAGAGCGTATTCAGCGACCTATACGCAGAGATGCGTGTGCCCGAACTCGCGGTGCTGCCATGGTCAGCGGACGAGAAACGCGCGTTCTGCGATTCGCAGTACAGCTTGCAAGACGCGCACTACCGGCAGCACTACGCCGATTTGCAACTTCTCGCCATTTGCCATAACGGGCTGGTGATCGGTCGGCTGTATCTCGCCACGGTTGACGGCGCACTAGTGGTGATGGATATCACCATTGCTGCCAGTGCGCGCGGTCACTGCATCGGCTCGCAGCTATTGGCGGAGGTGCTGCGGGGTGCAGATGCGCGCGGGCAAGAGGTGCGGCTACACGTTGAGCCCACTAATCCGGCGACGCGCTTGTATTTGCGTCTAGGATTTGTTGCCGTGGGTGAGGCCGGGATCTACCAGCAAATGGTGCGTCCGGCGAGGCCGCGCACCGTGAGTCAGTAACTTCGCTCGCTAGGCGAGGTGATGAAACACCGCCAACAGCGCGGTGCCCTCCGGCGTCGGTACCATCAGGGCTGCGAATTCACCTAATGCGGGATGACTGATCGCGTAGGTGTCTTGCGCGATAGCTCGCGCAGAAGTTGCAAATGTAACCGAAAACGAAAGCTCGCTTGCCTGCGCATGCGTGAGGCTGGGATGCGCGTTGCGCGCAGCATCAACCGCAATAAGTTCGAGCGCCAGCGTGTGCGCGTCTTGCTGACTGAGTGCAACCGCCGAAAACGAAGTGCGCAATTGCGCGCGGAAGGCGGATGCGGTCAGGCGCACCGTCGGCTCGGTTGCTGTGCTCACCATCGCTGCCAGCGGCGACCCCGAAACGACGGCAGCACTTGATGCGATAAATTGGCGACGGGTGAATTCAGTGGCTGAGTTGGGCATGCTCGTCTCCTTGGTGGGTTGCGTTCGGGTCAGTAGCCGTTGCTGGCAGCGGTGCAACTGGGTTGGCTTGATGCACAAAAAACTTTAGCACAGCCGCTTGCCAACGATTACAAAATGAGAGCATAGTCCGAATCGTCAGCATCTGGCGCGCAAGGCCTGATTGCGACAAGTCAGCACGGAGATGAAAACGGTCACGGAGCGAGGCGATGTCAGATCCCTTCATTGGTGAAATCAAAATGTTTTCTTTTGCCTTTGCGCCGCGCTTTTGGGCGCAAGCGAATGGGCAGCTACTGCCGATCGCCCAGAATCAGGCGCTCTTTTCGCTTCTCGGCACAACCTACGGTGGCAATGGCCAAACGACGTTCGCGTTGCCTAACTTGCAGACACGAACCCCACTTCACGCCAGCCCAAACTTTCCTCTCGGCCAGACAGGTGGGGAGGCTGCCCATACGCTAACGTCAGCGGAACTGCCGGTGCATACGCATGGCATTGTCGCCACTTCCGCCGCCGCGCCACCGGCGGCGATCGGGCCAGCAGGCGCACTGCCAGCATTGGCCGCACACGCGCCGTATCGATCTGGCGCAGTACAAACCGTTCCGATGAAAGCGGGGCTGGTGCAAGCCAGCGGCGGCACCCAGCCGCACGAAAACCAGCAACCCTATTTGGTCATCAATTTTTGTATCGCGTTGGTGGGCATTTTTCCATCGCGACCTTGATATCCCGCTCCCCAACCAAGCCTAGTGTGATCTGACTGCAAGGAATAGTTTTTATGTCGACACCATATGTTGGTGAAATTAGAATGTTTGGCGGCAATTTTGCCCCGGTCGGGTGGGCGACCTGTGACGGGCAGTTGCTTGATATTGCGACCAACGACACACTGTTCGCGCTTATTGGCACTACCTATGGCGGCGATGGCCTAACGACGTTTGCGCTGCCGAATATGAGCGGTCGCCTCCCTGTGCATCAGGGGCCCGGTTACGTCATCGGCCAACTCGCCGGGGTCGAGTTCGTGGGTTTGAGCGTCGCGCAGATACCGGCACACACGCACGAACTGGTCGCCGCGACAGGCGGAACCAAAACGGCGTCTCCGGCGGGTGCGTATCTCGCTTCGGGTGGGCCGAATATGTACGCCAGCAAACGCGTTACGCCGACCAGTGCCGCACTGCAAAGCGGGCTTTCATCTGCCGGTTCGACACAGCCGCACGACAACATGATGCCGTACCTGTGTGTCACGTTCATCATTTCGCTGTTCGGTATTTTTCCCCCACAGGCATAGGTGAAATATGGCAGAGGCATTTGTCGCTGAAATCCGGATTCTGCCGTACAACTTTGCGCCGCTCGGTTGGGCATTTTGTGATGGGCAGATTTTGCCGATTGCGCAAAACACGGCGCTGTTCTCACTAATTGGTACCACCTACGGTGGCAACGGCACCACCAATTTCGCGCTGCCCAATTTGCAGGGGCGCGCAGCAATGCACGCGGGGCAGGGGGCGGGATTGAGCGCGCGCTTCCTCGGCGAATCGGCGGGGAGTCAGGTTATTGCCTTGGTACCGGGACAAATGGCCGCGCATTCGCATGTCGTGGTGGTGCCGACCACTGCCGAAGCCAAGGCGGATCGCGGCAATGCCAGCGGTAACCTACTGGCGACGCCGGTGGACTCGACATACGCCACGAGCGGTGTTGCGGCTGCCATGAATACAGGTTCCAGCACACCCACCGGCGGGGGTGCCGCACACAACAATATGCAACCCTACTTGGCGCTCAATATTTGTATCGCGCTGCAAGGAATTTTTCCGTCTCGCAACTAATCGCGACCGTGGCGCAACCACATCCGTAACGAGGAAATCCTTTATGGCACTTCCCGTCTTCTTTCTCCCCCGACTCCGGCACGCGCTACACGGTCTTGCGCGAATGTCAGCGCTGTTCGCGAGTGTGATGCTCATCACTTCGTTGGCGGCAAACGCGGCGGTGCTCACCGTCACCAACACTAGCGACGCCGGGGTGGGTTCGTTGCGCGCGGCAGTCGCGGCAGCGGTGCCGGGCGACACCGTGTCGCTGGCAACCATTACCGGCACGATTGTCCTGACATCGCCTATCGCTATTGCCAAGACGTTGACGATCAACGGGCCCGGTGCCAATCTTCTCGCGATTTCCGGTGGCAACGCCGTACAGATTTTTCTCGTGTCCAGCGCGGTTGTGATCACTGGCGTAACGCTGGCAAATGGTACTGCGAGTGGTACAGCAATTCAGGGGATTGCCCCGCCATTGCGAGGCGGCGCGATTGCCAATAGCGGAAACCTCACGCTTGACGCGGTGGCGTTGCGTGGCAATACCGCGTTTGACGGCGGTGGCGCGATCTACAACCTGAGCAGCGGTGTCGGCAGCGGCGTTCTGACGATTCGCAACAGTGAGCTCAGCGGCAACACAGTGACCGACGTATCGGGCATCGGCGGTGGCGCGATTTTGAGCGACAGTTCCATCGGCAGCGCTGCGTCAATCACCATCATCAATTCGACCGTCAGTGGCAACTCGGCGAACGCATCCGTGCTTGGCATGGGCGGCGGCGGCATCATGTTCTCCAGCGGCACCCTGCGCGTGATTAGCAGCACTATCGCGGCCAATCGCGCCGGCACGGCGGGAGGAAATATTCACCAAGCCACCGTGGCCGGAACCACCCTGTCGTTACGAAATTCAATCATCTCTGGTGGTGTGGTGGACGCCGCAGGCGTGCTCAGTGCTGACCTCGATATCTTCCAACCCGCTGGTGCCGCGATCACCTCCCTTGGCTACAACATCGTCCAGAACCGTTCGGCAGCGAGTAGCTACGCGGTCACTGACGCCGTTAATGGAACCAGCCCGCTACTGGCCGCACTCGCCGCCAACGGTGGGCCAACACAGACGATGCGTCCTGGGGTTTCGTCGCTTGCGTACGCATTCGTGCCAGCAGCAGCGTGCCTAGACGAGGCGGGCGTGGCACTGACGAATGATCAGCGCGGCGTGCCACGTCTCGCGCCGTTGGTCACCACCTGCGACGCGGGTTCGGTGGAACAAGTTCGATTGAATATCACTACCAACCTCTTGAATAACGGTGTAATCAACACCCCGTATTCGCAGACCCTCATTGCCTCTGGAGGCTTGCCTCCACAAGTCTGGTCAGCCATCTCGGGAGCATTGCCGCCGGGGGTGTCCCTGAGCTCTGGCGGCACATTGAGTGGCACACCCACGAGCGTTGGAACGTTTACGTTTACCGTGCAGGTCGTCGACCAGACGGGAACAGTAATGACCCGCACGTACTCGATCACCCTTCAACCGGCACTCCGCGCTATCACCGATCTCTCTGGCGACGGCAAATCCGACCTCCTCATCCAATCCGGCCCCAACGGCACCATCAGCGCCTACCTCATGAACGGCACCAGCATCACCACCGCTGCCGGCCTCATCGGTGGCGGCGCTGGCTGGAGCGTCAGCCGCACCGCCGATCTTAATGGTGACGGTCGTGCCGACATCCTCTGGCGACACACCGACGGCACCGTCGTCGTCTGGCTCATGAACGGCACCGCGATCATCGGTGGCGGCCCAGTGCTCGGTGCCGGTTCTGGCTGGAGCGTCACCCACACCGCCGATCTCAACGGTGACGGCCGTGCCGACATCCTCTGGCGACACACCGACGGCACCGTCGCCGTCTGGCTCATGGACGGCACCACGATCATCGGTGGCGGCACCGTACTCGGTGCCGGTTCTGGCTGGAGCGTCACCCACACCGCCGATCTCAACGGTGACGGCCGCGCCGACATCCTCTGGCGACACACCGACGGCACCGTCGCCGTCTGGCTCATGAGCGGTGCCACGATCATCGGTGGTGGCAACGTGCTTGGTGCCGGGTCTGGCTGGAGCGTGGCGCGCATCGGTGACTTCAACGGCGACGGCAAGGCTGACCTCGTATGGCGTCATAGCGATGGCACTATCGTCATCTGGTTGATGGACGGGATCACGCTGCTCGGCGGCGGGGCGGTGGTGGGGGCGGGGACGACGTTGGTGGTGCCGTAACGCGATTCGCTAATCTCCCGAAGCAAACAAAAACCCCACGTGCGAACGTGGGGTTTTTGTTGATATAGAGTCTGCGCAACGGCGGCAGCAGTGTGAATATCTGGCAAGAACAAAAGCACGCTGGCCACGCACCGCCTCACTTTTAAGACCAGCAACGCGCGCGTCAACCAGTACAGCTTTACACACTTCTGGCGCTACGACGACCAAGTTTCAGCCAAACGTTTCTTTGATGCTTGGGCGACTTACACCGTGCGCAGCCGCCTAGAACCTACCAAGAAGGCGGTGCGGGTTCAGCGTTGTCACGAGACGGGTTTGCTCAACTTCAGCCGCCACAGAATCAGCAATGCCTGTGCCGAGAGGTGTAATGGCGCCATCCAACTCATCAAGGCAAATGCTCGTAGGTTTCGCAACGTCACCAACTACCGAGCAGGGATTTTATTTCACTGTGGCAAGTTGGATTTGGGGTAGGCGTGAAAAAATTCACATTGAAATTAACGAAGGGAGAGCTTGAGATGTGGCGAATTAATTTGCAAAAAAGTGTTAACGCGAGCAATACGACCGCACAGGCCACTCTGCAGAAGAAAATTTTTGTGACATTCTAAAAAATTGCAGACACTCACAGCTTCACGATTACTTCCTTCCTTGTTTTCCGGCACCCCAAACAAAACATGCGCACCATATCACTGCACCGTTGCAATTTTCGCAGCTTTCGGCGTGTGAACCGATGCGCAATCTAACCCTGACAACGTCGTTTGCAACGGTCAGACAGCAACAGAGCGCTGACAAATCACAACGCAGACCTAGGCAAATCGCCTAGAGCGAGGCCCGCGCCGAAGCTATACCGCGGTCACCCGCACGCACTCCAAAAAATCGCATTTCTTCGCACAGACAGCCGTCGTGATTCGACGGTAGGCGTCCGTATCGCGCACGTGCCGCGAGTCATTTGGTTGTTGAATTCGAGTTGCGGATTGCCACTTTCCATGACCTTTTTCGCGCGGCCTGTCGTTGCGTGCAGACATCAATAATATCTGTCGCCGTTCTGATTCAATGCGCTTGTTTGTTTTCCTTCGCACATTTTCCTAAAGGCTCTTCATGAATTTTTTCGCTCCGCAGATAAGCTCGCAACAGTTTTCGCAAATCGGTATTCGCGCTTCGGTTCAGCGAATCTTTGACGGGGTGTGGAAGCCGTGGACGGTTTGGCTACATTCAGCGGTCGTCGCGTTATCGATGTCATTGCCTGCGTACGCGGCGGTAAGAGACTTCGATGGTGATTGCCAGAGTGACTTACTCGTTCGCAACAGCGACGGGAGTGCCACAGCAATGCTCATGAACGGTACGACAGTGTCTGCAAGCGGCGTTGTGCTAAATCCTGGGTCCGGCTGGAGCGTCACCCACACTGCCGATATGAATAGCGACGGCAAAGCGGATCTCATAATGCAACATACTGATGGTAGTGTCGCTGTACGCACAATGAGCGGGCTCGCGGCTACCGGCCAAGTTGCTTTGATGGGCGCAAACAGCGGCTGGAGTGTCAGCCACTTAGCCGATCTAAACGGTGATGGCAAAGCTGATCTCATTTGGAGGCACACCGATGGCACCTACGTTGCATGGCTTATGAGTGGGTCAACCGCGACTAGCGCCGGCATTTTGTTGCCGGCCGGTAGCGGCTGGACGCTCACGCACGTAGCCGACCTCAATGGAGACGGCCGTGCCGACCTCATCTGGCGGAATGGTGCCGACGGCACCACGGGCGCGTGGTTGATGGACGGGCTGACGCCCACCAGTACGGCCGCTCTGATGGGTGCAGGCTCTGGATGGAGCGTCAGCCATACCGCTGATCTCAACGGCGACGGCAAGGCTGACCTGCTGTGGAAACACGCCGACGGCACGGTGGCCGCCTGGCTCATGAATGGCGTCAATCTCACCACTGGTGGTGCAGTGCTTGGTGCAGGCTCCGGGTGGAGTATCAGCCACACCGCTGACCTCAACGGCGACGGGAAGGCTGACCTGCTGTGGAAACACACCGACGGCACCATCGTTGCGTGGCTCATGAATGGGCTCACCCTCAGCAGCGGTAGTGCATTGCTGGGTGCCAGCTCTGGCTGGAGTGTGGCGCGCACTGGTGACTTCAATGGCGATGGCAAGGCAGATATTGTGCTGCGTCATACCGATGGCACCACCATCATCTGGCTGATGAACGGGATCGGGATGATCGGCGTTGGGGCGGTGGTAGGGGCGGGGACTTCGGTGGTGGTATCGTAACGCGATCTGCCAATCTCGCGAAGCAAACAAAAACCCCACGTGCAAACGTGGGGTTTTTGTTGATACAACGTTCCACAAGTGTCCGGTTAAACGCGGGTCAATCCGGCGAAAGCCATGGCTAGCGCAGGATTCCGACAAATGGCGGGTGTCTCCGATTTGAGCGGCGAAATGGTGTTCCGGGCGGCCGCGCGACATCGCGGTTTCTCTCTCGACACAGCCAGTGAAGGTTTACCACATAGGGTTCCGGAAGCCGGTCAACCGATCCCCGCTGTATCAGTTTGCGCGACGGGCAGAGGTATAATAATTTGAAAATAACCGGCGAATTGATTCGGCGGCAATTGATAAAGCGTTCACTTGCATCTGAAGGCAAGTACTTCCTACCATTATTAAGTTCTAATCTTTGCCTGATGAGATTGCGGCGACTAATATTTTCATATGCGACAATTCTACCGATCATGGCTAGACGGAGCCGGAACACAGGTTGCCGCGCAGAGTTTTTCGGTTTGCCGAACTCCCTCAAGTCAAAGTCGGGAGTGCAATGTGCAGTTGCGCCAACGCTGAAGCTATTTGGAGTTCGGTAGATGCCCGCTCTGATTTCTTACGCGCAAAACTTCGAAGATGTCATGCTCTGGCGAGCGCTCGAAGGTATTGATCATGGCTCATACATTGATGTTGGTGCACAGCATCCCTCAGTTGATTCCGTAAGTCAGCTGTTTTACGAACATGGCTGGCGGGGCATCAGTGTTGAGCCGACGCCGCACTATGCTGACCTGCTGCGTAAGGCCCGACCGGATGAAATTATTGTGGCAGCTGCGGTCGGCACCAAGGGTGGTATGTTGAGCTTTTATGAGTTTCCAGAAACCGGGCTTAGTACTGTAGATCGCGAAATTGCGGAAAAGCACATCAGTGTTGGTTATCGCGCAAAGGAAATTGTTGTTCCGTGCGTCACACTTGACGAAATTTTCCACAAACGGCCTAGAAAAGAAACGCATTGGCTCAAGATCGACGTAGAGGGCGGGGAAAAGAACGTGCTCGAGAGTTGGGTACGCTCTCGTGCGCGCCCTTGGATCGTCGTCGTGGAAAGTACTTATCCCATGACGCAGGTAGAAACCCACCACGAGTGGGAGCCGCTCATCCTTCGCAAGGGCTATAAGTTTGCTTACTTCGATGGGTTGAGTCGTTTCTATATCGCGAACGGTCATGATGAGTTGCTACAGGCGTTCTCATCTGGCCCCAACGTATTTGACGTAATGTTCCGCGGATTTAGCCTAGGGGCCACAACACCCTTTTGCGGTTCGCTGCATACTCAGATTCTCTCGTTAAAAGATCAGGGCGCACAAAAACAGCAAGAGGCGGCGAAGTATCTTGCCATGCGCGAGGCGGAACTGTCGACACAATTGTCCGCCATCGAGCATCAGAGCGCGCAGCAACTGGCTACACACGAGCACAAATATCGTGAACAGTGCGACGCACTACAGCATAAACATTTAGAGCGGGAACAAGTGCTCAACGAGCAATTATGGACGGGCCAGCAAGAGCTACATCGTCTAGGGCAGGAGTTGGCGCACCGCGAAAACGTGCATCGCGACCTCACGAGTCAAAATCGCACCGAAGTAGCCAACCTGCTGCAGGTTTCCGTGCGACGAGAGCAGGAGTTTGGTGCCCAACTGCTGGGCATCCAGCAGCAAGCGGCGCAACAACTCGCTGCAACCGAAGAGAGCCATCGGGAACACCACCAGGCCCTACAACGCAGGTATTCAGAGCGGGAAAAAGCGCTCAGTGAGCAACTACAGTTGGGGCAAAGTGAGCTACATCGCTTGGGGCAAGTGTTGGCGCAGCGCGAAAGACTGCATGGTGACTTGACGGCTCAAATTCGCAACGAATTGGCCAACCGGCTTCAGGTTTCCGTGCAACGAGAACAGGAGGTTGTCGCGCAACTGCTGGGCATCCGGCAGCAAGCGACACAACAACTCGCTGCCACCGAAGATTCGCATCGAGAACAACACGAAGCGCTAGAGCGCAAACATTTAGAGCGGGAACAGACGCTCAGCGAGCAACTATTGGCGGGGCAACAAGAGCTACATCGCCTAGGGCAGGAATTGGCGCAGCGAGAAAAAGCGCATGGTGACTTGGCGGCTCAAATTCACAACGAATTGGCCGACCTGCTCCAAAGTTCCCTCCGACGAGAACAGGAGTTTGCCGTTCAACTGCGCTACGTCGAGCAGCAAGCAGCACAACAATTGGCTGCCAACGACCAAAACCATCGGGAATGCGAAACGTCATTGCGCCAACAACTGCTTGATGTCCAGAAGAGGGCAACGACGCAAATCGCGGAGCAAGCCGACGGCCATCGTGAACGCGAAGATGCATATCGGCAGCAGTGGCGTTCGCGAGAACGAGAAATAGCGCAGCGATTCGAGGAGTCGCAGGTGCAGCTGCAAAGATTGGTGGATCTACACAATGCAGGCATCGATGCCGCACAACAAACCAACCAGCAGTTGAGTTCCTCATTAGCCGAAGTCCAAGCACGCGTCTCACGCATGCAAGATTCGCTCATTTGGCGATTGACAGCGCCGCTACGCGCGATGGCGTCCTTCGTTGCTCGCCTGGCGAACCATTTTTCGTTAAACCCTAGCATTGGAGACGGCATGAAATTGGATCTCACAATAACATCGGCTCAGAAATCAAACCAACCGATGCTTGGTGGTGCCAATGATTCGCGCGCGCGCGCCAACGCAAATGAAGACGCACTGTCAAGGAACAATGCCGCCCCCACTATGGAAACTACAATGCCTTCATCGCCACAAGAAATGAGTGAGCCAACGTCGCCGATCAATGGGTTGCAGGAACTAGCGGACGCTGCTTTCATACAGGATGCGGAGAAACGTTTGTTGGGTCGCACACCTGATCCGGATGGCATGCGAAATGATATGGAAAGTTCGCGCCTAGGCAATAATGACAAATTAATTTCGGCGCAGATTGTTGAGTCTAGCGAAGGCAAAGCTTACAAAACCAACGTCGCGGGGCTACGCGAATTGGGCGATGCCAAAAGAACGCCTGAAATGGCGCCAGCCATAGGGTTGACCGACAAACCCGTAACGACCATTGAAGAACTCATGGGTTTTCACGACGCGGCCTTTGTTGATCAGGCTTACCGACTTCTCTTGGGTCGTGAGGTAGACCCCGAGGGTAGGCGACACTATTTGGGACGTTTGCGCGAAGGCGACAAGCGGGAGAGCATCGTTGCGCAGATCGCCACATCGGCTGAAGCAAAGATGCGCAGAATCGATTTGCCGGGCTTGCAGAAACTGGTAACGGAGCATACGGCGTCCACGCACTGGTTTTGGGGCATGTTCCGCCGGAGCGGTCGCAATGACCGGCAGGTACAACGACTTGAAAATCAGTTAGGCCGATTGTTGCAAGATACGACGACTTTTTCCGCCTTAGCGATTGCCCGAAACTCAAACACTGAACTTACGATCTATCAGAGCCACAACGCGCTTGAGTCCGAATTGCAACGTACAGCGCAAGAGCTATCGCAAACCCGCGAGTTGCTTGAGGCCGCGCTAGCGCGCACAGCGCAAAGCGTCGCCAACTTTGCGCACGAGACGAATGCTCGAATCACCAGCATCGAATTACCTATGCAGCAAGCTCACCGGACGCTGGAGACCGAACTAGGCAAAATTGAGCAGGAAGTCAAGAAACTCACAACTCCAGACTTGCCACCGCCGTGTGTAAACGCCAAAGAGTACGAAGACGCGATCAAACCAATATCAGTGCCACTTCAGCGCACGGCACCCCCCAAGTTTTCAATCATCATTCTGCAGTATCACAAGTCTGACTTGACCATCAATTGTGTGCGCTCGGTGCTACGCTACACCGACCTGAATGCCGTTGAAATAATTGTTGTCGATAATGGAAGCCCGCGTGAGCACATCACGAATGTGCAAGATGAATTTGGCGATCTTGTAAGTTTGATTGAGATCGGAACGAATCGCTATTTTGGCGAAGGCAATAATATTGGTGTGGATCACGCACTTGGAGAGTTCGTTGTTTTCATGAACAACGACGTTGTTGTGACGCGAGGATGGTTAGACACACTCGCCGTACATTTGAAAGGTGATGTGCAGGTCGTGGGCCCTGCCTTTCTTTTCCCAACGGGACGAGTTCAGGAATGTGGTGCATATATCAAGGAAGATGGGGACTCAATCCAGCAATTCAGAGGTGGCGACATCAAGAGCCTGCCGCTAGCAGCGTTTGAGTGCGACTATATTTCAGCTGCAACTGTACTTTTGAGAAAAGAGACGTTCCTAAAAGTAGGGGGCTTCGACCTGTGTTACGAGCCCGCGTATTATGAGGATGTTGACCTGTGTCTAAAGATCGCATCCTACGGGGGTCGAATTGTTTGTGACCCTAAGGTGCGGATATTCCACAATGAAAATGCGACATCCTCCGATGTTTCGTTGGGGTTAAGGCTGACAAATGACATTGTGGCAACCAACAAGACAAAATTCCTTGATCGATGGCGCGCATTTCTGTCGAATAGAATCAGCAACCCGATTGAAAACCAAAAGGTGATTGGGACCGCAAAAACGCCAGTGCAGACTAGCAAGTCACGGAATGATCACGTAAAAACGAAAAGAGCTATCCTTTTTTCGCCTTACCCACTAACGCCCGGTGGAGGGGAGAAATATCTACTCACGATTGCACAGGCGCTTTCAAAACAGTATCAGACGACACTCACATTTGAGCATAGTTACAGCATCTCTCGGTTGCGACAGTTGGAAAGCTATTTAAATTTGGATTTGTCCGACATTGGCCTCATGGATTTCTCTGTCGCGAGGGATCAACAATGGGACGTAGCCTTTGTCTTGGGAAACTCTATCGCGCCGCCTTTTCAGAAGCTGTCGCCAGTAAGTTTTTACATTTGCCAGTTTCCTTTTGATCGCGAGTCCTTTTTTGGCAAAGCCATACCATTCGTTGAGGACTACCAGTATGTCTGCTATAGCGATTTTGTCAAAACACACATCCTCCGTGGTGCGGCGATTGAGTCTTCAAGAGTTGCCGTTCTTGCACCGGTCATACAGTCTTACGAAAGATCTGTAGTAAAGGAAAAAATAATCGTTTCGGTGGGAAGATTTTTCGCGGGGGGGCACTGCAAAAATCAACAATTACTCATTGAGGCATTCAAGCGTTTGGTCACATCCGGCCAGTTCGGCGACTGGAAACTAATATTGGTTGGGTCAACGCGACCCGAGCACGAGCACCGCATGTACTACCGGCAGTGCAGGGACGCCGCAGTCGGTCTAAATGTTGAGATCATTCCCGATGCGTCATTCGATGTTCTTGGCGACATTTACGCGCGAGCCGCAGTGTATTGGCATGGCTCGGGCCTGGGCGTCGATCCGCTAGTGCACCCTGAAAGACTCGAACACTTTGGCATAACACCGTTGGAGGCGGCAAGTGCCGGGTGCCAAGTCTTCGTCCCGGATGCTGGTGGTCCAAGCGAAATTGCAAAAAGGGCGCCTGCAAATTTTCATGTCTACAAAAGCGTTGACGATTTAGTTGGGGCAACTGCGAAGGTGTGCAGCACGATTGCCCTCAAAAGTGATCCTGAGGCAAATAATATGGCTCAATTTATTGCCTCGTTTAGTCTGGGAACGTTTAGCGAAAGTCTTTCCAAGCTGGTTGCACGCGTCTCGCAAGCTAATATGTGTGGTATCGCGACTGTGTTTCGCCCAAACGATCACCGCGCACGATGGACTGGTTGGTCCGATGATGAGAACGGCCTCAAATGGTCAAAGGCACATGAGTCACGGATTGAATTTCTATGGGGAGAAACCACTGATTTAAACCCCTGGATAACCATCAGGTTCCACACGTTAGGTAGCCAAAGAATTCGTGTTCAACTCAACGGCGCTATGTTGGTAGACGCCCGCGCGGCTGGGGAAAAGCAAGTAATATCCTTCGAAGCAAAGACGTTGAGTTCTGGATTTAATTCTTTAGTCTTCTCTTTCCCAGACGCGCACCAACCGGGAAATGGGGATGGGAGATTGCTCGCCTTGAGGCTCCGCTCGTTATCGTTTTCCAAGTCGCCTGAGAGTGCCGACATTTCGTCCATATCTACGTGTGTCAGTGAGCCTATCGAAGCAGCGTCCTCTCAAAACCAGCAAAGTCAGAAGCATGCTAATAGGAACAACAACAGGGTGAAGAGATGATTCAATGGACTTGTAATTTTTGTGGACAAGACAATCGAAACGATATCGCGTATTTTCATCGTGAATTGGGTTTGTGTCCAACGTGCGGAAGCAACGTTCGATTTAGAGCTATTTGGCATTTGATTGATAGGTACATACTTCGGGTTAGCGGCAACACTTTGCAAGAGATTGAGGGTATAGGATTGTCAGACGCTGACCTGTATGCAAACAAACTCTCAGTGATATTAAATTACAGGAACACCTTCTTTCATCAAGCGCCATTTTTGGACATTACTGACGCGGTGTCTGCAGCAAAATACAAAAACCTTGATTTTGTCATTTGTTCTGACGTGTTGGAACACGTCGATGCGCCGGTAGACGACGCGTTCAAAAATTTAGGAGTGATGCTTAAGAAAGGGGGATTACTGATTTTCTCTGTACCGTATTTTACGGACGCTGTGTCCCCCACATCAATTGAGCATTTTGCCAAGCACAAAAGCAACCGCGTCGTTGTCGAAGACGGTCGAGAATACTTGATTACTGATAGCTCCATTGCATATGCCAATCTTTGTTGGCATGGCGGCCCGGGTAGCGTTCTGGAACGAAGGGTTTTTGCGGAAACGGCCGTAAAAAAACATCTGTCAGAAAGTGGTTTTGTCGTCGAGGAAATATGCGATCACCTCTCTAACAAAGGGATAATCTACAACATGGTTGGATCGAAAGTTATGATTTGCAGGAAGCGGTAAGTTGATATCGGTGAGACCTCGGCACTGAACATCTCCTGAAGGTGCGCAGCGATCTCGCGGGTGTGGTCATGCCGCGCGCATTGACTGAGAGGTGGCCCCCAAAATTCGGACATCTGATTAAGGTGGAAACTCTGAGTCAACCCCGCTGGCACATTGCTGGCGACCACTCAGGAGTTTCAGATGAACAGCAAAGTCGGAAAGAGAAAGCGCAGGAAATTTAGCGCCGCGTTCAAGGCCAAGGTCGCGCTCGCGGCGATCCGGGAAGACAAGACGCTGGCGCAATTAGCCAGTCAATTCGAACTGCACCCCAACCAGATTGCGGAGTGGAAGAAGCAACTCGTCGAGCGCGCAGGCGACCTATTTGAGGCCGGTGGCGCGGCAGGTCAGACAGAGGCAGTTGACTTGAAGCCACTTCACGCCAAGATCGGCCAGCAAGCACTGGAAATTGATTTTTTGGAAAGCGCGCTCGGCAAAGCGGGATTGCTGAGCGACGCCAAATGATCGACCGCGACCACGAACTGCCGATCAAACGGCAAGCCACGCTCGCTGGCATTAGCCGCAGCAGCGTCTATTACCAGCCCCAGCCCACCAGCCCAGAAGACTTGGCGCTGATGCGCCGCATCGACGAACTCCACATGGAACGCCCCTTCGCCGGCGCGCGGATGTTGCGCGATCTGCTCAACCGGCAGCGTCAAGTCGATGCCGATGGCGTGGTCGGTGACTTCTGGCTGCCGGTATGCCGCAAGCGCATCACCCGGCTTATGCGGCTCATGGACATCAGCGCGCTCTACCGGAAGCCTGGCACCAGCCAACGCCATCCCGGACACAAGGTGTTCCCGTACTTGCTACGCGATGTGCCGGTCACGCGCGCGCGTCAGGTGTACGCGCTCGACACGACGTACATCCCCATGCGCGAAGGCTTCCTGTACCTGACCGCCGTGATCGACTGGGCCAGCCGCAAGGTGCTCGCCCACAAGGTCGCCATCACGCTCGAAGCCTGCCATGCGGTCGAGGTGCTCGAAGAGGCAATTGCCCAGTACGGCGCGCCTGAAATCGTCAACACCGATCAAGGCAGCCAATTCACCGCGAGCGCCTTTGTTGATGTCGTCGACGCCTCAGGCGCGAAACTCTCGATGGACGGCAAGGGTGCGTGGCGGGACAACGTGTTCGTGGAGCGCCTATGGCGGAGCGTCAAGTACGAGGAAGTGTTCCTGCATGCTTACGAGACCGTGTTCGCAGCCAAGGCCGGTATCCGGCGTTACGTTGAGTTCTACAACGCCGAGCGACCACATAGCAGCTTGAATAAGCAAACACCGGATGAGGCGTTTGCGGCGCTGCCGCGCGCGGCGACCGCGCGCAATACTGGAAACGACGCCACTGAAAAGCTGGCCGCATGAAAAACCGGCGACGCGCTGAATCGAGTTACCCACCGGGGCGCGCGACGACGTGCCATGTCAGGGTGGCTCGTCACGCGCCCCCGTGGATAACTCTGGCATCACCGCTACAATGCAAGCGCAACACCTTCAACCCTCGGGGAATCCACCTTAACTCGGCTTGATTTCTGTCCTAAGGATGGGGGCCACTTCTGATGATGGCTAACGAACAGCAGCAACCTAGGCCAATTTGAATTCAAATCGCGCCCGCTTCAGAGCCATTGCCGCTACTGTGTATACGCGGAAAAAACCGGGCGGGCAACGCAGACTCCAAACTAAGCAGGGGGCGCGCGATACCCGTCAAAAATGCGGACGCGGCGGAAAACGTGTGCGCGCCTGCGCAGCGCTTCCCAGTGCCGTATCCTTAGCGCTGTTCAGATCACTTTCGTGTCCGAGTCCAGGACAAGGAGCGACGCGCCAACGCATCAAAATCTCTATGAAAACCAACTCTATTCGCGCACTCTCTCTATCACCCCCCGGCGGGTTCCATCGCTTGCGTTACACCGAGTGGGGTGATGAGAAAAATCCGCGCGTGCTGATCTGCGCCCACGGCCTGACGCGTTGTGGACGAGATTTCGATACATTGGCAGCGCTAATGTCGAGTGAATACCGCGTGATCTGCCCGGACGTGGCGGGTCGGGGCGAGAGCGATTGGCTGGCGAATCCGGCTGATTACAGCTATCCGCAATATGTTCAGGATATGAGTGCCTTGATCGCAAGAGCTGGCGCGGACACTGTGCATTGGGTCGGCACATCGATGGGCGGCATCATCGGCATGTTGCTGGCCGCGCAAGCCAATACGCCAATCACGCGACTGGTCATTAACGATGTTGGCGCGATGATTCCCAAAGCATCGCTCGAGCGCATCAGCCTTTATGTCGGTAAATCACCAGCCTTCGCGAGCTTGGATGCGATTATCGCGGCGGTGCGCGCGGTGAGCCCGTTTGGCCCGCTGTCGGATGCGCAGTGGCGAACACTGACGTTGCCATTAGTGAAGCACTTGCCGAATGGTAAATGGCAGTTTCGCTACGACCCTGCAATTGGTAACGCGTTTCGCGCAGCACCGATTACCGATGTTGATTTGTCGCCGTTTTGGAATGCCATCGCTTGTCCGGTGTTGGTCACGCGAGGCGCAGACTCAGACTTGCTGTTGCGCGAGACGTTCACGACAATGTGCGCAAAGCCAAACGTACGCGGGGTGGAGTTTGCAGGCGTTGGCCACGCGCCGATGTTTCAGGCAGCGGATCAGTTAAGCGTGGTGCAGGCGTTCTTGCGCGAGGGGCGGTGATTGTTTGGCGGTCGTCGGCGAACCTCGGTGGTGCTTGTTAGAATAGCTCGAAACTAAAAACCCAGCGTTCTGGCGCTGTCTAGAAAATTCGCATCA
Organism: Burkholderiales bacterium; assembly: GCA_043744255.1. Classification (GTDB taxonomy): domain Bacteria; phylum Pseudomonadota; class Gammaproteobacteria; order Burkholderiales; family Usitatibacteraceae; genus UKL13-2. The sequence continues at coordinate 17,646 of JAYTVA010000144.1, read as the reverse complement.
CGCAACTAACGAGGAGAGTCCTAGTGTCGGCAGGCGGCGATTCACCACAACATGACCACGCGCACGATGCGCTGCTTCAGCTTGATGGTGCGGCGTTTGTGGATGCCGCGTACCTTGCTACATTAGGACGCCCGGCGGATGAAGATGGCCGTCGTAGTTACGTCGCCAAGCTGGCTGCTGGCGAGTCAAAGAAAGACCTCATCATCGCGCTGGCGACCTCGGTTGAGGGCAAATCCTGTGCGCAGACGCCAGAGTGGATTTTGCAGTTGGTGGACGCGAAGCGAGGGCACCGCCACTGGTTGTGGAAAATTTGGCCATTCAAGTTGATGCTGCCGCGCTTTAGGGCCGTTGAGCAAGACCAGCAACATTTAGTGCACGCGCTGATCGGACTGGAGAAACGTCATGAGGAAAATCAAGAGACAGATCGCAAAACGTGGCTCGCGCAAACCGCGCGTATCGAAGCCGCACTCGTCGCGAACGCCGCAAGCCAACGTGACGCCACGACTGCGCTCGAACGCGCGTTGGCAGATGCCTTGGCGCAACGTGTCGCGCCGGTCGAGAATAATTTGGCAGCGCTGCAGGCGCGCTCTGCAAGTAGTATCGCGTCTCTTGCGGAGGCTCTACGCGTCCTCAACCTGGGCAAGGCCGCATCGGACCGGGCGCTGAACGCGATTCAACAAGAGCTCGCCCATTTGCAAACCGCAACTCGCGCGCAGTCGCTGCAAATAGATGGCTTGGCTAGCGCGGCGAACAATGACCATGCGGATGCCTCAATGGCGTTGAACGATACGGAGCTTTCCCGCCGAGAACAAGCGCTGATGCGGCGTTTGCAAGAAACTGTCGCGCAGAAAACCGGCGCGCACTGAGATGAAAATCGTCATTGATTTGCAACCCGCGCAGGCATCAACCCGCGAGGGCAGGGTAGGGCAGTACACCTTGGCGCTTGCACAGGCTATGGCGCGCCGATGCGGCGAACACGAAATTGTGATCGCGCTGAACGCCAGCTTTACCGACACGATTGAACCGCTGCGTGCAGCGTTCGACGGCCTTGTCTCGCCAGCGCAGATTCGTCTGTGGTCGGTGCCGACTCCCGTGCGGGCGGACGTGCCCGCCAACGCGTGGCGGCACCGCGCGGCACAAATTCTGCGCGAAACATTTCTCGCGGGTCTCGCGCCCGATGTGGTGTTGATTCCCGGTATTTTTGAGGGGTTCCGCGATGAGGTGGTCCACAGCATCGGCCTGACCGAGCACCGCGTGCGTACGGCTGTCGTCTGGCACGACTTGTTACCGCACGTTGACTCGACCGCCTACCTGCACCCAGATTTGGCGTTTAACGCGTTCTATGCGCGGCAGCTTCAGTTTGCGAAGCGCGCGGATTTTTTTCTGACGAATTCTGAGTCAACGCGCGCGGAAGCGATTAAATATTTGGGGTTACCAGCGGCACAGTGCGCGAATACATCCGCCGCCGTAGGCGCAGCGTTTTCGCTTGGGAAGCCGGGCTTAACCGAACACTTTCAGCAGAAATTTGGCATCACGCGTCCGATGATTGTCGCCGGTGGCGCGGATGATGGCAGTGAAAATTATTTGCGATTGCTAAAGGCATTTTCGGCGCTGCCGCGCGACCTTCGAGAACGCTTTCAACTGGTGATCGCGGGGCCGATGCATGACAGTACGCAACGAAAACTTGCCGAGTATGTGTCGCTGTTTGGTTTGTCTGCCACCGATGTTGTGTTTACCAGTCACACCACAAAGGGAGAATGGCTACAGATGTATCGCTCATGCGTGTTGTTCATTCAGCCGGCGTGGCACGAGGGGTTTGCGTATTCAACCTTAGAGGCGATGGCATGCGCGGCGGCGGTGATTGGCGGCCGCGATTCTAGCGTCGCGGAAGTCATTGGGAACTCTGATGCGCTATTTGATCCTCGCGACGTTCAAGCGATAACGACAAAGCTCGCCACGGTGCTCGCGAGCACAGAAAAACGGAAGGCGATGGCGCAGCGCAGCCAAGAGCGCGCGCGCGAATTCTCTTGGAACGTTGCGGCAGACAATGCAATCGGGGCTTTGACGCGGTGGCACGACCGTAGCGGCAGGGGTGGGGATGGCAACTATGCGCGCGAGTCGCGGCACCGTTCACTGCCGACAACTCCAGAACTTGCCGAAGAAGCGATCATGCACGCACTCTGCGTTGACGCGGCCGAGCCACCAAATCAGGAAGACTCGGTTCGCGTTGCCAGAGCAATTTCCAGGAATCACCCGCCGATGCGCGCACCGATATTGGCGATTGATGTCTCGCAACTGGTCGTGCAGACTTCGCAAAATGGAATTCAGAGGGTGGTCCGCTGTCTGGCTGCCGAACTGTTGGCGGCTCCACCATCTGGCTTCGTCGTGCGCTTGGTATATGCGGACACCGAGCGCGCCGGATATCGGTTTGCCAGTGCGTTGGCGGTGATTCCATCAAAAGCAGAGGGAGGCATCCAGCAAGGCGAGCGCGTGGATCTGCAATACGGCGATGTATTTCTCGGTCTCGATCTAAACCATCGTGTCGCGTGCGCCCAGCAACCGTTCTACGACCAAATCCACCGATCCGGCGTCACCACCTATTTCGTTGTCTACGATCTTCTGCCACTCACGCTACCGCACGCTTTTCAATCAGACGTTGCCGAGTTACACCAAAAATGGCTGCGGATTATTGCCAAGTCTGATGGCTTGATCGCGATCTCCAAGTCGGTCGCGGACGAAGTATTGGTTTGGCTCAATGAATCAGGCTGCCAGCGATTAAAACCGCTCAAGTTGGGCTGGTTCCATCTGGGTGCGGAAGTAGGGCGTGCCAAAGACGCCGGTGTGCTGACGAGCGATGCGAATGCGACGCTCACGGCCATTCGCGCGCATCCGGCCTACTTGATGGTCGGCACACTCGAAGGTCGAAAAGGGCACCTACAGGCGCTGATGGCGTTCGAAACCCTCTGGGCGAGCGGCGTTAATGTCAGCCTCGTGATCGTCGGCAAATACGGCTGGAATGTTGAGCCGCTAATCGAGTTATTACGCACGCATCCTGAGCGCAATAAACGGCTTTTTTGGCTGGAAGGCATTAGCGATGCCTACTTGGCTGAAGTCTATCGTGCCTCTGCGTATTTATTGGCGGCGTCTGAAGGCGAGGGCTTCGGCTTGCCGTTGATCGAGGCGGCGCAGAATGATTTGCCGGTACTTGCGCGCGATATTCCGGTGTTTCGCGAGGTGGCGGGTGACGCGGCCGAGTATTTCGAAAACAGCGCCAACCCTGAAGCCATTGCGGCGGCGGTTCGACGCCTACCAGCCAATGGTGCTGCTAGCGCAAAACGTGGGCGAATTCACGCCTTGAGTTGGCGCGAAAGCTGTGAGCTGTTTTACGCCGTGGCATTCGGGGGTAAGTGGAGCCGCACGTGGATGCCAGGCGACAGTTTCCGGGCTGATGGCAGCGATGCGCGCCTCAATTCGATTGCTGGGCAGCGCATCGGTCGCGAGATTGTGAGCGCCGGGAACGCGGGATGTCTGCTGTATGGGCCGTATGCCGCGCTGGCCAAGGGTGACTATCGTGTGGCGATTGTGGGCACACGTGAAGGTGTGGCGAAGGACGGCGAATTGTTAGAGCTTGTTTGGAATGACGGCAGCGGACACGAACAAAAGCAGCCGCTGGAAAGTTCTCGCAACCGCGCGTTGCTTGCCGAGCAGATCGTGAGTTTTGCTAACGATGTCACGGACGTTCAGGTGCGCGTTTGGGCGACGGCGGCGGCGTCAATCGTCATTTCAAAGGTCTGGATTGATCGGCTGACCGAAGCTCGCGTGTAGCAAAATACTGGATCGGTATTGCGTATAATTTATATTATGTTAAATAATAAATTATTTAATTATCAATAAATTAAGCGATATTCGTATATTTCACTTTACATGGAAAACCAATGTGCTCTCCCCGCCGCTGGCCCAGTTGACGCACCAAAATCCACCAAACCTGCACGCAACCTTCGGGCAACCACATCGCGCCTGAACGCATCTAAACATCATCAACCCACGCGGCATTGAGCCCCTTTTTGCCAAGCCAAAAAGTTTCCGTTTGAAACACCGGCGTCGTCGCTGCGGTAGCTTCTAAGGCCAGTGCCCTCGAGCCCCCTATGCAAACACCTCGACGCGCGCGTGGCATAACACTTGCACCAATGACGTAGCGCGTTCGCGTAATTGTTGTCCCACCTCGTCCTCCTTCACAGCCAGCCTTCAGCAAAACCTAAAACCGCTCGCAACCCATGGCTACCCTCAAATACGCACAGCGCCTCACGCAACAGTTCGAAAATCACTCTGCTCAAGAGACCAAATTCACGACCTGTTACATGTGCGCGTGCCGCTGTGGCATCAAGGTCACGCTGGAAAATAACCGCGTTCGGTTTATCCAGGGCAACCCCAACCATCCAGTGAACCAAGGTGTGCTCTGCGCCAAGGGATCGGCCGGGATCATGAAGCAGTATTCCGCTGCCAAGTTGCAAAAACCGCTCATGCGCAAACCCGGTACCGAGCGCGGCGCGGGCGAATTTGTTGAAATCGAATGGGACGCGGCGCTCGACATGCTGACCGCACGGCTCGCCAAAATTCGCGCGACTGATCCGAAAAAACTCGCGTTCTTCACCGGGCGCGACCAAATGCAGGCGCTCACCGGCCTCTGGTCGCAGCAATTCGGCACGCCCAATTGGGCGGCGCATGGTGGTTTTTGCTCGGTTAATATGGCGGCGGCTGGGCTCTATTCCATCGGCTTTTCATTCTGGGAATTCGGTGCACCGGATTGGGATAAGGCGAAATACTTTCTGATGTGGGGTGTGGCGGAAGATCATTCGTCGAACCCGATCAAAATCGGTCTCGAAAAACTCAAGCGTCACGGCGCGAAGTTCGTGTCCGTGAATCCGGTGCGCACCGGCTACTCGGCCATCGCCGATGAATGGGTGCCGATCCGCCCTGGCATGGATGGTCTGCTCGCGCTGTCGATGGTGCATGTGTTGCTCTCGCGTGAATTATTCGACTGGGAATTTCTGGTGCGCTACACCAATTCGCCATGGCTGGTGGTGCAAACGCCGGGTCAAAAAGGCGATGGACTATTCCTGCGCGATGCCGATGGTCAGCCCCTCGTGTGGGACCAAACCACCAAGGCGTTCGTCAGCGGCATGCGCCCCGACATCACGCCCGCACTATTCGGCGACTTCACCGCGCCCGATGGTCGCGCACTCAAAACTGTCATGAGCCTTGTGGCCGAGCGTTATCTTGATGATCGTTATGCGCCCGCGAATGTTGCCGCCGAATGCGGCGTGGCTGCCGCCACCATCGAGCGCATTGCGCTGGAAATGGCGCACGTCGCGTTCAACGAAGCCATCGAAGTCGCTGCTGATTGGACGGACTGCTATGGCCGATTGCACCACAAATTTATTGGCCGCCCTGTGGCGATGTACGCCATGCGTGGCGTCTCGGCACACTCCAACGGATTCGATTCCTGCCGTGCGATTCACTTGATCCAAATATTGCTTGGCGCGCTGTACGGGCCGGGGAGTTTGCGCGCGCGCGCGCCCTTCCCCAAGCAAATACCGCCAAACCAATTGCCAGAAAATAATCTCGACCTCATCAACGCACCGAATACCCCGCTAAGCCGCCCACCGCTTGGCTTTCCGGCTCGTCCTGAAGATCTCGCGATCGACAAAGACGGAAAGCCGATTCGCATCGACAAAGCTTATTCGTGGGAGTCGCCGATTGCCGCGCACGGCATGATGCACATGGTTATTTCCAATGCTGTCAGAGGCGACCCCTATACCATCGATACCCTGATCTTATTCATGGCCAACATGGCGTGGAACTCCTCGATGAACACCACAAGCGTGCAAGACATGCTGCGGGAGAAAGATACAAACGGCGAATACAAGCTGCCGTTTCTGGTGGTCGCGGACGCCTTCCACTCCGAGACCGTAAACTTCGCTGACTTGGTGCTACCCGACACCACTTATCTCGAGCGCCACGACGCGATCTCGCTACTCGACCGACCCATCTCAGAGCCCGATACCTTGGCCGATGCGATTCGCTATCCCGTGATTCCGCTTGATCGCGATGTACGCCCTTGGCAGGAAGTGTTGGTCGATCTCGCCTCGCGTTTGAAATTCCCTGCGTTTACCACGCCGGACGGTTCGCCAAAATTCAAAGACTACCCTGACTTCATTGTCAATTATGAGAAGTCGCCAGGCATTGGTTTTCTCGCTGGCTGGCGCGGAAAAAATGGCGACAAGGTTCTCAAGGGCGAGCCCAATCCCAAGCAGTGGGAAGCCTACATCAAGAACGAATCGTTCTATCAGTGGCACTGGCCGACACACATGAAGTACATGCGCTTCATCAACAAGGACTATCTCGACTTTGCCGCTGATGCCGGATTCATCACCAAATCCGAGCCGATCATCATGCAGCTCTACTCGGAGCCCTTGCAGAAATTTCGTCTCGCCGGTCAGGGCTTGTATGACGGCCCACAACCCAGCGAGCAGGTTGATAAAGATCGCCTCACGAAATATTTCGACCCCTTACCCTTCTGGTATCCGCCGCTGGAACAAACGCGGGTGGACGCGGCCGAATATCCGTTCTTCGCGATCACGCAGCGGCCGATGATGATGTATCACTCGTGGGATTCGCAGAACGCGTGGCTGCGACAAATCCTAGCGCAGAATTTTCTGTACATGAATCGCAGCGTTGCGGAAAAATTAGGCTTGCAAGATTTCGATTGGGTGTGGGTTGAGTCGCACAACGGTCGCGTGCGCTGCCAGTTAAAAACGATGGAAGGCGTTGAGGCGAATACCGTCTGGACCTGGAACGCGATTGGCAAACAAGCGGGCGCGTGGGGTCTGGAAAAAGAAGCGTCCGAGGCAACGCATGGCTTCCTGCTCAATCACTTGATTTCAGAGTTGTTGCCCGCCAAAGATGGCGAGCGGCGCATCACCAACTCTGACCCCGTTACTGGTCAGGCCGCATGGTTCGATTTACGCGTAAAAATCACCAAAGCGGCACCCGGCGAAACCGGCGTGTGGCCAGTATTTGCGCCGATCAAACCGCTGCCATGGGACGATGGTCGCCGCCCACAGTTGCTTGATTTTGATGCGCGCCATCCCGTACATAAAGGAATCGAAGGTTCATGAAACTCGGCCTTGTTATTGACCTCGACACCTGTGTCGGCTGCCACGCCTGCGCCGTCGCGTGCAAGGAATGGAACGGCTCATCCGCCATCTCGGGGCCACTCACCGATTACCAACCATTCGGTGCCTCGCCATCCGGCGTGTGGTTCAACCGCGTGCGCCACTACGAGGTCGATGAGTACCCAAAAAACAAAACGGTGAACGTGCCGATGTCGTGCATGCACTGCGAAGACGCGGCGTGTGTCTCCGTCTGCCCCACCGGCGCATCGTACAAACGGCCAGAAGACGGCATCGTCCTCATCGACCAAGACAAATGCATGGGCTGCAACCTGTGTTCGTGGGCATGCCCGTACGGCGCGCGTGAACTCGATCAAGCATCGGGCGTGATGAAAAAATGCACGCTGTGTGTGGATCGAATCTATGACCAAGCACTACCCGTCGAAGAGCGCGAACCCGCTTGTGTGCTCGCGTGTCCGACCAGCGCGCGCATGTTTGGCGACCTTGAAGATCCCACCTCGGCGGTGTCAACAGCGGTACGCGAACGCGGCGGCTTCGGCATGATGCCGGAGATGGGTTACAAGCCCGTCAATCAATATTTGCCCACTCGAGAATGCAAGCCAGCACCCGTAGAAGCCCAAGGGACGCCGGGTTTCAAGGAGCGGCTGCGAAATTTGGGGAATCGAATTGTTGGGCGGTGAGGTGATGAGATCAAAGCTGCGCCCCGCCATGGCCGGACACGCTGCACTGCACTTTCCCCTTTGCAAAAGGGGGAAGTTATGGTCGCAGTGCACCGCGTGTCATGCCCACTTCTTCGCCTCGCCAATACCTTCAACCCATGAAACCCGCCTTCTTGGCCGGACACGCAGCACTGCACTTCCCCCTTTTCCAAAGGGGGAAGCCAGAGTGTCTTTGCTCAGCGATCACCGCTCACACGCTCGACTTACAACCAAATCACCCCATGAAACCCGCCCTCTCCGTCATCTTCTTCACCGTCAGTTCCGGCGCAGGCTTTGGCTTGATCGCTCTCCTCCTCCTCGTTGAGTTACTGAACTTTGGCGGCGGCATCGGTAGCAAGCAAATGATCGCGGGCCAACTGCTCGCGCTCGTCCTCATCACCGCCGGCCTGCTCTCCTCGACCCTCCATCTCGCGAATCCAAAAAACGCGTGGCGCGCATTCTCGCGTTTCAAAACTTCATGGCTTTCGCGCGAAGGTGTGTTCGCTGTCGCGTTCTACCCATTCGCCTTGGCTGCGTTGGCATGTACCTATTTCGGCGTTGATGGCACTGTGCGCACCGTAGTGCAATGCGGAACAATCCTCCTCGCATGGATCACCTTGTACTGCACCGGCATGATCTACGCGTCGCTGAGACCGATCCCGCAGTGGCACACGCCGTTGGTGCCGTTGGGCTATCTGATCCTCGGTCATTTCTCAGGCGCGATGCTGTTGCTGGTGGTCGCGGCGGCGGGCGGAAATGAAAACGCGACGTACTTGAAAATGGCGCTGGCGTGGATCGTGTTCGCTGCCGTATTGAAAGCCATTTATTTCGTGTGGATTCGTAAAGCGGGCATCACCACCACGCTCAATACCGCGCTTGGTATCAGCCGCGCGCAAGTCAAGTTACTCGATGCCGGTCACAGCCACGCGACCTTTCTCACCAACGAGTTCGGATTCATGTTGGCGCGCAAGCATGGCGTGATGCTGACCATCGGCGTGTTCGTAGTTGGCTTTGCGTTGCCGTTGCTGATCCTCATCACCATGGGGAGCGCGTTGGTGCCCGCACTGGCCGCGACGGCGCTCGCGCTGCTGGGCTTGGGGCTGGAACGCTGGTTGTTTTTTGCTGAGGCACGCCACGTCGTGCGGCTGTATCACGGGATGTAGCCAACCCGCTTCAAATTTTGTACTATGATCGACTGTGAAAGGGCGTGCACGCAGAATGCCCACAGCGCGCCCACCGCGCACATTTCCGGAGCTTGATTGTTGGCTATCCCGAACGCTTTGCCAGTTGCTCAACTCGTCCTTATTTGCGCTCGTCCACATCGCGTGGCAATGCCTCGCGCCGTCGGTTTGTGAACATGCCAACCAGCCCACTCACCAAGCCAGCACCCTCCTCCACTGCGTTCGAGCCTGCGACGTTTGCGTTCGTTGATGGTCTGCCGTGGCCCGCGATTTTGATCGACGAGGCTGGCGAAGTGGTGCACGTCAACGCGCCGATGAAGAATGCTAGTGTGGAACAAGCCGTGATCGGTGCTCGTCATTTGCGCCAAGCGTTCGCCGACTACTACGCGGCATTGATCGGCGACGCACCTTGGCTCACGCCGCAAACAACGACAGTTCTCCGCGCGCTCCCCAACGGCGAGCAGCGCTTCGAACAAATTTCGTTGTGCCGTCTCCCAGCAGGTGCTTGCCTGATCGTGATGGATCAAACCGCGCATCGTGAGTTGGAAGTTGGTCATGCGCAGACGGTGCGTCTCGCCTCACTGGGCTTCATGTTGGCCAGTGTGAGTCACGAGGTGAGCAATCCATTGACGGCAATTCATTCGATGGTGCAGATCCTGCAATCCAAGCGCGGCGTGACGCCGAGCGCGTTGCAGCAGGGCTTACAAAATATCGCGACTAGCGTGCGCCGCATTCTCTCCATCACCCGCAAGCTCAATGTGTTCTCGCGGGTGGACGATGAGCCGAAGACCGCGTTCGCAGTTGATTCCGCGATTGATGAGGCCGTTGTTTTGTTTGGCTACGACAGTCTCGGCGAATCGGTGCAGGTGTCGCACCAGCACCACACTGCCGCCATCGTCACCGGTTTTCCGGAGCAGTTGCAGCAGGTGTTTTTCAACATCCTACTCAACGCCGCGCAAGCCATGAAGGGCAAGGGCGCGATCACGATTGCCACGCGCCTGAGTGACGCCGAGCATGTTGAGGTCACGATCCGCGACACCGGGCCTGGCTTGCCGGGCGACCATCTACAAAAAATATTCGAACCGTTTTTCACCACCAAGCGCGGTGGCGAAGGCACCGGCCTTGGCCTCGCCATCAGCAACGAAATCGTGCATGAACACGGCGGCACGATCTGGGTCGAGAATCATCCTGACGGTGGCGCGTGTTTTCATATTCGTCTGCCGCTGGCGCGCGAACGGAATCTAAATTGAAACCTGCTTTTAATCCCACCGCTTTTGATATGCCCTCCGTTACTGCCGAGCGCGTGCTGGTCATCGACGATGATCGCCGCATTGGCGCGGCGGTGCAGGCGGTGTTGGAGAGCGAAGGCTACGCCGTGGTCTACGTCGATTCGGCTGAGCTTGGTATCCAGCGCGGACTCAGCAACGAATTCGATTTGGTCGTCACCGATTTGCGCTTGGGCAAAGGCAGTGGCCTTGATGTGATTAGCGCATTGAAAAGTGCGCGCCCCGAATTGCCAGTGATGTTGATGACTAGTTTTTCGTCCGTGGATAGCGCGGTGCAAGCGCTACGCAATGGCGCGGTGGATTACATCATCAAGCCGTTCGATAACGACGATTTCATTTACTCGGTCACCCGCGCGCTCAAAGAAAAGCGCATGTCGCGCGAGAACACGCTACTGAAAAAAAGTCTGCGCAAAGTCTACGCGGGTAAAAAAATCATCGGTGAAAGTGCCGGTATTAAACGCGTGCTCGATTTGATTCGCCGCGTTGCGCCGTCCGATGCGAACGTGCTGATCCACGGCGAAAGCGGCACCGGCAAAGAGTTGGTGGCGCAAGCGATTCACTTTGAAAGCGCCTGCGCAGAAGGCCCGTTCGTACCGGTCAATTGCGGCGCGATCCCTGCTGAATTGATGGAGTCCGAATTATTCGGCCATGTGCGCGGTGCCTACACCGGTGCCACCACGGGCAGCGAGGGCTTGATTCGTGAAGCGCACGGCGGCACTTTGTTCCTCGATGAAATTTCTGAGATGCCACCGCAGTTGCAAGTGAAGTTGCTGCGCGTGTTGCAAGAAAAAGAAGTGCGCGCAGTCGGTGGCAAGGAAGTCTTTAAGGTCAATGTGCGGGTGCTGGCCGCGAGCAATAAAAGCCTGAAGACGGCTATGGATAAAGGAGAGTTTCGTGAAGATCTCTTTTATCGACTCAATGTGATCAACATCGAAGTGCCGCCCCTGCGCGAGCGCGATAAGGATGCGGAAATTCTCGCGAAGCACTTTATCGACTTCTACAGCAAAAAAATCGGCAAGCGTGTGCGTGCGACCAGCAAGGAGTTCAACGAATTCCTAACCCGCTACCACTGGCCGGGCAATGTGCGTGAATTGCAGAATCTCGTGGAGCGCGCCGTCATTCTTGCCGACGGAGAAATTCTCAATTGGGCAGATGGTAACGATGTGTTGCCGGTGTCGGCGAAGCGCCACGGTTCCATGTCCAATGCAACGTCCAACGCAACGTCCGCCCAACTCCCCGACCAACCGCTGACGATTGAAGATTACATTCAGCACATCGTCGCGCGCTTTCAGGCCACGCACAGCGAGATCGAGCTGGCACGCATGCTCGGCATTGGCCGCAAGGCGCTGTGGGTGCGCCGCCGCCGCTGGGGTCTACCGCGTGACCCCAACGGACATCGAGACGCCGACGCATAGTTTGCGTTTCCGCGCGGGTAGTTGCGTTTCGTTCTGAAACCGCGCTGCTCAAGGCAACTGCGAACACGCCTGTAAACATTCCGGTATCTCCACTGCGATCCCCTGCAATTGCGAGCTATCGCGCGACGGCATAGGATTTGCTAATTATGTTGAGGTGGTATCGACCGCGTGATCGACAGCCAATTTCATAACGTACACAGGAGACGAACATGGCAGAGCAAGCCCCAGCAGCAGCGGTAAAGCGTAAAAAAATGACCATCCCGATGCTGATGGAAAAGAAAAAAAAGAAAGAGCCGATTGTTCAGCTAGCGGTGTATGACTACGAAAACGCGATCATCGCGGATCGTTTGGGCATCGACATTTTGTGCGTCAGCGACACTGGCGGCATGGTGTTGTTCGGCCACGAAAGCACCACCTCGGTGTCGTTTGAAGAAGTCATGTTCATGGCGCAAGCCGTCAAGCGTGGCTCGCAATATGGTCTGCGCATGGTTGATATGCCCTACATGAGCTTCCATCTGTCCGAGATGCAGGCGGTGGACAACGCCGCGCAATACGTTGCCAAGGCTGGCGCTGAAGTGATGAAGTGCGAAGGCAATATTCACCACGCGCGCAACATCGAGGCCATCATCAAGGCCGGTATTCCCGTGCAAGGTCACATCGGCATTTGCCCAATGCGCATGCCGCAGTTGGGTGGCTTCAGCGCGCAGGGCAAGACCGCACAGCGCGCCAAAGAGTTGGTGGAAGATGCGCAGGCGTTCATCGACGCTGGCTGCTTCTCGATCATGACCGAAGTCTGTACCTCGGAAGTCTCACAGTACCTCGCGGAAACGTTAACCGTGCCGGTCATCAGCTTAGGTTCGGGCAACACCTCGGACGGCGTACACATCATCGGTTCCGACTTGTTCCACTTGTATGAGAAGCATGTGCCGCGTCACTCCAAAATCTATTGCGACCTCGTGCCGATTTTGGAAAAAGGCTACGGCGAATACATGGACGACGTAAAAAATCGTCGCTATCCGGGCCCAGAGCACACCGTGTTCATGAAGGAAGAAGAACTCGCCAGCTTCAAGAAAATGGTCAACTGGAAGTAATGAACGTCGCTGCGAAAAAATCGGTGGGTCTCTCCACATTGGACGTGCTGGGGCGCGCCGATTTTTTTTCGCAGCTGACCCCGACGCAGCTCGAACGCGTCGCTGATATTTGTGTGTTGCAAGAATTTGCCAACGGCAGCCCAATCTACAGTTTGGGCGACGTGGCTGAAGATTTTTATGTCCTCATCGACGGCATGGTGCGATTCAATCTCACGCTCGGCAACCGCCAGGCCTCTGCCGGAGAAATCATCCGTCGCGGCGAAGTATTCGGCTGGGCAGCCTTGATCGAAAACGCCCAACGCCGCATCGCCACCGCCTCGTGCATGACCGCCTGCGTCGCACTCGCAGTCGATGGCAACAAGCTGCTCGCGTTAATGGACAGCGACCACAGCCTCGGCTACTGCCTGATGAAAAAATTAAACATTCTCATCACCGGCAAGATGACGGCGTTTGCGGCGGGGTAGTGTTGCACCGTCTGTGTGCCACGTGTGTTGTGCAACATCGCGGTTAGCGTTATTGCTCTATTCCTCCTAGCTCTCGTCGCCTGCATCGTCGGTGTATTCATCGGCGCAGTCGGTGTCGGCGGCGTGCTACTCATCCCCGCGCTCAACACCCTCGGCGGCCTCAGCGTGCACGCATCCAGCGCCACCGCGCTCTGCACGTTCTTCTTCACCGGCCTATTCGGTACATTTCTTTTTCAGCGGCGCGGCAGCATCGACTGGCGCATCGCCTTGCCGGTGTGTGCATCAGCACTCGTGTTCAGCTTCGTCGGTGCCATGGTCAATTCGATGCTGCAAGCGCGAAGCCTTGCTATCGTCATCGCCACCATCATCGTCATTGTCGGCATCTACATCCTGCTGCCCACGAAGCAAAACATTCAGCCACTAGTCGGTGCCAATTCGCCGTGGCAGCGCCCTCTCCTACTAGCCGTCGGCGCGGTGGCCGGTTTCGGCTCTGGCCTATCAGGTGCCGGTGGGCCCGTGTTTTCGGTACCGATTATGCTGTTGCTCGGCTTTCAACCACTGGTCGCGATTGGCGTTAGCCAAGTGCTACAGATCACCTCGGCCGCGTCGGGGACGCTCGCAAACTTTCACTACGGCTCAATTGAGTTCGTGACTGCGGGCTGGGTGACGGTGGTGGAGTTGCTTGGCGTGATGGTCGGCGTGCGCGCGGCGCACGTGGCGAATGTGCGGCAGTTGCGGGTAGCGGCGGCGTTGCTGTGTGTGGTGGTGGGGAGTGCGATGTTTTTGCGAGGGGTTTGAGCACGTGCGAATATCCGCTCCAGAAGACGAATTTCGTGAGGGTGTCCTGAATTTTGTGTATGTTGAATTTTTGCTAGGCTTCGCCGCAACCAAGCAGCAGCCAGCATGAGCAGCAAGAAGTCCTCATCGAGTCCACCCCCGTCGCTAATGCGATTACGCTGCCTTACGATTCACTTCCAACTGCGCATCGACCAACGCAACAATTTCATCGACCACTGCGTTCTTCATACCCTTTTGTGCGGCGACGGCTTGCACCAAACGATCAACACGCTCGATGTTATGCGCGCCGCCATACAGCGCGCGCGCGGCCGAGGAAGGATTGGCAAGACCAACGGCGGCAGCAGCGTATTTATCGAACGGCACCAAATCACTCGCGTTTGCGCCGTAGGCAATACACACCTTCGCCACCCACTCATAGACCGCACGCGATTGCTCTACGTCGCTGTGCACCGCGTCTTTAATCGGACGAATGCCGTCCTTGGTGATGCAGCGGTAATTACCCGCTAGCAACATGCTCCATTTGGCGAGCGGCACAAACACCGAATCATGCACTTTCAATTTCACCGGCAATTCCATCGGCCCGCTGCCATTGTCGAAACGGATCGCGTCGATGTCACGTTCCATGTCACGCAGCATCGCGGTGTGCGCGTCAGAAACAAAGCGCGCGGATTTGAAGTTGGTCGGCAGGCGCACTTGCAACACATTGACCTTTTCTTCTGGTGGGCGAAACGCTTGTGGATCAGGGCTGCACAGGGTCATCAGCGATGGATCGCAAACATCCCACACGGTGGGCTCAGCGAAGCAATGACGGCACTCGGCCACATCCACGCCGGGAATGCGCGCGAGGTAGGTCAGCGGGGGCATATTCATGATCGACATGCACGGCACTTTGGCCGTAGCGAGGCGGCCCAACAATTCGCGCACACCGCCAGAGCGATATTGCGGCTCTTGCATCGCCAACACAGCTAAATCGTACTCGCCGCAATTGACGCCTTCGGGTGCAGAGGCTGACAACTTGCCGGGACAATTTCGCGAATCAATTTCCACCAAGCCATCACGGCCTTTGACCGGCATGCGCACGCGCGCACCTTCGCTGTTAAAGACTTCCACTTCCGCAGGCAAACACACTAGGCGCACCGAGTGGCCAGCCAGCAGCAGTTTGATTGCCAGCAATGAGCCATACGATGCGCCCAGAATCACCACGTTATATTTTTTTGTACTCGTACTTGAATTCATTGTTGTTCTCCATAAAAAATGTTGTCATCGTGCGGCGATCACGATTCTTAAAGCGACCACGGTCGCGGCACGTCGAAGTGTTGCCATGGTAGCCGCAACGCTGCAACAAACAACACCCATAGAAACGGTAGCGACTGATACTTTGTAGAACAGATGCACTACCCTCGCCTACGTAGCGGCTCCAGCAAATGCTTCAAGCCGTTGTGGTCAATCTCGCGCATCAGTGCCAACAGACGGCCGATTTCACCGGGCGGGAACCCCTCGCGGGCAAACCAGTGCAGGTAGTTTCCGGGCAAATCTGCGATCACGCGACCTTGGTATTTTCCAAACGGCATCTCGCGTGTGACCAACAGATTAAGCAGTGCTGGATCCATGTCCTCCACGTCCATGCTCTACTCTTTCAACACCATGTCGATGCACATCACCGCCGCCAGAACCAGCATGCGCGTGTTGCCGTCGGCGGGTACGCTGTCGTCGATGGAAAAGAGCTGTTGTTTGAACGTGCCGACTATACGGTCGATCTCGGCCATTACCTGCACTACGAACCACAACAGCGAAATGCCGCTATTAACCGACAGCATTTTTTGCCCCGTGCGCGTCGCCACTTCGACGTGAAATGGTGTCATGCGTTTGTAGTCAGCGAAGCGAAAAAACTTGGTGATGAGCCGCAAATTCGGCTCGCGGCGTTCAAGCGTTTTCATGTTGGACTTCGGGTCGAAAATGTCGAGGCTGGTGGCGGCTTTGAAAATGCCGAAGTGTTCGTTGACGAAGAAAAGATTGCTACGGAGAGCGGTGTGCATAGGGTAGTCTGAGTATCGGTATTGAATTTTTTGCAGGTGCGAGTTTAGTGCACAACGGCTGTGGCACTACGGTTTGCTCAAGATCAGGAGTAGTTGTCACCCGGCGACAGTGCCGTTTTGTTGATGCACCGATGGTTGGAACGCGGCAATTGACGGGCATCTCCAGCCCATTTTGCACCGTGTTCGCGGTCGTCAACTCGTTGCAATCTGCACCCGCATACGCGGTAGTTGGTACACTGGCGACAGGAACGAGCACCCCACAAATTTATCGGTCCACCGCAATCGAGGGCAAGCATGCCAACATCGCAACATAAACTTCTCAGGAGAGCAGGAGCCTGCTTACTCGTGCTGGCGACTATCGTATTCGCAGCCTGCAGCAAAGTC
This sequence comes from Burkholderiales bacterium, assembly GCA_043744255.1. Taxonomy (GTDB): domain Bacteria; phylum Pseudomonadota; class Gammaproteobacteria; order Burkholderiales; family Usitatibacteraceae; genus UKL13-2. The sequence continues at coordinate 1,100 of JAYTVA010000144.1, read as the reverse complement.
TCGCCGCCCGAAAGTGGCGTGCGGCCAGCAACGTGGGCGACACCAGTGTTAGCAGACGCGGGGGTACCGAACCTGCACCGCATGAACGCGAATTTGTACCGCTCGGCGCAACCGACCGCCGCAGGTTTTGCATTCTTGAATCGTCAGTCGCCGCTGGTGGCGGGAGATCGGCCGATCAAAACTGTGTTGTCATTGCGCACGTTCAATGACGACGACGGCCTGCAACCACCCTCCCCTACGTTACGGTTAGAGCAGATTCGCTTCAAGACCTGGCACCCAGAACGCGAGGACATCGTTAAATTTTTGCGGATTGCGACCACGCCCGAATTGCAGCCCCTCTTGGTGCATTGCCAACATGGCTCAGACCGCACGGGCACAATGAACGCGATCTATCGCATCGCCGTGCAGGGTTGGAGTAAAGAAGAAGCGGTTCGCGAGATGACCGGCGGTGGGTATGGCTTCCACCCGATGTGGCAGAACCTGAAAGACTTTATTGGCGCACTTGATATTGATGCCGTGAAGCGCGAGGTTGCTGCGCAGGGGCCGTGGAAGTAAGTTTCGGCGACTCGTTACCGCGCGGTGGCACGACCGGCCTCAGCTCAGCGCCGCGCGTGTTTCCAAAATGTCTTGAGCAACAGCATCCCTTGCGAGATTTGCTCTACACCAGCAGTTTCTGCCATCGCATGATGCCAATTCGCACCTGCGAGTGATAGCAGATCAGAGGGAGCGGCCTCGGCACAGCCCATTCGCCAGTCGGCAAAACTCCTTGCCGCGATTGGCTTGCTGAGAAACGTGACAATACCCCTGTGTTGACTGCTGGCACCAATGCGTTCAAATACGCGCCGCACTGAGGCTTTGGCACCTTCGATGCACTGTATGAAATTTCCGTCGCTGTGAAGCAGCACGCCGGTCACGGACTCGCGCTGATTCGTCGCTCGTGCATCGAGAAGCAGCCCTACGAGTTGTTCGTCGTCCAGTAGATTAACGGCAGAACTAACTAGGGAAGGTCTGATTAAGTCCACCGTTTTGCGGTCTCATGCGTTTAGTATCGAGTCGAAACCAATAGAGTGCCAGTCATCATGAAACAACAAACCTTTGGC
>JAYTVA010000143.1:0-10297 GCA_043744255.1 Burkholderiales bacterium | reverse complement strand
TGCCATCGCGATACCCTCCCACGTTGTCCAAGTGCAGAGAGTTTACAGTGGTTTTTTGGTTAAGTGAACAGCATTGGGATTGAGGGGGATTTACGGTGCTTGAAATCGCGATGAAGTTTGCTGCACCTAAATTCTGGCGCGACGATGTTGGTTCGAATTCTTGGACGCTGCAACAATTGGCGCTCGCCGCACTGCCCCCTCGCTTCGCTCTCCCCCTCGATCACCCTCTTTCAAAGGGGGAAGTAGCGTGCGGTGATCGCGATGTGGCGCGCCGTCTGATTATCATGCGGCCAACTTTTCAGCTGAGTCGTCGCCGCACTAGGCGCGGCCACTGAGCGCGGTAGCGTTGCAAACGCAGCATCCGTCGTTACACACACGGCACATGAAATCTCCTCACCCTACTTCCGCCGCTTCGCCTCATCCACATCCAAATACATCCACACCTGCGGCAGGATCGGGTGTTTTTTGTAGCCCACAAGCCAAGGGTGCCAGAGCTCATTGCGCATGCGGTGGGTCTGCGGGAACCAGGGTTGGTAGATGGCGACAATGCGCTTCATTTCGGCGTAAAGTTTGTTGCGTTGGGCACCCGGTGGTAGCTTGCGTGATTGCTCGTAAAGCCCGTCGAATCTGGGGTTTCGGAAGTTTGCGTAATTTTGCTCGGGGTTTTTTCCGTACAAATTCTGGAAGAAATTTTCTGCGTCAGGGTAGTCAGCCAACCACGCTAACTGCCACATGGCGAGCTTGCCCGCTTTCGCTTCTTTGTTCAGGTCGGGCCATTTGGCGCGCTTGAATTTTATGTTGATGCCGATGGCATCCATATTCTTTTTCCACAGTGCCGCAAACTGCCCGCTGAGCTGATCGGGCTCGTTGGCGACTTCAATCACCAACGGCGAGCCATCGGGATTTTCGCGGTAGCCATCGCCATCGCGGTCGAGGTAGCCGTAGGTATCGAGCAATGCTTTGGCGCGCGTTGGTTGATAACCGAAATCCGGGGATTTGAAGTCGGGCTCATAGCCTTCCACACCGGGCGGAACGGGTGACATTGCTGGCACCGCGCCGCCGGTGCGGATGACGTGGATGTCCTCATTGATGTTGTAGCCCATCGAGATCGCGCGCCGTAGTGCGATGCGCGCTGGCGTCACGCCACCGACGACCGGATGATCGAGATTGAAATAGGTGTAGACCAAATCGGGCTCGATAAATTGCTCGCCCGCAATCCCTTGGCGCACTAGGAACGGCGCGACCTTGCCACCGGGAAAGGCGAAACCCGCATAGTCGCCGGGGACGTTCGCATAGTCGGTGTCGCCCGCGAGAAACGCGAGCCAACGTGGTTGAGATTCTTCGATCACGGCGACTTCGACGCGCTGCACGATGGGTAGCTTACGACCGCGCATCAGCTTCAAAATCTCTTGACCACGCACGTCGTTGGCCGCCGGTTGGGCGTCAAAAAACACCTCGCGATAATTCGGATTGGCTTCCAGCACCATGTGGTGCGAGCGCTTCCATTCGGTCAAACGAAACGGCCCCGCGCCGACGGGATGCGCGCCAGCCGCCGCGCCATATTTCTCGACCACCTCGCGCGCAATCGCCGCCGTCTGGTTGGCAGCGAAGATGTACAAAAAATTGTAGTCAGTCTCTTTGATGCGAATGCGCAGCGTGTATTTGTCGGGCACGTCGAGGCCAGCAATCGGCGCATCGTAATCGTACTTGCCAGATTTTTTTGCCGCCGCCACGACTTCATCGGCACCGACAATTTTTCCTTCCACCATCCACGCCGATGGCGAACGATTGGCCGGATCGTACAAACGACGAATCGCGTAGGCGAAATCAGCCGCGATCACTTCGCGCTTCTTGCCGCCGAATGCGGCATCGTCGGCGAAGTAAACACCGGGTCTAATGTTGAATGTGTAGAGCCTGCCATCGTCACTGATGGTGGGCATGGCGAGGGCAACGGCGGGTATTAATTTCGCGGGACGCGCGAGGTAATCGTAGGTCAGCAACGGCTCAAAAATCGCGTCATTGATTGCGGCCGAATAGAGGTCGGAGACACGCGCGGGATCGAATTCTGTTTCTGCAATTAGCAGCGCAAAGCGAATCGTCTTGAGCGGCGCGGCATGCACAGACGCAGACGCGGACGCAGACGCAGACATAGACCCAAACGCAAGCCCAAACCCCAGCACCAGCGCGGCGCTTGCGGCAATTGCCCGCGACCAAGCACGTATCATTTTTGCATTGCCCGCTGCTTGTCGAGGTCAATATCGAGATACGCCCACACGCTACGCAACACCGGGTGCCGCTTATAGCCAACGACCCATGGCTGCGATACGTCGTTGTAGGTGCGGTGCATGAGCAAGCGCCACGGCGCTTGTACGAGCGCGATGCGTTTCATCTCGCGATACATCGCCAATCGTTCGGGGCCGGGCGGCAGGGTGCTCGACTTTTCGTAGAGCCGATCAAAGTCGGCGTTCTTGAACCGCGCATGATTCGCCTGCCCGGCGTTCGGGCCGTAGAGCATGACAAAAAACGCCTCGGCATCGGGATAGTTGGGGCTCCATGCCAGACGCCAAGACATGAGCTTGCCTGCGCGAGATTCTTTGAGAAGGTCAGGCCATTGCGCTTTCGGAAATCGGATCTTGATGCCGATTGCATCCATGCTTTTTTTCCACACTTCGTCGTACTGTCGATCTAGGCCGGTGGGCGTGGACGACTGTTCGATGATGAGCGGCGTGCCGTCGGGATTTTCGCGATAGCCGTCGCCATCGCGATCCAAGTAGCCGTACAGATCGAGCAACGCGCGTGCACGCGCGGGGTCGTATTCGCTGGCGGTTGAACGAAAGTCCTCGTCAAACCCGTAGGCTCCAGGACCCACAGGTGATTCGGCTGGCGTTGCTTGTCCCCGCAGCACGACGCCGACTTGTTCACCGATATTAAAGCCCAAGCTGATCGCGCGTCGCAGCGCAACTTTCTCTGGCGTATAGCCGCCGACCACCGGATGCTCCATCGCGAAATACGCATAGGCAACTTCAAGATTTTTCTGCCGATTGAGCTGAATGCCGCGCTTTTTGTAAGGCAAGGCAAGTTCGTTATTGGGCAGCACAGAGGCGGCAAATTCCTCGGGCACGCGCTCCATAAAATCATGCTCTTCATTCAGAAACGCGAGCCAGCGCGGCTGGGTTTCTTCAACGATGAAAATCTCGATCTTGCCGATCATCGGTATGCGTTTGCCTTGCAAACGCCGCTTGGTTTCTTGGCCGGCTTTGTCATCGTCAGCGGGCTCAGCGTCCCAGAACATCTCGCGAAATTCCGGGTTCGCGGCGAGAACAATTTTCGATGAGCGCTTCCAGAAATCGAGCTTGTATGGCCCCGTGCCAACTGGATGCGCCATGATGTCATCGCCGTAGCGTTCGACCACTTCGCGTGCGACAGTGGACGAGACGTTGGTTGAGGCCAGCATGTACATGAAAATAAAATCAGGCTGGTTTAGCTTGATGCGAAGCGTGTAACGATCGAGTACCACCAATCCTTCGCACGGCATGTCGTAATCAAATTTGCCGGTCTCGCGCTGACGTTGCTTGAGCGCTTCCATGCCGGCGATCTTGCGATCCACCAGATACAAGTTCGGCGACTTGGTTTTGTTGTCGTACACACGCTTGAGTGAGTACGCGTAATCGGCTGCGGTCAGCTCGCGCGGCTTGCCGCCGAATGCAGGGTCACTTGCGAAGTAGATGCCTTTACGAAACTTCAGTGTGTAGACGGTGCCGTCCGGACTTACCTCGGGCATCGCTTCGAGCAGGTTTGGTTTTAGCTTCAGTGGCCGCGCTAGGAAATCATAGGTCAGCGGCGTCTCGATGATGAGCGACGCCACGTTGCTTGAATACACATCCGACGTTTGCACAGGATCAAAGCCCGTTTCGGCCACCTGAAATGCGTAGCGCAATACTTTGTTCGGGTCAGCGCGATAGGTAGATGAGGGAGATGAGGCAGATGCCTCGGAAGCCGCGCCAGTGCTTGAGTTTGCGGCAATCGCGAGAAAAACCAACAAGCATAGCGCGCGAATCATTAGAGCCTCGCTTCGTATTCGCGCTTCTTGTCAACGTCGATGTCGATGTAGCGCCACCAGTTTTCGGTTTGCACCGATGGCCGACGAAAACCGATGACATACGGATACCAGAGGTCGGTGCCGATCCGATGCAAGCTGAGTTTCCACGGCGCATACGCGACCATGAGCCTGGCCATTTCTTGATACAGCTTGGTGCGTGCCGGGCTGTCGCTCATCTGTTGCGCTTTTTCGAATAACTCATCGTAGGCCTTGAGTCTGAACCGCGCGCGGTTGCCCTTCTGCCCTGAATTGGGGCCATACAGCGAGGTGAGCCAAGTGTCGGCGTCAGGCGACGACGCAGAGCCGCCAAGCTGCCACATCATCAGCTTGCCGGCGTTGGACTCTTTCAACAAATCCGGCCACCGCGCCTTGCGAAATTCCATCTTGAGCCCGATGTCATCCATGGATCGCTTCCACACTTCGTCTATTTGCCGATCACGATCAGTCGGTGTGGAGTTATTTTTGAGAATGAGCGGCGAGCCATCGGGCAAGTTGCGGTAGCCATCTTTGCCGCGTTGATAGCCGTACATGTCTAGTAGCGCATTTGCCTTCGACGGATTGAATTCATTGGCACTGGTCTTGAAGTTAGGGTCATAGCCGGCCACACCAGGGCTGTAGGGCGTGTTGGCGAGGATGGCAAGATTTTTCCGGACAACCGCACGCTCCTCTTCGGTGCGATACCCAAGCGTCATGGCACGGCGCAATGCGATTTTCTCAGGCGTGTAGCCGCCCACAACCGAGTCTTCCATGTTGAAATACATAAACACTAAGTCAAGCAAAGGCTGCTGCGCAAACTGAATGCCTTGTTTGACGAGGTTAGGTGCGAGCTGATTATTGGGCACCACCGAGGTCGCGAATTCCTCGGGCATGCGCCACAACAAATCGTATTCGCCACCCAAGAACGAGACCATGCGTGGCTGCATCTCTTCGATGACCGAGATCTCGACGCGATTGATGAGTGGGATGCGCTTGCCGGTGAAGCGCTTGGCGATGTCCTGACCGATGCGATCATCGGCATTGGGCTCGGCATGCCAATAGACTTCACGAAAATTGGGGTTGGCCTCCAAAATCATTTTGGATGAGCGCTTCCAATTCACCATGCGAAACGGCCCCGTGCCCACTGGGTGTGCGCCGACATCCGAGCCGTAGAACTCAACGACCTCGCGCGCAAGCGCGCACGAGACCCGGCAATCGGTGAGGTGGTAAATAAAGCCAGGGCGCGGACTGCTGAGCTTGATTTGCACCGTGTAGCGATCGAGCGCCTTGACGCCTTCGAAAGGCGCGTCGTAGTCAAGCTTATTGGCTTTGCGCGCGGCCTCGGCATAGGCTTCGGAGTCCACCAGATAACCTTCGACCTCACCAAGTAAGGGGGCGGTGATCTTGGGGTCGAACAACCGCTTGATCGAATAGACATAATCCTCAGCGACCAGCTCACGTTTTTTGCCCTTAAACACTGGGTCATCAGCGAAGTAAATGCCCGGCTTGACGCGAAACGTGAAGACCTTGAAGTCTGCCGATACTTCCGGCATGGCGACGATGGTGTTCGGCTGCATCTTTGCGGGCTGCGCCAGATAGTCGTACTGAAGCGGCGCGTCGAAGATGGATTGCAGGACGATGTTTGAATACACGTCCGAAATTTTGTGCGGGTCGAGCGTGGTCTCAGCGACTTCGAACGCGTAGCGCAACACCTTGTTCGGGTCGGGCTGGTAGGGAGACGTGTTGGGTTGCGCCTGCGCCATGAGCGGTGCGCCTGCGCAAATCAGCAGTGCTGGTGCCAGTATGGCGCGCAAGAATTTTCGAAGGTCGTAATGCATTTGTCTCTCTCCATCGCCGCCACCATTGCGCGGCTTGTGTATTTTTGCGCGCGGTCACGCGGTGAAAATTGCTCGTCACCCACCGCAAAATCGCGCTAACTATAACCGAAGTTATACGCGCATTTTGCTGGCTTAGACGCCACCTCGCCGGAATGGTTTCGCGTCGGGAATGCGGCGGCGCAAGGGGCAGCTTGATTCGGCTAAACTCATCCCACTTTCAATCGACAATAAGGCGGCAACGTGGGCTTTTTAGACGGCAAAAAAATATTGTTGACGGGCATGATTTCGCATCGCTCGATTGCGTATGGCATTGCGACGGCGATGAAGCGCGAGGGCGCGGAGCTGGCATTTGCCTATGCGGGTGAAGGCGTGCGCGAGCGCACCGAAAAGTACGCGCCGGAATTCGGTAGCGACATCATCATTCCTTGCGACGTCAGCAAGGATGAGGACATTGCGAATTTGTTCGTCGAACTTGGTAAGCGCTGGGATGGGCTGGATGGGTTTGTACACGCGATTGCGTTCGCCCCGCGCGAGGCGATTCAGGGTGATTTTCTCGATGGCCTCTCGCGCGAAAGTTTTCGCACCGCGCATGATATTTCGAGCTACAGCTTTGCCGCGATGGCGAAGGCGGCGCTGCCGATGATGACCGGACGCAAGGCGGCGATCCTCACGCTCTCCTACCTCGGTGCGGAGCGCGCGGTGCCGAACTACAACACGATGGGGGCGGCGAAGGCGAGCTTGGAAGCCGTGACGCGCTATCTTGCGGCCAGCCTCGGCCCGAAAGGCATTCGCGCGAATGCGATTTCGGCGGGGCCGATCAAGACGCTCGCGGCAGCGGGTATCGGCGGGTTTGGGAAAATGCTGGCGTTCTTTGAAGAGCAAGCGCCGCTGCGTCGCAACGTGACGCAAGAAGAGGTGGGCAACGTGGCTGCATTTTTGATGAGTGATTTGGCGAGTGCCGTGACGGGCGAGATTACGTATGTGGATTGCGGGTTCAACGTGATTGCGTCGGGGATGCCACAGTGAAAGGCTATGATTGGCGCGGGGTTTGGGGCGATGATCCCTGCGCAACAACTGCACCATTGTCATTCTGCGCGTAGCCCAGCTTCATCGGGCGGAGCCGAAGAATCTCGCCGCTCAACCTGATCCGTGCGCATGCGGATGAGATTCTTCAGGCGATAGTGCTGCCTTCAGAATGACAACATTTTTGGAGCGTGCGCAAAGGTTTGGTAGGTTGGATTGCGAAGCTACCCGACACCATCGTTCGCAATGGGCACCGTTGTCAGGGTGCTGCGCCACCTGACCTACGCCAATTTTTAGGCCATCGCTACCTCGGCCTCAATAGAAGCATCGACCTCGCCGAAGGAAAACTTCATGAAAAATTTCCAAAACAATATCGCCGTCATCACCGGCGCTGCCAGCGGCTTCGGTCGTGAATTCGCCAATATCGGCGCGGCGCTCGGCATGAAGCTGGTGCTGGCGGATGTTGCGACGGATGAATTGCATGCCGCGATTGCGGAACTCAAGACGAAAGGTGCTGATGTCGTGGGCATGCGTTGCGATGTGAGCAAAGGCGAGGAAGTCGAAGCCCTGGCGAAGCTCGCGATGGACACATACGGTTGCGTGCATTTGCTGTTCAACAACGCCGGTGTGGGCTCGGGTGGCTTGGTGTGGGAGAACACGGTCAAAGACTGGGAGTGGGTGCTGGGCGTGAATTTGTGGGGCGTGATTCATGGTGTACGGGTGTTCACGCCGCTGATATTGGCCGCCGCCGCGCGCGACCCGGGTTACGAGGGACATATCGTGAATACGTCGTCGATGGCGGGACTACTGTCGCCGCAGTTGATGGGGGCTTACAACGTGTCCAAACACGCCGTGGTGGCGCTATCCGAGACCTTGTTTCATGATCTGCACGCGGTGAATGCGAAGGTGGGTTGCTCGGTGTTGTGCCCCGCGTTTGTGCCAACAGGGATTAGTCAATCGCATCGCTCCCGACCGGCCGATATGCAGAACACGGTTGCACCAACGGCGTCGATGAAGGTCGCGCAGGCGACAATGCAAAAGGCGGTATCGTCAGGAAAAATGACCGCAGCCGAGATTGCCGCGATCACGTTTGATGCGATTCGTGAGGATCGTTTTTACATCATCACGCACCCGAAAATCATGGCGACGGTGAAGATGCGGCTGGAGGATATCGAAGCGCAAACGAATCCGCGTGATCCGTTTGCGTTGAAAGAAGAGACCCGACCGAAGTTGGGTTAGCCGCGTGTACTGGCGCGATTACTGCTGATCCGGCTTCTTGTCGAGTGCGCCTTTAACAATCGAGATATCGGCCTTCGCGCGCAACGTGGCGATAGCGGCTTGTAGTTCTTGTTGCGAAACCGATTGATCGACGCGGGTTTTGGTGGCTTTTAGTTTGGCTTCGTCCGACAGTTCTGGCTCAACCACTCTGGCGACCTGTACGAGTGTGTAGCCACCGCCAGGGTTATCAACGCCGATGAACGCCGGCAGCGCCTTGGTGCTGGCCTTCATGGCGGCTTCGATGAGGTGTGGCGGCAGGCCGCCGGTCTTGGTGCGATTGACTGCCAGCAACGCAGGAAACTTCACATCACTTTTGCCATCCTTAAGCGCAGCCAATTTGGCCTCGCCATCGGCCTTGGCCAATTTGGTGGCTTCTTCACGCGACATGCGCGCGACGATGCCCGCTTCAACTTCGGCGAACGGGCGCACGGATGAGGGCTTGGATTCTAGGATGCGCGCGACTACGAGCGAGCTTGCGCCGACTTCGATGGAGCTAGTGTTGCGTTTGTCTTTGAGTACCGTGTCAGAAAACAACTCAGTCATGAGTTTGGGATTATTGAACGGTGGCAGTACGCCCGCGCCTTGCCCCTTGCTGATCCACGGGGATTGCTTGACGGTGCCGCCGACGGCCTCAGCCGCGCCCTTCAGCGTGGTCGATTGCTCGTAGGCTGCGTTGGAAAATTTTTCGGCCAACTCCGCGAATTTTTTTTGCGCGAGTTGTTTTTTCAATTCGCCCTCGATCTCTGGCGTGACTTCGGCAAGTGATTTGCCTTTCTCTGGGCGGACGTCGGTGACACGGATGATGTGGTAGCCAAAGTCAGACAATACCGGGCCGACGATGTCATCTTTTTTCGCAGCGAAGGTGGCAGCCTCGAATGGGGGCACCATCGCGCCCTTGCCGAAGAAACCGAGATCGCCGCCATTCACGGCCGAGCCTGGGTCTTGCGAGTTTTTCTTAGCAAGCTCAGCGAACGTTTGCGGGGCCTTAGTCACCTGCGCGAACAACGCATCCGCTTTGGCCTTGGCAGCCGCCTTATCGGCTTCCTTCGCGTCCTTGGCGGCAGAGATCAGGATGTGGCTCGCTTTGCGTTCTTCTTTTTGCACATAGCGGGCGCTATTGGCTTCGTAGAACGCCTTCACGTCTTCAGCCGGGACTTTGATCGACGGCGCGAGGGTGTCCACCGAGAACTCGACGTACTCTGCGCGCGCTTGCTCGGGGATGGTAAATTCAGCAGGCTTGCTGTCGTAATAGGCTTTGGCCTGCTCGCCGGTGACTTTGACTTTGGCTTGGAACGGCTCAGGTGCGATATTGACGATAGCAATTTCACGCGATTGCTCCGAGGCCAGCAAATATTGCTGTGCGCTCGCGGATGCCACGAATCCAGTTGATGAGACCGCTTGCACGAATTGCTGGCGTTCCATGTCGCGGCGGAGCAGTACTTCAAAACCCGCTTGGCTCAAGCCTTGCGCGCTAACGAAGGTGGCGTAGCGTGCTGGGGAGAATTTGCCATCGGCCTGAAAGGTTGCTTCGCCGCTAATGCGATCACGCATGGCGGCGTCGGTGACAAAGAGATTGCTTGATTTCACGGCCTTGCTGAGCAAACGCTCGTCGATCAATCTGTCGAGAATCGACTTGCGCATTTCCGGGTTATCCATCAACGAGGGATCGATGTCTTTGCCGAATTGCTGGCGGAATTGTTCGAGCTGGCCTTTCACCGCGTTGCTGAATTCAATCGAAGAAATTTTGTCGCCATTGACAGTGGCAATCGAGTCCTGTCCCGGCGCGGTCCGGATGTACGACTCTACGCCCCACAACGCGAACGGAACGGAGATCAACGCCAAAATGAGTTTAGCGATCCAAGATTGCGCGGCAGTACGGATAGTTTCGAGCATGGGAATACTTCTTAGTGAGCGATTCGTTGATAGACGCCAAAAAAATCAGCGTTAAGTTCAGGCGACAGCACTAGATAGCAAAAAGGGCGAACTAGATAGTTCGCCCTTGGGTTGGCGGAGTGGACGGGACTCGAACCCGCGACCCCCGGCGTGACAGGCCGGTATTCTAACCAACTGAACTACCACTCCA
>JAYTVA010000142.1:0-3046 GCA_043744255.1 Burkholderiales bacterium | reverse complement strand
GTGTGCCCCGTGGATTGCTTCTACGAGGGCGAGAACATGCTCGTCATCCATCCCGACGAATGCATCGACTGCGGCGTCTGCGAGCCGGAATGCCCGGTGGACGCCATCAAGCCAGATTCCGACATTGCGGAGAAATGGATCAAGCTAAACGCCGAGTACGCCGTGATCTGGCCGAATATTGCGCGCAAAAAGGCGGCTCCGCTTGATGCGGACGAATGGCGCGACAAAACGGACAAGATGCAGTTTTTCTCGCCGAATCCGGGGAAGAAGTAGCCTTAAATGACGTGATCGCCATCATCGGTCTCGTTTGATGCGAAGTTCTGCTTTGTGGTGATGCGAGAAACCATTCGATATACGTCACCCCCGTTGGTTCGGCCCACAGCCTCATGCGTACGATAGTGATGACTATTGCTCCACTTTTCTCTCGCCGCTGCAACTAGCCTTTGTTCATAGTCGATTGGCTGAAGCCCCAGGTAGGCCAAGAAGTTTGGGAGTCGCCGCTCCTTGTTCGGTACAACGAATAAGCCTTCGTTTTGAACGAAGCTTGATCGAAATTCTCTTCGCGTGAAGTTGTCCTCGTCCTCGTCAAATTCAATATCACCCACGTGAAATGCCAGTCGCCGCTGAGCTGACTCCAGAGCAACTACTTCCGCCGCTGTGCAGACACATTCGTGATCCTCATAAACCGGAAAATCACGCTCAGGAAGAAGCGCGTGAAGCACTAAGAGCGCCGAAGTGGGACAGTCTTTATTGCTTTCCAAGTATTCGGCAGCCCATGCTTGCCAGCATCGCAGGGGATACTTTATTCGCGCCTCAGTTCGCGCGGCGTTGTCCGGCCCTGACGCTCGGAGTACCCCAAAGAAGTCCTGGCCTACACCACATAAAAGGCCGTTGTGCGTTAGCAACATAGGGTCGTACGCCGACCAACCTCCCACACCCATCCGGCCTGCCAATTTGCCGTGTTCGTCGAAGAACGGTGTCGGCGTGAACGCAACGTGTCCAGTTTCTCCATCCGTTGCTCTGTTAAAGAGCGAGGCCGCACTTTCGTTCGTCCACGCGCTAGCTGCGTGCAAGTGGCGGGAGCGTGATCCTACTTGCGTGTAGATCGAGATATCCACCATCGGACATAAGTGACGCACCCACCATTTCAGTCGGAGTGTGGCGCGTTCCCGCCAATCAAACATAATCACGCTCCCGTGATCATCCGGTTCTGGTTGACTGATCCAGTCAATCTCCTGCATGGCTTCGGATGGGAGAGCAAGTAGCTTGACTACAACGGATTGACCGAAATCCAAAACAACAGTGGTGCCTGAATCGAGCGCTGCTTCGCCCGCTAGGGCTCGGAGAGTGGGTCTTTTTGAAAGTCCATCATGAAACTCCAACGCATATGCGGCACGTCGGTTCGCGTACGACACAGACTCGACATGTACTCGTTGCGCAAGCATAAATACCGAGAAAAAGCCGATTCCGAACCGTCCCGCAGGCACAAACCCGCTCTCTGCCAACCCCGGCAGTTGATCGCGCATCGCATCGCTCTTCCAAAGCGAATTTCCAAAATCAAGCAACACATTCGTCATCACATACTTCGACATTCCGATGCCGTTGTCAGTGACGCTTAGCTGATAGTTGTCATCGTCAATTTTGTCGAGCGCAACGACGATTTCGCCTTCCTCTGGGCCGAGACCGCCGAGCGCTCGTTTGGCGTGAATCGCATCAATTGCATTTTGCAACAGTTCGCGCAATGCGTATTCTGGGTGGTCGCCGTAGAGTTTTTCGCCACCGAGCATTTCGATGATTTTGCTGACGTTGCCGATCTTTGGTGCGACGTCTACGGGTTCCCAATCCTTCGGTTGCACGTAGCGGGCGAATGATTCTGGCGAGCCTGCGCCGAGTACCGAAGTTGCTTGAAAAACCTCGCGCCCGTGGTCGCGCATCAGGCCACGCGCATCGCGCAATTCGCGATCAATCATTTGCACGGTGTCGTAGGCGAGCCACCATGCGTCGCGTTCGTCTGCGCTGAAACTACTTGCTGACGATATTTGCAGTTCGCCGTGTTTATTGCATAGCGGTTGGCCGAGCTTGGATTGAAAGCGCCAGTGTTGCTCGGAAATGCCTTCAGGCTTTTGTAGCGCGAAAAGAAACCACGGTGCACGTTTGTCGTCCACATGCGCGGCATCCGCTGTGCGCAGCAGGAACGCGATTTTCATCGCGTCGACTGTCCAAGCACCCGGCAAATAGGAGGGTGGCGTGTATGTAACGGTGCCAAAGTCAGTGGCCACGCGGTGCGCGGGCCAATGGTGACTTTCGGCGATGCGACCGATGAGTTCGCCGTACGTTTGCCGCAGCTCGGTGTCTTCCAGAAGGAACAGTGGCGTGGCATCGCTGGGCGCTTTCCAACTTACAAACGGGAGCTTTGCGGCTTGCGTGGCGTGCAAGTGGCGGAGGACTTGAAAGAGCGCGGTGCGCTCATCGTCCGAACCGATGGCGGGCTCTTGCCGGTTGTAGCGATGCGCAATCAAGTCGCTCCAGTGCTGCGTTTGCTTGATGTCCGCTTTGCCGCCGGCGAAGGCGGCGATGGCGTGCGCTGAATCGTGCAGCAAAATCGCGCCGCCGAGCACGAAAGCGTCAGCGGGCGTTAGCGCATATTTCGGTCCGGCGATTTGATCGGCGACGCGCCAGAGCGCATCAAGGTGCGTGATGTCGTGAACGGTGAGGCCGGGCAGCTCGTGGCCGATAGCGGAAACGAGCAGCGACACGCGGTCGCGGAACTTGAGGTACGCGCCGCGCAGACGGTCACGCGCAAGTTCGTCCTCGTCTTTCTTCTGCTTCGCGAGCGTTGATTTCCAGAGGTGGGTACGTTCGTATTCGTCTGTCATCGCTCGCTCGTTGGCTTGTGGGCTTGTGATCTTGGGTTGCCGCTAGCTTAGCCAATCTTCCACCACCAACCCCGGCACCCGCGCAAACTCTCGGGTGTTGTGGGTGACAAGCGTTGCGCCGTGTTCCAGGGCGGTGGCGGCGATCAGCAGGTCGTAAGGGCCGATAGGTG
>JAYTVA010000141.1:0-10455 GCA_043744255.1 Burkholderiales bacterium | reverse complement strand
CAGCGCTCGCGCTACACTCTTCGCTAACTTTAACCGTCAGGCCGCTTGACCCCTCCTGCCAATCTAGTTCGGTATCAAACCTGATTTGGAAAAGACTGGGTCGCCATCGCAAACGGTGGCGCGATTCGGCTGGATGGGTGTGGATTTATTTTTTGTCTTGAGCGGATTTTTGATCGGCTGGCAATTGCTGAAACCGCTTGCGGCGGGTGAGCCGCTGCGGTTTGGCGATTTCTACCTGCGGCGCGCGTTGCGCATCTTGCCCGCGTTCTGGGTGGTGTTGGGGTTGTATATGGTCTGGCCGCCGTTTCGCGAGGCCGAAGGCATGCAGCCGTGGTGGCAGTTCGCGACCTTTACCGAAAATTTCCTCATCGACTACTTTCGTAACATCGCCTTTTCGCATGCGTGGTCACTGTGCGTCGAAGAGCATTTTTATTTGCTGTTTCCGTTACTGGCTTGGCTACTGATGCAAAAGCCGTCCGCCAAACAAACGTTGTGCGTGATCGCGCTGATCGTCATCGGTGGCATGGTGCTGCGCGGCTGGGTGTGGTCGCACGAGCTGGCGCCATTACGCGGCATTGATGAAGGTGAAGGCAATTTCTGGCAACGCTACATCGAAAAAATTTACTATCCAAGCTATATGCGCCTCGATGGCCTAGTGGCGGGTGCGGCGCTCGCGGTCATTCGCGTATTTCGGCCGACGGTTTGGGAACGCGCGATGCAACACGCGAATGCGCTCCTCATCGCCGGGCTGGTCGGATTCGCGGTGTCGATCTGGTTGTTCTGGGAGCGCTTCGCATTTGTTCCGACTGTGATTGGCTTTCCCTTGCTCTCAGTGAGCCTCGCTCTCGTGGTGGCCGCGAGTGTCAGCCCGCAATGTGCACTGGGTCGCGTGCGCGTCCCCGGCGCGGCGGTGATCGCGGCGATTGCCTATAGCACCTACCTCACGCATAAGCAGATCTTCCATTTGCTGAAATCGGCATGGGGTGCGCCGCTTCAGGCGCACGGATTCGTTTCATTTTTCTTGTATGGATTCGCTGCGCTGGCCGCTGGTGCGGTGTTGTATTGGTTAGTCGAGCGGCCAGCGCTACGTTGGCGCGAGCAGGTCACGCTTAGTGCGCGGCCACCAGTCGCGGTTGTTCAGTGAAACGCCGATTGCTTCGTTACGCGGCAATCGGCGTCGGGCTATTGTTCGCGTTATTCATCGCCTTCCAAGCCTACGTGGCGATCACGCTCTGGTGGTGGATCGACCACGCACCGACTGGTACGGCATTCATGCGCGCGCGTCTCGATGCCATGCGCGCAACTGACCCGGCGGCCAAGCTGCAATATCAGTGGGTAAGCTACGACAAAATTTCAAGCCATCTCAAGCGTGCGGCCATCGTCGCTGAGGACGCCAAATTTGTCGAACACGATGGCTTTGATTGGGACGGCATCCAGAATGCGCTGGAGAAAAATCAACAGCGCGGCAAAGTGGTCGCCGGTGGCTCGACCATCTCGCAACAACTCGCCAAAAATCTGTTCCTGTCCGGCGAACGCAGCTTTTTGCGCAAAGGCGAGGAAGCGCTCATCACGCTGATGCTCGAAGCGATTCTCGATAAGGAGCGCATTTTGGAAATTTACTTGAACGTGGTTGAGTGGGGCGATGGCGTGTTCGGCGCAGAGGCCGCCGCCAAACACTACTTTGGGCTGTCGGCCAATCGCTTGTCGCGCGAGCAAGCGGCTAAACTGGCCGCCATGTTGCCGCGACCGCGCTTCTATGATCGCAAACGCAATACGCCGTGGCTGCTGCACAAGACCAAGATGATTTTGCAAGGCATGCCGGAAGCTGGTCTGCCGTGAGGGCGAGTCAACAATGATGGAATGGATTTTCTTTGGCCCGGCCAAACTCGTTGCCGTGTGGCCGTACGCGGGTGCCGCGATTGCGGTAGCGCTGATCGCCACGCAAGCGGCCCTCAACGTCCGCGCGGCCAAGCCGTTCGGCCAGCAATTCTTCCGTGAGGCCGCCGTATTCGCAGGCTTTCTCTGGTTGATTTTTGGTTTCTACGAATTGCAAGTCGCAGCGGCTCTTACCACGCCTGCGGCCAATGCAGGCAAAGCCAAAGCGGTGACGGAGCTATTCAGACTCGACTTGGTCGTGTTGGTGCCGATTCTATATTTGCTGACCGCGTTTGCGATCTGGGCTATCGCTAAACAACTTCGGGGCACAAAATAATCACAGCCGCGTTGGACGACGCGTCGGAAAGGGCTGCGCGCTAACTTAGCGGCGTGGACGGTCGCGGCGCGGACCCGAACCGCGTGGGCGGTTGGAGCTTCGCTTGGTCGCGAATGTCGTGGTGACGTACGTGTTCAAGAGAGAATTCATTGGACGTTGCCTTTGCAACAACCCGATCCGTGGGGCACGTGGGAACCTGCCCACACGGATCGGAATCGGTCTAGCGTGAAACGCCTGCCGACTTAGCCCATCGGTTTGATGAGGGGCGTGATGACCGGTGCGATCATCGGGGTCGGCTTGGAAACGGCAGCCTTTTTCTTTGGGGCGGCCTTCTTTGCAGCCGGTTTTTTGGCAGCAGGTTTCTTCGCAGCTTTCTTGGCAGCAGGCTTCTTGGCTGCCTTCTTCGCGGCGGGCTTCTTTGCTACTTTCTTTGCAGCTTTCTTTGCAGCAGGCTTCTTTGCAGCAGCTTTTTTGGCAGCGGGCTTCTTGGCTGCTTTCTTAGCGGCTGGTTTCTTTGCTGCTGGCTTCTTCGCTACTTTCTTCGCTGCTGGTTTTTTAGCGGCGGGTTTCTTAGCGACTTTCTTTGCTGCTGGTTTCTTTGCTGCCGGCTTTTTTGCGACTTTCTTCGCGGCCGGTTTTTTGGCTGTTGCCATAATCAACTCCTTTCGATGGTTGGACCGAATTACTTGATATCGCGTGCGGCTTGGTTATGTCGCACTACCAAAGAATCAGTTCGACGAACGATTGAGTGAGATGGCAATTGCCGGAAAACAGTGATGGCAAAACAACCTCACTCCGCTCGCGGTTGCTGCTCAGACATTTACGATGTAAACACGAAATGTTTGAACAACATCGCGAGCACTTGGTGAAACGAATTCTATTACAGAAGTTTTTTTGAACACCAGTATTCGTTGATGTCAAGAGCGCTTATTTGTTCGCGTTGTTTACAAAATGGTATCGAGTCGATACAAAATCATTTTGCATTGTTGGGTTTGCGCGCGATTTTGAAATTGTGTGTCGCCAAAATTCTCCCGCGTACGACATCTCGCATCACTTCAATATTTGTTCGCCCGCGAGCAGCTCGCTTACCGTCTCGCGTTTGCGAATGAGGTGCATCGAGGCGCCGTCAATCATCACCTCAGCAGCGCGTGGCCGCGTGTTGTAGTTCGATGCCATCACAAAGCCGTACGCGCCCGCCGACAACACGGCAATCAAGTCGCCTGCCTGTGCGGTCAAGGTGCGATCACGTCCCAACACGTCTGCGCTTTCGCACACCGGCCCGACCACATCATAGCTTCGCGCCGTCGCGTCGCTAGTCGGCGACGCCATCACGATCTCGTGATGCGCTTGGTACAGCGAAGGGCGAATCAAGTCGTTCATCGCGGCGTCCACGATCAGAAAATTTTTGCTCTCAGTCGGCTTCACGAATTCAATTTTGCTCAACAACACGCCTGCGTTACCGACCAACAAGCGACCGGGCTCAAGTAGTAACGCCGCCCCACGCGTGGCAGCGCCAGCCGCGAGCGCGCCCTCCAGCGCCGCTGCGTAGTCATCAATATTGATCGTCGCTTCATCTGCATAAGTAATACCCACACCGCCGCCGGGGCAGATGTGATGCACCTGAATTCCTTCTGCTGCCAACTGATCGGCGAGCGCCACCAAGCGGCTCATCGCTTCCAACAGTGGGGTGGCATCCGTGAGCTGCGAACCGATGTGGCAATCCACGCCGACCACCTCAATATGCGGCAGCGCGGCGGCACGCCGATAAAGGGCAATCGCGCGATCAAAGGCCACGCCGAACTTATTGTTCTTTAAGCCAGTGGAAATATACGGGTGGGTTTTCGCGTCCACGTCCGGGTTAACGCGCAGGCTAATGCGCGCAGTTTTCTTGAGCGATGCGGCCACCGCGCTCATGCGTTCTAGCTCTGGCTCTGACTCAATATTGAAGCATTTGATGCCTGCGTTCAGCGCCGCGCGGATCTCATCTGCCGTCTTGCCAAGACCGGAAAAAACCACTTTGTCGGCGCCGCCGCCTGCGGCCAATACACGTTGCAATTCGCCGCCGGAAACAATATCAAAGCCCGCGCCAAGTTTCGCCAAGACATTGAGTACCGCCAAATTCGAATTGGCTTTGACGGCGTAGCAAATCAAATACGGCTTGCCGTTGCGCGACTTCGCGAGGGCGCGATCCAACCGCTGAAACGCAGCGGTGATGGCCGCGCGTGAGTAGACGAAGGTCGGTGTGCCAAACGTTTCGGCCACGGCGGGCAGACTTACCTGCTCCATCATGAGCGCACCGTTGGCCGCGCGTGAAACGCCGAACGTGGTGAGGGAAGTCGTGGCTGCGTTCATTTGCTTTCGGCTTTCGGCGTGGTCGTTGGTGAAGTTTTGGCGGGCTCCGTCGGCAGTTTGAGTGGGCCCTTCTGGCCGCAGGCGCCAAGTAATAGCGCCGCGCACAAAGCGGCTAGAATTGAAGTGGGAAACAAGTGGCGTTGCATAGCGGCGTCGATCAGCAAGAGTTGAAATCGGAGAGGATGGTATCACGGTCATGTCAGCAGTCTCGGCTATGGAAGAGAGCGAATTTCATCAACGGGTGGACGCCATTTTGTCGTCCATCGAAGCAGTGATGGATGACGTGGAGACCGATATTGACGCCGAACTTAACGGCGGCATTCTCACGCTCACGTTCGAAAACGATAGCAAGGTCATCGTCAATCGGCAGACGCCGAATCGCGAGATTTGGGTCGCGGCGAAGTCGGGCGGATTTCATTTTCGCTTTGATCGCAACGCGAGTGCGTGGGTCAATACGCGCAGCGGTGAAGCGCTTGCTGCGCTGCTCACGCGCGTGGTGAGCGAACAGGCCGCGAGTGTGATTTGCATCACAGTTTGAGTTGTCAATACTTCGGCGAAATAACTCAGAACCAAACGACGCTTGCTTTAGTGGCGACTCAATACTAAAATTCCCAAAGCAAAATTAGACTTTGATTAGTAGCGATTCGAAACTAATTTTTACAAACGGGCATTGGCGACGTGATCGCGGCTCGGTCTGAATAGGGAGAGTGCCCATGGATAAAAACCCGCTCGTGCTGCTAGAACTGGTCGGTCGCCTCGGTAACTTGATGCGCGCGGAGGCGCGTCGCGTGGGCGGTGACGAGCAGTTGCACACGGTACACGTCGAGGCGTTGGCGTACCTCGCGCGCGCCAATCGCTATTCAAATACGCCGCAAGCCTTGGCCGAATATCTGGGCATCACCAAGGGCACTGCCTCGCAAAGTTTGTTATTGCTGGATCGGCGCGGACTGATCGAACGCTATCAGGACGACTTGGATCGGCGGGTGGTGCGTTTGCGGCTTTCGCAATCGGGCGAACAGTTCTTGTACGACAGCCAGCCGCAGATGGCGTGGCAGCACGCTGCGCGCAACATCAGCCCCAATCGGATTCGCAATGCGGTCTCGGCGCTGCGCGAGACCTTAGCCACGTTCCAGGAAGACAACGAAGGCAGCCCGTTCGGAAGCTGCGCGAGCTGCCAGCACTTCGAGCGCCTATCGGCGCGCGCCTATCGCTGCGGGATGATGGGCGACCGGCTGTCAGGGCCGGAGACGCGAAAAATTTGCTGGCTCTTTGAGCTTAAAGGCTCAGGTTCGGGCTCAGGCGCGGCTGACGAAGACGAGTAGCAATCAGGCAAGCCGTTGCCGCGCCCGCGCAATCGCCGCGCGCACTTGCTCCGGCGCAGTGCCGCCAATATGACTCCGACTCGCGAGCGAGCCTTCGGGGGTCAGGATATGAAATACGTCATCGTCCACCAGCGGTGAGAATGCCTGCAACTGCGCCAGCGACAAATCCGCGAGATCCTTGCCATCGGTCTCCGCCGCCTTGACCGCGCGCGCCACGGCCTCATGCGCGTCACGAAACGGCCGCCCCTTCTTCACCAAGTAGTCAGCCAAGTCGGTCGCCGTCGCAAAACCGCGCCGCACCGCCGCCGCCATGTTGAGCGGTTTGACGATAATCCCGGTTGCCATATCGGCCATCAAGGTCAGACAATCCCGTACGGTATCGGCTGCGTCGAATAGCGGCTCCTTGTCTTCTTGGTTGTCTTTGTTATAGGTCAGCGGCTGACCCTTCATCAGCGTCAGCAGCGCCATCAACGCGCCATTGACCCGCCCAGTCTTGCCGCGAATCAGCTCGGCCACGTCCGGGTTTTTCTTTTGCGGCATGATCGACGAGCCAGTGCAAAACCGGTCGGCCAAGTCGATGAACGCGAAGTTTGGATTCATCCACAAAATCAGTTCTTCGCAAAACCGCGAAAGATGTGTCATCACCAACGCGCTGGCCGACACAAACTCAATGGCGAAGTCGCGATCCGACACCGCATCCAACGAGTTCTCGCACACGCCGTCAAAACCCAGTTCGCGCGCCACAAATTCCCGGTCAATCGGAAACGTGGTGCCCGCCAAGGCGGCAGCACCCAGCGGCAAACGGTTCACGCGCCGACGGCAATCCATCATCCGTGCTTCGTCACGCGACAACATTTCCACGTACGCCATCAGGTGATGGCCAAAGGTCACCGGCTGCGCGACTTGCAGGTGCGTGTACCCCGGCATCACGGTGGCGGCATGCTCGCCCGCCAGATTCACCAACGCCAATTGGGTGGCGCGCAGGCGGGCGATGATGGTGTCGATCTCACCGCGCAGCCACAGGCGAATGTCGGTCGCCACCTGATCGTTGCGCGAGCGCCCGGTGTGCAGCCGCTTGCCCGCGTCGCCGATCAACGCGGTCAAGCGCGCTTCAATATTCATATGCACATCTTCGCGGTCAATCGACCACTCAAACGTGCCCGTCTCGATTTCGCCCGCGATCTGGTTCATGCCGCGCTCGATGTCCGCCAAATCCTGGGCGCTCAACACGCCGACCTTCGCCAACATCTTGGCGTGCGCGCGCGAGCCTTGAATATCGACGCTCGCAAGCCGCTGATCGAACGTGACGGAGGCGGTGAATCGTTTTACCAGTTCGCTGACTGGCTCCGAGAAACGGCCAGACCAGCTTTTGGGGGGAGGAGAGTGGGGAGGGGAGTTGGAAGAAGGTGCGGACATAATTGAAAACACGAGAAAAGTGCGGTGGAAAGACCGGTGAGGAGAGCGGTACTAATGAGGTTGTGCAAACTACTGAAAAATCACGCAGAATCACGCAGAATCGGGGGTTGACCGGTAATCTTATCGCCGAACCCGCGCCACTAACCATTCGTAAAATTGAGCCGACATTGAGTATAGAGCAACCGCTTCCTGCCACTCCATTGTCCACCGCTGCGCCTGTGTCTCCCCACATGCGCAGCAATCGCATCCCCAACTTCTGCAATCTCGGCATCATGCTGCGCATGTTGTTGATCGTGAATCTACTGTGCGTCGCCGCTGCCGCCGTCCGCGCCGATCAATTCGCCGATGTCTGGCGGCACTTTCTGGTGATTTCCGCCATCGGCCAGCCCGCCATTATTTGCTCGCTCCTCGGTGCTTGCGCACTGCGACGGGTGATGGTGCGCCTCACGCATATGGGCGCGATCCTCGTCATCGTCGCGCTAGAAATGGTCATCGCCGCGCTGTTTTGGTGGTGGCTTGGCCTAATCATGCCCTTCGATCACACCGTGCCGCTGTGGCAATACCTGTTCTTCTTCGCGTTCGCCACGGCAGTGGTGTTGATCTACCTTGACCTCCGCGCCCGCGCGCTCTCGCCCGCGCTCACCGAGGCGCGCTTGCAAGCACTACAGGCACGCATCCGCCCCCATTTTTTGTTCAACACCATCAACGCGGCACTCTCGCTGATCCGGGCTGAGCCGCGTCGCGCCGAACGGATGCTCGAAGATATGGCGGAGTTGTTTCGCGTGCTGATGGCCGACAATCGAAACCTCACGCCGTTGGCCGATGAGCTAGCACTGGCGCGGCGTTACCTCGACATCGAGCAAATTCGCCTCGGCGAACGCCTGCAAGTTATTTGGCAGGTGGACAGCATCCCTACTGACGCGTTGGTGCCGCCGCTGATCTTGCAGCCGCTGTTGGAAAACGCGGTCTATCACGGCATTGAGCCGCTCGATGTGCCGGGCGAACTCGTCATCAACATCACCGCCAGCGGCAACCAAGTCGTCATTCGCCTAACCAACCCCACCCAGCCCGGCGGTAGCCACGTCGCCGGCAACCGCATGGCGATTGCCAACATTAAGGAACGCTTGCAGCTACACTTCGACGCAGAAGCCAGTCTGAAAGCCGAAGTCACCGCTGGCCTGTATGTGGTGACCATCGCCCTACCCAATGTTTCTAGAGAGCCATGAGTGTCCCGAGAGCCATAGTTTCCCCAAATCCATGACCGCACCCGCGAAAATTTTAATTGTTGATGATGAAGCCCCCGCCCGCCGTCGCCTGCGCGATTTGCTCGACGACTGCCGCGAGGCGTTCCCGCTCACCATCGTCGATGAAGCCGCCAATGGCGTGGAAGCCATCGACATCATCAACAAAGGCGGTATCGAGATTGTGCTCACCGACATCCGGATGCCGGTGATGGATGGAATTGAGGTCGCGCGCCATTTATCGAAAATGGAGGTCGCGCCCAAGCTGATCTTCACCACCGCGTTTGACGAGTACGCAGTGCGCGCGTTTGAATTGAACGCGATTGATTACCTGCTGAAGCCCATTAAACAGGAACGCCTGCTGGCAGCGCTCATCAAGGCTCGCCCGGTCGTGGCCGAGCAAGTCGATGCCGCCGCAGTAGCCACCAGCGCGCGGCGCAAGCACCTCTCCATCCACGAGCGCGGCAAAATTGTGTTGGTGCCGGTCGAGGACATTATTTTTCTGCGCGCTGAGTTGAAATACCTGACCGTCAAAACCATCGCCAAAGAATATTTGTTGGAAGAATCACTGACCAAACTCGAACAGGAATTTGGCGAATTGTTCGTTCGCGTCCACCGTGGCGCACTGGTCGCGCGCAAGGCGGTGCGCGGCTTTGAACGTGGCGTGGTGGGCACAGGCGAAGATGAAGAAGGCAGCGGCGGCACGCAGTGGGTGGTCGTCCTCAATGGCAGTGACGAGCGCTTGACCGTATCGAGACGGCAGCACGCGGTGATGAAGGAGTTTTGAGCGACCAAACCCGCTAAACTCCGCTCCAATCCACCTGTTTGACACACCTATGACTCAACGTATCTTCGCTCTCAATCGTCGCATCGCCGTCACCGGCGGCGCGGGCTTTCTCGGCTCACACCTCTGCGAACGCTTGCTCGGCCTCGGCCACGATGTCGTTTGCGTGGATAATTTTTTCACCGGCACCAAAAGCAACATCCTGCACCTGATGGACAACCCGCGCTTCGAGTTGATGCGCCATGATGTGACCTTTCCGCTTTACATCGAGGTAGACGAGATCTACAACCTCGCCTGCCCTGCCGCACCGATCCACTATCAGCACGACCCGGTGCAGACCACCAAAACCAGCGTGCATGGCGCGATCAATATGCTGGGGCTCGCCAAACGCCTCGGCGCGAAAATTTTCCAAGCATCCACCAGCGAAGTCTATGGCGACCCGGAACAGCACCCGCAGACCGAAAGCTACTGGGGGCGGGTCAATCCCATTGGGCCCCGTGCGTGCTACGACGAGGGCAAGCGCTGCGCAGAGACCCTGTTTTTTGACTACTACCGCCAGCACCAACTGCGCATCAAAGTCGCGCGCATCTTCAACACCTACGGCCCGCGCATGCAGCCCGATGACGGTCGGGTGGTCTCCAACTTCATCGTGCAGGCGCTGAAGGGCGACGACCTGACCATTTTTGGCAATGGTCAGCAGACGCGCAGCTTCTGCTACGTTGACGACCTGATCGAGGCCCTGCTGCGCATGATGGCCAGCGACAGCCGGTTTGTCGGCCCCGTCAACCTGGGCAATCCAGTGGAGTACACCATGCTCGAGCTTGCCGAGAACGTGATCCGCCTGACGGGCAGCCGATCACGTCTGATCCACATGCCTCTGCCCAGCGACGATCCCAAGCAGCGCCGGCCCGACATCGGCCGCGCCGAGGCGGCGCTGGGCTGGCGCCCGAACGTGGCGCTGCGCGAAGGGCTGGCGCGGACCATCGCCTATTTCGAGGCGCAGATGCGCGGACGCACCCCGCTGCACGCCATCGGCGGAACCTGGCGGCTGAGCGCGTAAAGGCGAGTTATGCGAGAGACACAACCCTGATTTGCATTTCAACGAGGCACTGATACGACCTGATTCGC
>JAYTVA010000140.1:0-42910 GCA_043744255.1 Burkholderiales bacterium | reverse complement strand
CCTACAACCTCGCGCGCATGAACATGCTGCTGCATGGCGTGAAGGATTCCGAATTCGAGATTTATCACGGCGATACGCTGACCAACGACTGGGATTTGCTGCGCGAGCTGAACCCCGCTAAGAAGCCGTACTTCGATGCGATCGTCGCCAACCCACCTTTTAGTTATCGATGGGACGTTAGCGACGCGCTGGGTGACGACGTGCGGTTCAAAAACCACGGCCTCGCCCCGAAATCCGCCGCTGATTTTGCCTTTTTGCTTCACGGCTTTCATTTCCTGAAAGACGAAGGCGTGATGGCGATCATCCTGCCGCACGGTGTGCTGTTTCGCGGCGGCGCGGAGGAGCGTATCCGCACCAAGCTGCTCAAGGATGGGCACATCGATACCGTCATTGGCCTGCCCGCGAATCTGTTTTACTCCACCGGAATCCCGGTGTGCATCTTGGTACTCAAGAAATGCAAAAAGCCGGATGACGTGCTGTTTATCAATGCCGCCGAGCACTTCGAAAAAGGCAAGCGACAGAACCGCATCACCGATGCGCATATCGCCAAGATCGTCGATACCTATCAATATCGGAAAGAAGAGGAGCGGTATTCCAAGCGTGTCTCGATGGAGCGCATTGCCGAAGAAGGCTATAACCTCAATATCTCTCGGTACATCAGCACCGCGACCGCAGAGGAGGAAATTGACCTCGCAGCGAACCACGCAAAATTACTGGCGATTGAGAAGAAAATTCAGTTGGCGACGGCGAAGCACAACGAGTTCCTCAAGGAGCTAGGTTTGCCGCTGTTGTTGTAAAAGAGGCTTGCCCGGTGGGTGGGCCTTGCGGGTCTTCGCGGTGCGCGCAAAATTCTCACCGTCAGCTTGTCACCTCGAATGGCAAGGCAATCGCCACACTTCCGCTTATGCGGATCGCACGATCATTCGAGAAATCTCACCCTCCCAGCACGCAGGCGACTGCCCTCGGCGAGGGGATGAGATTCTTTGGCATCAACGGGCAATAGCAAATGCCGATAGCGGCGAGATGCAGATGAACGAAAAAATTACTTCGCGAAATTTGCCGCGACAAAATCCCAATTCACAATCGCCCAGAATCCCTTGAGGTAATTCGGACGGCTGTTGCGATAGTCGATGTAGTAGGCGTGTTCCCAGACATCGCAGGTCAGCAACGGCGTCATGTTTTGCGTGAGAGGCGTCGCGGCATTGCTGGTGCTTTCGAGCGACAACGTCCCATCGGCTTTCTTGCACAACCATGCCCAGCCGGAGCCAAACGTGCCGGCGGCTTTGGCGTCGAATTGCTTTTGGAATTCTTCAAAGCTACCGAATTGTTTGTCGATGGCGGCTGCGAGCGCGCCCGATGGTTTGCCGCCACCGCCCGCTGCAACAGCTTTGAATCCCATGAAATAAAAATCGTGATTCCAGATTTGCGCGGCGTTGTTGAAGATCGGGCCGGCGGGCGCTTTCTTCACGACTTGTTCCAGCGTCAGGTTTTCAAATTCGGTTCCCTTGGCGAGGTTGTTCAAATTGGTGACGTAGGTGGCGTGATGCTTGCCATAGTGGAAGTCGATGGTCTCAGCAGAAACGTGGGGTGCCAACGCGTCTTTGGCGTAGGGCAAGGTGACTTGGGCGAATACGGTCATGATGGCTCCAGTGAAATTGTTGTGAAGGTTGGACGCGACGCAAGGCGATTGGTTTGCATTGCCTCGACGGGGAACATGCTATTTTCGCAGGAAATACACGCGCCAATCACAACCGGAAATTGAAAAATGCGCATCTCCACCGACCAGTCGGAACTCGATCTCGCATTCATTCATCAATTCCTCACTGAGGAGTCCACTTGGGCGCAGGGAATTCCGCGCGCGACGGTTGAGCGCGCCGTTACGCATTCACTTTGCTTCGGGGGTTATGTGGGGTCACGACAAATCGCCTTCGCGCGCGTGGTATCCGATTACGCGACCTTCGCTTATCTCGCCGACGTGTTCGTGGTGGCTTCAGAACGCGGCAAAGGCCACAGCAAGGCGCTGATGGCGGCGGTGATGGGGGTTATACCCAGACTTGCAAGGTTTGCGGCGCTTCATGCTGGCCACCAGCACCGCACATGGCTTGTACGCGCAATTCGGCTTCGTCGCCACCACAAAGCCCGAGATTTTGATGGAACGCACAAACCCCAATATCTACGCGCTGGAAAAAAATCGGGCGCGTTAAAAACGCGCCCGACTTTTTCCAAATCAACCACCCCGCGAAATTACGACTTACGTTTCTGAAAGTATTCGTCGTAGCGGTGAACGAAATCCTTGTCCGCCAGCGGCAGGTGGCAACCGCGACACGCGGCAACCGGGTCAGGGGCAACTTTGCCGTCTGCCAAGTAGGCCGAATAAATCCAGTCGCCGTTCTTCAGGCCCTCAGGCGCGCTGGCACCCCAACCTTTGCCTTTGCCCATCACAAAAACTTTCAGCAGATCGCCCTTGATGAGTTTGCCATCGGCACTTTTCATCACCGCACCATCGGCCTCGGTCTTAGCTTTGTAAAGCTCCATCACCGACACGGTGCCATCGGCAAACTGCCCGCCAGGCGTGGCTTTCGCGCCGATTTGGTTGATGTAAATTTCGCGAACTTGCTTTACGTCGGGGCGATCAATCGCCGCCAAAAAAACTGGCCAGGATTTGTAGTTGGCAGGCATTGCCATCTCGCCATCCTTTAACGACTTCGTCATTGCAACTTCAGGCGCACTTTGTGTGCCTGCACAACTGGCCAGCACTGCCACTGTCAAAACGCCAAGCACCGGAACGAGAAACCGTTTCATCGTTGACTCCCATCATGGTTAGTTGAGCTACGCAGAGGAAACCTTTTACGAAAACCAATACGTGAAGACTGCCAAAGTGGATGCGACTATTTTTTGGCTGGCGCGGGCGTTACGGTTGCTGTTGCCGGTGCTGCGGTGGGCGCTGCGGCGACCACAATCGGCGTCGCTTTTGGAATCGGCTTACCCGCTTTTTTCATGTTGCCCTGAAAGTTGACAACGGCTTTGTCTTCATAGCGCCCCTGATCGGCTTTGGTTTTCTCCGCAGCGGCTTTGTCTTTCTCGGCTTTGGCTGCGACCGCGACTGGATCAGCGGGCGGCGCTGGTGGCAATTTTGCGAAGGCGCTGACGGCAAACGCCAATGCGAACGTGCTTGCGACAAGTGGGATCATTTTCATCGTCATCTCCTTAGTCATCGCCAGCGGCGGGTTGGGTGGTGCCAGCAGGCTTTGCGCCGCGCTTGCCCGATTTCACTTCATCGAGCCACAGAGGGTGATGTTCCTTCGCCCAAGTCTCATCCACATAACCTTCTTTCATGCCTTGCAATGCGCCTTCGGTGCCGAGCGTGCCGATGTAGATGTGACCCAACGAGAGCGCAACGAACAAGGTGGCCAGCGCCGCATGAATCAGATTGGATTGCGCCATCAGTTCACGCGAGGTGTTCCAGTTCGGGAACAGCAGCAACAAGCCAGAAATGCTGACGGCCAACCCGAAGATGACGATGGACAGCCAGAACCACGCCTTCTCGCCGCCGTTGAACCGACCCGACGGCACGTGATTGCCGGACAAGAGCCCGCCGAATTTGGTCAACCATTCAATGTCGCGGCCACTGAAAAAATTGTCCTTCACGAAGATGAAGAAAAATCCAATGATCGAAAACAAAAACAACGGACCGACGAAATTGTGAATGTTTTTGCCAATGACGGTGATGGTGGCGAAGGCTGACGCACCAATGACCGGTAGCAGCACATGTTTGCCGAACAAGATCATCAGCCCGGTGAGTGCGAGGGCGACGAATGAAAACGCCATCGTCCAGTGAATCGTGCGCTCGGCGCTATTAAAACGCTCGATCAATTTGCCGGACGGTTTTTCGTGCAGCTTGAACGGCCCCTTGGCGAAATAAAACATCATCAGAAGTGCAGGGATCACCAGCAAGATGATGCCGCCGTAGAACGTCAGCGGACCGTTGCGCAGCGCGCGCCATTTGTGGCCGCTGTCTTCCACCAAGATGTTGGTCTCACGTCCAGGCACCGATGCATATTGCCCCTTCGATTCAACCTCACTCCATTTCGGTGGAACGTTCCAGCCAGGTGCGGCGGTACTGCCGGGAGCCAGCACTGGCGCGGCTTTTGGGGCATCTGCTACTACTGGCGTTGCGACTGCGGGTGTTGCAGCTGCGGATGCCGGCGCGGCTGCCGGCGCGGTCACCGGGGCGGCCACCGGGTTTGTAACGGGTGCCTGCGCCGTCGATACGCCGACAGCGCCAACCATGGCGAGTGCCGCCAAGGACATTGCTAAGTGCTGTTTGAGTGCATGTTTCATGAAGGTCTCCTTACCCGTACGGTGCGGGCCATTGGTATGCAAAAAAATTGGGCCGAGTGCTTGCGCAAAAACGACAACCGCGCGGACTACTTCTTGTCCGTGCGGTTGTATTCGTTCTGTGCTTTGCTGCGTTCGGCGAGAGCGGCTTCCCATTTCTTGGCGTCGCCGGCAAACTTTTCACTCTCGTAGGCGCGCGTGTCTTTCTTGCCTGCGTAGACTTTGTTGCTCTGCGCGGCTTGATCGACTTCACCACAGGCGGCCAGACCGAACGCGGCCGTCAACGCAACCGCGATCGCGGCTGCGTTGCGAGTACGGTTCAGCGCGCTCATGCTTTCACCTGCGCAGCCGCTTTGGCGTCGTTACGTTCGTAGGCCATGCCCCAGCCCCATACTTCTTCGCCCTTGCCGCGACGTTTCACGCGCTCTTTGTAAATGGTGTGAATGACGTTGCCGTCACCCGCGAGTAGAGCCTTCGTGGAACACATCTCGGCACACGCAGGCAACTTACCTTCAGCAAGACGATTGCGACCGTACTTCGCTTTCTCCTCAATGCTGTTGTCCGCTTCTGGGCCACCGGCGCAGAACGTGCACTTGTCCATCTTGCCGCGCAGACCGAACGCGCCAGCTTGTGGGAACTGCGGCGCGCCGAATGGGCACGCGTAGAAGCAGTAGCCGCAACCGATGCACAGGTCTTTGTCGTGCAATACCACGCCTTCGCTGGTTTTGTAGAAGCAATCTACTGGGCACACCGCCATGCATGGTGCATCCGAGCAGTGCATACACGCGACCGAGATGGACCGCTCACCCGGCTTGCCGTCGTTGACCGTGACCAAGCGGCGACGATTCACGCCCCAAGGCACCTCATGCTCACTCTTACACGCTGTCACGCAGCCGTTACATTCAATGCAGCGCTCAGCGTCGCAGATAAATTTCATTCTTGCCATGATTAATTCTCCTTTATCTGTTTGCGTTATGCCGCTTGCACTTGGCAAAGCGTGGTTTTGGATTCCTGCATCATCGTCACGCTATCGTAGCCGTACGTGGTTGCAGTGTTGACGGCATCGCCACGCACAATTGGCGCTGAGCCTTCAGGATATTTATCGAGCAAATCCTTGCCCTGCCACCAGCCGGCAAAGTGGAACGGGATGAAGGTGGTGCCGGAGGCGACGCGTTCGGTCACCAGCGATTTCACCTTGATCTGTGCGCCAGTTGGCGATTTGACCCAGACGA
Organism: Burkholderiales bacterium; assembly: GCA_043744255.1. Lineage (GTDB taxonomy): Bacteria > Pseudomonadota > Gammaproteobacteria > Burkholderiales > Usitatibacteraceae > UKL13-2. The sequence goes on along the minus strand of JAYTVA010000140.1, from coordinate 37,340 downwards.
ACTGGTTGTTCTTGATACCGCGTGCTTCGGCGTCTTTCGGGTTGATCTCGACAAAGTTTTCTTGCTGCAACTCAGCGAGCCACGGATTCGAACGCGTCTCGTCGCCGCCACCTTCGTACTCGACCAAACGACCAGAAGTCAGCACCAGCGGGAAGTCCTTGCTGATGTCTTTGTTCTTTTCTTGCACCGTTTTGTAGAGCGTTGGCAAGCGCCAGAAGGCTTTCTTATCTTCGTGCGATGGATACTTGGCGACGAGGTCAGGACGCGGGCTATACAGCGGCTCACGATGGGTCGGAATCGCATCGGGGAAGTTCCACACCACTGCGCGCGCCTTGGCATTGCCGAACGGATGGCAACCGTGATTTTTCATCGCCACGCGCTGGATACCACCGGAAAGATCGGTCTTCCAGTTTTTGCCCTCGGCCGCTTTTTGTTCGGCCTCAGAAAGCTCGCTCCACCAGCCAAGCTTCTTCAGCAAAACGTGATCGAACTCAGGATAGCCGGTGGTGATGTCCGCACCCATTGAGTGCGAACCGTCTTCAGCCAGCAGCGACACACCCTCGCGCTCAACGCCGAAGTTGGCGCGGAAATTACCGCCGCCATCCATGACGTGTTTGCTGGTGTCGTAGAGATTCGGCGAACCGGGATGCTTCAATTCCGGCGTGCCATAACACGGCCACGGCAGACCGAAATAATCGCCGTTCATGTTGTAGCCGCTTTCCTTGTCGATCACGTCCTTGGTGCAGCGCAAGGTCTTCACGTCGAACGCGTCCATGTTGCGCATGTGTGCTTTCAAACGCTCCGGGCTTTGGCCGGTGTAGCCGATCGTCCACGTGCCGCGATTGATCTCGCGCAGGATGTCTTCCACCACTGGCTCATCGCCTTGTGCGGTGCTCACCACCTTGATGTTTTGCTTGCCATCGCGCTTGCCGACGAGCTGGTCGGCGAAGCCGAATTTTTGCGCGAACTGATACATGATCCCGTGATCCGTACGCGACTCAAACAGCGGCTCAATGACTTTTTCGCGCCATTGAATTGAGCGATTCGATGCTGTCGCTGAGCCCGCACATTCCAACTGGGTCGCTGCTGGCAACAGATACACGCCGTCCTTGCGATCAGGCATGGCTGCTGAGGCGGTAGGATACGGGTCGATGATGACCATCACGTCCAACTTTTCCATGGCCTGTTTCATCTCAACACCGCGCGTTTGCGAATTCGGCGCATGGCCCCAATAGATCATCGCTTTGATGTTGCTGTCTTGGTCGATCAGCTCGTTCTTTTCGAGCACGCCGTCGATCCAACGCGACACGGTCATGCCCGGTTTTTCCATCATCGCTTTGGACGCGAACTGGCTCTTCATCCAGTCGTAATCGACGTTCCATACTTTTGCCCAATGTTTCCACGCGCCTTCGGCAAGACCGTAGTAGCCAGGCAGTGAATCCGGGTTCGGCCCCACGTCAGTCGCGCCCTGCACGTTGTCGTGACCACGGAAAATGTTGGCACCGCCACCAGCTTGCCCGATGTTGCCGAGTGCCAGTTGCAAAATGCACGACGCACGCACGATGGCGTTGCCGATGGTGTGCTGCGTTTGCCCCATGCACCACACAATCGTGGAGGGACGATTTTTCGACATCGTTTCCGCGACTTTGTAGACCTCAGCTTCGGGCACACCGCAAGCTTCTTCGACCGCTTTTGGCGTCCATTTTTTCATCACTTCGTCTTTGATTTTTTCCATGCCAAAGACGCGGTCGTTGATGTACTGCTTGTCTTCCCAGCCGTTGCTGAAGATGTGATAAAGCACGCCGAACAAGAACGGAATATCAGTGCCGGAACGGATGCGGATGTATTGGTCTGACTTGGCCGCCGTGCGCGTGAAGCGGGGATCAACGACGATCATCTTCGCGCCGTTTTCTTTCGCGTTCAGCATGTGCAGCATCGACACGGGGTGCGCTTCGGCGGCGTTCGAGCCGATGTACATCGCGCATTTGGTGTTCGACAAATCGTTGTACGAGTTGGTCATCGCGCCATAACCCCAAGTGTTCGCCACACCAGCAACCGTGGTGGAGTGGCAGATACGCGCTTGGTGGTCACAGTTGTTCGAACCGAACAGCGAAACGAATTTGCGCATCAAGTACGCTTGTTCGTTATTATGCTTCGACGAACCGACCCAGTACACCGCATCCGGGCCGCTCTCTTTGCGAATCTTCATGAGCTTGTCGCCGATCTCGTTGTAGGCTTGTTCCCACGAGATGCGCTTGTATTTGCCATCGACGAGTTTCATCGGATATTTCAGGCGATGCTCGCCGTGGCCGTGTTCGCGAATCGCGGCACCTTTGGCGCAATGCGCGCCGAGATTGATCGGCGAATCAAACACTGGTTCTTGGCGCACCCACACGCCGTTTTCAACCACGGCATCAATCGCGCAACCGACGGAGCAGTGCGTACACACGGTACGTTTCACTTCCGTTTTCACGGCAGCCCCGGCAACCGCACTCGCGGCTTCGGCTTTTTGCATCATTGAAAATGGCAGTTGCGATGCGAACGCACCCGCACCCGCCACCATGCCGGAACGGCGTAAGAACGCGCGGCGGTCTACCGTGCCGAGCGTTTTATTTAAGGTCGCACCCAACCCACTCTGGGCGGATGAGGAAGCTTTTCTGGTTAGTAACATAGTCATCTCCTCGGTCTACATCGTGCGGGTGGTGTCGTAATAATGCTGAATGTGCGCCGTCATGTGATAGCCCTTCGTCTTCGTGGGCGCGGCAGCCGCAGTTGCCACTGGTGCCGTGTCCTTCACCGTTGCGGTCACGACAGCAGCGACAGCGCCAACGGTGCCGACGGTTGCGCCAAGCAGAAAATTTCTGCGGGCGTTTGTGTCGGGGACTGTTGGGGTTTCAATTTGCTTTTTCACGATGCACCTCCTGTTTTGGGTCGATGGAGAATTTATGTAGATACGTGGAACAACTAGGTCTGCATTTCAAATGCTTCTGATTCAATGGCAAAAAAAGCCTCGGCGAAAGCCGCAACTCTTCGATAATAGTTCGATTTTTCGTGCAGTAGTATTGCAGCGCAACATTTTTGCACCCACGGTTTCATGTGACGCTCAAAGAAATCCTTTTGTTGCGCGAAACTGGCAGGCGCGTCGGCTAAGTCACCCAAAATCATCGCGCGCATCACATCACACAGCGCAGCGAGATGGTCTTCTGGCTCGCGCACCCCGTCGGCGCGCGCGAAGCCGAGTGCTGCGAGTGCTTCGCGCAAATCCGCCAGTGGTTGTTCCATCATGAAACCGGCCAAATAATACGAGCCATACAGCATCACCGGCGGACGACCGACGCCGACAAACAATGCTTGGTATTCCTCATCAACGGCATCGTGCGACACCGCAGCAGACGCCGCCGCGAACGCGCGCCATGCTTTCAATAAATCGTTGGCACCTTCAGCAACCGGCTCTGGTGCGAGCACGATGGCGTGCAACAAACGATCATCCGGCGCGTGGTGAAAAATGCTCGCGAGCAACGCATAAAAATCAGCGCGCACTTGATCCTCAGCGCTGATTTGGCGCGGCGCGTCGAAGCTCACGGCTTGTGCGGCGGTCGTCATTCGACGCTCCTGCCGGTCAACACCGAGACTTCGTTTTCGTTCGACATCATGTCCACAACCCGACAATCGGCGCACATCTTCAGGCGATTTAGCTTGCCGTCTCCCTGAAACATGGAGTGCCCGGCGAGTTTACCCAGCATATTGTCGATCATGACCTTGGTGCCGAGTGCCTTGCCGCAACTAATGCAGCCGAAGGGTTCGGACTCATTCAACACCACTTTTTGTTTGCGCGCGTCGGTGAGTAACAAGCGCGGCAACAGCGTGATCGCGTTTTCGGGACAAGTGGTTTGGCATAAGCCGCACTGCACGCAATTACGTTCCAGAAAATTCAGGCGCGGCTCGTCGGTGCCGTCCATCAACGCCGACGCGGGACACGCACCCGCGCACGCCAAGCACAGCGTGCATTTCTGTCTATCGACCTTGATGCCGCCGAACATGGCGGTGGCGGGCAAGGCGATTTCGCTAGGCTTATGTTTCGCCTGCGTCATCAGATGTTCCACCGCAAATTCAATGGTGCTGCGCTTGTCGTTGCTGAGATGGAAGGTGGCTTTTTTGCTGACGGTCTCGGCGGGGGCGGCGTCCCACAGCGATGCAGCGTCCCCGGTTACCCAAGTGAAATGCTTGCCGGCAAATCCGAGTGCATGCAGGATGGTTTCCGCCGTCGCCATTTCGCGCTCAGTGGCATCGCGATACTGCGGCGCTTCGTTCGCGCTAGCCAGAATCGCCACACCCGCCGCGCCATACGCGATTGCGCCGAGCAGCACATCAAGGCCGACCGAGGCAACGTGCCAGGTCTCAATGGGCAACACCTGCGCAGGCAAGCCACGTCCGTCGGCGGCAAGTTTGCGCAACGCTTCGCGGCCATCAGTGGCGTTGTGAAACAAAATTGTTGGTGCGGCTTGTCCGTAAGCGTTGATGAGCGTGCGCAACTGCACGCCACGATCCGCCACACGTGGATACTGATAGGTCATCGCGCCGGATGGGCACACGGTCGCGCAGGCACCGCAGCCCATGCACAGGTGCGGGTCAACTTTCACCTTATCGCCATCAGCCGAGATCGCTTCGGTGGAACACACGTCGATGCATTTATTGCAGCCGGTTTTTTTGCTGCGGCTATGCGCACAAATAGATTCTTTGTACGCAAAAAATTTTGGCTTCTCAAATTCGCCAACCATCTCCGGCAATTCGGCGAGTGCGGCGGCGAGCTTGGCGTCGCTCGTTACATGGAAGTAGCCTTGCGGGGGCGAGTGCATTGCAAACGCCGGCACAGCGCGGCAATCGAGCACGAGGTCGAATGCAGACTGTTGCGCTGGCTGACCATGCCGCTGAAAATCGAGTTTGAACGCGCCGAGGTAGCCGGTGAGTGAAATGATTTTTGCGGCGACGACTTCGGTGTCAGCGAGGGATGGTGGTGAGGCTTGTCCCAACCACAGCACGGCAACCGAAAGCTGCGCGCTGAGCGCCTGCACGGTGGCGGCTAAACCGGTTGCGGTTTCAGCGAGGATGACGACGCGGCCTTGCGAGCGGTAATCGACACTGGCGACTGGCTCGAACGAGGCGAGACTCGCCAACGCGTCCATTGCCGCCAATTTGGCAGCAAGTTTTGCCGAAAGATGGTCGCTGGCGGATGCTACAACGTCCGCGCCGTGCGAATCGCTTGTGATGATGACTTCCTCCTGGAGTGGTACCCGTCGTTGTGCGGAATTCCCTTATCTATCGCTGGAAATTTCTCAACATCACGACTTCCCTGCTGCGTTTGCTACTTCGCTACCTGCAGCCCAAAACAATTTCTACAACGCTGCGAAGTTTAGTCCTAAATGCGCAGACGAAGCGAAATATAACGGACTTAGATTGGCTTACTTTCGCTACCAACGCTATCGACTGGCGGGGCGGGAGTCGGCGGCTCTACGACTGGCGTGACCGGCTCCGCTGGCAATGCGGTAACCGGCACCTCGGCATTCGCCGCCGCCACGCGCGCGGCCTCCTCCTCCGCCTCCTCAACCTCGAACAATTTCAACGCCTTCGACTGATTCATGGCACGCAACATCGAATACGGGATTGGGTCAGGTTTCGAGTAATCATCGACGTAGGTGTCGAGCATATCCATCACGTTGTAATGCGGATCGGCGAACAATTTTTTCATCGCGAGATTACGCATTTCAGGGGCGACGCCAGTTTGCATAAAGGGGGAGAAATCGGAGTCTTTGGTGAGGCTTTCCAGGGTGGGGAGTGGGGTGGCTTCGGTAGGAGAAGTGTCCGCTGGTGGCTGTGTTTGGGGTAGTTTTGCTTCAATTGGCACGACCGGCGGGGGAGTCGCTGGTGCGGGCTCGAAGGTCGCGTTGCCGAGGCGCGCGTCTTCCTTGCGCTTGGACCAGCGGGAGAAGAAGGAGGATTCTGGTTCGGATTTGTCGGTGGTGCTCATGGAGATACTCGATAGTTTTTCAAACTGTCTCACCGGCGTAGGCCGGTGCCTAATTTTTCTGCGGCATCGGGCACCGAAAATTGGGCCCGGCCTGCGCCGGGGAGAAGGTGACTTTAGCAACCTAAGGCGCAAGATTTTCACCTCACAACCCGCTCTTATACCGCCCCTCTTTACTCTCGAACGACTTCGGCCGAATCCGCTGCTTTTTCTCCGGCGGTTGATAATTCACCGCCACCCACGCCGACAGCGCATCAAAAATCTCTCGCGGCATCGGTAAGCGCTCAACTTTTTCCTGCGCGTCCATCCAGCGGGCACCTTCGTTGTACGACAAGGTGGCGTTGTGCGGGAAAGCTTCCGACTCGTCCTCGTTGAATCTCCAGGTCACAAACACCGACGGCTCAGCGGAATGCACATTCAAAAAATAACCCTCCGCCTCGTCGCGAAACACCGTCAGCGCGAAACCGGGATAGAGTTTGCGAAACGAGGCTGGCGTGTCAAACACCACAGCGGGCGCGGCTTGCGAGCCATCGTCGTGCAACACTTCGGCGATTTGCCAGCGATGGCTCTGCCAGCGGCTCTGCATCGGCACGCGCTCGATCACGATTGCGACGTTGAATGATAATTTTCCCATGCGTTGTATCTTACACTGACGGAATTGATTGCCCATTTACCTGACTTTGTCGCGACTTCGTCGTAAATTTGCCCTGAACTATGTCCTCCAAAATTATTCCTATTGCCGATGAGCGCAGCTTGCGCATTCCCTCCATGCGTTTGGGTGGACGTGCAGGTGAGGTCGCGGACACGCGCGGCCGACGCATCCGCGATCTGCGCATTTCGGTGACTGACCGCTGCAACTTCCGCTGCACTTACTGCATGCCCAAAGAAGTGTTCGACGCAGACTATCAATTCTTGCCGCATCAAGATTTGCTCAGTTTTGAGGAAATCACCCGCATCGCGCGCATCGCGGTCGGCTTGGGAGTCGAAAAAATTCGCTTAACCGGCGGTGAGCCACTGCTACGCAAAGGCATCGAAAATCTGATCGCCATGCTCGCCGAAATTTCCGGCATCGATCTAACGCTCACCACCAACGGCAGCGCGTTGAAAGCGAAAGCGATCACGCTCAAAGCGGCTGGTTTGAAGCGCATCACCGTCAGTCTCGATTCGCTGGACGATGCCACCTTCCGCGCGATGAATGATGTTGATTTTCCCGTCGCAAAAGTGCTCGACGCCATTGACGCCGCCGCCGATGCGGGACTCACGCCAGTCAAAATAAACATGGTCGTCAAACGCGGCGTCAACGATCACGACATCGTAGAAATGGCGCGCCGATTCAAAGGTTCTGGGCATGTGGTGCGCTTCATCGAATTCATGGACGTCGGCGCCACCAACGGCTGGCGCATGGATGACGTGATCCCCAGCGCCGAAGTCGTGCGACGCATCAGCGAAGTTTTTCCCCTGCGTGTGGCCGACGCGCACTACCAAGGCGAAGTCGCCGAGCGTTGGGAATATGCCGACGGCAGCGGTGAGATTGGCGTGATTTCCAGTGTGACCGACGCGTTTTGTGGGACGTGTACGCGGGCGCGATTGTCCACTGACGGGGGATTGTTTACCTGCCTGTTTGCGCAGAAGGGGTATGACTTGAAGGCGCTGCTGCGTGGCGGGCAAAGTGATGATGAAATTCGCGATGCGATAGCGGGGATTTGGCAGCATCGGGTAGATAACTATTCGGAAATTCGGACTGCTGAAACTGCAAAGAATCGTAGGGTTGAGATGAGTTTTATTGGAGGTTGAAAAAGGGAGCGCGGCATCCCCCGTAGGTCGGGTTGCCAGCGGCTACCCGACATCTCGCCAACACACACCGCTGTCACGTAGCTTCGCAACGTGACCTACCAATTCAACGCAACGCATACACACATGCACATCCCCGCCCTCCTCCAATTCCTAAAAGAACTCAACGAAAACAACAACCGCCCGTGGTTCCTGCACAACAAGCCGCAGTACGACATCTTGCGCGAGGAGTTTGTGGCGTTGGTCGGCGAAGTGGGTGCGCAGGTGGCGAAGTTCGATAAAGACCTTGGGTCGATTGAACCGAAGAAGGCGGTGTTTCGGATTTATCGCGACGTGCGTTTTGCTAAGGACAAGAGCCCGTACAAGAACCACATCGGCGCGGTGTTGGGTGCGCGCACCACCGACAAAGCGCGGCCAGTTTATTATTTTCACGTTGACCACAAAGGCGATTTGTTGACGGCGTGCGGGGTGTACATGCCGGAGCCGGTGGCGTTGAAGAAGATTCGCGATTTCATTGTCGCCGAACCTGCCAAATTTTCACGGCTGTTGAAAAATAAATCCGTCAACGAAACCTTCGGCGGCTTGATGGAACAAGATCGCATGTCGCGTCCGCCGAAAGGTTATGCGTCTGATTTGCCGCACATTGAACACATCAAGAATCGGCATTTTTTGTGTGAGACGTCGATTAGTCTGAAGAAGAAAGTGCCGAAAGATTTGGCCACGAAGATCGCCAGCGATTTTGCGGCGGCGAAACCGTTGGTGTTGTGGTTGCGCGAGGCGGTGAAGTAAATATTCGGTGTCCGGCCACACGATAGAATTTTTCACTAGCAACGCGCTCAGAGTGACCGTCGCTGGCCAGTCACCGCCTTTCTTGAACCACGCATACGAAGCCGAAAGCCAACCATGGAACGCTGCCCTTGGGCGACAAAAAATGAACTCGATGCGAAGTACCACGACGACGAGTGGGGTGTGCCGCTGCATGACGACCGGCTGTTGTTTGAGTTCTTAATCCTCGAAGGCGCGCAGGCGGGGCTGTCGTGGTCCACTATTCTTGCCAAGCGCGAAAACTATCGCAGAGCATTCGCGAATTTCGAGGTCGCCAAGGTCGCGAAATTCGACGCGAAAAAAATCGAAGCGCTATTGCTCAACCCCGGCATTGTCCGCAACCGGTTGAAGGTCGCAGGCACGGTGAAAAACGCGCATGCCTTCATCGCGGTACAAAAAGAATTCGGCAGTTTCGATAAATACATTTGGGGATTCGTCGCTGGCAAACCGATTCAAAATAAATGGACGGCGATGAGCCAAGTCCCAGCAACCACGCCGATCTCGGACACAATGTGTCGCGATCTGAAGAAACGCGGCTTCACGTTTGTCGGTTCCACCATTTGCTATGCGTTCATGCAAGCCACCGGCATGGTCAACGATCACATCGTGGATTGTCCACGCCACCACGCTGTGAAAAACGCTGTGGAAATGCTGTGAAAAAACCATGAGCGGATTCGACGTCATCGTCATCGGCGCAGGTGCTGCCGGGATGATGTGCGCCGCAACGGCGGGCGCGCGCGGCAAGCGGGTGTTGTTGATCGACCACTACCACAAGCTCGGCGAAAAAATTCGCATCTCTGGCGGTGGTCGCTGCAACTTCACTAACATCCACACCAAGCCAGAAAATTTTCTCTCGCAGAATCCGCATTTTTGCCGCTCGGCGTTAGCGCGCTACACACCGCAAGATTTCATCAAGCTCGTCGAATCGCACCGCATCAAGTACCACGAGAAAACGCTAGGCCAATTATTTTGCGACGGCAGCGCGACTGAAATCATTCAGATGCTGAAGACTGAATGTGATCGCGCGCATGTGCAATGGCGCATGCCGTGCGCGGTGCGGGGTGTCACGAAGGTCGCCGCGCAATATCGCGTCGAAACTGAAAGTGGCTCGAACACCGCGCCAGTGCTGGTGATTGCCACTGGCGGCCTGGCGGTTTCTAAAATCGGCGCAACGCCATTCGGCTATCAACTCGCTGAACAGTTCGGCATCAACATCGTGCCGCCCCGCCCTGCCCTCGTGCCACTGAGTTTTGATCCGCAAACAATGGAACGCTTCGGTGATCTCTCTGGTTTGTCGCTGGACGCGGAAGTGAGCTGCAACCACGGACGCTTTAGCGAAGCGGTGTTACTCACCCATCGGGGCATCTCCGGGCCTGCGATTTTGCAAATTTCATCGTATTGGCAAGACGGTTCCGCGAAAAATCCGATTCACATCAACCTCGTCCCCGCTGCGCAACAAACAACATTCCTGGCTGAGCAGCGCAGCAGCAAGGCGCAGTTCAACAACGTCCTCGGTGAAATATTGCCCAAGCGATTTGCGCAACAATGGAGCGAGGCACACGCACTCGTGAAACCCAACAATCAATTCACCGACAAAGCCTACGCCGACACCATCGCGGCACTCACCGACTGGCAAGTCAAACCTTCGGGCACCCTCGGCTACAACAAAGCCGAGGTCACGCTCGGCGGCGTCGATACGCGCCAACTCTCCTCAAAGACGATGGAGTCCACGACCGTACAAGGTCTCTATTTCATCGGTGAAGTTGTGGATGTCACCGGCCATCTCGGTGGCTTTAATTTTCAGTGGGCGTGGGCATCCGGCGTCGCAGCAGGGCTTGCGGTATGACTGCACCCATCGTCGTACTAGACACCAACATCGCGCTCGATTGGTTGGTGTTCGAAGACGGCGGCATGCCGGAATTGATATTGGCGATTGAAGCGCGCAGGATTCAAATTGTTACCAACGACGCGTGCATCGACGAACTCAAACGTGTGTTGGGCTATCCGATTTTCGCACTTGATGGAACCGCTCAAGCTGAAAAGGCCAGCAAATACGCGGCGTTTACGACAATCGTGCATCCACGCGCGTCGCTGCTCGGGGCGGTACCGCGCTGCCGCGATAAGGACGATCAAAAGTTTTTGGAGTTGGCCGCGCACGCGCGCGCCGAAGCGCTCATCAGCAAAGACAACGCAGTGCTGGGTTTGAAGCGCAGCATGAAAGCGCGGTTCAATTGTGATCTGCTGGCACCAAAATTGACCGCTGTATGGCTCGTGGCGCGCGTTGGGCCATGCGCTAGAACTGCCGTCGCGTGATCACGTTACTGTGTGCCACCCCATTCGCGAAAAAAATCATCGACATATTTTCTTGATCGGAGAAGGGCAAACCTAGCCGGCATGTCTGGCATTTTTTACGGGAATAGAGTTGGGGAAATAAACGATTTTTCACATGCGTTCGCGGATTTACCCCCTACGTGTAGCGCCTATCACGCCGCCAGCCGCATCCCGCCCCAACGCCACCGCCGCGATCACCGCCAACACCAACGCCGCGCCAACGCCGACAAAGACAAAGTGCGGCATTTGCCGATCCAGCAGCGCGCCGAACACCAGCGGTGCCACGGCCAGCCCGACATCGAGGCCGGAGTAGACAAAACCATAGACGCGGCCGAATGCGGCCTCGCCAAGACGCGCCTTGGTAGCCGTGCGCACCAGCATGTCGCGCGACGGGCTGGCGATGCCGACGAAGAATCCCATCATGCCCATCCCCATTAGCGCGAACCAACCGGGCAGGCCGCCGATGGCGAGGATGAAGGCCATGACGGCACCAGCGCAAAGCGAGCCTGCAACGACGTACTCAAACGCTCGGCTCTCTTTGACCATGAAGCCGCCGACGATGAGCCCGACCGATGCGCTGACGAGGTAGACCGACAAGGCGGATGCGGCAGATGCAATGGTGAGGCCGTAGAGCGTGGACAGCAACGACGGGCCGAAATTTTGCAGTGCACCGAAACCGAGGGTGGAGAAAATGAAAAATGTGAACGCAAGCCAGACCATGCGTGTGCCGAGAAAATCCCAGGTTCCTGTTGGCTTGTCGGCGGCAGCGGCGTGTTTGAGTGGGTACTGCAGCAAGCCACGATGCCAAATGAGGACACTGAGCGAAATCGCGCCGACCGCTGCTGCGGCAAGCCCTGCTGCGCGCCAGCCGTAGGCGGTGGCGACCAGCGTCAGCAACACCGGGCTTGCCGCCCAGCCAAGATTGCCGGCAACGCCATGCACGGAGAACGCATGGCCGAGGCGCGGTGCCGAGACGCGGCGATTGAGCAGTGCGAAGTCGGCGGGATGAAACACGCTGTTGCCAAGCCCGGCCACGAAGGCCGCACCGAACAGCCACGCAAAGCCCGGGGCCCAAAAAATACACAGGCCGGAAGCAGCCAGTAATGCGAGCCCGGCACAGAGCACGCGCTGCGCGCCGAAGCGGTCCACCCAGACGCCGGCGAACGCTTGGCCGATACCTGAGACCACGAAAAACGTGGTCATCAGCGCGCCGACCTCAGTGAAGCTAACGCCGAATTCCTTGATGAGCCACGGGAACAGCGGGGGCAGCATCAGGTGGTAGAAATGCGAGCTGCCGTGTGCAAAGCCAACCAGCGAAATGATGGTGGCATCGGTTTTGAGCGAGGTCGCGGGACGCGACGGGTTTGGCAAGGGTGCGAGCGCGGCCACGGTGCTTGCGCGATCAGTCGGTACGGCGTTTCTGCGTGTACATGCGCTCGTCGGCGAGGCGAATCAATTCTTCGACCGTGCTGCCATCGAGCGGGAAGACGGCGATGCCGATTGACACGCGCGCCTGCACCACGCCGCCGTCGCTGCCACGCAGGCCGTCTACAGGCACGTTCATCGCTTCGTGAATTTTTGCGGCGATGGATTTTGCGGTGGCGTGCAAGCCAATATCCTTGAGCATGATCACGAATTCGTCGCCGCCGTAGCGCGCCACGACGTCGCCGGTACGTACCGCTGCGCGCAGCCGCTCGGCAACCCAGGTCAGCATCTTGTCACCGGCGAGGTGTCCCAATTCATCGTTGACCAGCTTGAACTTATCCATGTCGATGAAGAGCAACGAGAAACCTTGCATTTCGCCACCAGCGCGTGCTTCGCGAATGGTGCGATCCAGCAGGCGCACGAAGGTCTCGCGGTTATAGACGCCAGTGAGTTCATCGACTTGTAAATCGATGTGCATTTTTTCGAAGCTGCGCGCAAGGTCGCCGATTTCGTCGTGACGGAAAATCGCCAGCGATTCACCAACGCGGCCTTCGCGGATTCGTTTGGTGGCATCAGTCAATAGTTTCAGATCGCGCGCCACCCAACTCAGAATCCAGAGCCCCATCAGCACCGCAAGCGTGGCCGCGATGCCACCGATGACAATGGCACTGACAGCGCTGCTAGTCACCCCGTCCATGACGCCACTCTTCGGGACAGCAACAATCGTGAACCAGCGTAGGCCCGCATCGTCACGCACGCTGTCGAGTGCGGCGAATATTTCGCCGCTAGAGGTCTCGAATTGCGCCGTAAAGGGAGTATTCACCGGCACATCGGCTGAGAGCACCTTGGCAAACTGCGCATAGGTCCCACGTACCAGTTCGCTGCTGCTCTCAGCAATATTGATGCGACGCTTGTTGCTGCCGTCGCCCTTGTAGAGGGGCTCGCCGCTTGAGGTAGCGATCAGGTTGCCGTTACTCTCAATGATGAGCGCAATGCCGCCTTGCGGAAGAGTGAGGTGGCTGACAAATTCGCTGAGATTTTTCAGCGGCACATCGGTACTCAACACACCTTCGATTTCTTGGTTGGCGTCCAGCACCGGCACGGAGCGGGTGGTGACGAGGTCGCCCGTTGAAAAATCTAGATACGCTGGCGCCCATGTTTGGCGACGCAGATCTGAGGCCTGCTTGTACCAGGGACGCTGACGCGGGTCGTAGATCGTGGTCTCTGCCTTGATGAGCTTGCGCACCGTATTGGCCGCAGATACGTGAAAAAACTGTCGTGCGTCTTTCACATCGGTCTTGATGCGCACCTCGACACTCGATTCGTCGAGACGATTCACGCCAACAAATTGGCCGTTGCGATTGCCGTAGTAAATGTAGTTATTGGGATTGGTATGCAGCGAGGTGGCGACCGACATGCGCCGCTGGAGCTCTTCAAAGTTCGGCACGCCTTGCCCGTGAACGCCGCCCGTCTTCGGCAGAACAGCCTCTAGCGCGACCCGCGAGCCAAGCAGGTGCCGATCCACCGCTTGGCTGACACGTTGGACAACGTCGACCAACAAGCGTCCCGATAACTGCTCAACCGCACTCTTGCCTGCCCAATACGAAATAAAACTGATGGCAATCGCCAACACCAGCGTGAGTGCAACATACGGGACAGTCAACGCTGCGCGAAGGGAAATGGTGGGAAACTTCATTGAGAGGGTAGGGTTTTGAGTGCGCAACGAATCTGCACTCAATTGTATCGCATGCGCCCCTGATGCCCTTGCAATATGAAACGCGTGCTCGGGCTAGGCAATGCCAACTTTTGTCAAAGAACTGCGCCCGACATCAAGTTTTCTCGAACGTGAGCACCCCACCTTTGGCCAGTACGCGGATCGTATCCTTCGCGGCGAACTTGCCTTCGAGCATGAGTTTCGCGAGTGGATTTTCGATTTGCTGCTGGATGGCTCGTTTGAGTGGACGTGCACCAAATACCGGGTCGAACCCGGCAGCGGCGATTTCTGATAACGCTTCGTCGCTGACCTTCAAGCCAATTTCCATCGCCGCAAGTCGTTTCTCTAGGCGATTCAATTGGAATTTCGCAATCGCGGCGATTTGCTTTTCGCCGAGCGCATGGAACACCACGACCTCATCAATACGATTGACAAATTCAGGCCGGAAATAATTTTTGACTTCGCCCATCACCGCCAGCTTCACCACTTCGTAGTCGGAACCTGCCATCGCCTGAATTTGTTGCGAGCCGAGGTTCGAGGTCATCACGATCACGGTATTTTTGAAATCCACTGTGCGGCCTTGGCCGTCGGTCATGCGGCCATCGTCGAGCACTTGCAGCAATACGTTGAATACATCGGGATGCGCCTTTTCGACTTCATCGAACAGGATCACGCTGTAAGGACGACGACGTACTGCCTCGGTCAGCGAGCCGCCCTCTTCATAGCCGACATAACCCGGGGGCGCACCGATCAAACGTGCGACGGAATGTTTCTCCATGAATTCACTCATGTCGATACGGATGATGTGTTCATCGGAATCGAACATAAATTCGGCGAGCGCTTTGCATAGCTCAGTTTTGCCCACGCCGGTCGGGCCAAGGAACAGGAAGGAGCCATACGGGCGATTAGGGTCGGAGAGGCCAGCGCGTGAGCGGCGAATCGCATCTGAAACAAGCCGCACCGCTTCATCCTGACCCACCACGCGTTGATGCAGTTTCTGCTCCATGTTGATGAGTTTTTCACGCTCGCCTTGCATCATTTTCGAGACCGGAATACCCGTGGCGCGCGAGACGACTTCGGCGATTTCTTCCGCGCCCACCTGTGTGCGTAGCAGCTTCATTTTGGGTGCCGCTTCACCGGTCGCGGTCAGCTCGGCCTGTTTCAACTGCGCTTCGAGCGCGGGCAGCTTGCCATATTGCAATTCAGCCAGCTTGTCGTATTGACCCTTGCGTTGCAGATCGGCAATCTGCATGCGAATTTTTTCGACTTCTTCCTTGATGTGCTGGGTGCCCTGCACCTGCGCCTTTTCGGCTTTCCAGATTTCTTCGAGATCGGAATACTCTTTTTCGAGACGACGAATTTCCGTTTCGATCAAGCCGAGGCGCTTTTTCGAGGCTTCGTCTTTCTCGCGCTTCACGGCTTCGCGTTCGATCTTGAGCTGGATCAGCCGACGCTCGAGTTTATCCATCACCTCCGGCTTGGAGTCGATTTCCATTTTGATCCGCGATGCCGCTTCGTCAATCAAATCAATTGCCTTGTCAGGCAAGAAACGATCTGTGATGTAGCGATGCGATAACTCGGCCGCAGCGACGATGGCGGGATCGGTAATGTCTACGCCGTGGTGGACTTCATATTTCTCTTGCAAACCGCGCAGGATGGCGATGGTGGCCTCCACCGATGGTTCATCGACCAGCACTTTCTGAAAACGCCGCTCTAACGCAGCGTCTTTCTCCACGTACTTGCGATATTCGTCGAGCGTGGTCGCGCCCACGCAATGCAACTCACCTCGCGCCAAGGCGGGCTTCAGCATATTGCCCGCGTCCATGGCTCCTTCGGCCTTGCCCGCACCGACCATGGTGTGTAATTCGTCGATGAACACAATGGTCTGACCTTCGTCTTGCGCGAGTTCTTTGAGCACGGATTTCAAGCGCTCTTCAAACTCGCCGCGATACTTGGCACCAGCCAACATCATCGCCATATCGAGCGATAACACGCGTTTGCCTTTGAGCGATTCCGGCACTTCGCCATTGACGATACGCTGCGCCAACCCTTCCACGATCGCCGTCTTGCCGACGCCCGGCTCGCCGATCAGCACTGGGTTGTTTTTGGTGCGACGTTGCAAGACTTGGATGGTGCGGCGGATTTCGTCATCGCGGCCAATCACCGGATCGAGCTTACCCATGCGCGCACGCTCGGTGAGGTCGATGGTGTATTTTTTCAGCGATTCCCGCTGGCCTTCGGATTCTTGCGAACTCACGCCGTCCGTCCCGCGAACGGCTTGCACGGCGGCTTCCAGCGATTGTTTGCTTGCACCGTGCTCTTTGAACATCCGCCCGGTGTCGGATTTGTCGTTTAGTAGCGCAAGCAAGAAAAGCTCAGACGCGATGTACTCGTCGCCGCGCTTAGTCGCTTCTTTGTCAGTGAGGTTGAGCAGACTATTGAGGTCGCGCGAGACGGAGATCTCGCCGCCGTTGCCGGAGACTTTCGGCAAATGCTGGATCGCGTTTTCCAGCGCGGATTTAAGGCGCGGCACCGCCACGCCGGCGCGCGATAGCAGCGACGCCGTGCCACCGTCCTGCTGGTTCACGAGTGCCAGCAACAGATGTTGCGGCTCAATGAATCCACAATCGTTGGCCAGCGCCAAACTCTGTGCATCGGCGAGGGCTTGCTGGAATTTTGTGGTGAGTTTGTCGATTCTCATTGGTGGTATCCTTGATTGGCACGCTGCTAAAGGAGATTGGGTTGCTGCACACGTTTTCAAGCCAATCATATCCGCTGGATACAACACAAGATTGATCCGCAACAAATACCCTTATGTCAGACGCCTTCCACGATCTTGAATCCACCGTCACCGCCGACGTGACGCGCGCCTTGCACGAAGACGTAGGTGCTGGCGACCTTACTGCGTCCCTGATCGCGGCCAACACCCGCGGGCATGCGCGCGTCATTACCCGTGAAAACGGCGTACTGGCCGGGGCTGAGTGGTTTGAACGCTGCTTCACTGAGCTTGACCCGGATTGCGAAATTTTTTGGCATGCGCGCGATGGCGAGCGTGTGACCGCCGATCAGCAAATTTGCGAGATCGAGGGTAATGCGCGCACCATGCTCACAGCCGAGCGCACGGCGCTGAATTTCTTGCAAACTCTATCGGCCGTTGCCACCAAGACCCGCGAATTTGTTGATGTTATTGCGGGTACCCAGGCAAAAATTCTCGACACGCGCAAGACCTTGCCGGGGCTTCGCGTCGCCCTCAAATACGCCGTACGTGCAGGTGGCGGGCACAATCATCGCATCGGGCTCTACGACGGTATCTTAATCAAAGAAAATCACATCATGGCAGCGGGCAGCATTCGCGCAGCAATGGAAGCCGCCTTATCGTTGGTGCAACACAGCGCGCCACGCAACACGATGCTGGAAATTGAAGTCGAGTCAATCGAACAATTGCATGAAGCCCTCAACTGTGGTGCCAAGCTCATCCTGATCGACAATTTCTCTCGGCCCAATATGCGCAAGGCGGTTGCGATTGCTGCGGGCAAGGCGGAACTTGAGGCCTCTGGCGGCGTCAATATGAAGACGATTCGATCTATTGCTGAAACGGGTGTGGATCGGATCTCTATTGGTACTCTCACCAAGGATATCCGTGCGCTCGATTTGTCGATGCGCTTTACGTTGCACTAATTTTCTCTGGACTCTGCAATGAATCGATACTTCCTCGCGACCATCACCTTGTTGTTCGCACTGTTAGCCAGCGGCTGCGCTTCCACCAACGCGCCCCGCGCCGACCCGATGGAGGGTCTTAATCGTATGACGTTCAAATTCAATGACGTCGTCGATAACGCGATACTCACGCCCGTCGCAAAGGGTTATCAGGCGGTGACGCCATCGTTCGTACGCGCAGGCGTGTCGAACGTGTTCATGAATGTGGGCGATGTCGGCACGGCGGCGAATAATTTGTTGCAGGGCAAGCCAGGCAATGCGATGACCGATGTGGGTCGTTTCCTCATCAATTCCACATTCGGCATTTTAGGAATCATTGACCTGGCAACACCGATGGGTCTGGAGAAAAATGAAGAAGATTTCGGCCAAACACTCGGCAAGTGGGGTGTGCCGTCCGGGCCCTATCTAGTACTGCCGTTGATGGGACCATCCACACTACGCGACACCACGGCGCGCGCAGTGGACCGCTACACCGGCTACACCAAATATGTGGATCACATACCCACTCGCAACAGCGCCAATGCGCTGGAGATCGTCGGGTTTCGTGCGGAGCTGTTGGGCACCACCAATACGCTCGATGAAGCGGCGCTCGACAAGTATCAATTCACGCGCGACGCATTTTTGCAGCGCCGTTTGAATAAGGTCTACGACGGCAAAGTGCCGCAGGAGAAGCGCGATAAGATCGAAGAAGATTTGGAGCCGCCTGCTTCGCCGACAGCCCCGCCGAACCCCCAATCGAAGCGCGATCCGAAATAGTTGGCAGTGTGGATTTAATTGCCGGATTGCTGATGATTTTCTTAGCGTTCTGCCTACTGATGGCAGGCGTGCTTGGGTTTTGTCTGCACGAGCGCCGCAAGGTCGATGGCATCGGCAACGGACGCAAATTTGCGCCTGAAGAAATTCCCCCAGAGGACATGGTGGCAGGCCCCACCGATGCCGCCGACGACAAGCGCGTGCTGACGGTGCTGTTCGGCAGCATCATGATGGGTGCGATGCTTGCGTTGATAACCGGCTATCTGGTTTTTTTTCGCACCTGGAATTAGCTCGCCTGCACCGCCTAGGATTGGCTCTGCGCCAACAGCCACGGCACGTAGCGTCCCACGCCTTGTTCAACGGTCAGGAGGTTCGCGCTGTATCCACCTTCGCGCAGCAAGCTGATGTCGGCCTGCGTGAAGCTCTGATACTTACCCTTCAGCGCATCGGGAAACGGAATGTACTCAATGATGCCTTGCGCCTTCATCGCAGCTAGATCAAGTGCTGGTTTGTTATCCGCATTGCGTAAGGCATTC
This sequence comes from Burkholderiales bacterium, assembly GCA_043744255.1. Classification (GTDB taxonomy): domain Bacteria; phylum Pseudomonadota; class Gammaproteobacteria; order Burkholderiales; family Usitatibacteraceae; genus UKL13-2. The sequence goes on along the minus strand of JAYTVA010000140.1, from coordinate 18,226 downwards.
ACGGTCGCCACGGCCATGTCGTTGAACGGCTGCGAGCGTCCCGTGCCGAGGTTGAAAATGCCGGACACCTCAGGGTGATCGAGAAAAAACAAATTCACTTTCACCACGTCTTCAACGGAAACAAAATCGCGGCTTTGTTCGCCGTTCCCGTACGCACCGTGACCCTCGAACAACTTCACTTTGCCAGTGGCGCGATATTGGCTGAAAAAATGAAACGCCATCGACGCCATCTTGCCCTTCTGTGATTCGCGCGGGCCATAAACATTGAAATAGCGAAAGCCCACGATCTGCGAAGTTGCGTCATCAATCCGCGCACGCACCGCTTGGTCAAACAAAAATTTGGAGTAGCCATAAACATTCAGCGGCGCTTCAAACGAGCGGTCTTCCTTGAATGTGGTGCCCGCACCATACACCGACGCGCTCGATGCGTAGATCAGCGGCACGCCTTCTTCGAGGCAGTAGTCGAGCAGTGACAACGAGTAGCGATAGTTGTTTTCCATCATGTAACGACCATCGGTTTCCATCGTGTCGGAACAGGCACCCTGATGAAAAACTGCGTCAATGTCGCCGCCTAATTCGCCGCTCTCAACAACTTCGAGAAAATCGTTTTTATCAACGTACTCAGCGATTTCGCAATCGACGATATTTTTGAATTTGTCGGCGCGTGTGAGATTGTCCACCGCGACAATATTGGTGATGCCGCGTGCGTTCAGCGCTTTGACGATGTTGCTGCCAATGAATCCGGCTGCGCCGGTAACGATGTAGGTCATGGGTTTACTCGATGGTTAGAGGGCTGGTGACGGTGTGGGGCGACTTTGTGTTTTGATTTGTTCTCAATGGCTGGGTGCATCAACGTAGGAAGACCGCAAATCCCCCTCAATCCCCTTTTGCAAAGGGGGAAGTGCAGTGCGTAGAGCGCGCGAAAATGCTGGAGATTCCGAATGCTTTATGTTCGTGCAGAAGTGTCTTCGAAGCCCAAATTTCATTCATGCACTTCCCCCTTTGCAAAGGGGGGTTGAGGGGGGTTTACGGTGGCTACCCTGAGTTGCAGCCCACAGCAAAATCGCTAAATGAATGAACAACATCCTCACAGCGCCGCCACCAATTCGTCCCGCGTCACCGTCGCCGTCCCCAGCTTCCCCACCACCACGCCCGCTGCACGATTCGCAATCCGAATCGCATCGGGCATGGTGGCACCGGCCGCGAGCATCAAACCAATCGTGGCAATAACGGTATCACCCGCGCCAGAAACATCAAACACTTCACGCGCCTGCGTGGGTTCATGCAGCGTTTCATTTTTCATAAACAGCGACATGCCTTCTTCACTACGTGTGACCAGCAACGCGTCCAAGCCCAAGTCTTCGCGTGCCTTGGCCGCCTTCACCGCAAGCTCAGCTTCCGTCTTCCACGCGCCCATCACCTCACGAAACTCGCCGCGATTCGGGGTGAGCAGACTGGCTCCGCGATATTTGGAAAAGTCATCACCCTTGGGGTCAATCAATACCGGCTTACCGTGACGGCGCGCGGCATCAATCATTTTCGCGACGTGTGTGAGCCCGCCTTTGCCGTAGTCGGAAAGAATCACCACATCAATGCCATCAACGAGCGATTCGAATTCGCCCAGTTTGTCTTCGAGCACTTCACGTGAAGGTGGCGTTTCAAAATCAATGCGAATCAGTTGCTGCTGTCGGCCAATCACACGAAGTTTTACGGTGGTCGGTAATTGCGCGTCTTTGTGGAATAGCGTTTTCACATTCGCTTGCGCGAGCAGCGTCGCCAGCGAACGACCCGCTTCGTCATCCCCCACGACCGAGAGTAGCGTCGCCTGCCCACCGAGTGCTGCCACATTGCGCGCAACGTTAGCAGCACCGCCAGGGCGCTCCTCGGTGCGTTGCACGTGCACCACGGGCACGGGTGCCTCGGGCGAGATGCGATCGACGTTGCCGAACCAGTAGCGATCCAGCATCACGTCGCCCACGACGAGGACGCGGGCATTTTTGCAATCGGGAATGGTAAGTTTGGTCATCCGTTAAGCAATCTGTTCGCGGCCAATGGGGTAGTAGGCAAAGCCGAGCTCGCGCATGCTGCTGGGCTCGTAGAGATTGCGGCCATCGAAAATCACTGCGGATTTCAACGCAGCTTTCATCGCCGCGAAATCGGGCGCGCGAAAGGTCTTCCATTCGGTGACGATGAGTAGCGCATCGGCACTTTGTAACGCCGTCATCGCTGAGTCCGCGAACTGTACATTTGCGTTTTCACCGATGGCATGACGCGCTTCGTTCACCGCGACCGGGTCAAACGCAACAATCCTCGCGCCGCGCTTGGTGAGATCATCAATCAATACCAAGCTCGGTGCTTCGCGCATGTCGTCGGTATTGGGCTTAAACGAGAGGCCCCACATCGCGAACGTTTTGCCCGTCAGGTTTTCACCAAAACGTGCCACGACTTTTTCGGTCAAGACATGCTTTTGCGCGTAGTTGACGCGCTCTACCGCATCGAGCAATTTCAGCGACAAGCCGACGCTCTCGCCAGTGCGCTGCAATGCCTGCACATCCTTCGGAAAACACGAGCCGCCATAGCCGATGCCGGGGTACAAAAATTGGTAACCAATGCGTGGGTCCGCACCGATGCCTTTGCGTACGGATTCGATGTCGGCACCTAGCCGTTCAGCTAGCAGCGCCAATTCGTTCATGAACGAGATACGTGTGGCCAGCATCGCATTCGCCGCGTATTTGGTGAGTTCCGCTGAGCGAATATCCATTACCATCAGGCGATCATGGTTGCGTTGAAATGGAGCGTAGAGTTTGCGCATTGCTTCAATCGCATCAGCGTTGTCAGCGCCGATCACGATGCGATCCGGGCGCATGAAATCTTCAACTGCAGCACCCTCTTTCAAAAATTCCGGGTTCGAGACCACCGAAAATTTTGTCGTGAGGTTGCGCAACGTCAATTCGGCGGCAATCGCGTCGCGTACTTTGTCGGCCGTACCCACGGGAACAGTGGATTTATCGACAACGATTTTTGGCGACTGCATGTGTCGGCCAATGTTGCGCGCAGCAGCGACCACGTACTGCAAGTCAGCCGAGCCATCTTCGCCGGGTGGCGTGCCGACGGCGATGAATTGCACTTCGCCCCACGCAACACTTTCGGCGACGTCGGTGGTGAACCGCAACCGACTCACTGCGATATTGTTTGCGACAATTTCTTTCAAGCCCGGCTCGTAGATCGGGATACCGCCGTTGTTCAACAATTCAATTTTGCGTGGATCAAGGTCGAGGCACAAAACATCGTTACCCACAGCAGCGAGGCAGGCACCGCTAACGAGTCCAACGTAACCTGTACCAATAATAGTGATCTTCATCTTGTGGCTCCTAGCGATTGCAAGTCATTGTTGATTTGGTGCAGGGTCGCGATGGGATCAGCGGCGTGCGTGATGCTGCGGCCAATCACCAAATAATCTGCGCCTAATTTGATGGCGTCTACGGGGGTGACAACGCGTGATTGGTCGCCTTTCGCATCACTGGCGAGGCGAATACCGGGGGTCACCAATTGAAATTGTTTGCCGAAGCGCGCGCGCAATGCCAGTGCCTCTTCTGCCGAGCATACGACACCATCAAGGCCTGCGTCGTTGACCAATGATGCGTAACGCATGACCGTGGCTTCCACGTCGGCAGCGAGTCCGATTTCAGGTAACTCTGCGGCAGACAGGCTCGTCAACACCGTCACCCCGATCAAGATGGGCTTCCGGCCACTTGTCCCGTTGATCGCTTCGCGCGCAGCCATCAGCATCTTCTTGCCGCCGCAGGCATGGACATTGACCATCCACACACCTTGACTCGCGGCCACCCGGCATGCGGCTGCGACCGTGTTGGGAATATCATGAAATTTGAGATCGAGAAATACATCAAAGCCACGTTGCATCAACGCATCCACCACTTGCGGACCGGCCGCCGTGTGCAGCTCTTTGCCGACCTTGACGCGACACATCTTAGGATCGAGCTTTGCCGCAAACTCTAGCGCTGTCGCGGCGTTTGGGTAATCGAGCACGACGATGATGGGTTTATTTTTCATCCGAATTGTTCCCTACCCTTCCACCTGCGAACGCGCCAAATGGCGATCCGACGAATCATATTCTGCGGTGCGGCGCGGCGGGAAAGTTTCCCAGCCGCCACACGCCGGGCAGTGCCAATAAAACTGTTTGGCTTTGAAGCCGCATTGCTTACACAGATACACCGCGAGGCGGCTGGAGTGGCTGTGCACGAGGTCTTTCACCATCACCAAATCGTTCTTACGATCATCGGATGCGGCCAAAATTTGCGCTTCGAGCAAACGGTCCAATCCAACCAAGGTGGGGTTGGTGCGCAGATCATTTTTCACGAGGTCATACGCGGCCTGCGGACCATCAGCCTCGAGCGTGGCGGTAAAAATCGCGTTGAGCATATCGAGTGCCGGATGATGCTGCTGCAACTCGCGTAAATCAGCTAAACCTTTCGCGCCCTGCCCGAGCGCACGGTGGCTGGTGAGCAAGCGATCCGCCGCGAGACCGAGATAGGCGGGGTCCTGCGTTTCGATGCGATGCCATGTGGCAATCGCCTCGGTGTGTTGCGTCGCCTCGGCCTGCCATGTCCCGCGCAGCAAATTGGCGCGCACGCATTTCGCATTGGCAGTCAATGCCGAAGTTAGGTGCGCATCGGCAGCAGGTTTTTCGCCGCGACGAAACGTGTCCTCCGCGAGTTCGCAGTAAAAGTTGGCGATTTCTGTTTGATAGTGCCGCGTGCCACTGCCCGCCTCAAGTCGTTGCGCGACATCAATCGCCTTGTCCCACGTTTTTTCCTGCACGTAAATTTCGAGGAGTTGCTTAAGCGTCTGCGCCTGTTGTCCGTCGCTGCCAGCGGCTTTGCGCGCTAGGTCTGACAGGATGCGTTCGGCGTGTTCGAGCAATCCCGCTTTTTGATAGTCCTGCGCCAGCTCTAGGAGTGCGGTGGTGCGTTGCTCAGCTGATACGTCGCTGCGTTCCGACAAACTTTGGTGCACACGAATTGCCCGGTCTACCTCGCCGCGCTTGCGAAACAGACTACCAAGCGCGAATTGCAATTCGACGGCTTCCGGGTTGGATTTCGTGACTTCAATAAACGATTCAATCGCTTTGTCGGGCTGCTCGTTGAGCAAAAAATTCAGTCCCTTGAAATACGATTGCGGCATCGCGCGTGATTCGGTCAGCAACTGTTTCAAGTCGAGGCGTGCGACCAGCCAGCCCGCTGCGAAAAATATCAGCGCGCCCAACAATAGCCACGGAGCCCAACCTAATTCGACATTCATTTGTGCGTATTCTTTTGCTTGATGACTATAGATTGGGCATGGTCACTGAGTTAGGCGAGGCGGGCGGCAGGCTATGCACTTCGTCACGCGTCTTGTGTTGCAACGCGCGATTGAGTTTACGAATCTCGCGTTTGAGACGAAACATGGTCATCAACGACGCGAGCAAGCCCAGCACCAAACCACCGCCAAAAAACGCCAGCAAAATGAGTGCGAGCGGCGCAGTCAACGTTGAATCAAGATAGCCGCGCAAGGTAATCGGATCGGCATTCTTAGCCGCGAACCAGACGAATAGCACCACCACCACAATGCGAATAATCCAGACCAAGATTTGCATGACGTGTCACCTCTCGTGTTGGTACCGCAAGCTACCCGAACAACGCAGCTTGCATTTTAAGGCCGTTCCTGTGCGGCGTAAAAACAAAAACGGCCAGATGCACTGTGCATCTGGCCGCTACTACAACACAATCACTCATTCGCCCGAAGTCTGCGACTGGCGCGGCTTTCCGGAGGCAATGTGGTCGTCCGGTAGCTCTAGTGAATCGACACGCTCGCGCAATTCCTTGCCCGCCTTGAAATGCGGCACGTACTTTTTCGGTACTTGCACACGTTCACCGGTTTTGGGATTGCGTCCCATGCGCGGCGGACGATAGTTGAGACCAAAGCTACCGAAACCACGAATCTCAATACGGTCGCCGGTCGCGAGCGCTTCCGACATAGCATCGAGCATGGTCTTGACGGCGAGTTCCGCGTCTTTAGGCGCAAGCTGGCTGTGCCGTGCCGACAGGATCTCGATCAATTCCGACTTCGTCATGGGTTTCACGTGAGTGATCCAGTATTCAAATAATTGGCTGCCGAATGCGAAAAAATATGACTAAAAACAACTCAACAGTCATGCCACGTGAGCGCGCGATGCGCGCTCACGTGACTGCCGGATTGGTTTACTCGCCTTGCTTCAGCTTGGCTTTGAGAAGCGCGCCAAGGTTGGTCGTACCCGCGTTGTTCGGGGAATCATCGGCCATTTTCTTCATCGCGTCTTTTTCATCGGCCGAATCTTTGGCCTTGATGGAAAGATTGATGTTGCGTGTTTTGCGATCCACGTTCAGAACGACGGCTTCGATTTCGTCGCCTTCTTTCAGGTGGCTACGCATGTCTTCCACGCGATCACGGGACACTTCAGAAGCGCGCAAATAGCCTTCGATGTCGCCGCCGAGAGCAATCGTCGCACCTTTGGCGTCAATCGACTTGACCGTACCTTTGACCATCGCGCCTTTGTCGTTCAGTGCCACGAAGCTGTTGAACGGATCATCGTCCATTTGCTTGAGGCCAAGCGAAATACGCTCGCGCTCAACATCGATCGCCAGCACAATCGCTTCGAGCTCATCGCCCTTCTTGAAGTTCTTGACGGCTTCTTCGCCGGGAACGTTCCAAGAGAGGTCGGAGAGGTGGACGAGACCGTCGATATTGCCCGGCAAGCCAATAAACACGCCGAAGTCGGTGATTGATTTGATGCTGCCCTTAACGCGCTCGCCCTTCTTGTGGGACATCGAAAACTCTTCCCACGGGTTCTGTTTGCACTGCTTCATGCCGAGCGAAATGCGACGACGTTCTTCGTCGATTTCGAGAATCATGACTTCAACTTCGTCACCTAGCGAAACCACTTTCGCTGGGTGCACATTCTTGTTGGTCCAATCCATTTCGGAGACGTGTACCAAACCTTCGATACCAGCTTCGATTTCGATGAACGCGCCGTAGTCGGTCAGGTTGGTCACCTTGCCGAACAAACGGGTGCTCTGCGGATAACGACGTGACAGACCCGTCCATGGATCATCGCCCAACTGCTTCATGCCCAGCGATACGCGGTTCTTTTCCTGATCGAATTTGAGGATCTTGGCTTCAACTTCGTCGCCAACGTTCAAGACTTCAGAAGGATGCTTCACACGACGCCATGCGAGATCCGTGATGTGCAACAGACCGTCGATACCACCCAAGTCCACGAACGCGCCGTAGTCCGTGATGTTCTTAACGATACCTTTGACGATAGCGCCTTCTTTCAACGTTTCCATCAACGCCTGACGCTCAACACCGGCCGAGGCTTCCATCACGGCGCGGCGGGAAACCACCACGTTGTTGCGCTTTTTATCGAGCTTGATAACTTTGAATTCGAGTTCTTTACCCTCGAACATCGAGGTGTCTTTGACTGGACGCGTATCCACCAGAGAGCCGGGCAAGAAGGCGCGGATACCATTGACCATCACGGTCAGGCCGCCTTTGACTTTGCCGGAAACCATGCCGGTGATGATGGTGCCCTTGTCGAGTGCGACATCGAGATCGTGCCATGCGGACAATTTCTTGGCGCGGTCGCGCGAGAGTTTGGTGGCACCGTAGCCGTCTTCAAACTGCTCGATTGCTACCGTAACAAAGTCGCCGACTTTAACTTCCAGCTCGCCTTTGTCATTTCTGAATTCTTCGATTGGGATCACGCTCTCGGATTTGAGTCCGGCGTTGACCACGACGATATTATGATCGACCAACACCACCTCGGCAGTGATGAGTTCGCCCACGCGCATTTCTTGGCGGGTTAGGCTCTCTTCAAACAGAGCGGCGAAACTATCAATCGGGTGGGGGATTTTTGCGGCGGGTGAAGCTTGCTGGATGGAAGCCATAGGATTACTGCACTTTCGGGTTAAGTCGCTTGGCCCGGAGAAAAAAAACGGCGGCGACGATTCATCAAAACCGACACCTTGGAGAAGGCGCGGCACCTGTGCGCAACATGCGCGTTTCGCGTAGAAAAAACGGGAACCGAGAACTGACCCACCGTGCGCAGCCCAGAGGCCAACGTCGGCAAATCAAACGGCTACTCGAGTGCTGCGAACCAACTGAGAATTTGCCGAACAGCTTCGTCAGCGGTGATTTCAGTGGTATCAAGTAATCGCGCGTCGTCTAGACGCTTGAGCGGTGCAACCGAACGATGAGAATCGCGTTCGTCACGGATGCGTAATTCCTTCACAACGTCGCCCAATATAGCAGAGATTCCTTTTTGGATCAACTGGTTAAGTCGTCTTTCCGCCCTCGCCTCGACACTCGCCGTAAGAAAGATTTTTAGCTCCGCTTGCGGAAAAATCACCGAGCCCATATCGCGGCCATCGGCCACTAATCCCGGTGCTGTCGCGAACGCGCGCTGGCGTTCCACCAAGGCCGCACGCACCGGCGGCATGACGGCGACTAGCGAGGCATTTTGCCCCGCGGATTCGGTACGAATGTCCTCGCTCACGTCCACGCCATCAAGGAACACTTGCTCATCGAGAAAACGAATATCGAGCGCACGCGCGATTTCAGCCAGCGAGGCAGCGTCATCCAACGCCACATCGCGGCGCAGGGCGGCGAATGCGGTGAGACGATACAGCGCACCGCTATCGAGGTAATGAAAGTCCAGCGCGCGCGCGACCCGCTGCGCGACGGTGCCCTTGCCGGAGGCCGTGGGGCCGTCGATGGCGATGACGGGCGGGAGTACTAAGGTCATTGAACAATTACCGAGCTTAGAGTGGTTGCGTAGAGTGGTTGCGATGTTACCAAACAGAACCCGCACATCCCCGCAAATTCTGTAAAAATCAGTGGTCATCAATTTCAGTCAGCCACATATGAAAACACTAATTCGCCCGCTGTTCGTCGCATTGATGCTACTGACCTCAATTGCGCACGCCGCGTTTCCCGATAAACCAATCAAACTCATCGTTGGCTTCCCACCCGGCGGACCGCTCGATACCCATGCGCGGTTGTTGGTCGATAAGTTACAGCAATCGCTCGGGCAGCCGGTGGTCGTCGATTACAAACCAGGCGCTGGCGGCACGATTGGCGCGGATTTTGTGGCGAAATCACCCGCAGACGGTTACACCCTGCTGATGGCCAACACCGGCACCATGGTCATCAATCCGTTCCTGTACACCAAGGCCAATGCCGACACGCTACGTGATTTCGCGCCGGTCGCGCGCACCGCGCAGCAGCCGTTGGCGCTGGTCGTCAACAACGATGTGCCAGCCAAAACACTCGCCGAATTCATTGCACATGTCAAAAACAACAGTGGCAAATTGAACTACGGATCCGCCGGCAACGGCGGTATTTCGCACCTCGTGCCCGAGATGTTGAAGCTGCAATTGGGCATCGACATGGTGCACGTCCCTTACAAAGGAACTGCACCGGCATTTACGGATCTGCTCGCCGGTCAAGTGCAGTTCATGGCGGAATCGATCCCGCAAGTTTCGCAATATGTGAAAGCGGGCAAAGTGCGCGCCCTTGCCATGACTGGCCGCGAGCGCAACGCGGCCATCGCAGATGTGCCGACCATGCGTGAAGCGGGCGTGAACGACTTTGAGGTGGTCGGCTTTTACGGGGTGCTGGCACCCGCCGCAGCGCCCAAGGAGGTGGTCGCCAAACTCACCAAAGCGTTTCAGGAAACTCTCGAATCAACCGACGTCCGCACGCGCATGGTGGCGCAGGGCGCGGATCCGGCGTTCATGAACGCGGAATCGTTCAGCGCGTTCCTGAAAACCGAGGGCGAGCGGTGGCGCAAGGCGGTGAAGGCCGCAGGCGTCAAGCTCGACTAGCAAACGCGTCAAACGCCGCGCCAGTATTAGAGTTTCACGCTTTGCACGTACGTCGGTGCGCGCCGATGTTTGGTCGCTTGCTCGAACGCATAGGCCAAGCGAATCAAGGTCGATTCTGAAAACGCGCCGCCGACAAACGAAAGGCCAATCGGCAATCCCGCAACAAAGCCCGCCGGCACGGTGATGTGCGGATAGCCCGCCACTGCTGCGGGTGAAGTGAAGCTAGCACCCGAGTTATCGCCATTCACGTAATCGGTGAGCCATGCCGGTTGGCCGCTGGGTGCGACCAGTGCATCGAGCTTGTGTTGCTGCATCACTTTGTCGATGCCTTCTTCACGCGAAAATTTGCGGTTGTTGGCGAGCGCATCGAGATAAGCCATGCTATCGAGCCCGCCTTTGGCTTCGGCTTTGATGAATAATTCCTGCCCAAAATACGGCATGACCTTGGCGCGATTTTTTTCGTTGAAGGCGATGAGGTCGGCAAGCGTTTTGACCTTTGCCCCCGGCGCGAATTCGGCGAGGTAGGCGTTGAGGTCGGCTTTCAATTCATAGAGCAAAACTTCCAGCTCACTGTCGTTGTACTTATCGGCATTCGGCACTTCGCAATCAATCAGCGTCGCACCCTTCGCCTTCATCGCCGCGAGTGCCGCCTCGATCAACGCATGCACGCGATCGTTAGGTCCAAAGAAATTGCGCACCACGCCTATCCGCGCGCCTTTCAAGCCATCGGCGTCTAGCGCCTTGGTGTAGTCGGCAAATTTTCCTTCAGCCGATTTGGTCGCGACGTCGCGTAGATCAGCACCCGCCAATACCGTCAGCAACACCGCCGCATCGGCCACCGTGCGCGCCATTGGCCCGGCCGTGTCTTGCGAGTGCGCGATGGGCACGATGCCGTTGCGGCTGATAAGTCCTAGGGTGGGCTTGATGCCGACGAGGCCACTAACCGACGCGGGCGAAATGATCGAGCCATCGGTCTCGGTACCCACCGCAATCGCCGCGAGGCTCGCCGCAATCGCCGCACCGGCACCCGAACTGGAGCCGCTGGTGTTGCGATCCAGCGCATACGGGTTTTTCGTCAAGCCACCGCGTGAACTCCAGCCAGACGTCGAGCGCGTGGAGCGAATATTCGCCCACTCTGACAAATTAGTTTTACCGAGAATAATCGCGCCTGCGTCGCGCAAACGTTTGACCAAATGCGCGTCGCGCGGCGGCTTCACATCAGCAAGCGCGATAGAACCGGCGCTGGTGCTCATCTTATCGGCGGTGGCGATATTGTCCTTCAACAAAATCGGAATGCCATGTAAGGGGCCGCGCGCGCCTTTGGCTTTGCGTTCAGTATCCAATGCGGCAGCGATACTCATCGCATCCGGGTTCAGCTCAATGATGCTGTTGAGTTTCGGTCCACCCTGGTCGATCGCTTTGATGCGCACCAAGTACGCGGTCACCAGTGATTTGGCGCTGAACTTGCCAGTCTTGAGTGCCGCTTGCAAGCCCATCACGTCGGCCTCGGCCACATCAAATGCTGCGGAGCCGACCACCGATTTTTGCGTTGCTGCCATTACATACTCTCCTTGAAATGCAAACGGCGCTGCCCCGAGCGCGCCGAGTTGCATAAATTTTCTGCGATTCACTTCGGCACGGCTTTCATCAGCATCTCGATAAAGCGTGGCGGTGGAATGAAGCCCTTGCCCCAGCGCTCGTCAAACTCTGCAGTGGGTTTGGTGGCCAGAATTTCATCAAGCGTTTTGCCCTGTTTCACCAGCGGCGCAACACGGCTGGTCACGGTCGCCACCATATCGCGAAACACTTTCAAATCCGTCTTGGTCGCCACCGGACCGTGGCCGGGGATGATACGCGTCTTGTCGTCAGTTAACGCCAACACGCGATCCGCTGCAGCGACAATGCCATCGGCGGTGCCGCCACTGCTGGTGTCGATGAACGGATAAAAACCATTAAAAAACGTATCGCCCATGTGAATTACATTGGCCTTACGAAAATGCACGATGCTGTCGCCATCGGTATGCGCGCGCGGCACATGAAACGCAAAAATTTCGTCACCGTTGATGTGAAATGAAACGTCTTGCGAAAACGTCACCACCGGTAACGCCGCTTTCGGCTGCGGCTCGGCTTTGGCGCGCATGAATTCGATGAATTGTTCGCTCGATAACCGCTTGCGCACGTTGTCATGCGCCACGATCAACGCGCCCGCCTTGCCTAGGTTTTCGTTGCCACCCGTGTGGTCGCCGTGCCAGTGCGTATTCAACACAAACTGCACAGGCTTGCTGGTGAGTTTGCTAATTGCCGCTTGAATTTTTGGCGTGAGCGGCGCGAATTGATCGTCGATCACGAATACGGAATCTTCGCCGATGGACAAGCCGATATTGCCGCCAGCGCCGAACAGAACATAGGTAGTGAGCGACAGTTTTTCGGTTTTTATTTCGGTTTTATCGAATTGGGCGAAGGCGGTGGAGGTGCAAAACGCAGCGGCGAGGAAGGCAAAAATTCGGATGGATTTCATGGACACTCTTTCGAGAAAACGGCGAGAGGAGAAGTAGACCACAAGTTGCGATCAACATTTCGCAAAATTGGCCATAGCGATACACCTAAAACTTGTCATCCTGAGCGGCTTTTTGCGAAGGATCTCATCCGGTCATTTCGCCTCGATGCTGAGGGATGAGATCCTTCGCAAAAAGCCGCTCAGGATGACAGCGTGAGAAGTTATCGCCACATGACCTTATCAAACATCACACGCAACTTCAACGCCCGATGCGGATTCAGCATATGAACATAGGCAATCTTCCCCCGTAAATACGCCGCAAAATTTACCTCCGGTGCCAATCCCGCCCGCAATTTTTGCGCCTGTGCACCATGCTCAATGCAGTTATGCAGCGTCGCCTTCAACGCATCAAACGTATCTCTGGAAATGTTTGGCCGTTCATTCACCACCACGCCCGTCACCTCTTGCCGCGCACCACGGCGCATGATTCTTGTTTTGCGCGTATTGACTTCGAACCCCTCCTCCAACGCGATGCGACAGACGGTGGCTTGCACGCGCTCCACACGGCGCGCAAACGTCGCATCGCCCGAAAACACCAAGTCATCGGCATAGCGGGTGTAGCGCGCACCGCAACTTTCTGCGAGCTTAGCGAGACGGCAATCGAGCCGATACGCGCATAGGTTGGCGAGTGCGGGTGACGTCGGTGCACCCTGTGGCAAGTGCGGAATTTGCAGGCGTTTGCGTTCAGCCCAAGTAATCGGCACCCCGTTGGGCGGACGTAGATTTCTGAGTGCCGCGCTGGGCTGTAAATGCGTGCAAAGCCCCGTCAATGCTCGTGCTACGGGGTCTGGGTAGCCGAGTGTATTGAACATGGCATGAATGCGCGGCGCGGGAATGCTCGGGAAAAAATCCTTCAAGTCGATCCGCATCACCACGGCTTGTTTGAGATGCGGCAGCGCATGCGTAACGCTGGATCGCCCGCGACAAAAGCCATGCGCGGCGTCATGCGTCGGCACGTGCTCCAGTAATTGCACGAGGATGCGTCGTTGCAACAAACGCAATTCGGATTTCGGAATTTCCAGCAGGCGATAGTGGCCGCTACGTTTCACCAGCCAGCGGTAGTTGTAGTGATTCAACCCGCCGGTAGCGGGTCGGCGCTTCTGGCTATGCTGCCCCAAGCTGCCGGCGAACCACTCGATGCGATTGATCGGCACATCTAACAAGGCGGCGAGATCACCCGTGGTCGGCAACACCGGCAGACGACTACGACGAAACAAATTTCGACGCGGCAGCATCTCGGGTGAGCCAAGAAAATATTTACGAATCGTGATCGACTTCGCGGCCTCCACCCAGCCCGCGCGCAATCCCAAGTCCGCAAAAATATGACGCGCTAATTTTTCACGACGCGTGTGCGCGAGACTCACGCCGTATATATTGCAAATGCGCTCGGTCAACCGCTTGAGCCACGGCGCACTCGCCAACCCGACAGCCGCCAGCGCCCGCGCGTACATCGCGTCCCGCGTGACGGCACCGGCGAGAAAAGCATCAGCAAGACAGAGCGCGACGAGTGGTTTTGGCGTCATGATTTTTATATTGGCAAGTGCGTCGCCGTGCCCCAACCTGTCGCGTCACGCATGTGCGTCTTTGCGGATTCTCGCAACGCCGCACATGCAACGAATGGTCAACCTAAGAAACGATCCCCGGGGTAACCCCGGAGTGAATGGCGCTTTCACCAAAACCAAGCAAAAACGCACACCCTGCTTGGGGCACGGCGACGCAGGGTGACGATAGACGATTGGCTGGGGGGCGTCAATCGGCACGCCAATTCCGCAACGACCTAGCCAAAAAATTCCGTCAACAAAAATCGCTCTAAGCCCGCGTTATCTTCCATCCGTGCCGACAAGGTAATCACGCGCCCTAGGCGATGCGATTCCCATTGGAAGCTGCCCTGATAGTGTTCGCGAATCAGCGCAATCATGCGGCGCACGATGGCGATCTCCACGTTGCCGCCCTGCCCGGCATCCACTTCAATGACTTGCTTAGTGCTATTGCTACGGTCGCCTGACCAGCCGCGAAACGAGAAGCTCGCGGTGCGATGACCCTTATCCAAAATTTGAAACACGCCGCTGGTGCCCTCACGCGAACGTCCCAGCGATTGCACGTTGCTCTCTAACGCTGCCGCACGCGGATCACGTCCGCTGCCACGCGCCTCACTGTTCATGCGCGCAATGGCAGCTTCCTCGCCTTCCCGGCGCGCGCGTGCGGCCTCGATGCGCGCCATCAGGCTGTTGGACGCGTCCACGGGTGGGGTGGGTTGAGTAGGCACGACCGGCACGCGCACAGGCTCCGGTGGGCGCGGTAGTGCGGGCACGATTTCGTCCGGCACTTCCTGCACGGTCGGCATCGGCGATTTCGAAATCGGCTTAGGTACCGAGAGGATACGTTCACGCGGTGGCGGGGGTGGAGGTGGCGGGGGCTGCGGTGGCACGGGTACGGCGGCGATGAGTGGCGTACTGAGACTGACTTCAAGTGGCGGTGGCGGCGCGCCCAGTGGCTCACCGTCGATTTCTTTGTGTTCTGGCAATATCAACAACAACAACAAGTGCCAAACAATCGACAACAACACGCCCATCGCCATGCTGCGTTGCAGCCGGAAATTCATCGGGGATTGCATCCAGCGCGTGAAGCGTGAGTGCGGCGTGAGGTCTGAATCGAACATTGCTTACGGGCTTGCGGGTGGCGTGTGCGCTGAGGAGGAATTATAAGAGCTATCGCTTGGAGCCCCATCGACCTGATAAAGTTTTGCCATGAAAAAAATGTCGCTGGGAAATATCGTGCAATCGCAGGGCTTCGGTAGCCGACGTTGGTGTCGCGAATTGATTGCGGACGGCGAGGTGATGGTCGATGGTGAAACCGTGACCGACTATCGCGCTGAATTCGATACCCGCGATTTCACGTTCGTCGTCTACGGCGAAGCATGGCGCTATCGCGAAAAAATTTATCTCTGCGTCAATAAGCCTGCTGGTTACGAGTGCTCACGCAAACCCAGCTCGCATCCAGGCGTGCTGAGTTTGCTACCTGAACAATTCGCATTGCGCGAGGTGCAGCCGGTCGGTCGGCTCGATCACGACACGACCGGGATGTTGTTGATGTCCGACGACGGCGCGTTCATTCATGCGCAATCTTCCCCGAAGCGGCATGTGCCGAAGGTGTACGTCGCGACCACCGCTGATGCGGTCACGCTAGCACTTGTGAAGCAGCTACTCAGCGGCGTCAAGCTGCACGATGAACCCGCGCCACTCGCGGCGCTGCGCTGCGTGCAAGTCGGCACACACCAAATTGAAATCGTGCTCGAACAAGGCAAATATCATCAAGTCAAACGCATGCTCGCGGCGGCTGAAAATCACTGCGCTGCGTTGACGCGGGTGGCGATTGGTGGCTTGACGTTGGCTTCCCTTGGCCTAGCCGAGGGTGCGTGGTGTTATTTGGATGAGGCGCAAATTGCGCAAGTTTTGCAGGGCTGAATCGTGATCGTCTCAATGTGCGCGGATGAGATTCTTCGTCCGATGGGGCTGGACTCAGAATGACAATTTTTCGGTGGCGAGTTTGACGAGTCGTTATTAAAATGCACGCCCACCAGCCACGCTCATCATCCGCACGTCCTCAAAATTTTGTCATGCTGAGCGGCTTTTCGCGAAGCATCTCATCCTACGAAACTTGGGAGCGTCCCATAAGTACGCGGATGAGATTCTTCGTCCGATAAGGCTGGACTCAGAATGACAAAATTTTTGCGTAGTGGCTCCTTTGCGCCACAAGCTCTCGCGCTGCCACACACGAGCGCCTTCCCCACTATTTTTTCCGCAATTCCGTCATCGCCCCATACACCAACGCACCCATTTGCTCGCGATAATATTTGCGAATCTCACCGGGCGCAGCGGTGCCATACACCACCACCAAACGCTCCGCTGGGTCAGCCCAAAACGCCGTGCCATTCGCGCCGTTCCACGTGAAATCGCCCGTCGTTCCTGGGGTTGCGGCCAATCCATCGTTTACACGCACCGCCACGCCGAGGCCAAAACTGTAGCCATCGCGATGCGGCTCGGTGCCCGCCACGTTGTTTTTGATTTTGCTGCCCAAGTGATCGCTGGTCATCCACGCCACCGTCTTCGGGCTCAACACGCGCACGCCGTCAATGCCACCACCATCAAGCAACATTTGCCCAAAACGCAGATAGTCGCCCACCGTCCCATAGGCGCATGAGCCGGCACAATCGAATTTGAAGTCGGCGTTAAGACTCGCAATCTTTTGCGCTTTGCCACTGATGGGGTCGATGGGCAACGCCTGTGCAATACGAGCCTTTTTTGCAGCGGGCACGGCGAAACTCGTGTCTGGCATTTTCACCTTATCCCAAACCGAGGTCTGCAAAAACGCGCCGAGTTTTTTTCCGCTGATCTTTTCCATCGCGAGGCCGAGCAGATCTATCGACAAACCGTAGTCCCATTGGGTACCCGGTTGATGTAGCAACGGCAGCGACGCGAGTTTGGCGACAAATTCGTCACCTGTCATAACCTCTGCCGCACCCGCCGAGCTACCGGGAAACAGTTTGTGCACAGGAGTGTTACCGCGCGCGCCATAGGTCAAGCCCGAGGTATGGCGATACAGATCATGGATGTACATCGGCGCAGCAGACTGAAGCTTGATCTCGCCATTGACGACATCGCCGAATTTTTGCTGCGCGAACGCAGGGAAATATTCATCGACGCGTGACTTCAAAGGCATGCGCCCATCTTCATTCAACGTGAGACCACCGACCACCGCCATCACCTTAGTCATCGACGCCAATTGAAAAATTGCGTCGATCGGCATGGGAGTATTCGCAGCCTTGTTCAAGAAGCCATACGACTTGTAGTGCACCAACTTGCCATCACGCGCGATCGCGACCACCGCACCCGGCACCCGATTCGCGGCAATTTCACGCGCAAAAAAATCGTCAATTCGCGCGAGGCCCACTTTGGAAAAGCCCGCCGATTCTGGGGTTCCAGCCGGTAGTGGTTGTGCGGATACAGTTGCATTAAAGAAAATCGCAGCGCTGATGGCAGCGAGCATGTTGAAATTCATGGCTTCTCCCGTTAGATGGTTTTTGCATCAGCGCGCAACGCGCACTGATGATCGAGGATTGTAAACACTCACCGCCCATCGCGCGAGGAACCGGGCGGCGTCCGGGCACGACTCGCGACACCTTGGGCAGTGCAAGCAATGCAACATGCACCCAACCTCACTCCTCCCACGCGCGAACGGCTCTACTCACCGTCATGTAATGCACGCCAAAGAAATTTGCGATCTCAGCCATCGTATACGCTCCAGAGCGATAGGCTGCTGCCATCGCCTCGTTGCGGTCGGCATGTTGTTGGTATTGGCGCAACGTCAGCGCCAGCGAGCGGCGGTGGGCGATGGAGAGTTCGCGTAGTTGTTCCCGCTTTAGCGGCGCCTGATGGGTTTCGATAAACTTCTCATCGCCCAACAGCAATTGATGCTTGGTGGCTAGTAGGGGCGAGGCGAGTCCTTTGCCCTGCGCCACAAAGTTGGCATACGCGCGTCGTGCGCGGCTGCGCTGTGTGCCAAATTGCGTGAGCAACCAGTCCGTGTCCAGCCAGGGCGGCGCGAACTGATCTTGCGCAATTGCACGATAGCTACTCCATGGCCAATCGGCGGGTGCCGCGACCATCTTGGCGCGTACCGGGTTCAACACCACGTAGCGCGATAGCTCCAACAGGTGCGCATCTTTCTGCACCAGAATGGCCTTGTAACG
>JAYTVA010000139.1:0-11283 GCA_043744255.1 Burkholderiales bacterium | reverse complement strand
TGCTACGTTGTGCTCCTCGTGCGGTAGCGCAGGCAACGCACCTTCGTCGCACGCCTTGCATATGCCCCAATCTCACCACAATCTGAACGCAAGCCACTTAATCAGACCTTCCCTAGGTTTGTGAGCCGCAATTCCCGCGCGATGCGCGGGGTCAGGTTACAAAACTACCAGACTATGACAAATTGAGAAGCCCGGAATGCCGCGCCAGACGGGCGCTTCCAGAGGTTTTTACTGCCTTGCCGTTTGACCATCGCCATGCGCTCGCTTACCATCCGCCCAGCGAAGCCAGCGGTGCCCATTTCGGCGAGACGAACACATGTTCAATGCGAATACCCATGGCGTTGATGCCGACCGGGCCATATTGAGGTGAGACCACTCACGCGCGTAAGGCCGCCCAAGTCCAAACCGGCGAACGCAGTTGATCACGGCGGTGCGTTGAAATCACCGGCAACAATTATTGGCACGCCGGCGTGCTTTGCTTTACCCGTGATCAGTCGATTTACTTGTGCACAGTCTCCGCTGCCCGTCGATAGTAAACATCCCACTCCTCCTCGCCAATCTTCACAAACCCATGGCGCAGGTAGAACGCGTTTGCATCACTGCCCCGCAGCGCTCCAACGCGCAGCGATTTTTGTGCGGCATCGGCTTCAGCGAACACGATGGCCAACACCGCGCCGCCAATGCCGCGCCCCTGAAAATCGGGGTGGACATAGAGGTGATCGAGCAGCCAATCCTCGCCGTCCGGTTTAACGACGACAAAGCCTACGCGTCGTTTTTCGATTGCGATGTGGCGCGTGTGTGCAGGCGAGAAATTTTTCAGGAAACGTTCACGCGCACGCACGGGATCGAAGCGGCCAATGCGCTCAAGGCTTGCACGCATGGCGGTGATACGCAGCGCGACTAGCGATTCGGCATCGGCTTCGAGAGCTGGGCAAAGTTCCGGCGATAGCATCATGCTGGTCAGTGTCTCATACCGCTTTGATTTGCCCAGCGCGACTGTATAAAACCCAATATTACACGGGCTTTTCGGCGACAAACAGTCCCGAAAAGCCCGCCGTTACGACATCTTGCCCTCAGCGATCACTTGCTCATTGGCTGCGCGCCGGTGGCGCGGCGGGTCACTTCGACGTGCAGCATGATCACGAACGGAATCCAACCGAGCCACATCACCAGATCAATCAAGTCCATGGCAATGGGTGCGTTGCCGTCAGGGAAGTAGCGCAGCATGGTGTACTCCTCGAGGTAATCAAAAATGGTTACCCACGCAATCATGAAGACGAGGCAAATTGGCGTTGACGTGACGTGGCCGCGTAGCCGACGCAGCAACGGCACGGCGACGATGATGCCGATGATGAATGCGTAGAGCGCGAGTTTCCAGCCATGATGTTCGGCAAAAAATGTCGCCAGCATGGGCTCCGACGCAATCATTTTTGCCGCGATCCACGCCAGCACGCCCGCGCCGACGATGACTAGCGACGGAAAGCGCGTGATCCACTTGAGCACCAAGGTGCTCCCATACACGACGATCGGGATGCTGATGACGAGACCAATCACTACCAGCAGGAAATTGCCGTGTGCCGCACCCGCGACGGCGAGCACATTGTCAACGCCCATTACGGCGTCAGCAACCACGATGGTCTGTATCGCCGCACGGAAGGTGGTGGCCGCTGCAATGTTTTCGTGACCGACCCCGCCGTCTTCTTCTTCCATGTGATACGCGATCCACATTAGAGCAAGACCACCGACCAGCAGAAAGCCAGGAATTTTCAGCAGCCACACCACGCTCGTGGTGAGCAACACACGTACCGCCACGGCACCGATTGAGCCCCAAAATATTGCCTTCTTCTGTAAGTCAGGCGGCAAACTTCGCGCGGCCAGGGCGATGACGATGGCGTTGTCGCCAGCCAACATTAAGTCGATGGCGATGATCGCCAGCAACGCGGTAAAAAACTGCATTGACAGGATTTCCATACGAACCTCCATTGAGTTGAGACGAAAAAAAACCTTTGCAAAGCAGGCAAAGGCTTTTAGCTCAAACGCAATCGCCAAAGGGACCTAAACCTGCTGGTCAAGGTCTTGTTCACGTCATACCGAATCGTATGAGGCCTGCGCAACCGGGGCGACGCCCGTGATGACGATTGCGTAGAGAGAAGCTGGTTGGCTCCTAAGAACTACTCCCCTTGGGGTAAGACGACAATAGCATAGCCGCGCGAAGTACGCACGGGTTTATTCAATTCCCTAGATCGCTTTTTGCAACGCCGCGAACCGCTGCGTCATTTCCGTGGGCAAGTGGTACGCCAGCTTAGTGAGCAACTCATCGTGCAGTTTCAACTCCTGCTGCCAGTGCGCTTGGTTCACCGCTGTCAAATTTACGAATTTTTCTTGCGCGTAGTTGAGGCCGTTCCAATCGAGATCGCCGAATGCGGGGATGTAGCCGAGCGCGGTTTTTTCAGCGGGGACTTTGCCTTCCACGCGCTCAATGATCCATTTCAGCACCCGCATGTTGTCGCCAAAGCCGGGCCACATGAATTTGCCGTGTGCATCCTTGCGGAACCAATTGACGCAATAAATTTTCGGCGCTTGCGATGCACGAGTGCCCATCTGCACCCAGTGCGCGAAATAGTCGCTCATGTTGTAGCCACAAAACGCGATCATCGCGAACGGATCGCGGCGCACCACGCCGACTTGTCCAGTGATCGCAGCAGTGGTTTCCGAGCCGAGAGTGGCGGCCATGTACACACCTTCATTCCAATTCGCGGCTTCGGTGACGAGTGGCACGGTGGTCGAGCGGCGGCCACCAAAAATGAATGCGGAAATTGGTACGCCGTCGGGGTTATTCCATTCGCTATCGAGCGACGGGCATTGCGTGGCAGAAACAGTGAAGCGTGCGTTCGCGTGGGCAGCGAGGCGTCCACAATCAGGCGTCCAGTCCTTGCCCTGCCAGTCGATCAATTTCGGCGGGGCATCGCGGGTCATGCCTTCCCACCACACGTCGCCATCGGGCGTGAGTGCGACGTTGGTGAAGATGGTGTTCGATTTCAAGGTCTCCATGCAATTCGGATTCGTTTCATACGAGGTGCCGGGTGCGACGCCAAAAAATCCCGCTTCCGGATTGATCGCGACCATCCGGCCATCGCTACCCGGTTTGATCCACGCGATGTCGTCCCCCACCGTAGTGACTTCCCAGCCCGCTGCCTTGAACGATTCCGGTGGAATCATCATCGCGAAATTGGTTTTACCGCAGGCGGATGGGAACGCGGCGGTGACGTAATGTTTTTTGCCTTGCGGTGTGCGTACGCCGAGGATCAGCATGTGTTCCGCGAGCCAGCCTTGTTGCTTGCCCATCACGCTCGCGATGCGCAATGCAAAACACTTTTTGCCGAGCAAGGCGTTACCGCCGTAACCAGAACCATACGACCAAATTTCGTGCGTCTCCGGAAAATGCACGATGTATTTGTGCTCGTGATTGCATGGCCACACCACATCCTTTTGCCCGGTGACTAGCGGTGCGCCAACGGTATGCAGCGCTGGGACGAACGCGCCGTCGGTGCCCAATACGTCCAACACTTTACTGCCCATGCGCGTCATCAACTTCATGTTGACGGCGACGTACGCCGAATCAGAAATCTCCACGCCAATGTGCGCGATATGCGAGCCCAGCGGTCCCATGCTGAATGGCACCACGTACATGGTGCGGCCGCGCATCGCGCCGTCGAATAGGCCGTTGAGTTTGGTGCGCATCGCGGCGGGCGCGACCCAGTTGTTGGTGGCACCGGCGTCTTCTTCTTTGGCTGAGCAAATGAAGGTGCGGTCTTCCACGCGCGCCACATCGCTCGGATCCGACAGCGCGAGATACGAATTCGGGCGCAGCGTTTCGTTGAGTTTTTTGAACGTGCCCGCCGCGACCAGTTCATCGCAGAGGCGCGCGTATTCTTCGTCCGAGCCATCGCACCAGTAAATGCGATCCGGCTTGGTGAGCGCGGCAACTTCAGCCACCCACGCGAGTAGTTTGCGGTGTTGGGTTGGGGCGGCGTTCGATGGCAATGGTTTAGCGAGAGCGTTCATGTGTGTCTCCTCGTGCGCGGTAATAGTTCGCTTCGTGGCGTGCTCGTGATGAACAGCGTCAGCCGCGTCGTTGTGCGGTCAATAGTACACGCAGTTGTGCTGGTCGTTTGATATTGGCGGTGCCCTTGTTTTGTACCGCGACACTGGTGACATTTGCAGCCCGGAGAAGCGCAGCGCCTCCGGGGTGGCGTGTGCGCGGGTAGCGGTGTGTATCGAATGCGACGATCCCCGGAGGCGCTCCGCCTGTCCGGGCATTGCCGATCCAACATGGATAAATGCCTGAAACCCTCCGCCAATCCTAGACTTTCGGCTGCTGCCCATACGTGCGAAATTTTTCCAACACTGTTTTCATCTCGGCATCACTCAACACCGCAGGCGCACCAATCTGCAACGCCTGCCAATACATTTGCGCAAGTGTTTCCACTTCTACGGCAAGCGCCAAGGCTTTCTCCAATGTGTCGCCAACCGCAATCATGCCGTGCTGCGCAAGCAGACAAGCGTTACGTCCCGTCAGCGCCGCGACCGCATGATCGGATAATTCTTGTGTGCCAAACGTCGCGTACGGCGCGCAACGGATGTCGCTGCCCCCTGCTACTGCCACCATGTAATGAAACGCCGGAATGCCGCGCGCCATGCAAGCAACGGTGGTGGCGTACACCGAGTGCGTATGCACAATGGCTGCCACATCGCTGCGCGCCCGATAGATGTCCGCATGAAACCGCCATTCAGACGACGGCAGCACGTCACCCTCAAACGTGCCGTCGAATCGCGTCGCGACAATCTGCTCAGGTTTGGTTTCCTCGTAGGCGATGCCGGTCGGGGTGATGAGAAATCCATCGCCACTGCGCGCGCTGACGTTACCGGATTTTCCGGTGTTGATACCAAGCGCGTTCATCTTCAGCGCCGTCGCGATCACCTTGTGGCGTAAACCCGCGTCGGGGCGGTGGTTGATGTTGAGAAAAGTCATATGGCTTTCTTAAATAACGCGGCTAATTTTTCTGGCGCCGCGACGCCACTCTCGGTGATGATCGCCGTCACCAGTCGCGCGGGTGTGACGTCAAACGCTGGATTCGCCACTGGGCTTAATTCATCGAGCAAACGAAAATCACGCACCAGTCCATCGCTCGATTGCCCGCGCACGCTGCGAATTTCGTCGCCCTTGCGTTCCTCGATATGAATTTCTTTTATTGCATCGTTGAGTTGCCAGTCGATGGTGGATGAGGGCAGGGCGACGTAAAACGGGACATCGTTTTCGAATGCCGCGAGGGCTTTCAAGTACGTGCCAATTTTGTTACACACATCACCCGTGCGCGAGACGCGATCCGCACCGACGATCACCATATCGACCTTGCCGTGTTGAATGAAATGCCCGCCGGCGTTATCGACGATGTAGGTGTGGGGCACGCCGTGTTCGCGTAGCTCCCATGCGGTGAGCAAGCCTTGATTGCGTGGCCGCGTTTCTTCGACCCACACATGCACGGGAATGCCCGCGTCGTGCGCCATATAAATCGGTGCGGTGGCGGTGCCCCAATCGACACAAGCGAGGGCACCGGCGTTGCAGTGCGTAAGGATATTCACGGCGCGCGCGAATTTTTTGTGCGCGGCTTCAATGAGGGGCAAGCCATGTTTGCCGATGGCCTCGTTGGTGGCGGCGTCTTCCGCTGCAATCGCGTTCGCCCATGCCCATGCAGCGTCGGCACGTTCGGGCTCCGGCAGGCGCTTCAGTACGCGGGTCATGCGCTCCAGCGCCCACGCAAGGTTGACGGCGGTGGGGCGGGTCGCTTGCAGTACGTGGCAGGCAGCGGCGAGGTTGGCATCCGTCGCATCCGCCTTCATCGCCAGCGCGACGCCGTACGCAGCGGTGACGCCAATCAGCGGTGCGCCGCGCACGCGCATGTTGCGGATCGCCTCGGCAGCCGATTCGGTCGAGGCGATTTCGTGGTCTTCGAGCACGAATGGTAGCAACGTTTGGTCGATGATCGAAACCGTACGATGCGCTTCATTGGCGCAGATACTGGTGCGCGAACGACCGTGGATTTTCATGACGTTTGCCTTGAATGCAGAGGAGTGAAGTGTAAAGGATTCACGCTTTTTTGCGACAGCACAAGTCGGCGCGCCTGAGTGATCGGTTATAATTTCAATTTCCTACTTGGGGGTTCCCACATGACAGTCATGACCAAGTACATCTTCGTCACCGGTGGCGTAGTGTCCTCTCTCGGTAAGGGCATCGCTGCTGCGTCCCTCGCCGCTATTCTCGAATCGCGCGGCATCAAAGTTTCGATGGCCAAACTCGATCCGTACATCAACGTCGATCCCGGCACGATGTCGCCGTTTCAGCATGGTGAAGTATTTGTCACCGAAGACGGTGCCGAAACCGATCTCGATCTCGGTCACTACGAACGCTTCGTCTCGATGAAGATGAAGAAGACCAACAATTTCACCACCGGCCAAATTTACGAACGCGTGATTAACAAGGAACGGCGCGGCGATTATCTTGGCGGCACGGTTCAAGTCATTCCGCACATCACCGATGAAATCAAGTCGTCCATCGTCGCGGCGACCGTCGGCGCGGATGTCGGCATCATCGAGATCGGCGGCACCGTGGGCGATATTGAGTCGCTGCCGTTCCTCGAAGCGATTCGGCAAATGGGCGTGGAGCTTGGCCGCGAGAACACTTGCTACATCCACCTGACCCTGGTGCCGTATCTCGCCTCGGCGGGCGAAATCAAGACCAAGCCGACCCAACACAGCGTCAAAGAGCTACGTGAGATCGGGATTCAGCCCGATGTGGTGATGTGCCGCTCGGATCGCACGCTTCCCGACGATGATCGCCGCAAAATTGCGCTCTTCACCAACGTGCAAGTCGGCGCGGTGATTTCTTGTTACGACACGGATTCGATTTACAAGATTCCGTCGATGCTGCATAAGCAAGGGCTCGATGAAATTGCCTGCCGCAAGCTCAACCTCACCCCGCGCCCGGCAGATTTGTCGATGTGGGACAACATCGTCAACGCACTCGAAAACCCTGAGCAGGTGATTGATTTGGCGATGGTTGGCAAATACGTTGACCTCACCGATTCATACAAGTCTTTGTCTGAAGCGCTGATTCACGCTGGCATCCATACGCGCACCAAGGTTCGCATTCACTACCTCGATTCCGAGCAACTCGAAGCCGAAGGTGAGAAGGGTGTCGCGAAGGCGCTGTCGAACATGGACGCGATTCTGGTGCCCGGTGGCTTTGGCAAGCGCGGCACAGAAGGCAAAATTGCTGCCGTGAAGTTCGCCCGTGAAAACAAGATTCCCTACCTCGGTATTTGTTTGGGCATGCAGATCGCCGTGATCGAATTCGCGCGCAATGTGGTTGGGCTAACGAATGCCAACTCCACCGAATTTGATGCCGAGACCCAGCACCCGGTAGTGGCGCTGATTACCGAATGGAAAAATGTTGATGGGCAAGTGGAAAAACGCGATGCGTCGTCCAACCTCGGCGGCACCATGCGCCTCGGCGCGCAGCCTTGCACAGTCGTGAAGGGCTCACTCGCCAACAAAATTTACCAGAGCGAGCACGTAAGCGAACGCCATCGCCACCGCTATGAAGTCAACAATCACTACGTGCCGCGTCTGGAAGCGGCGGGCCTGACCGTCTCGGCGCGCACCGATTCAGAGTCGCTCACAGAAATGGTTGAGCTTGATTTGGCGAAACATTCGCATCCTTGGTTCTACGGCTGCCAGTTCCACCCTGAATTTACGTCCACGCCGCGCACGGGTCATCCGCTGTTCATTGCGTTTGTTAAGGCAGGGATCGAGCAACACAAGCGCGTGCACGGTGAAACCGGATTGCGGGTCGTGCAGGGCACGAAGGCGTCGGCGTAGTGTTGAAAAGAAAATCTTAGGCTCCCCACACACATGAAACTCTGCGGCTTCGATGTCGGTCTCGACAAACCATTCTTCCTCATCGCTGGGCCCTGCGTGATCGAGTCGCAGCAATTGCAACTCGATGTCGCGGGGCAACTGAAAGAGATGACGACAGCGCTCGGCATTCCCTTCATTTTCAAATCCAGCTACGACAAAGCCAATCGTACCTCTGGCAAATCACCGCGCGGGCCGGGCATCGACGAGGGCTTGCGTATTCTGTCGGAAGTCAAAAAACAAATCGGCGTGCCGGTGTTGACCGACGTACACACGGCCGAAGAAGTGCCAACGGTTGCCTCGGTTGTTGACGTGTTGCAGACGCCCGCGTTTTTGTGCCGCCAAACGGATTTCATCCACGCCGTCGCCCGTAGCGGCAAGCCGGTCAATATCAAGAAGGGTCAGTTCTTAGCACCCACCGACATGAAAAACGTTGTCGATAAAGCGCGCGAAGCGAGCGGCACTGACAACATCATGGTCTGCGAGCGCGGCGTCTCGTTTGGCTATGGCAATCTCGTTTCCGACATGCGCTCGCTTGCGATCATGCGTGACACGCAGTGCCCGGTCGTCTTCGATGCGACTCACTCGGTGCAGCTCCCCGGCGGACAAGGAACGACCACCGGTGGGCAGCGCGAGTTCGTGCCCGTGCTTGCGCGTGCGGCGATTGCGACTGGCATCTCGGGCCTCTTCATGGAGACGCATCCTGACCCCTCAAAGGCATGGTCCGACGGCCCGAACGCTTGGCCACTGGCAATGATGAAAGATTTGTTGACGACCTTGCAGCAGCTTGATCGGCTGGTGAAGAGCAGTGGATTTGCTGAACAGAAGTTGATGTAATGATTTTTTCCGCTTGTCGGTTAGAGAAGTAAAGTTTGATACTGAATCAAATTAGCTGGTCGGTTTTATGTCCGCAAGTTGGGTGGCTCCGCCACCAACTTGCCCTAACTAAAACCGGCCAAAAGTAGGTTTTAACTTTTGGACGAACCATGACCGCCATTGTTGACATCATCGCCCGCGAAATTCTCGACTCACGCGGCAACCCCACCGTCGAAGCCGACGTGCTCCTCGAATCTGGTGTGATTGGCCGTGCCGCCGTGCCCTCGGGGGCCTCCACTGGGTCCCGCGAAGCGATTGAATTGCGCGACGGCGACAAAACCCGCTATCTCGGCAAGGGCGTGCTCAAGGCCGTCGAGCACATCAACACCGAAATCTGCGAAGCCATCATCGGCCTCGATGCTTCTGAGCAGGCGTTTATTGATCGCACCATGATCGAACTCGATGGCACCGAAACCAAGGCGCGCCTTGGTGCGAATTCGATTCTGGCGGTGTCGATGGCGTGCGCGCGCGCGGCAGCCGATGAATCCGGGCTCTCGCTCTATCGCTACCTCGGCGGTGCGGCGCCGATGCAAATGCCCGTGCCGATGATGAACGTGATTAACGGCGGCGCGCATGCTGATAACCCGCTCGATATGCAGGAATTCATGATTGTCCCGGCAGGGCTGCCGACGTTTCGTGAGGCGCTGCGTGCGGGTGTGGAAGTGTTCCACACGCTGAAAAAAATCCTGCACGCAGAAGGCCACAACACAAACGTCGGTGATGAAGGCGGCTTTGCGCCGAATTTGCCGAACAACGAGGCGGCGATCAAATACGCCGTCAAAGCCATTGAAGAAGCGGGCTACATTCCGGGGCAGGATATTCTCATCGCCCTCGATTGCGCGGCCAGCGAGTTTCGCCGCGACGGCAAGTATCGTTTTGAGGCCGAGAAGCTGTCGTTTTCGTCGGCACAATTCACGGACATCCTCGCGACCTGGTGTGATAAATACCCCATCGTCTCGATTGAAGACGGCATGGCCGAAGACGACTGGGACGGTTGGGCGCTCCTCACCGAAAAGCTTGGCAAGAAAGTGCAAATCGTCGGCGATGACTTGTTCGTCACCAACACCAAAATTTTGCGCGAGGGCATCTCCAAAGGCATCGCCAATTCCATTCTGATTAAAGTCAACCAGATCGGCACACTCTCAGAAACCTTTGCCGCTGTCGAAATGGCCAAGCGCGCCGGCTACACCGCGATCATCTCGCACCGCTCCGGCGAAACCGAAGACACCACCATCGCCGACATCGCCGTCGCCACCAACGCCATGCAAATCAAGACCGGCTCGGCGTCGCGCTCGGATCGCATGGCGAAATACAATCAGTTGCTGCGCATCGAAGAAGAATTGGGTGACGCCGCAAGCTATCCGGGTAAGTCGGCGTACTACAACTTGCGATAGGGCGATGTTCTTACCGCAATGAAGTACCTCACCCACATCCTCATCGGCTTTCTGCTTGCCATCCAGTACCCACTCTGGATCGGCAAGGGCAGTTGGCTGCGCGTGTGGGATATGTCCAAACAAGTCGATCAACAAAAAGAAAAAAACGACAAACTCGCCCAGCGCAATGCGGGACTCGATGCGGAGGTTCGCGATTTGAAGCAAGGAATCGACGCGGTCGAAGAACGCGCCCGTGTCGAGTTCGGTATGGTGAAATCGGACGAAACGTTTTACCAAATTATCGACAAGGCGAAGGCCAAACCCTAGCATTGGCGGGGGTTTTCAATCGTTTTCGTGCAGCGATAACGCGCGAGAATCGTCCCCATGACCTACACCCAGCTCCAAAAATTTTGCGCATCGCTCCCGCACGCAACCGGCGAGCGCAAGTGGGACGTGGACTTCGTCTACTGCATCGGCGGCAAGATGTTTGCGGTCGTCTTCAATGACCGCCACGGCAAGCTGCACGTATCGTTCAAGGTCGATGATGATTTGTTTTTGACCTACTGCGACCGGCCGGGATTCATTCCCGCGCCGTATCTGGCACGGGCGAAGTGGGTGCAGGTTGTGGATGTGACGCAGGTTAGCGGCGCTGAGTTGAAAGCGCTGCTGCGGCGCGCACATGAATTGGTGGCGGCGAAGCTGACGAAAAAATTACGGGCGGAGTTGGGGTTGTTGTGAAGGTGTCCGTTTCGATGGCATAAATTTGCTGCGCAATCGCAAAACGCTGTCGTCGCGGCGTAGGTCGGGATCCAATTTACGTGTGGCTGCGATGCGGGCAAAATTGGGCCCCGGCCTGCGCCGGGGAGACAGTGAAGGTGCCGGAGTGACAGCGCGAAAGTTGGCAAGAAATTCGTCGCGCAATCACAAAACGTTGTCGTCCCGGCGCAGGCCGGGATCCAATTTACGTTGCGCCACGATGCAGCCAATCTTAGGCTCCGGCCTGCGCCGGGGAGACAGTGAAAAGTGGGCAGGGAGTCTATTGCGCAATCACCCAACTCTG
>JAYTVA010000138.1:0-11331 GCA_043744255.1 Burkholderiales bacterium | reverse complement strand
GGGCGTCCCGGCTCGTGTCCCATAAGATGTAGGTTTCGGGATGCGGAACTGGCGCGGGCGCGAATTTGAGCTTGCCGTCGTCGCCATAGGCCACCGGCGGCAGATCAAGCTTGCGCAGCTTGCAGTAGTTGTCGTTGAGCTCCGCGCGCCATGCGGGCGCGCGCTTGGGAACTGCGACCTCCGGGGTGGCGGCAGCCTCTGGGTCGGCTTGGTCGAGCGGCATGGCGATCCTCTCCGAAAAACATGAGATTTGGTGGCCGGGGGACTTCTCCTCATTCACAAACCCTTGTCGCGAAACAACTTTTCGTTCGAGGGGGAGTAAACTGAAGCATAGCAGAAGGCGATCTCCATGAGTCCCCTTTTGATCCCCGCAAGGGGCGTGGACAGATGACGGAACTTGGTGGAAATTGACGGAGCAGAGAGCTTTTAAAACGCGGTAAGTTATTGAATGACAACAGAAAAACAAGAAATCGACGGACAGGCATCAAACGCAGCCAGCGGGGGTTTAGACACGTCTAAACACACCCCCATGATGGCGCAATACCTCGCCATCAAAGCGCAGCACCCAGACACGCTGGTGCTGTATCGCATGGGTGATTTCTACGAGTTGTTTTTTGATGATGCCGTCAAGGCCGCGAAGCTACTCGACATCACGCTCACGCAACGCGGGCAATCGAACGGCAATCCAATCAAGATGGCGGGGGTGCCGTTTCATTCGGTTGAGGGTTATCTCGCCAAGCTGGTGAAGCTCGGTGAATCGGCGGTGCTGGTTGAGCAGGTTGGCGAAGTGACGGGCAAAGGCCCGGTGGAGCGCGCGGTGGCGCGCATCATCACGCCGGGCACGTTGACTGATGCCGCGTTGATGCCGGATTCGCGCGACATCTTGATTGTGGCCGCTTGTACCGATGGTGAGAAATTGGGCATCGCTGCGTTGTCGCTCGCGAGCGGGCGCTTCCGGGTGATGGAAACTTGGGCGTCGCAATTGCATGCCGAGCTTGAGCGTTTGCAACCGGCTGAACTGATCGTGTCGGAAAGTTTTGCGCATGGCGTGAACAACGTTGCGATCAAGCGCATGGCCGATTGGCAATTCGATTCCGCGAGTGCAGCGAAGTTGTTGGCGAAACAATTTGGCACGCAAAATTTGGCCGGATTCGGTTGCGATGATTTGACGGTTGCGATTGCGGCGGCGGGTGCGTTGTTGCACTACGTGCAGCAAACACAGCGCAGCGCCGTGCCGCATATCACTGGCTTGACGGTGGAACGCAGCAATGAATTCATTCGCATGGATGCGGCCACAAGGCGCAATCTGGAAATCTCTGAAACGATCACGCGCGAAGCTTCGCCCACGTTGTTTTCGTTACTCAACACGACTGTGACCAGCATGGGTGCGCGCACGATGCGCGAGTGGTTGCATCATCCGTTGCGGGATCGCACGTTGGTAATGGAACGGATCAGTGTCAGCGCGGCGCTTGATCTGCACGTCAAGGATATTCGCGACATCATTCGCGAGTGGGCGGATATCGAGCGCATCGTCACCCGCGTGGCACTTCGCACCGCGCGGCCGCGCGATCTTGCCGCGTTGCGCGATGCCTTGGTGGCGACGCCTGCTTTGCATATGCGGTTAGCAACCATCGAAACACCAGCACTGGCGCGGCGTTTAAGCCATTTCCAACCGGACGGTGTGATCCTCAACCACCTCGCCGCCACCATCAAAGACGAGCCCGCGCTGATGATCCGCGATGGCGGCGTGATTCGCGATGGCTTTGACGCAGCGCTCGATGAGTTGCGTGGCTTGCAGTCGAACGCGAGCGGCTTCTTGCTAGAACTCGAAGCCCGCGAACGCGCCCGCACCGGCATCAACAACTTGCGCGTCGAATACAACAAGGTGCACGGTTTCTACATTGAGATCACGCAAGGTCAGCTCGATAAAGTGCCCGACGATTACCGCCGCCGCCAGACCCTGAAAAACGCCGAGCGCTTCATCACGCCGGAGTTGAAAGCGTTTGAAGACAAGGCGCTTTCCGCAGGCGAGCGTGCGTTGGCGCGCGAGAAGATGTTGTACGAAGCGTTGCTCGATGATTTGCTGCCGCATGTTGCTGCCCTGCATCGCCTTGCGCACGCGGTGGCTGGGTTGGATGTGCTGTGTGCCAACGCCGCGAACGCGCGTGAGTTTCAAATGGTGAAGCCGATCTTCGTCAGCGATGATCGTATTCACATCGAGGCTGGTCGTCACCTCGTTGTAGAAAACCAAGTTGAAAGTTTTATTCCCAACGATTGCGAACTATCGCGCTCGCGCCAATTGCTACTTATCACCGGGCCAAACATGGGCGGCAAATCGACCTACATGCGGCAGGTGGCGCAGATTGTGTTGCTCGCACATACGGGTTCATGCGTGCCTGCGCGGCTCGCGGAGATCGGCAACGTAGATGCGATCATGACGCGTATCGGTGCGTCGGACGACCTCGCCGGTGGCCGCTCGACGTTCATGGTGGAGATGACCGAAGCGGCGGCGATTCTGAACAACGCGAGCAAAAATAGTTTGGTGTTGATTGATGAAATTGGGCGTGGCACATCGACCTTCGATGGCCTCTCGCTCGCCTACGCGATTGCGCGCCACTTGGCCGAAACCACGCGCTGCTATTGCCTGTTTGCCACCCACTATTTTGAATTGACGCGCTTGAACGCGGAGTTATCCAATCTCGCCAACGTGCATCTCGACGCCGTAGAAATGAAAGACAAAATCGTCTTCCTGCACAAACTCGAACCCGGTCCAGCCAACCAGAGTTATGGCTTGCAAGTGGCACAGCTCGCGGGTGTGCCGAAGTCGATTGTGCGCGTCGCGAAAAAGCAATTGAGCGAACTGGAACAAGTGCAAGCGGGTCGGCATCCACAGGGCGATTTATTCGCAAACGCCGCGCCAGTGGACGAGTTTGATGATGCGTTCGATCATCGAATCAACGACGCAATTGATGATTTGCGCCCCGATGAAATGTCGCCGAAAGAAGCACTCGAAGCGCTGTACCGATTGAAATTATTGCGGAGTGAGCCGTCATGAAATTGCTGACGCGCGCAAGCGCGATGCTGCTTATCCTGCTGCTCAATAGTTGTGTGTCCTTCACACCACGCGCGCCGCACCCCAGCCGCTTCGCGTTCGCGGTGATCGGCGACACGCAATACAGCCCACATGAAGAAGCCGTATTTCCCGACATGCTCGCCGCGATTGGCCGCGAGCATGTTGAATTTGTCGTGCATCTGGGCGACGTCAAAGCAGGCAGCAATGCGCCGTGTACCGATGCGCTGTACGCGACCCGCCTCGGCGAGTTCAATCGCTCCGTGCATCCATTCATTTTGCTCACTGGTGATAACGATTGGGTCGATTGCCGCCGCCCGACCAATGGACCGTACGCACCGTTAGAACGTCTGCAAAAAATGCGCGAAGTGTTTTTCGCGAAACCAGAATCGCTGGGACAGAAAAAAATACAGCTCACGCGTCAGTCGGAGGTTTTTGCCAGCGACCCCGTGCTGTCGCGCTACGCCGAGAATCTCATGTGGACGCACAACGGCATCGTGTTCGTCAGCATAAACATCCAAGGAAGCAACGATAGCAAAGGCTTCACGGCCATTGATGACGCCGAGTGGCTTGAACGTTCGCGCGCAAATCTGGCGTGGTTGCAACACGCGCTGGCACGCGCGAAGCAGCCCGACATCACCGCCTTGGTCACGCTGATGCAGGCCAACCCCGGCTTCGAGGAGCCGACTGCCGTGGTGCAGCGCAGCGCGTACAGACCATTTCTGGAGGCGTTCGAGCGAGAGGCGATTGCGTTCGACAAACCGATTTTATTCACGCACGGCGACACGCATCAATTTCGCGTCGAGCCCTACAAGAGCCCGCTTAATAAGCGCGCTATCAGGAACGTCACACGCTTGGAGGGCTACGGCAGCCCGTTCGTGAACTGGGTGCGTGTAGAGGTTGATCCGCTGAATCGAGAACGACCGTTTACCATCCGCTCTGGTGGCTTTCCCCCGACTGCACCGAAGTAGTGTTGGCAGTAACCCGCGCTACCCGGCGCGCTTCTTCAACCACCGCAACACCCCGCCAATCACCGGGAAGTGTTCATACAATTCCCCCGCCGCATCCCAATAATCGCGGTGGTAATTCACCCGACCATCGACGGCAAAACGAATATGCGAAAGGCCGTGAATACGGCGTGGAATGAGGGGTTTCAGCGCTTTGATACGAAAGTCGAAGTCCCAAATTAAGATCGCGCCTTGCTCGTTGGCCATCGTTTCGGTGATGGTAAATCGTGGCTCGATTAACCGCACAAACATCTCACTGAAAATGTGTTCTAGCTTTTCACTACCGCGAATTTCGTTGAACGGATCGCGGAAATACGCGTCGTCGGTGTAGTGCTCGCCGATGGTCTTCACGCTTTTTGGTGTGAGCGTTTGGTAGTAGTCGATGAGTCGCTGAATGTGCGCGGCGTTCATGCTTTTGTTGAACGCTTGATCGCTGAAAAATACAGCGAGTACGGCAAATGCCGCAAGAATTTCAGCTTGCGCGTGAAGCGTTTCGGAAAGTGAATTTCGAATTCGCCGCCCTCAAACCCCGCGATGATTTCGCTCGCCGCTTCTTCTGCTGAAATGAGGTGCGGCATCTCGAAATCATTTTGCGCGGTGAGCGGTGTTTTCACGAAGCCGGGGTTGATGAGGTAGATATTGAGACCCTTGTCATTCAGGTCGAGATACATGGTCTCGGCCAGATTGATGAGTGCTGCTTTGCTGGGGCCGTAGATCAAACTCTTTGGCAAACCGCTATAGCCCGCGACACTCGACACCAGCGCGATGCCACCCTCGCCCTGCTTCAACATGCGCGGAATCACCAACGACAGGCCATTCATGAACCCGCTCCAGTTCACGTCGATCATTTTTTGCGCGACCTTCAGATCAATTTCCCACGCGCGCATCGGGTGATAGTCGCCCGCCATGAATACCACCAGATCGTAGCCTCCCCAGGCATCGACTAACTCTTGCTCGGCGGCCTTGATCGTATCGAGCTTGGTGATGTCGAGTGGCAACGACATCGCGCGCGACGCACCGAATTTGGTGACCATTTCGCTGAGCTTGGTGGCGTTGCGCGCGGACAGTGCGACCTTTGCCTTGCGCGAGTGCAACGCATCGGCCAGTGCGGCGCCGATGCCGGTAGAGGCACCGATGATCCACACGCGTTGTTGCGACCAGTCGGTTATTTTCTTGTTGAGTGGCATGTTGGTTTCTTAATTTGTACCGTTTGAAGGCTCGGTAAAATCAACCCGTCACCCCGGCATAGGGTGGGCAAAACGTAGTGTGCCCGCGATTGGCGTCCCCGTGGGCACGCTACGCTTTGCCCACCCTACAACAGCGCTACGCAAACATTTAACGCTTACGAAAAAAAATCGAAATCTCCGCAAACTGCACGCCGAACTTCGTCATCTTAGTGCGGTTCGCAAGAGTCTTGTCGTCAATTTGCCACATCCAGTCATCCATCGCCATGTGATAGCCGCCCTGCTCTGCCGGCAACATCAGCGTGTAGTTCCAGCGTAGCGTATTCCCGGCGGCTTCACCGATTGCTTCACCCACCACGTCGGCTGCACGGCCGATGTAGCGATCACCGTTTTTGGTGATTTTCCAGATGCGTTTTTCGGGTTTGCCGTCTGACCATTGGAACGATTCATCGAGCGTGCCTTCGTTGCCGTTCCACGTACATTCCATTTCCACCACCATGCGGCGAATCACTTTGCCGGAGCGATCCTGCACCGTGCCCCAGCCATCGACCTTGCCATTGAAGTACGTGGCGAGGTCGAGCTTAGGCGTTTCTTTGGCGTAGTCCTGCGGCGTGACCGACGCGCAACCTGCGACCAACAACAGCAGCGTGACAGTGAATATTTTCATCATGGTTTTGCTCCGGATAGAAGTACTGCGGAAAGTTTGCTGCGGTCGAAAAATGGCGACGTGACCAACGCAATCACGGCGAGCGCTTTCAACAGGCACGGTAGCAACGCGTAGGTTGCCGCGAGGTAGTGCAACGCATCACCGGATGTTGTCACCTTTGGCTGATACCCAAGCCACGCCAACATCGGCAACGCGATACCGGCGGCAAGTGCCAAATTCATTTTCGTGACGAGGTTCCACAGCCCAAAATACGCACCCTCGTTTCGCCCGATCCCCGCCCGCTCATCATCATCAATCACGTCCGCCAAGATCGACGGCGGCAACGCGAGATCAGCACCGAGACCGAGACCCGACATCACGCAAATTATCATGAACGGTGTGACATCACCGGCCTTTAATAGATACGCCCAAACAAACGCGACAATCGACAACAGCATGCCGACCAGCCACGCGCGCCCCTTGCCGATTTTGGCCGAAAGCCACACCCAGAGCGGCATTCCAAGCGCACCCGCCGCGAAATAGGCGCTCAATAATTGCGCCGTCATGTCGGGGCGCTGGATCACGTCCTCGATAAAGAACAACACGAGCGTGGCGGGAATGGCGGCAGCGATACCATTGAAAACGAACACGACCAGCAGACGGCGAAAGCGCAAATTTTTCAGCGGCAGCAACATGGCGCGAAATGCGTTATCGGGGGCAGCGACTACGCGCAGCTCTGGCTTGGGCGAGTACAACAGCGTGACCGTCACCAACACCAATACGAACGGAATGAATACATAGCTGAACATCGCGTAACCATCGCGCGCACCAAGTTTTTCCGAGAGTACTTGCGGCAGCGCGGCCGCGAGAAACACACCGATCAAACTCATGCCCTCCCGAAACGCGGTGATGCGCGTGCGCTCGACCGGGTCGTGCGAAATCTCTGCGCCATAGGCTTGGTAGCTGATTTGCATCGCGCTGAACGCGGTGTAGACCAACATCAACATCGCCAGCAGCCACCACGCAAGATTGGCGTGGGCGAACTGCGGGGGATTGAACAGACCCAACATGCTGAGCGCCAACACCGGCGCGCCCGCAGCAACATACACGTAGCGGCCAAAAGGGTGATTGCGCGCGAGGTCGCTCCAGTGGCCAAGGATGGGGTCTTGCACCGCATCGAACACCCGCGCGGCAAGCAGCAGCCCACCGATGGCGGCGAGGTTGAGGCCCATCACATCGGAATAGAATTTTGGGACGTTGACGTAAATCGGCAACGCCGCCATCGCGAGTGGGATGCCGGTGAGACCGTAAGCGGCTAGGGGCAAGAAGCGGAGCTTGCCTGCCATATCAATGCCTATTGCACTGACTTGGTATTGCCGAGCAACTGCAGCCGCAACTTCGGCTCACTGGTTTTTTCCGACAACCAAATATCAAAAAACGCCTTGGCGAATTCCGCATCCGCGACCGTCGCAAGCAACTTCTCCCGAGAGTAAAAACGCGCTTCCTTGCCGGGAATCGACACGCCGATCAGCGTGTCGCCTTTTTTAATATCAGGAAACACGCGCGCCATTTCTTCGCCCCAGCGCTTGAGTTTGGCTTCATCGTCGTGGCCCTGCTTACGCATTTCGTCGATGCTACGTTCGGCGATGGCTTTACCTTTGAGCGATAAGTCGTAGACCAGCTCTAGCGCGAATACTTCGTCTTTAGCATGTGCTTTCTTAGGCGACCACAGCCGCGAGTCGTAGACCTTCATGCCGAACCAGCGTAGCGATCCTTCGCCCAACATATTGAGACCCGCATGCTCGCGGGTGACGATGTCGGGCAAGGGGCTAGCGAATGCAGTGTTCACCGCAAGCAGCAACAGCAGTTTGAAAAATAAATTCAATGCGGCCTCGTTAGTTCAATTTGCATCACATCCGTGCGCCCGGTGCGAAATCCTGCTTCGCAATAGCAAAGATAAAAGCGCCATAGTTGTAGAAATTTATCATCGAAACCCAAGGGGCGGATGTCATTCACTTTTGCGTTGACCGTGTCATGCCAGCGCCGCAGTGTTTCGGCGTAATCGAGCCCGAAGCGGTAGGGTGTGGCCGCACTCAATCCGGCACGTTTCGCATCGGCGATAAAGCGTTCCACCGGTGCCAACATGCCGCCGGGGAAAATGTATTCACGGATGAAATCACTGGTGGCGCGATAGCGCTCGAAGTTTTCTTCGGCGATGGTGATGGCCTGAATCACCGCGCGGCCAGTAGGTTTCAAGCGATTGTGCACCGCTTGAAAGAAGGTCGGCCAATAGCGTTCACCGACCGCTTCAAACATTTCAATCGACACCACGTAGTCCCATTGCCCGCGCACATCGCGGTAATCGATGAGTTGCAAATCGACCAAATCATCGAGCTGTTGCCGCGTCATGCGTGCGCGCGCAAATTCCAATTGCGCATTCGACAGCGTGATGCCGGTGACCTTGACACCGCGCGTACTCGCCGCGTGTTCAGCAAAGCCGCCCCAGCCACAACCGATTTCAAGAATTGTGGCACCGCGCGGCGGATTGAGCACTTGCAGGATGCGCTCGTATTTCGCGGTTTGTGCAGCGGCCATCGACATGCGGTGGTCGCCCTCAAACACCGCGCTGGAATAGGTCATGGTTTCATCGAGCCACAGTTTGTAAAAATCATTCGACAGATCGTAGTGCGCCAAAATATTTTTCTTTGCGCGCGCTTTGGTATTCGCGCGCAGCATGTGACGAATGCGGAAGAACAAGGCGACTAGCGGCTTTCCATAGAAAACAGCTTCCAGCGCGCGCTGGTTTACCACACACAATTGCAAAAACGCGGTGAGGTTGGTGGTGAACAATCGATGATCGCGATAGCACTCCGCGAGACCAATTTCGGCCGACTTGAGCGCTTCTTTCGCGACACCCCAATCCGCAAAACGCAGGTCGGCATGCGGCCCGTCATGCGTGCCCTTGAATTGCGTGGTCACGCCTTCGGGCGAGGTGAAGGTGAGCACGCCGCAATCGAGGCGTTTCATCAGCGTATAAAAAGTACGCGCAAACGCGGGCAGTTGGTCTTCTTGCGGCAGTGACGAAAGTTCGTTGGTAGCCATAGTTGCCTATCGAGTGGTGTCAGTCGCAGGTGGAGCGGGTTTGGTCACGAACGGCACGCGCTTCGACCAGAGCTTGAGTGCCTGCCAATGAATACGCGCGACCACGCCAAACGTCATTAGCGGGTAGCGAAAAAAAACTTGCAGCGTGCGACTAGCGGTCAATGGCTCCGGCTTGCCATGAATAGTGGTGGCGATAAGTTTGTCCGCATGGTCGTGATAATCAATCTGCGCAAACGCACGATCATCGCGTTGCTCGAAGCGAAAAAAATAATTGCCGGTGGTCTCGCAGAACGGTGACACGTGAAAAACTTTTTTCGCGGTAAACCAATCGCTTGGCAAGATCGCGCGCTGATCGTCGTGCGCCAGCAAATAATTGTGACGCTCGCCAAAGGTATTGTTCACTTCGCACAAGGCTGCGCGCAATTGGCCCCCGCGATCAAAGCAATACCAGACGCTGATCGGATTGAACACATAGCCGAGCACGCGCGGGAACGTTTGCAGCACGATTTCGCCGTCAGCGGCGTTGATGCCCTCGCGCAACAGCAGCCGACGCATCCACATTTCCAAGCTGGTGCCATCGCGCGGGCCGTAGTCGCGGGTCATAAACGAAAGCAAGTTGAAACGGTCTTTCGACAGCCAGCGATTGCTGAGCCGATCTAGCGCTGAAAGCGGCACGCGCAGAAAAAATACGTCGTAAGAAAACGGATGCACTACTGGTCGAAAGCGTTTGTGCATCACGCGACCGATGCACAGCTCGGGCGCGGGATGAATAAGCCAAGCGTTCAATCGCGTACCTCATCATCAACGCCCGGGTAGGCTGTGGCGAGATCGTTAGCGGCGGGCACGTTCGTTGCCCACGGCACCGTGGCACCCAACGCCTTTGCCACCGCGACCCCCGACATCAGGCCGTCTTCATGGAAACCATAGCGCGACCACGCACCGGCGAACCACGTTCGACGCTCACCTTGCAGCTTGCGCAGATTGCGTTTGGCGGCCACGCTTGATGGCAAAAACACGGGATGATCGTACTGAATGGTCTGCATCACTTTCGCGGGGTCGAGTTCGATCAAGGGATTCATCGTCACCAATACCGGCGTTTTGAATGGTAACGGTTGTAGGCGATTTATCAAATACGTCAACGATATCGGATTGGACGCATTTCGGTCAGAATCGAACGCCGCGTGATAGTTCCACGAGGCCCAAGCTCGCTGCCTGGCGGGCAGGATGCGCGTATCGGTGTGTAGGATCGCGGTATTGCGCTGGTACGGAATCTCTACCAGCATCTCGCGCTCTTCGCTGGAAATATCGCTGAGCAGGCGCGCGGTTTGGTCAGTGTGGCAGGCAAATACCACGTGGTCAAAATCTTCACTCTCGCCATTCACACTTAACGACACGCCCTCGTCGCGGCCTGAGACACGTGTGACGCGTGTGACGCGGCTGACGCCGGTACCGGTGCGCACGTGCGTAATGTGCGGCGCCATGGCCCGCACATACTCACGCGCACCGCCCCGCACCGTGCGCCATTGCGGACGATTGCTGACCGAGAGCAGGCCGTGGTTATGACAAAACGTGAGCATCGTGGCAAGCGGAAAGGCATCAATTTTTTGCGTGGGTGTTGACCAGATGCATCCCGCCATCGGTGCCAGATACCAATCGCGAAAGGCGTTGCTGTAACCATGGATAGCGAGATATTCACCGACGCTGCCGAGCATAGGTGCCTTGTCGGTGACCAACGCGGTCGCTTCGCGATTGAAGCGCCCAATATCGCGCAGCATGCCGAGAAACTTTGGTTTGAATAAATTTGCGGGCTGCGCAAATACCGTGGCGAGACTACTGCCCGACCATTCCAGACGGCTCGATGCGCCTTCGGTTAACTTGACGCTAAACGACATATCCGACGGCGCATCGACCACCCCTAGGTGCTGAAACATCGCGATCAAATTCGGGTACGTCCAATCGTTAAACACCAAAAACCCAGTATCCACGGGGTGTTTCAGGCCATCGAGCGCAACATCAACGGTATTGGTGTGGCCGCCGAGTGACTCGCTTTTTTCGAACAGGGTGACTTCGTGCCGCGCGTTTGCACACTTGCTAAGCAGATACGCGCAGGAAAGCCCGGCGATGCCGGAGCCGATAACGGCAATTTTCATGAATGATGTATGGAAGGTGTGATTAAGTGGCTTGCGTTCAGATTGTGGTGAGATTGGGGCATATGCAAGGCGCGCGACGAAGGTGCGTTGCCTGCGCTACCGCACGAGGAGCACAACGTAGCAGATGCCCCAATATCGCCGCAAGATGAATGCAATGCACTTAATCAGACCT
>JAYTVA010000137.1:0-11493 GCA_043744255.1 Burkholderiales bacterium | reverse complement strand
CGAACCCCTCTATAAACTGCCTTTCGTCCAAATTCGGTATCAAACCTCGTTGGAATCACGAATTCGGTTTCGGTATCAAACCTCATTGGATAAGACTGCCCCTGCGGTGGTCTCCACAATCACATTACACTCTAGGGATTCGCGGCACCGCCGAAAGTTGAGAAATTGCCGACGACGACCTCGTCGCTAGAATAAGCGCTGTTCCCGGAGTCGCTTCGCTCGGCCGGGCTACCGGTGTTGCGCCGCGCCACGATGCAGCGTCAGCCGTTGATGTAACTCTCCAGCTGCGCAATCGTAAATTCATGGTCAGCGATCATGTCGTCCATGATGTCCTGAATCGAAATCATACCGATGACCGTGGTGCCATCCATCACCGGAAGGTGACGAATTTTTTTGCCGCTCATGAGTGCCATGCATTCGCGTGTACGCGTGCTCGGCGCGACCACGAGAACATTTCGGGTCATGATGTCCGCGACCTTGGTGTCCTTGGAGCTTTTGCCTTGCAGTGCAATCTTGCGGGTGTAGTCGCGTTCGGACATGATGCCGACGAGCTTGCCGCGCTCCATGACCATCAGTGCGCCCACTTCGTGTTCAGCGAGTACTTTGAGGGCCTCGAACACCGTGTCATCCGGTCGGATGAACCAAAGCGTGGAGCGGCGTTTGCGGAGTAGTTCTGAGACGGGTTTCATGAAACCTCCTCGTGAACATATTTGCATTCGGGGGATGAATGCACGACGTTAGCTTAACGAAAATTCGCGCCAGTTACCAGCACGGGTCGGTAGGTCAGGTTGCGCAGCTACCTGACTCGGTCTGCGCCAACGGTAGAACGATAGGCTTGGGCTCGACGTCTCGATGAAGACAATCATGGCGCTAACCGAACGCTGTCTCCCCGGCGTAGGCCGGGGCCAAAGTTTAGCTGAGTGTCCCGGCTGACAAAATTGGACCCCGGCCTATGGCGGGGAGACAAATCAGCTGCGCAACCCGACCTATCAATCCACCCTACATATTCGGATAATTCGGCCCACCACCACCCTCGGGCACCACCCACACGATATTTTGCGTCGGGTCTTTGATGTCGCAGGTTTTGCAGTGCACGCAGTTTTGCGCGTTGATCTGTAACCGCTTGCCGCCCTCGGGTTTTTCGACGTACTCGTACACGCCCGCTGGGCAGTAGCGCGATTCGGGGCCGTCGTAGAGGGCGAGATTGGTGTCCACGGGCACGCTGGCGTTTTTCAACGTGAGGTGCGTGGGCTGATCTTCCTCGTGATTGGTGTTGGAAATGAACACTGACGAGAGGCGATCAAACGAAATCACCCCGTCGGGTTTGGGGTATTGAATCGGTGTGCAGTCGGCGGCTTTTTTCAGGGTCTCGTGATCGGCGTGGGCGTGGTGTAGTGTCCAAGGCGCTTTGCCGCGAAACACGATTTGATCGACGCCGAACATCACCGTGCCCATGGTGAGCCCCTTCGCCATCGCAGGCGAGAAATTGCGCGCCTTGTGCAATTCGGTGTGCAGCCAGCCTGCTTTGAACGCTTCTGGATACGTCATCAATTCGTCGCTGCTGCGGTTGGCTTTGAGTGCGGCGAACACCGACTCGGCAGCCATCATTCCCGACTTCATCGCGGCGTGGCTGCCTTTGATGCGCGGCGCGTTCAAGAACCCTGCGTCATCGCCGATCAACACGCCGCCGGGGAAGGTGAGTTTCGGTAGCGCTTGCAATCCGCCTTCGACAATCGCGCGCGCGCCGTAGGCAATCCGTTTGCCGCCTTCAAGAAATTTGCGAATCGCGGGGTGGGTTTTGTAGCGCTGGAATTCTTCGAATGGCGAGAGGTACGGGTTGGAGTAACCGAGCCCGACGACGAAGCCAATCGCGACTTGATTGTTTTCGAGGTGATACATGAACGAGCCGCCGTAGGTGTCGCTACCCAGCGGCCAGCCAGCGGTGTGCATGACGAGGCCGGGCACGTGCAGTGCGGGGTTGATCTCCCATAGCTCTTTCAAGCCGATGCCGTAGGTCTGCGGGTCGCGGCCTTCGCGTAGATTGAATTTTGTTTGCAGCATCTTGCCGAGGTTGCCGCGACAGCCTTCAGCGAAAAATGTGTACTTCGCGTGCAGCTCCATGCCGCGCGCGTAGCGGCTGGTGTGCTCGCCCGCGCGACCGATACCCATGTCGCCGGTGGCGATGCCTTTGACCGCGCCGTTGTCATGAAACAACACATCGGACGCCGCAAAGCCTGGATAAATTTCCACGCCAAGCGCTTCGGCTTGTGCACCCAACCAGCGACAAACATTGGCGAGACTGACGATGTAATTGCCATGATTTTGAAAACAATCCGGCAGCCCCCATGACGGCCATTTCACGCCGCCGTTGGCCGACAAAAACATGAAGCGATCTTCGGAGACTGGCGTGTTCAGTGGCGCGCCGAGGTTTTTCCAATCGGGGAACAACTCGTTCATGGCAATCGGATCCATCACCGCGCCGGACAAAATATGTGCGCCGACCTCAGAGCCTTTTTCGACGATGCACACCGAAACTTCGCTGCCATCTGCTACGGCCTGTTGCTTCAAACGAATCGCCGCCGCTAACCCAGCGGGGCCAGCGCCGACAATAACGACGTCGTATTCCATGGATTCGCGGTCAGGAAGGGCGGCGGATTCGCTCATGATTTTTGCGCTCGAAGAGTGTGACGGGAATGCCGTTATTATGACGTACGCATTCCGGCACCCAATGAAAACATGAGCCAAGATTTCAGCGCATTGACCTTGTTGCACAACATGACCTTGCCAATCCGCTGGGGCGAATTGGATGTACTCGGCCACGTCAATAACGCGCAATACCTGCGCTATTTCGAGGAAAGCCGCACGCTCTGGTGCGAGCAGATTGGCCGCCCATTGCGCAACACCGGCGAGGGCATGATTTTGCTGCAGGCAACCGTCACCTATTTGAAGCCAGTCGATTACCCGTCAAACGTGCGAGTGGATTTGCGCGCAGGCCGCGTCGGCAACACCAGCTTCGATCTCATCAACACGCTGGTCGTCGAAGGCCACGCTGAACCCGCGTGTGTCGGCGAATTCGTCATCGTCTGGTTCGATTACGTCAACGGTAAACCGGCGCGCGTGCCCGACGATGTGCGCGCACTGTTGGGGGCGGCGTGATGGCTGGGTTTCTGGCCATTGGCATCGGTGCCGCGCTGGGCGCGTGGCTGCGCTGGGGGTTTGCGCTGTGGCTCAACCCGGTGCTGACAAAATTTCCACTCGGCACCCTCGCCGCTAATTTGGTCGGTGGATTTTTCGTCGGCATGGCGGTGGCGTTTTTTGCGAAACATCCTGAGCTGTCACCCGCGTGGCGACTGTTTGCGGTCACCGGATTTTTGGGTGGGCTCACTACGTTTTCGACGTACTCGGCTGAGGTGGTGGGGCTGTTGGAGCGTGGTGACGTGGTGCCAGCGCTGGCTGTTGCGTCAGCGCATTTGCTTGGTTCGTTTGTGCTGACAGCGCTGGGGTTTTGGGCGTATCGGGCGTTGTCGAATTAGTGGATTCTTCCCCTCCCCCGCACGCGGGAGAGGGTGGCCGAAGGCCGGGAGAGGGTGGTCGCACTACGGAGGTAATCGCGCTAATCGTGGTGATGATCTTCCAGCCCCGCATTCAACAAACTACGCGCCTCAAAAATCACCTCAGACGCCGTCAATCCCAGCGGTCCCATGCCGTGATGCGCCGCGCAATCGGCCGCCGCACCGTGTAAATACACGCCAAGTTGTGCCGCGTCGAGCGCACTCAACCCCTGCGCCATGAACGCCGCGATCATCCCTGACAACGCATCGCCCATGCCGCCCGAGGCCATGCCGGGATTGCCAGTGGGGTTGATGAAATAGTGGCCATCGGGCGTTGCGATGACGGTGCCCGCGCCCTTGAGCACGGCGATTGCGCCCGAGTGCTGGGCGATGGTGAGGGCAGCGGCGA
Organism: Burkholderiales bacterium; assembly: GCA_043744255.1. GTDB lineage: Bacteria > Pseudomonadota > Gammaproteobacteria > Burkholderiales > Usitatibacteraceae > UKL13-2. The sequence continues at coordinate 7,533 of JAYTVA010000137.1, read as the reverse complement.
TACGATCTTGCTGCACGGCATCGGTGGTGATTTTCAGCAGGCGCGCGGCCTCACCCGGATGCGGGGTGAGGACGATATTACAAGCCGAACCCGCTGATTGGCGGGCGTTTACGGGATGTTTATCGTCAAACTCCCCGTCGTTGCTGTGCCCGTCGATCCCCACAAACGCGAGCGCGTCGGCGTCGATCAAGGTGGGCTTGCCGCTGTTGAGCACGGTTGCCAGTAGCGGCTTCACGTTCTTCGAGTCACCCATGCCCATGCCGATTGCATATGCCGTGATGCTGCGATCTTCAGCCACATCACTCGCGGCGCGCACCATGATTTCTGGATTGATGGCGTCAAAGGCCATCGCGTCGCGCAACATCAACCCCATGAACACTTTGCCCGGGCCGATGTGCAACGCCGCGCGTGCGGCGAGTACCGCAGCGCCGACCATGCCGGTGGTACCGCCGATGATGCCGACGTGGCCGTAGGTGCCCTTGTGTGAGTTGTTGCGACGGATTGGGATGAGGGCAGTGCATGATGCTTCGGTCAGCAAATGGCCAGTCGATTCCGGCAATGTGACGCTGAGAGTGTTGACGTGAATTTTGCCGCAGTGGTCGCTGCCATCGGCCGTGTAGAGCCCGGGTTTGGCGGCGATGAAGGTGAGGGTGGCGTCTGCCATGACGGTGTCGCCATGCGCCACACCGGTATTCGCATTCAAGCCGGATGGCACGTCAATCGACAATATCAGCGTACCGAATTTTTTGCGAGATGCGTTGGTAAATTGAATCGCATCGCGGAAAGAATTTTGCGCAGGTTTGGTGAGGCCGATGCCAAAAATACCGTCAATGATGAGGCCAAACTCCCCGACTGGCGGGGCTTTCGCGGCAATGGTGCCTTTCGCTTTGAGGTACGCGAGTTGCGCTTTTTTAGCGGCAGGGTCGGTGACCTTTTGCTCGCCGATTGGCCACACTATGACCGGGATTTTCTTGCTTTGCAGCGCGCGGGCGGCGACCCATGCGTCACCGCCGTTGTTGCCGGGCCCGGCGAGGATGAGAATGGTTTTTTTGCTTTTGGCGCGGAGTTTGATCGCGAGTTGAGCCACGGCTTCGCCGGCGCGTTGCATGAGGGATGTTTTCGGATGCGCCTTGGTGTGGGCGGATTCGATTTGGCGAATTTGTGCGACGTTAAAAAGCGGGGTCATTTGTGATCGGCTGGAAAGATCAAGTTAAGAGGGAGTCAAGCTAGAGTCTTTAGCCTCCACCAACATCCCCGGATAGTCCGCACTGAAATGGAGTCCGCGGCTTTCTTTTCGTTCCATCGCGCATTGCACGATCAGCTCAGCCGTCTGCACCAAATTGCGCAGCTCGATCAAATCATTCGTCACGCGAAAGTTGGCGTAGTACTCATGGATTTCGTTTTTTAATAGAGCAATACGATGCATCGCACGCTCAAGCCGCTTATCGGTGCGGACGATGCCAACGTAGTCCCACATGAAACGCCGCAGCTCATCCCAATTGTGCGAGATGATGACTTCCTCGTCGGCATGGGTGACGCGGCTTTCGTCCCAAGCGGGTAGCGTTGGCATGGCCTCTGTTTTTCGCGCAGCGATGTCCTTGACCACCGCTTCGGAAAACACTAGGCATTCCAGTAGCGAATTGCTGGCGAGGCGATTGGCACCGTGTAGTCCCGTGCAGGAGACTTCACCGAGCGCGTACAAATTCTCCACATCGGTGCGACCGCGCAAGTCAGTGACCAAACCGCCGCAGGTGTAGTGGGCAGCGGGCACGATGGGAATCGCATCCTTGGTGATGTCGATACCGAGCGTGAGGCATTTTTCGTAGATGTTGGGGAAGTGCGATTTCAGAAATTCGGGCGTCTTGTGGGTGATGTCGAGGTAGACAAAATCGAGTCCGCGCTTTTTCATTTCGAAGTCGATCGCGCGTGCCACGATGTCGCGTGGTGCCAGTTCGGCGCGTTCGTCGTGCGCGGGCATGAAGCGCTCGCCGGGTTTGGTTTTGTCGGTGGTGTCGGGCAATTTCAGCAAGCCGCCTTCGCCGCGCACCGCTTCGGTGATGAGGTACGACTTCGCTGCCGGGTGGTACAAACAGGTCGGATGAAATTGCATGAATTCCAGATTCGCCACCCGACAGCCCGCGCGCCATCCCATTGCCACACCGTCACCAGTGGCCACATCAGGGTTGGTGGTGTAAAGATAGACTTTGCCAGCGCCGCCGGTGGCGAGTGCAGTGAATCGTGCGGCAATGGCATGCACTGTTCCGGTTTCGTTGCTCAATGCGTACGCGCCGTAGCAGCGATTTTCACCACCGCGTTTGAGTCGCTTGCTGGTAATGAGATCGACCGCGATGTGATGCTCCAGTACTTCAATATTCGGATGTGATTTGAGTTGCGAGACCAAGGTTTTTTGCACTGCGCGGCCGGTTGCGTCGGCCGCATGCACGATACGCCGGTGCGAATGCCCGCCTTCGCGTGTGAGATGAAGCTCGGCGTGGTTGTTGTCGTCTCGCGTGAATGGCACCCCTTGCGCGACCAGCCAAGCGACAGCTTCTTTGCCATGTTCAACCACAAGGCGCACTGCCTCGTCCTTGCATAAGCCCGCCCCCGCAATATGAGTGTCGCGAATATGATTTTCGGCGGAGTCGTCGTCGCTCAATACCGCCGCAATGCCGCCCTGCGCCCACGCGCTCGCGGCGTCCAGCAACTCGTGCTTGGTGAGCAGCGCAACTTTTTGCGTCTCTGCCAATCTCAACGCAAGTGACATGCCGGCGAGGCCACTACCGATGATGAGTACGTCGTAGGTTTTCATAGGTGGTTGGAGATATCGGTGGAAAGTTGATGTGCGTCAAATTTTACGGTAGCGCCCATCGGCGCCCGTAGCGATTTTCTGTGACACACTCGCTGTGCAAGTGGACTGCAAATGAACTAATTGCGAACGAAACAGTCTGTTAGGAGTTAATGCGGAAAGGGTTACGGGTCTTTGGCAAGTGTTTTAGACCCAACACGCTTTCAGAGTTCTCAGTAGCAAAACAGATCGCAAGAGAGGGTGAAATGGCAGAGCTGACCTTTATAATACCCGACGCAGGTTTACGAAATTCGGGGCTGGGTGCGAAACACAAGGTCGCACCAAAAGCGGCGGCAGCGGTTGAAAAGCAACCGTTCGTTCAGGCACGTCTCCCGGATAAAAATGGGGCGGTGGTGATGAGCGATCGTGAGATCGATCAGCAGTTGGTGGTGCGGGCTCAGGCTGGCGATAAGCGGGCGTTTGAGCTATTGGTCATCAAATATCAGCGCAAGGTTGAGCGTTTGTTGTCGCGCATTGTGCGCGACGAAGCCGAGGTGGAAGACGTAGCACAGGAATCGTTCATCAAGGCCTACCGTGCGCTCGCCAATTTTCGTGGCGATAGTGCGTTCTACACTTGGCTCTATCGCATCGCGGTGAACACGGCCAAGAATTACTTAATCGGCAAAGGCCGTCGCGCGCCGACCTCGACTGAATTTGATGCCGAAGAAGCGGAAGGCTTTGAAGAAGCGAGCGGACTGCGCGATATTGCAACGCCTGACGCGCAATTGATGTCCAAGCAGATCGGCGAGATTGTTAACAGAACTATTGATGCTCTACCTGAAGAATTGAAAACCGCCATCACCTTGCGCGAGATTGACGGCATGAGTTACGAAGAAATCGCGCAAATCATGGATTGCCCGATCGGTACCGTTCGATCACGGATTTTCCGTGCGCGGGAAGCAGTCGCGACGCAGTTGCGTCCGCAGATGGGCAACAGCAAGGATACGCGTTGGTGAAATGCGGCTGGTGGACGGAAGTTGACGACATGAAGGTGGTGAAATGAACGAAAAATTATCGGCGTTAATGGATGGTGAGCTGGCGCGAGACGATGCGCTTACCACCATCAAGTCGCTTGGCCAGGATGCGGATCAGCGCACCGAATGGGACTGTTATCACCTGATTGGTGATGTGCTACGTGGCGAAGCGGTGAACGAAACCTCGCGCCGCCGCGCCTCGGCAGAATCCATTTTTGCCAAGCTGGCTGCGGAGCCAACCGTGTTGGCACCGACCGCGATTGCGAAACCAATTCGCGCCGCGCATGTCGAACGCAGGACACGTCTCGCATTGGCGATGGCTGCGTCAGTCGTCACCGTGTCGGCAATCGGTGTGGTCGCGTTTAAGCAGCAGAGTGTTGCTGGTGCAGGAACCCAAGTGGCACAGCAACAGGCGCAACAACAGGCATCACAACAGGCGAGGGCACCCGCCATCGCGACCGTGGCTGCACCAAGTGAATTGAATGTTCGCGTTAATGATTATCTGGCGGTGCATCGGCAGTTTTCCAATGCATCGGCATTGCAGTCAGCAGCATTAAAGCAACCCGAAACCCGGCAAGCGGTTGGGAAATAGTTCACCTACAGGGCGCATTAGGCAAGACATGAAGCGGTTCAATAAATTTTCTTCGTTAGCTTCACGACTGTTCAAACTGAGTTTCTTAGGCGTCAGCGCGACCCTCGCGATCGCGCCGGTGTCGGTGCTTGCACAGCAAAAAGGCGACGCGCAGGAGTGGTTGGAGCGCATCGCCCGCGCCGCACGTGACACGCCGTATACCGGCGTGTTTGTTCATGCCACCGCCGCCCAAAGCAGTGCTTCACGTATCACCCATCTGGTCGACCGTCAGGGCGTAGTGCACGAAAAAATTGAGAGTCTTGACGGGCCATTGATGGAAACGGTGCTGCGCAACGAGGAAATGATTTGCTATCAGCCGGAACAAAAAACGGTGCGCGTGGATCGTCGCGCAACTGGGCGTTTTTTCCCGTCGCTGGTGACCGGTGAGCCGGCGAAAATTGCTGAAACCTATCGCGTGAAATTGGGGCCGCTGGATCGCATTGCGGGCTTCGATTGTCAGTGGGTGATTCTCGAACCCAAAGATTCGATGCGCTACATGCAAAAGCTGTGCGCGGAGTTGGGAACTGGTCTGCTGCTGCGTGCGCGCACCTACAACGACCGCAATCAATTGCTGGAGCAATTTGTATTTACGCAACTTGATCTCAGTCGCAGCGTCTCAAAGCAAGCATTGAAATCCCGCTTCGAAGATTCGGGCTGGCGTAAGGATTATGCGGTGCCGTCGCCGCAACGGGATACCGATACGGGTTGGTTGGTCGGCAATTTGCCAGTTGGCTTCAAGAAAGTGATGGAAATGATGCGCACTTTCACCGGTCGCCCCAAGCCAGTCGCACACCTCGTGTTTTCGGATGGTTTGTCGCACGTGTCCGTTTTTGCAGAGCCTTCACAGAGTTTGGAGCGCATTACCGGCGGCGGTGCTTCCGACGAAAATCCAACGACATTCGCGGTGCGCTCCGTGGCAGATTATCAAGTCACCGTGATGGGTGAAGTGCCATTTGCTGCCGTGCAGGCGATTGCAGATGGCGTAACGCGGCGCACGCGTTAGAATTCAAGGTCTGGCAGTGTCGCGTCGGCGAGATGCGACCAACAAATTGAGATGTTGTTAACTTCGCCCGGCAGTTTTGGGCGCGATGTTGTGAATGGAGAAAGCATGAACAGTCGGGATGTAGTGGTCAAAAAAACTAGCATGAGCTGGTTGGTTGGCGCGTTCTTTGCGGGCGCGGTGTCGTTATCCGTGTCGGCGTTTTCGCAGGCTCGCGAGCTGCCAGATTTTGCCGATCTGGTCGATAAACATGGTGCCGGTGTCGTCAACGTTAGCACCAAAGCCCGCGCCAATAGCCGCGTTGCAAGTGGTGCACCGTCGGAAGACAACGACCAGATGCTCGATTTTTTTCGTAAGTTTCTTCCACCTGATGCGGTGCCGCGCAGCACGCCGCGCGCGCCCGGTGCACCGAAAGCTGCACCGCGCACGGATGAGGACGCGCCGTTGCGCAATTTGGGGCAGGGTTCCGGTTTGGTATTTTCCAGTGATGGCTATGTGCTGACCAATGCGCACGTGGTGGCGGATGCTCAAGAAGTCACGGTCACGCTCACTGATAAGCGCGAATTTAAAGCCAAGGTGGTCGGCAGCGATCAATTGTTCGATGTTGCCGTACTCAAGATCGATGCCAACAACTTGCCCAAACTCACCATCGGCGATTCTGACAAAGTTCGCGTGGGCGAGTGGGTGATGGCGATCGGCTCACCATTTGGTTTTGAAAACACGGTGACGGCTGGCATCGTCAGTGCAAAAACCCGCATCACGCCCGGCGACGTGACGCCATTGATCCAAACGGATGCGGCGGTAAACCCCGGCAATTCCGGCGGACCACTGTTCAACATGCGCGGCGAGGTCATCGGCATCAATTCGCAGATTTTTTCCGGCAACGGCGGCTATCTCGGTATTTCGTTCGCCATTCCAATCAACGCCGCAACCGACGTTGCCAATCAAATCATCAAGACCGGCAAGGTCACGCGCGGTGCAATTGGCATCGCGATGGAAACGCGCCCGATTTCAGACGACATCGCCGAGGCGCTTGGCCTGCCAAAGAATCCGGGTGTGATGGTTGAAACAGTGACCAAAGATGGCCCAGCCGAAAAGGTCGGCATCCAGGCGAAAGATATTATTCGCAAGGTCAATGGTGTGGCCGTGAAAACCAATACCGATGTGATCCGCGCGATTTCCAGCAAGCCACCTGGCTCTAAAGTGAATGTAACGATCTGGCGCAAAGGCAGCGAAAAGGATTACACGATTACTTTGATCGAGCGTCCGTCAGACAACGTTAGAGCCACGCGCCCCGACGAGAAAAAGGCCGAGCCGAAACAAACGCCAGCGCCCAACAAACTGGGGCTCTTCATCAAAGATCTGACGGCGGATGAGCGCAAGGAATCGAAAGTTTCGCAAGGCGTCGTGGTGGAGGATGTTGAAGGCTCCGCCGCGCGCGCTGGGTTACAGCAAGGCGACATCATTTTGGAGTTCAACACCACCGAAGTGAAGTCAGCCGCGCAATTCGCCGATCTGGTCGCAAAACTCGATCCGAAAAAGCCAGTCGCGCTGTTGGTCAAACGTGGCGCTGATACACGCTACGTGTCGTTGCGTCCGGCCGCAAAGTAGTTCTGCCAGGTGGCAGTGAAACTCACGGCGCAGTTTACTGTGCTCTCGCGAACCTACTGCCACCTGTGTGACGACCTGATCGCTGCGCTGCATGCCTTTCTCGCGAGGCAGGGCGGTGATGCAGCGGTAGTCGAGGTCATTGACATTGACCAACATCCTGCGCTGGAAGCTAGGTGGGGCGACAAGGTGCCGGTGCTGTTGGCGGGGGAGTCCGAAATTTGCCATTATTTTTTTGATGAGCCCAAGCTGGTCATATACCTCCGCACTGCGGGCGCTGGGGTCTCCACCCCACGGTAAAGCTCGCGAACAGTGCCGCTTTCGGCTAAACTTACGAGTTGTACAGCCACACCCAAAATTGAGGGCACGATGTCGTGCCCTTTTTTGTGTGCGCCCAGCATGGGCGCACTCTTGGAGGTGCAAGTCCTCCCGTAAGCTGACCACAGCGAACGAAGTGAAGCGCAACTGCGGAAGG
>JAYTVA010000136.1:0-11683 GCA_043744255.1 Burkholderiales bacterium | reverse complement strand
ATCATGCCGAGCGCGATGCGACGGTCGAAGTTCTCTTTGAACACGAACCACGCCAGAAGCGCCGTGAAGACCCCCTCGGCATTGAGCAGCAATGCCGCGCCCGAGGCTGGCATGGCAGAAAGACCGGTCATCAACAACACGGGAGCAGCCACGCCGCCAGCAGCAACGGCACCGGCAAGCCAAATCCAATCGCTGCGTGCGAGTTGGGTTGCCGGTGACCGGCGCACTTGGCGCAGCAGCCAGAGTCCAAGACCAGAGCCCAGGTAGAGCAGCGCGGCCAGCAGCCACGGCCCGGCATGCGCCAGCAGCAGTTTCGCCAGCGGCGTGCCCGCGCCAAAAAGTACGGCGGCGGCGAGTGCCGCAGGGATGCCAGCGTCTTTCACTTTTGGTTGTCCTTCAAAGTGTTGCGCTCGACGGAGCGACTCTGCCAGCTGTTTCGCAGGGTGAGCAATGTGTAGTGCGTAAGTTTCAGGGTTTGTTGAGCAAGCACCAGCGAAGCGGGAGCCTTCAGATCGAGCCTCAACCTCTACACCCTACCCTTCTCTTCCCGCAGACCACTATAGCTGCTACAGTCTCGCGCATGCGCCGGTTGCTTATGATTTTGATGTTGATGTTGATGCCGCTACAGCTCAGCTGGGCAGCAGTGGCATCGTATTGCCAGCACGAAACCGGGGTAGCCGCGAGTCACATTGGCCATCACGAGCACGAACATCAGGCGAATGCGGTAGAGCCTGACCCAGACAACGCCAAGTCTCTCGGCACCTTGGACGCGGACTGTGGTTTTTGCCACGCCTGCGGCGCAACAATCGTTTCCAGCATACGAGATGTATCGCAAATCAGTGTTGTCTCGCGGTTCGCTACTCGGCATCACGACCGCGCCGGTTCGGCCTTTCTTTCCCGACCTGAACGCCCCAACTGGGCTGCCCTCGCCTTGTTCGGCGAGACGGTCTAGCTCCTCCTTCCTCTGACGATCTGACGCCTCGCCGAATTCTTCCCGTTTGTTTTGTACAACAAGGAGAATTCGATGCGTTTCACGTCGTTGGTTATCGCCAGCACACTCGCTGTAGTTTCGAGCTTGGGCGCTGCACAAACCCCAAGCAGTCCCGCAGCGACAGATACGGTCGCGGTGCTAACCCTCGCTGGCGCGCTGAAACTCGCGCTGGGGGCAAATCCTGACATCGCGGTGGCTCGTCGCGAGTGGGAGGCGACCGAAGGCACGGTCATGCAGGGTCATGCCCGCCCCAACCCAGAAGCCGCGTATTTGCTGGAAGATACCCGCCGCGCCACCCGTACGACTACGCTTCAGGCGAACCAGTTGATTGAGCTAGGCGGCAAGCGGGCTGCGCGTATCAATGCGGCTGAACGCGGCCGCGACATTGCTATGGCCGAATTGGCCACGCGCGAGGCCGAGATTCGCGCCGCCGTGACCGGTATTTTCTTCGAGGTGGTTGTCGCACAGGAGAAATTACGGCTGACCCAGAACTTGATTGAACTGGCACGGGTCGCAACTGACGCTGCTGGAAAACGTGTGCAAGCTGGCAAAGTCTCACCGGTCGAAGAAACCAAGGCGCGCGTCGCAGAAGCGAACGTCAGAGTTGACCTGTCGCAGGCGCAGAGCGACCTGACCCTCGCCCGCCAACGGCTCGCTGCCACTTGGGGCGATCCCGCCCCACGCTTCTCACGCGCAGAAGGCGTGGCCGACGCCTTGCCCAAGCTGCCCTCCGTCGATGCGCTTCAATCCCGAGTGGCCACGTCGTCCAATCTGCGACGCGCTCAGTTCGAAATTGAACGCCGCCACGCGCTTACCGATCTCGAACGTGCGAAGCGCGTACCGGATCTCACCGTGAGCGTTGGGGTCAAGCGCGACGAGCAGCTTGGTCGCAATCAGGCATTGATCGGCGTGTCGGTGCCGATCCCGCTCCTCGACAGCAATCAAGGCAATTTGCTGGAAGCACTGAGACGAGAAGACAAGGCGCGCGACGAACGTGTCGCAATGCAGAACCGCCTTAGCACCGACGCGTTTGAGGCGCGCGAGCGCTTGAGTGCCGCGCGAACACAGGCGGAAACCCTGATTCAGGACGTGGTGCCCGGCGCGCAAAGCGCCTACGACGCCGCCAGCAAGGGCTTTCAATTGGGGAAATTCAACTTCCTCGACGTGCTCGATGCGCAACGCACGCTTTTTCACGCCAAGTCCCAATACCTGCGGGCCTTGACGGACGCGCACCGCGCCGCTGCCGACATGGAGCGAGTGCTGGGCCATACCGCAGAAATCACTCAGCAGCCGGCCGCCAAGCCATAGGAGCCTTAGATGAAATTCGCGCTATCCAAGAACAAGTTTTTTTCCAAGCAGGCGTTATTGATGGGCGTCGTGTTGCTGGTCGGATTGCTGGCCGGGGCATACATTCTCCGTGCTGGAAAGCCCCACTCGCACGACGATGGTCATGGCCATCATGGCGGCGAGAAGCAACCCAAACCCGACGCGGGTAAGCCACAGAAAGGCCCTCACGGCGGTCGCCTGTTCACTGCGGACGACTACAGCTTCGAGCTGACCATCTTCGAACAAGGCGTCGAACCGCAATTTCGCGTCTACACCTATCAAAACGGAAAGCCTGCCGATCCCGACCTCACCAAGACGACAATCACGCTAGAACGCCTCGGCGCGAAGCCGCAAATTTTCAGTTTCAAAAAAGAAAACGACTACCTCAAAGGCGATGCGACAGTTGTAGAGCCGCACTCTTTCACGGCCAAGATTGCGGCGCAGAGTGGTGGCAAGTCGCATTCATTCGGGTTCGAACAAGTAGAAGCCCGCGTGACGATGACCGATGCCCAGTTGGCGAGCAATGGTGTGCAAATCGGCACCGCCGGGCCAGCTCGCATCAAGACGGCATTGCAGTTGATCGGCGAGATCCGGCTCAATGAAGACCGCACGGTGCGCGTCGTCCCTCGCCTGTCTGGTGTGGTCGAGTCCGTCTCCGCCAGCGCGGGCGACAAGGTGCGCAAAGGTCAGGTGATCGCGGTGGTATCCAGTCAGACGCTGGCCGATCAGCGTAGCGAGCACCTCGCTTCACAAAAGCGCGCGGCACTTGCACGCACGACCTTCGAGCGCGAGAAGAAGTTATGGGAAGAAAAAATATCGGCAGAGCAGGATTATTTGCAGGCACGCCAGGTCTTGCAGGAAGCCGAAATTGCCGAGCAGTCCGCTCGTCAGAAGCTCGCGTCTTTGGGGTCTGCCTTGCCGACATCCGGCAATCCGAGCCGGTATGAGATTCGCTCGCCCATCGACGGCGTGATCACCGAAAAAACCATCGCCACCGGTCAGGTGCTCAAGGAGGATGCCAACATCTTCGTCGTCGCGGATCTGTCGACCGTGTGGGTCGATCTCACCGTTTACGCCAAAGACCTAAACGTTGTCCGAACTGGCCAGAAAGCGACGGTCAGCGCAGTAGACTTCAACGCCGAGGCCACGGGCACAGTTTCCTATGTCGGTTCAATGGTGGGTGACCAGACGCGCACAGCCAAAGCGCGACTCGTCCTACCCAACCCGAAAGGACTTTGGCGAGCAGGTCTGCCGGTCAATGTGAATGTCGTGGCGGATGAGATCGAGGTACCAGTTGCCGTCGCCGCAGACGCCGTGCAAACGCTGGGCAACTGGACAGTGGTGTTTGGCCGTTATGGCGATCATTTTGAGGCGCGTCCGATCACGCTCGGCCGTGGCGACGGCAAAACCGTTGAAGTCATCAAGGGGCTGACCGCTGGTGAGCGATACGCAGCAAAGAACAGCTATCTCATCAAGGCAGACATCGGCAAAGCTGCCGCCAGTCATGACCACTGAGATGACCACTGCGATGAACACTGAGATGACCACCGCGATGACCGCTGCGATGACCACCGCGATGACCGCTGCGAGGGCCGCCAAGGAATTCCTGATGAATCAAGTTAGCGCCATTTTTCAGCCGCATCACCCCAGACAGGCCGAGCGAGCGCTGCATGTGGTGCCGCTGCCTGAGCAAGGACACATCTATGTTTGAAAAAATTATTCGCTTCGCCATCGATCAGCGCTGGCTGGTGTTGCTCTCAGCACTCGCAATGGCCGCGCTGGGGATCTACAACTACCAGCGTCTTCCCATCGACGCTGTTCCTGACATCACCAACGTGCAAGTGCAGATCAACACAGCGGCAGCAGGTTACTCGCCACTTGAGTCTGAGCAGCGCATTACCTTCCCCATCGAAACAGCGATGGCAGGTTTGCCTAGGTTGGAACAAACGCGTTCGTTGTCTCGCTATGGCTTGTCTCAAGTCACCGTCATTTTCAAAGACGGCACTGACATCTACTTTGCGCGCCAACTCGTGAACGAACGCATCCAGGAGGCCAAAGAAAAGTTACCGCCGGGCGTGGTGCCAACATTGGGCCCGGTCGCCACAGGTCTCGGAGAAATCTACATGTGGACGGTAGAGGCAAAGGACGGTGCGTTAAAGGCTGATCGCACGCCCTACACCCCCACGGATCTACGTGAGATTCAAGACTGGATCATCAAACCGCAGCTACGCAACGTCCCCGGCGTCACCGAAATAAACACCGTCGGTGGTTACGCCAAGCAATTTCAGGTCGCGCCCTTTCCAGACCGCTTGGTGGCTCGCGGTCTTGCACTGTCCGATCTGGTGAGTGCGCTGGAGCGAAACAATGGCAACGTTGCTGCGGGCTACATCGAACGACGCGGCGAGCAATATCTCATCCGCGCACCGGGGCAAGTCGGCAGTCTCGAAGACATCGGCAATATCGTGATCGGCGCACCGCAGGGCGTTCCCGTGCGCATCCGCGACGTCGCCGATGTGGTGCTCGGCAAGGAGCTGCGCACCGGCGCGGCCACCGAGAATGGGCGCGAGGTCGTCCTCGGCACGGTATTCATGCTCATCGGAGAGAACAGTCGTGCGGTATCCCAAGCGGTCGACAAAAAGATGCGAGAGATTAACCGCTCGCTGCCTCCCGGCGTCGTTGCGCAAACGGTCTACGATCGGACAATATTGGTAGACAAGGCCATCAACACCGTCAAAACGAATCTCTTCGAGGGCGCGTTGCTGGTGATTGCAATCCTGTTCTTGTTTCTCGGAAATTTCCGCGCCGCGATCATCACTGCGTTGGTGATTCCGCTGTCGATGTTGTTCACCTTCACCGGCATGGTGACGTACAAGGTGAGTGCGAATCTGATGAGCTTAGGCGCACTCGATTTCGGCATCATCATCGATGGTGCCGTCGTGATCGTGGAAAACTGTGTGCGTCGCCTCGCCCATGCGCAAACCGCCGTCGGTCGTTCCTTGACCCGCGATGAGCGTTTCCATGAAGTTTTTGCGGCCGCCAAGGAGGCTAGGCGGCCACTGATTTTTGGGCAGATCATCATCATGGTGGTCTATCTACCGATCTTTGCCCTCACTGGGGTTGAGGGGAAAATGTTTCACCCCATGGCCTTCACCGTGGTCGCCGCGTTAGTGGGCGCGATGATTCTGTCGATGACGTTTATTCCGGCGGCGGTGGCGCTGCTCATTGGGGACAGGGTCCGCGAGCAAGAGGGGCGTCTCATGATCTGGGCGAAGCGCGGTTATCGTCCCATGCTCGACTGGGCAATGTTGAATAAGCCGCTGGTGCTGATGATCGCTGGCGTCTCGATCATTCTCAGCGGGCTACTGGTGACGCGGATGGGCTCTGAATTTATTCCCAGCCTCAACGAGGGGGATATTGCGCTACACGCGCTGCGCATTCCAGGAACCAGTCTCACCCAAGCCATCGAGATGCAAAGAGAGCTTGAGCGCACCGTCAAGAAATTTCCGGAGGTCGAGAGAATTTTCGCAAAGATAGGCACCGCTGAAATTGCCACTGACCCGATGCCACCGAGCGTGGCGGACAATTTTGTGATGTTCAAACCACGCGCAGTTTGGCCAGACCCAAAGCGCAGCACCGCTGATCTCGTGGCAGCAATGCAAGCGGCTGTTGAGAAGGTACCTGGCAACAACTACGAATTCACCCAGCCTATCCAGATGCGCTTCAACGAGTTGCTTTCAGGTGTGCGCAGTGACGTGGCTGTCAAGGTCTTCGGCGACGACATGGAGGTCATGAACCGCACAGCGGATCAGCTTGCGATGGTGCTAATCGGTGTCGCCGGCGCGGCCGATGTGAAGGTTGAACAGACGACGGGATTGCCGATGCTGACGCTGAACATCGACCGCGCAAAAATCGCTCGGCTTGGGCTCAACGTGATCGACGTGCAGGACGCGCTGTCCATCGCCGTTGGTGGTCGCGACGCGGGCCTCTTGTTCCAAGGTGACCGCCGCTTCAACATTAGCGTCAGGCTGCCTGAGTCCCTGCGCACCGATCTCGATGCGATCAAACAGATCCCCATTCGATTGCCTGCCAATGCCAATAGCGCACGTCCGGCGTACGTTCAACTTGGTGACGTTGCATCCTTCGACACGACACCCGGCCCCAATCAAATCAGCCGCGAAAACGGTAAGCGCCGGGTCGTGGTGACCGCCAACGTGCGCGGGCGCGACATCGGCTCGTTTGTGAATGAGGCGCAAAAAGACATTGAACAACAAGTCAAGATACCCAGTGGTTACTGGACGACGTGGGGCGGAACTTTTGAGCAGCTACAGTCGGCGAGCGAACGCCTTCAGATCGTCGTCCCCGTCGCGCTGTTACTCGTCTTCTTACTGTTGTTCGCCATGTTTAACAACGTAAAAGACGGCCTCTTGGTCTTCAGCGGCGTGCCATTCGCGCTAAGCGGTGGTCTTGCGGCCCTGTGGCTACGCGACATCCCTTTGTCGATTTCGGCAGGCGTTGGATTTATCGCGCTGTCTGGTGTCGCGGTGCTCAACGGCCTCGTCATGATCTCGTTCATTCGTTCGCTGCGAGACGAGGGCATGTCGCTAGACCACGCCATCCGCGAAGGTGCATTGACACGATTGAGGCCGGTGTTGATGACAGCGTTGGTGGCGTCGCTTGGCTTCATCCCGATGGCACTGGCGACGGGCACCGGCGCGGAAGTCCAACGACCACTGGCAACCGTCGTGATTGGTGGCATCTTGTCATCCACGGCTCTGACGCTACTTGTGTTGCCGATCCTCTACTGGCTTTCGCATCGACGCGAGGAACAGTCAAGTGCTAGTCAGACACCCGTGGCCCAGTAGATAACAGACCCCTGCCACGGTGGATGCGAGAAGCTCGCGCCGAGCTAAATGCTTGGAAACCCTTGCAGGGCGCGGCGTTTGGGAAGGTAGCCGTAGTTTTTAACCGACGCTCAGAAACTCATCGCGCGGTGTGCATCCCGCTCAACGCGGTTGGGACGATGGCGATTATTTTTCTCTCATTTCGCTCTTATCTCTCTCTCACTTTGCCCTAAACACGAGCTCTTTCATCCGCGCAAGTTTTGGTGCGACAACGGGCACGGTGAGCATCGTGCTCGCTACCGCCATCAGCAAAAGCGCGGTGAAGGTCTCACTGGTGATGATCTGTTTGTCGAGCAAGATGTTGGCGAAAATAATCATGATGAGCGCCTTGGTTTGCAACAGCCAGCCGATGATCGACGCTTCACCTTTTTGCCAGTTCAGCACTTTGCCGGCGAGGTGAATGCCGATCAGTTTTCCGGCGACCGATGCAACCAACAACGCAAATGCCGCAATAAACACCGCCCCGCCCCCGACCGTCCAGTTGGTGCGCAAGCCGGTGCTCAAAAAGAACACCGGCATGATCGCCAGCAACACATGGTGGCGAAACATGTCCATCTGTTTTTGGTCAAACCATTCGCCATCCATCACTGCCCCCGCGAGGAAAGCACCGACCATGTAATGTAGACCCGCCCAGTCAGCGCCAAACGCACACACGGCAAGCCAGATCAGGCCGACGTACCATCGGTCGCGTTCGGGCAGACGCCGCATGAGTGCGCGAAACGCCCATGTCACCACCACGAACACCAGCAGAAACGCGAGCTGTTTGCCGACGCGTTCCCAGTCGAGCAGAATCAACGCGAGCACGCCCCAGATCGCCACATCGTCAAGGCTCGCGTAACGCAAGATACGTTGACCGATGGGCTGGCGAAGAATGTCGAGCTTTTCCATCAGCAAAATCAGTATCGGCAACGCCGTCACTGCACAGGCCATGCCGACACCCACCACGAATTGCCAACGCGTTGCGGCGGGGCCGATCCAGCCGTTGAAACTCAACATACCTAGAGCCGCCAAGGAACCGCACGCGAGCGGCACGCCCAGCGCGAGCCCGGCGGTGACGGTGCTTTCGCGCCGATGCTGCCACGCCTGCTTCAAATCAAGCTCAATGCCCGCGATCCAGACGAACACCATCACCGCCCACCACGCAATGCCGTTGAGCGATTGCACCACTGGCGGGCTGAACACGAACTGGTAGTAATCAGGAAACACTTTGCCAAGCACACCGGGGCCAAGCAAGATGCCCGCGATGATTTGCACCACCACCAGCGGCGCGTAGTAATCGGTGCGGAAGAGCCGCCACACGAGATACGGCACCGTGAAGATGATCGCCATCGCGATCAAAAAAATTTCAGTTGTGGTCATTCGGCAGAGACGGTTTCAGCTAATCGGTCGCCGATGATAGCGCAGAACAAACCGATCTCTCCGTCCGCTGCCAATGCCTGAAACACCGCGCCAGTCGTGGTGTTTGGGGGTGCGGCTATTCAACCCGCTACCTGACCAACGGCCGAATTGTCGTAAACCCGCCATCCACCGCGACAATTTGTCCGGTGATGCGTGATGCGGCATCCGAGAGTAGCCACGCCATCACCGCAGCAACTTCATCGGCAGTTTGCACGCCCCCCAGCGGGTATTGGCGACCCGCGCCTTCGCGCATCGCTTCCACCTTCAGCATTCCCGCCGTCATCGGCGTATCCGTCATCCCCGGTGCGACCGCATTAATGCGCAGACCAATCGGCGCATAGGTCGCCGCTGCACTACGCACCAATGCTTCGACCCCGCCCTTCGCAGCCGCAATCGCCTCGTGATTGGCAACGCCAATTCTGGCCACCACCGAACTCACCAACACGGCGCTGCCTTTGCACCCAGCGGCGCGCATGGCTTCTACCCACGCTGCCAGCATAAAGACGGCGCTATCGAGATTCACACGCAAAATCTCGCGCGCTTGTGCAGCGCTGGTGCGATGCAAAGGCGCAATCAACGTATTGCCCACGCAGTGCGCGAGGAGTGTTGGCGGGGCTCCCATCGCCGCTACGCATTCGCTGATGGCGCTCGCAGCACCTTCGGGCGTGGTCGAATCGGCGGCGATTGTATGTGCGGCGTCCAGACCCGACAGGCTGGTTGCGTCACGCCCGACGGCGACGACACGAAAGCCGCTGGCGCTCAATTGCGCCGCAAGCGCGCGACCAACGCCACCGCGCGCGCCGATCAGGTTGAAGATAAAGAAACGCCGCTAGGGTGTCTGCGCCACGCCGATGGCAATGGGGCCGACGATGCGCAGTCCGTACATGAAGCGCACACTCATGATGGTGAGTGCGTCGTACATGGCGAGTAAGCCATTGACGCGATCCACGCCGGGCTGAATGCGTGGGAACCATTGCAGGGCGCGGCCTTTGGTGAGGTGGCCGAGCCCGAAAAAGAGTTGGTCGCCAATGGTCGCGCCGCCAATGGCGAAAGCGACCACGGTCGAAAAATTCAAATGGCCGCTGAATGCCGCGAATCCGGCGAGCGAGTGCGACCGCACGACCGTCGATGAGAATCGGCGGGCGTTTACAGCCAGATATGCCGCTCAACCTATCCGCGTTTCTTCGCGCAATCCCAACTCAAAAATTCACCTGCACCCCACCCGCACGCTGCGGCCCGGCAGTGGTGCCAAGGTGCGTATTGGTGTCGAATGATGCCGTGTTGAACGCCTTCCGATCTGCAAGGTTTGTGGCGCGAAGAAATACCATTCCGCGCGCGCTGCCGTGTTCCCAGACGTAGGTTGCGGCGGCGTTGGTGAGTGCGTAGCTCGCTGTTGAGCCTAACGCATCGTCGCGCGAGTAGCGATTTTGCGTCGCTGAATTTTGCAGTTCCACGCGCGCACTGAAAGGTCCCATCGATGCGAAATTCGTCACCGTCATTGCTGAAGCGCGTGGCAGGCGTGTTGTCGTTGAGTTCGACGTGTTGGTAGTAGCTACGACCGACCCGAGCGAATACGCCATTGAGCAAGCCGGGCAGATCGTCAAAGTTGGCCTCGAGTGCCGCGTTGGATAGTTTGAGGTCAATGCGCACACTTTCTTCCGCAACTGTGCCTTAGCTGGTGCGGTAATCCGCCCACGATGCCCCAATATGTCCGTTAGAAAATTGGTGGGACATTCCTATCGCGCCACCCTTTGATCGCGATGCAATCAGCCTAGCGAAATTACCACCGGTAGCTGCCCGAAGGAACTGGTCGACCTTGGAATCAAAGAATATCAACAGGCGCTCTTCAAGCCGTACCGCGTGATCTACCGGGTCACTGGTCGCCAAGTCATCGCCTACCTGATTGCTCACGGGCGACGTGAGATGCAGTCAGTACTAGCGAGAAGTCTGCTAGGCGGCTGAACCGCAGCACCCCGCCGTGGAAGTTCTGATCGGATCGACCACCCGGGTTAGATGAAGTCGAAACGCCTGTCGTTTGAGTGGGTTGGTGATAGCAAATTTCCACCGGAACTCGTACTGCTGCGCGCAGCTGAATCAGCGATGCTTGCTTCGTGACGGTTCACACCAGCACCGCGAATAACTTCTCCAGTTAGGCGCTTGCGCCATCTTCCATAAACAGCACACGGTGGCTTTCCAGATCGGTCTTCGCTGTCGGGTCGCCCACGTTGAGCAGATCGGCGAACTTCGTCGGCGAGAGGATGAAGGCTTGCTCGCTGCGCTGGTAGCATTTGAAAAGGTCGGTCGAGAAACTGCCGTCTCGCGTCTGCGGCACCAGCCGATAGAGTGGCTTAATCCCTCAATGAGAAGTTGACAAGATCTCATCGCGTGAGACAAAGCCACTTTTCCACTCCCAAGCGCCCATCTACCTCAGTGCCTATGCCCATGATGCGCATCAGGAAAATGCGGATGCGCGTGTGAGATAGGGTTGTGTCGATGTCGATGGCTGTGGCTCGTGCCTTCAGATACTGGCTCGACATGATCGTGCGTGTGGTGCACATCATGCGTATGCGCGTGCGTGTGATCGAGCGCTTCGTGCATGTGTTCATGCACGTGACGTTCGGTCAAGTGTAGCGCGACGCCAATCGCCATTAACGCGCTGCCGAGCAGCAATGGCGTGGTGAACGGCTCGCTGAGGATTGCCAACGCCACCAACGCGCCGAAGAACGGTGCGACGGAGAAATAAGCGCCGGTGCGGGCGGCGCCAAGATGTCGTAACGCAACCACGAACAGCGTGAGGCTGGCGCCGTAGCTAAGGAAACCGATCAGGGCCGCGCTAAGCACCGGTACGGCGCCGGGCCATGCCGCGCCGAGGCTGATCGCCACGCCGAGGTTGGTTGTGCCTGCCGCGAGCCCCTTGACCATCGCGATCCACGACGCATCGGCTAGGGCCACTTTGCGCGTGAGGTTGTTGTCGATGGCCCACAACAGGCACGCGCCCAGCACGGCAAGTGAGGGCCAGAGGCTCGCGAACTCCACTGCTCCGCTGGGCCAGCTCAAGACCACCGCA
>JAYTVA010000135.1:0-11722 GCA_043744255.1 Burkholderiales bacterium | reverse complement strand
ACACCATCATCGACCATGAGGCGCTGGCGCTGGTGCCAAAAGAAATGGCGCGTCGCTTTCATGTGTTGCCGGTGGATTTTGATCGCCCTTCGCGGGTGTTGATGCTGGCGGTCGCCGACCCGTCAAACGTGGTGGCGCTCGATCAAATCCGCGCGTTGGTTGGCGACGACGTTCGCATTGAGCAAGTGCTGGCGCGTGAATCGGATATCGCAACGGGTATCGAGCAGCACTACGGTTTTGAGCTTTCCATCGACGGCATCTTGAATGAAATTGAGACCGGCGAAATTGATTACCAAAGTCTCGCCACCGATTTTGAAGAGTACAGCCAGCCGGTGGTGCGATTGATGGACGCGTTGTTGAACGACGCCGTGAAGCGGGGTGCGTCCGATATTCACTTCGAGCCGGAGCAAGGATTTTTGCGCATTCGCTATCGCATCGACGGCGTGCTGCGGCAGATTCGCTCGCTGCACAAAAGTTACTGGAGCGCGATGGTGGTGCGGCTGAAGGTGATGAGCGGGATGAACATCGCTGAGACGCGCGCGCCGCAGGATGGCCGCATCTCACTCTCGCTATCTGGCCGTGCGGTCGATTTTCGGGTCTCGGCGCAGCCGACGACGCACGGTGAAAACATTGTGCTGCGCATTCTGGATCGGCAAAAAGGCATTGTGCCGCTCGACAATTTGGGGCTGCAAGACGATGAGCTGAAGCTGCTGCGGCTGATGATGGCGCGGCCCGAAGGCATCATCCTCGTCACCGGCCCAACCGGCTCGGGCAAGACCACCACGCTGTATTCGATTTTGAATCACCTCAACACCGAGGGCGTGCACATCATGACGCTCGAAGACCCGGTGGAATATCCCATGGGAATGATTCGGCAGACATCGGTGAACGAAGTGGCGAAGCTCGATTTCGCCAGTGGCGTGCGCTCGATGATGCGCCAAGACCCCGATGTGATTTTGGTCGGCGAAATCCGTGATCGCGAGACCGCCGAGATGGCGTTTCGCGCGGCCATGACCGGGCACCAAGTCTATTCCACGTTGCACACCAACTCGGCCATCGGCTCGATCCCACGGCTGCAAGATCTCGGCGTGCTGCCCGATATTTTGGCGGGCAACATCATCGGCGTGATCGCGCAGCGCCTGTTGCGCAAACTCTGTGTGCAGTGCCGCGAACGCTACGCGCCCGACGAGGCGACGACTCGGCAACTGTTGGGGGTGGACGAGTCGTGGCAGGGCTCGATTTATCGCGCGGTGGGTTGTGCCGAATGCGATAACACCGGCTATCGCGGGCGGATGGCGATCATGGAAATTTTCAAAATGAATTCTGCGATCGACGAGTTGATTGCGTTGCGCGCGACTGGCCGCGAGATTCGCGAAGCTGCCCGCAAGACCGGCTACCGCACACTCGCCGAAGACGCGATGGCGCGTGTGTTGCTCGGCCACACCGACATCGCCGAAGTGTCGCGCGTGGTCGATCTCACTGATCGCGTGAGCTAGGCACGATCGTGGCCACCTTCACCTATCGCGCGATTGACGAAGATGGCCGCATGCAGCGCGGCCATGCTGATGCGGTGAACGCGGTTGATTTGGAACTGCGTTTGAAGCGCATGGGCTTGGATTTGATCCGCTTCAGCCCGAAGAAGAAAGCGGGGCTACTCGGCGCGAAACGCATTGCGCGCAAGGAACTCATCACGTTTTGTTTTCATCTCGATCAACTGATGCGCGCGGGCGTGCCGGTAATTGATGCGCTGACTGATCTGCGCGATTCGATTGAGCACCCGGCGTTTCGGCAAATTGTCGCGGCACTATTGGAAGATATTGAGGGCGGCAAAAACTTGTCGGCGGCGATGGCGAGTCATCCGGAAGCGTTCGATGAAGTGTTCGTGGCGTTGGTGCGTACGGGTGAAGCCGCCGGACAATTGCCCGACGTGCTCGCCAAGCTCACCGAGCATTTGAAATGGCAGGATGAATTTAGCGCGCAGGTGCGGCGTGCGCTGATTTATCCGGTGAGTGCCGGCATCGTGGTGCTCGCGGCGGTATTCGGTCTCATGATATTTTTGGTGCCGCAACTCGGTGTGACCCTGAAAGCGTTGAGCGGCACACCGCCGTGGCAAACCGTGGCGCTGATCGCGGTGGCGGAATGGATGCGGCAGTATTGGTATTTGTTGATCGGCTTGCCGGTGTTGTTGCTCGCTGGCTTCGCGATATTGGTCAACACCAACGCCCACGTGAAAACACAACTGGATGCGCTCACGTTGCGCTTGCCGCTGATCGGGCCATTGGTCAACAAGGTAATACTGGCGCGGTTCTCCACGTACTTTGCGCTGATGTACCAATCGGGGATTAGTGTGCTCGATTGCATACACATCTCAGAAAAAATTGTCGGCAACCGCGTGATCGAGCAGGGCTTGCAACGTATTGGCCGCGACATCAATGAAGGCGCAGGGATCTCGCACGCGTTCCAAACCGTACGATTATTTCCGCCACTGGTGCTGCGCATGTTGCGCGTCGGCGAATCGACCGGCGGGCTGGATACGGCCTTGCTGAACGTGAGTTATTTTTATAATCGCGACGTGCGTGAATCGATGGGGCGCGTGCAGGAAATGATTCAGCCGCTGCTGACCGTGTTGCTCGGTGCGGTGCTGATCGGCATCATCCTCACGGTGTTCATGCCGCTCTACGATGTGATTTCAAAAGTCACGACGGTCACGCGCTAACTAATTACAAAAACACGATGTCCAAACATTTTCTTTACCTCACCAATGATCGAATGATTGCGCTTGTGTGGCAGCGCGGTGCGATCATTTCGCGTGAGGCGTTTTTATCGACGGGTGCCAACTCGCCATCGGCCGAGAGCTACCTCGCGCAGCACAAGAAAATGCCGACCTATGTGGTAAGTGATTTGGTCGAAGAAGATTTTCGTCTCGACACGGTGCCGCATTTGAGCCGCAGTGATGCGGCGGTAGTGATGAATCGTAAGCTGGGACAGTTATACCGCGCGTCTCCTTTGCGCCACGCGATTCTTCAGGGTCGCGAGACCGAGGGGCGGCGCGATGATCGCGTGTTGTATCACGCCATCGCCAATGCCGATCTCATCAAGCCGTGGCTTGCATTATTGGAACGCAACGAGGTGCCGGTGGAAGGCATCTACTCGTCGCCGGTATTGTCAGGTAGCTTGCTAAAAACGCTCGACATCGCATTTCCGCACACGCTGTTGGTGACGGTGGTGCCCGACTTTGGCTTGCGGCAAACGTATTTTCAGGATCGCAAAGTCAAATTTAGCCGCATCACGCCAATCGTTTACGACGAAGGTCAATCAGTCGGCGCGCTAATCGCGGCCGAGACCAATCGTACTTGGCAGTATCTCGACAGTCTGCGTAATTTCACGGCGGGCGAGACACTCGAGGTGTGCATCCTCACGCACGAACGTGATCGCGCGATGATCGCCGATGCGGTGCGCTCGTATCCTCTGCGCACATATCGGTTTCTCGACATCGCCGACGTTGCCAAAAAAATTGGCCTAAAGTCGGTGCCGCAGTCTTCACACGCCGAGCAGGTGTTGGTACACAGCTATGCGCAAACGACGCTGGAAAACCATTTCGCGGAGCCCGCGACACGGCGCTTTGCGACGTTTCGCCGTGCGCGGATGGGGCTCGTTGGGGTGACGGTTGCAGCGTTGATGCTCGGGGTCGCGGGCACAATATTCAACACTCATCAGGCGAACCAGATTGGTGCGCAGATTGAGCAACGTGATCGCCTGATCCGCGCCACCGAGACCGAATACCAAAACATTTCCGCCAGCATGCGCGCACAAAAACTCACCTCTGATGTCGTCCGTGACGCGAGTGCATTCTATAGTCGTAGCATGCGCACGTCGGCCGTGGCACCGGGTGCAATGCTGCGCGGCGTGAGCCAGGTATTTTCAGAATTTCCGCGCGTACGCCTACTGCAAATCGTGTGGGGTGCGAACGATGACGAGAACTTCACGCCGCCGTATGCAGCGATGCCGCTGCACGGCGCGCTGGAAGTCACGTCCCAGTCAAAATCTGCCACCGAGAACCTCGCGCAGACCAGCGCAAACACCAGCAACGACGTGGCCAATCCGGGCATCGACAACAATCCGGTGTGGCGCGGCGCAAAATTTCAGAGCGTGATTATTGACGCCGCCGTGTCGCCGTTCGATGGCAATTTTCGCAACGCACTCGCCGAGGTCGAACGCTTTGCCGCGCGGCTAAATACCTTGCCCGGCCTGCGCGCCACCGTGTTGCGTCGGCCACTGGATGTGCAATCCACCGCCAGCATTTCGGCCACCGGCAAACGTAGCGGCACCGATCCCGAAACGCGCTTCGTGGTGCGCGTGATGCAGCGCGTGGGTGGCACATGAGCATGGTTTTTTCCCGCGACGGTTTCCGCGTATTGCGTCTACTGATCATCGTCGCGCTCGCGGGCATTGCCGTCGCGCTGTTTGTGGTCGCGGGTAGTTATTGGTACTGGCAACTAGAAACGCGCAACGACGAGCAATCGCTGCGTGCCCAACGCGAGGCCGACAGCCGCGTCAACAACGCGCGGCGCGAACTCAATGACCTGCGCGATTCGGCGCAAAATTTTCAGACCCTCACCGCGCGTGGCATGTTCCTCGCCGAACAGCGTCTCGATCTGGTCGAAGCGATGAAAGCCTTGAAGGATCGGCACAAACTACTCGACATGCAATACACCGTGCAGGCGCAACGCCCGCTGAAAATCGCCAGCGGTGACTACGCGGCAGTCGACGTGCGTGCGAGCCGCATCAAACTCAACGTGCGTGCGCTACACGACGGCGATCTGGTCGCTTTCCTCGATGAGTTTCCGCGCCTGCAACGCGGATATTTTCCGTTGGATCGGTGTGTGGTGTGGCGCATGGATCGGGTTACCGCAGCAACGACCGCGACCGCGACGCGTGCGGAGCCGAGTGAAATTGTCGAATCGCCAACACCTAACACGCTATTCGCCGAGTGTTCGCTTGAGTGGATTACGCTGCAAGACAAACGCAATCCAACCGTGGTGCAGGCGAGTGCGGGGAAGCCGCTATGAAAATCACGATGCCTTGGAAGCTGGCTCTGGGCGCGGCGTTTGGGCTGGTTGGCATTGCCTATGCTGAGCCCGCACCAGTGCAAGCATTGACGGGGACGTTGTTTCAAACGCCGGCTGAGCGGGCGCGGCTGGATCGGCTGCGGAGCGGGGTGGTGGTGCAGAGTACGACTACGGTTGCACCGCCGACCTTCTCGCCACCGGTTGCGGTCACGGAGCCGGTTATTAACGGGTTTGTGAAGCGGAGTGATGGCAACAGCACGCTGTGGGTTGATGGTAAGTCAGTGGAGGATGCAAGCCCGGAACTTGTTGGCGCAGTTCAGCCAATGGATGTTGGTGATCAAACCGGTTTGCATCGTTTCGATGCACTTTACCCGGCGGTAAAAAACGCAATTCCAGTTCGTGGCGCAAAGAAGTCCTCCCCGAGAAAGAAACGCTCGGTCAAGCTGCCTCCTTTGGAGCCGCGCGGGGTCAGGTGATGGGATCAATGCGCCGAAAAAGGTTCCTGCGTCCGACTCGCGGATTCGCGTTGCTCCTATTAGTCGTCTTTGTCCTAGCGACACTCGGCATCCTGTTGCTTTTCGGGTTGGCGACCGCAAGTCGAATACCCCAGCCTCAAAGAGATACGCGTGAAACCCTTGCTCGAAGCCAGTCCGCATTGGCAGGCTTTTCGATGGGCGCTATTGGGGCAAACGCCCGACCGGGTAATACGTTTGCTCCAGACGTTCTGTCTGAATCGCCCGGCAACTACAACGGGAGATCACCACTCGGATGTTTTGATGTATCTAAGCCCAACGGATTGCCGTTGATACCCACTGGCTCGACTATGCGATGCCTCGGCCGCTTGCCGTGGAGAGAGCTTGGCATTGAGGTGCGCACGGATACTCAAGAAGACGTTCTCGGGGAAATGCCGTGGATCGCGATCTCCGCAAATCTTTTGGATACCATTTGCTTGGGCGTACTCAATTCAAACACCGTGCACCAACCCTATACGGGGTATGCCTGCGACGGCACAACCCTGCCACACCCTTGGCTCACGGTTAGGGATGCGCAAGCCAACGTAGTCTCGAATAAAGTGGCAATTGTGTTGATTGTCCCTGGACCACCGCTCAATCGCCAGATTCGCCAGCCCGTCCCCAATCTAGGCGGCGCGAGCCAATATCTCGATAGCGTAACGATTGGGGGCACGAACTTTAGCAATGCCGACCTCGACAATGATTTCATCGTCGGCACTCGATCTGAAACGTTCAATGATGTGGTCTCTTACATCACCGTTGATGAGTGGATGGCATTTGCAGAAAAACGTGTGGGTGGCGAATTGATTAACGCAATCGCCAATAGCGCTAACCCAAATTCATTTCGAACGAAGTACAACAACAACCGCGTTCCGTGGAGCGCGCCGTTTGCAGACCCCAGTTTCGCAGGCAGCTACTTGCCGACTGCGGGAACACTGCAAGGACTTCTGCCCGTGTATTCCCCGGAGATTGATTATCCGACGTCACTCACCTACAAATTTACGTCTACCGGTGGACTTAGTTTTGATACGCAAGGCACCACGCTGCCACAATCGACGCTTAACGGCTTCGTCAACTCGCAACGTTTAGTCCCATCTACGCGTGGCGCGTGCAAATGGACTACGGCTGGCATCGCTGATGTCGCTTGTAATGAAACACTGGTAACAGGGCTGCCCCTAGGCGTTGCAAAACGAGTGATTCAAATTACGATAACCGCTTCGTCGTCCGGGTTCACGATTTTGCCTGCAACGTCGACTTCCGTGACGACACGAAACATAAATAAACCAACGACTGCAGCGGCAGGATTTTTCACGGTCAACGACTATAGCTCTGCTGGTACGCTCGTCAGCACCGCAACGGTGAGTGGAGGTAGTGCTAGTGCGAGTGTGACCGGTATGACCATGCCTCTAAACGTTGTGCTCCCCAAGTGGATCGCAGAAAACCGTTGGCAAGAAGTCGTCTACGCTGCAGTTGCACCGGACCACGCTCCCGGGTCGAGTGGAACGTGCGGCGCGGCATGTCTGAACGTGGGCAACCGAAATGATGTTCAATTCGCGGTGTTGACCACCGGTCCGGCACTCGCGGGTCTCGGCCAACTCCGACCATCCCCGACACTAAGCAATTACCTTGACACTACTGAGAACTCGAATGGCGACCGCATTTTTTTGGGCACGTCAATCGCGAGGACGCCCACGTACAACGATCAAATATTTACGTTCCCATGAAGATCCATTCAACGATGCGTAGCCGTTCCACTGGCTTTTCACTTATCGAAATTGCTGTCGTACTGGTTATTGTTTCCGTACTACTCGCGGTGGTGGCGATTCCTCTGTCGGCGCAGGTCGAAGCCAGACGTACCGAGGAAACCCGACGGCAACTTGATGTGATCAACGAAGCACTGGTTGGCTTCGCGATGGCAAATGGGAGATTGCCCTGTGCTGCGCGCATAGTCGACAACGGCATAGAGTCACTGGTAGACCCCGCAAATCCTACCGTCGGCGCTTGTTATGCGTATAGCGGACTGCTTCCCGCCGTCACACTTGGTCTTTCCGCGCTGGATCAAAACGGATTTGCTGTTGATGCTTGGGGAATTGCGCAAAATCGCATTCGCTATGCCGTGATAGATGTTTTGACAAGTACGTCGGCTTCGAACTGTCCTAGCACTGCGGTCGCCCATGTTTTCACTGCCCGTGACGGAATGAAAACAGCCGGGATGAATTGTTTGGCAAACTACAATTTAGACACGGCTGCGTCTGCCAAAACCCTCATTACTGTTTGCTCAAAATCGCCCGCTGCTTCGCAACCGTTCTGCGCTGCAAGCAAGCTCACCATTACCGCACCATTCGTCGTGATTTCGCTAGGCAAGAATGCCGTTACAGGCGGGCTTGCCTCAACTGACGAAGGCTACAACGCAGGCACGCGCGGTGATGGGAGAGTCTTTGTTTCACGAATACCGTCTTCCGCAGATGCCGCTGGCGGTGAATTCGATGACATCGTCACATGGACTTCGTTGAACACGCTTTTCGCCCGCATGGTGCAAGCGGGAAAGTTGCCCTGACTATTTCGGCAGTCCCTTTACCCAACCATCAATTTCTTCTGCAAGCTTTCGCTCCCGCCCCACATAGAAATGATCTGCCCCCTCAATCCGCACCTGCCGCGATTGGCCATTGCCTGCAATCGAGCGCGCCCGTCTCCCCGCCGCATCCACACTCGGCACCAAATCTTTTTCGCCATACACATCCAATATCGGCAGGTCTAGCGACAGCATCGGCCAGTCGATGCCGAGCCAGCGTGAGCGAAACCCGCCGGTGAGCCCCATGCACACCCATGCGCGATACGGTGTGGCGGTGGCTTGATCGAGGTAGACGTTCGACATCCAGCTGCCCATGCTGTGCGAGATGAGGATGATGTCTTTGTGCCCCTTGCCGGTGAGCCACGCGGCGGCTTTGGCGATGCGGTCAGACGCATCGGGAAAGGTCGCCGGAAAATAATCGGTGCTGCCTTTGTCTTTGCCGAGCACGGGCATCTGGATGGCGAGCGTGGTGTAGCCGAGGTCGTTCAATCTCGTGCGCATGATGCCGATGACGCCATGATCGGGGTGCACGCCGACGCCGTGGACGATGACCAGCGCGGGCTTGGTGTCGGCACCTTTGGCATAGAGCGCGAGAAACGATTTGCCGCTGGCGGCGTCGATTTGCACCGCGTCGCCGACGACGAGGCCGGGGACGACTTCATCCGCCCAGCGCTTTTCGCGTTCGTAGTCTTGCGCGTGGGCGCTACCCAAACCTTGCAGGCCGATGAAAATAGTTAGCGTGAATAGTGCGCGAAGCATGGCGTTGACGTTTCGTTCCATTGCGAGGGCTCACGTTTGGTAAGATGATTTATTGCGCGATTATCGCGCGTTGCATCCTTTTCAGGAACCACCATGGCGACCCAAAACGTTCTGCAACTCACCCGCGATCTGGTGCAGTTCAACACCGTCAATCCACCCGGCGCCGAGCGCGCGTGCGCGCAGCACGCGGGCAAGATGCTCGAAGACGCAGGATTCACTGTGGCGTATCACGAGTTCGCCGACGCGCGCACGAGCGTGATTGCCACCATCGGCGGGGCGCAAGACAAGCCGCCCATTTGCTTCACCGGCCACATCGACGTGGTGCCGCTGGGTATGGCGAAATGGGCGCGCGATCCGTTCGCGGGTGAGCTCGATGGCGACCGCGTGTTTGGGCGCGGCACCAGCGACATGAAGAGCGGCATTGCTGCATTCATGCTGGCGGCGATCAGGCTCGCGCCGTTTCTGAAAAATTCACCCGGCCTCGTGATCGTTCTCACCGCCAGTGAAGAGGTTGGCTGCGAGGGCGCGAAATTTCTGGCTGAGAAAAAATTGCTGTCGCGTGCCGGCGCCATCGTCGTCGCTGAGCCGACCGATAACTATCCGTATGTCGGTCACAAGGGGCTCTGTTGGATCGAAATCGAGACTGTCGGCAAGACGGCGCACGGCTCGATGCCCGAGCAGGGCGAGAACGCGATTCTGAAAATGAACAAGGTCATTAGCGCGCTGGAGCAATTCGACTGGAAGCATCAATGCGGTGTCGATTGCCACCCGGTGATGGGCAAGCCGACACTCAATGTCGCGACCATCCACGCGGGCCTCAACACCAACTCGGTGCCCGATTCGGCCAAGCTCACGGTCGATCTGCGCACGGTGCCGGGGATCGAGCATCCGCATCTGTGCGCATCAGTGCAGGCGCTGATTGGTGGCTTGGGCAAGGTGCGCAAAATTGTCGATACGCCGCCGATGTATTCCGAAGCCGATGAGTGGATCGAGAGCGTCTACGAGACCGCCACACCTTTCCTCAATGGCCGCCCGACGCCGAAGACGATTATGTTTTCTACCGATGGCGCAGATTTGAAGCGCGGCTATTTCGATGCCGGCAACGGTGACATTCCCGCCGTCATCATCGGCCCCGGTGAGCCGTCGATTGCGCACCAGATTGATGAGTGGTGCTCGATTCGTCGGCTCGAACAATCGGTGGGAATATATGAAAAGATCATGCGCGATTGGTGCGGCGTATGACTGGGGACACTTAAACCGACACCGCCATCTTGATCGCCAACACGACCAGAAACACCATAAACACTTTCTTCAATGTCGCCACCGGCAACTTGTGCGCGAGCCTCGCGCCGAGCGGCGCGACGAAAAAACTGGTGATGGCGATACCGATAAACGCGGGCACATAGACATAACCCACCGTCCATTTCGGTAAGTCGTGATCCATCATGCCAGTAACGATGTAGCCGACTGTACCGGCGACGGCAATCGGAAACCCGACCGCAGCCGAGGTGCCGATGGCATCGTGAATTTTCACGTTGCAGTAGGTGAGGAAGGTGATGGTCAGCACCGCGCCGCCAATGCCGGCCAGGCTTGCGACAAAACCCATCAACCCGCCGAACAGCAACATACCGAATGTGCCCGGAAGTGCCCGACTGGCGCGGGGTTTGACGTTGAATACGAGCTGCGCGGCAAGAAAAAAGATAAAGCCGACGAAGAAGTATTTGAGAAACATCGTGGTGGAAAAATAGGCGAACACGGTGCCGAGCGTCGTGCCGATGAGAATGCCCGGCGTCATCTGCTTGACGATCGTCCAATTCACGGCTTTGTGCTGGTGATGGGTGCGGGTGCTGGCGTAGGCACCGGGAAGAATGGTTGCCATCGACGTGCCGAGCGCCATGTGAATGACGTGCTCGGTCGAAAAGCCGAGTTGGATAAACGACAACGACAGAATCGGCACCATCACCGAGCCGCCACCGATGCCCAACAGGCCCGCGAAGAAGCCGACGAACACGCCCATCGCGAGAAAAATCAGTAAGTAGGAAATGTCGAAGGGCACTGGGGGGTCTCAGTAGTTCTTGTCTGCGCGCGGCTGCGCGTGGCGCGGCGGTGGCGCGTTGTTGATGCCTAAGCGGCAAGCAGCTTGGCGATGTGCTTTGCGTGTGCGGCCACGACTGGCGTAATCGACAGCCGGTTGCCGCGTTGCAGGATCAGCATGTCTTCGAGCCTCGCATCCGCGCGCAGGTCGGCGAGCGACAAGAGCCGCGTCTTTCGTACCAGCGCGACATCGACCAGCATCCAGCGCGGATTTTCCGGCGTGGCTTTGGTGTCGAAATACTTGCTCTTTTTGTCGAACTGCGTGGGGTCTGGGTAGGCGGGCGATGACACTTTCGCGAGCCCTGCGATGCCAGGTTCGGGGCACGACGAGTGGTAGAACAACACGTCATCCCCCAGCTTCATTTGGTCGCGCATGAAGTTGCGGGCGAGGTAGTTGCGGACGCCGAACCAAGGCACGGTTTTGGTTTTCACCAGATCGTCAATCGAAAACTCGCCCGGTTCGGACTTCATCAGCCAGTAGGCCATATGGGGTGGTCACAAAAATGGTGGCTGAACGTGTGGCGTCACAACTAGAAAATGCGATGCAGGGTTCGCTCGGAGCCGCACGCTTGAACGCTAGGGTTCAAGGGAGGAAACCGACCGGATGTCATCAGGTGCATCCACGTGGGACGCGCACACAAACACCGCTTGGGCCAGAATCCATCGACATAAGTCTATTGGTTCAAAGGATGTAAGCCCCGAACGAACCCTGCATC
>JAYTVA010000134.1:0-11857 GCA_043744255.1 Burkholderiales bacterium | reverse complement strand
CCTACCTGGCACAGCACACCCTATCGACGCCCGAGGCGAAGGCGTGGCGCGCCATTGTTGCCTGTCGCACGGCGGCGCTGGGTGGTCACCGGATGCAGTGTGATGCCTGCCGCTACCGCCATGCCGTCTATCACTCCTGTCGCAACAGTCTGCGCGGATACGGCACGAGCAACGCACATTCAACGAACCGGGTTTCAACGGACGGTATCAAGCTGCCTTGGTACTTCACTTGCAGTTGAACCCCACACGCCATTTTTTGCGATAACGCTACGCACCGCCGACGTTGTTGCAACGCTGAATGGCAATGAAGTACTCCGCAGGCTTACCGCGCGCGGGCTTGACTGGCACCACGCGCCAATGCATCACGAACGGCCTTTTCTTGCTGTCGTAGTTGATGGTGCGGCCCTCGAATACCTTGCCGGTTTTCATGCAGCGATGGAGCGCATCCAACGTTTTGCTATCGGTGGCGGCACCCTGCAACAGTTTGGGCGATTTGCCGATCACGCTCTTCGCGCTGTAGCCGGTGAGCGCCGTAAATGCTTTGTTGACGTAGACGATGGGTGTGCCCGCCGCCGCGCTGGTAATCATGACCGAATCAAAACTGTCTTCGGCAATGGCGCGTAGAGAATCGATGATTGCAGTGGCCGAATTGGTTGAAGCAGTTGCCATGTTATTTTTTCCCAGAGTTTGTTTTACTGCTACCGATTCAGACACTAGCTAAGACTGCTTCACCCAAGCGCTGCACCATCCTTTGGTTGCGATTTGTTTGCCAGCAAACAGCGGACAGTTACCGAGTTCATCTTTGGGCTTGCCTTGATAAAGTGCGCAGTTACCGCAGATTTGACCTAGCTTGTAAGTCGCATATTTTTTCACGTCAGTTTTGCTAGCGTCGATCACATAGCCCAGCGCCGCTGCCTGCGCGTCCTTTGGGTCAAGCTTGGTTTGTGCATGCGCACCGACTGCAACGGCGGCACCGGTTGCGGCGACAGCGAACATAAATACGCGGCGTGATTTCTGCATTTGCGGCTCCATTGAAAATGAAAAATTATTGGCGCAAAAAGCTAGGCACATGGCCTAGCCTTTTTGCACACGATCAGTTTGGCACCAGTACCGAATCGATGACGTGGATGACGCCGTTATTGGTCATGATGTTGGTCTGGGTGACCTTGGCCTTGTCGATCATCACACCGCCTTCCGTGGTGATGGTGAGGTTGCTGCCCTGCACCGATTTGACCGGCCCCGCTTTCACGTCAGCGGCCAGCACTTTGCCAGCAACGACGTGATAGGTGAGCACTTTAGTCAGCGCGGCTTTGTCGGCCAACAGCGCATCGAGTTGATCCTTTGGTACTTTGGCAAAGGCCGCATCGGTGGGTGCAAAAACGGTAAATGGCCCGGGCCCTTTAAGGGTCTCAACCAAACCCGCTTTTTGCAGCGCGACCACGAGCGTGTTGAACGCGCCCGCCGATTTTGCCGTATCGACAATATCTTTCTCGGCGGCGACTGTTGGCATTGCTGCGCCGGAAATAGCGACGACGCTTGCCGTGATGATGCACTTAAGATGTTTCACTAAATATCGCATGAGAATCCTTTTCAGAAGAACTTCTATCGACTTTGGGCATGTGCCCACCAACTGTAGTGATGACGCGCGCACAGAAAAAAAGTTGTCTGCGACCGAATCGGCTCAGTACCATCAAACATAAATAGATCGACGTCGCACTGCAGTTCTCGCCAGTCCGTCCGGTGCCACCGCTCGCGGGTGCGCGCGAAGTTTTCTACCTCCGCGACCCGCACTTTTACCCGAAGCGTGCAACTTTTCCGCGTAGCATCACTCTAAAAAGATCATTCACCGCTATTTTTTGAGGCCAACACATGCACAAATCATTACTTCTCGTTGCCTTGACCGTGCCGATGGTTTTCCCTTCGACCGCGGCCAACCTATCGCTGGAAAACCGATCAGCGGCCAGCATCCCGCTGGATATTCCGGGCGTGATGAACCCCAACCTGTCGCCCAATAGCCGGAGCGGCGTCACTCTCAACGAGGGGCAAAAAGTTTATTTCCGACACAACGGAAAGCGCGCGCTGCTACTTGAGATCAAGGACGAGAAGGACGGCGAGACGATTGTGGTCGATGAAGTTCTTGCCAAGCGGGTACAGGAGTTGGAGCAGCGGAAATAGCATCTGCACCTTTCAATATTGCCAAACCCCACTGTCCACGCCTCTTTCCAAGCATTCGTCGATCACCACGATAGACCGCAACGCAGCGTTCAGATAACTTTCATCGTCCCCTCTCGGCGAGGAATTTTTATTGCTAATGGCTGCACGCACAAGACGGCGAGCGAAGCTACCGGCCTTCATTAACTAGCGCATAGTAGAACAAACGCCATCGGCGCTTATTCCGCGAACGCTAGTAATTGGAGGAGTGCAGCAGCCATGAAATCCATCGTGAGAAATATTCTGGCAGTGATTGGTGGCGTGATTGTCGGTAGCGTCGTCAATATGGCGCTGGTCAACATTGGCCCGTCAGTGGTGCATCTTCCGCCGGGCGCGGATGTTTCCACCATGGACGCCCTGCGCGGCAGCATGAAGCTGTTCACGCCGGTGAATTTTATTTTTCCATTTTTGGCGCATGCCGTCGGCACGCTCGCTGGGGCGTTCGTGGCTGCCAAGTTCGCAGCAAGCCATCACCTTAAGTTCGCAATGGTTATTGGCGTGCTTTTTTTGCTGGGTGGGATTGCCGCCGTCCGCATGCTCGGCGGGCCGCTGTGGTTCAGCGTGGCCGATCTTTTGTTGGCGTACATCCCCATGGGTTTTCTTGGCGCAGCGCTGGCTGGCAGAACGCGATTCAACGCGGCGCAGAAATGATGACCGCAGCGCTCTGTTCGTCGCGCGCTATGCATAGATAAACTCAAAACCTCTGTAGTGTTTTTCAACACTTGTGAAAGCTCGTGCCATGCCAGAGTCTCCCGCAATCAACTCCGAGGGTGCTGACGGTGTCGTTCGCTTTAGCATCAGCAGCGACCGCAACGCCATCGCTGACACCGTTGAGGTGATCTCGATTTCGATCGATCGCGCCGTCAATACCATTCCCTCGGCGCGCCTCGTGTTCGCCGACGGTGATATCGCCAGCGCCGATTTTCCCCTGAGTAGCCAAGACGTGTTCAGACCGGGCGCGGAAATTTCGGTCAGCGCGGGCTATGGCGACAGCGACGAAAAACTGTTCGACGGCATCATCGTCCGACACGGGATAGAGGTTACCGGGGACAACCATGCGCGGCTGATCATCGAGTGTCGCGATCAGGCGGTGAAGATGACGATTGGCGACAAGACCACCAGTTTTACGAACCAGAACGATAGTGACATCATCGCCACGCTCGTCGGCAAGTACGGATTTTCGGCCGACATCGCCGCAACCGGGCACGCGCCACAGGTGCAGGTACAGGTCGGCTGCACGGACTGGGATTACCTGCTGGCGCGCACGGAGGCCAGTGGTTTTTTGGTGATCGCCGACAATGGAAAAATCACTGCCAAGCCGCCGCAGCTAGAGGCGGCTGCAACCCTCAAGGTCGGCTATGGCGAAGACTTGATTGAGTTCCACGCAGACGTGGATGCGCAGTTCCCGCCGACCCCCGCGACTACCGACTGGAATGCGAAAATGGGGAAGCTCGTTGAAGTGCAGAGCCGCCACGGCAGCATGAAATTTCAGGGCAGCGCCAAGGCCAAGGTTGGCGAGATGATCGACATCAACGGCGTGGGCAACCGCTTTAACGGCAAGGTATTCATTACCGGCATAAACCACGAGCTTGCCGCTGGAAACTGGGTCACGGAGGCGCGGTTCGGCCTCGCGCCTAAATGGTTTTTGCCGAGGGTGGTACTCGGCGCGTCATCGACGCCCAACTTGATCTCGGCCAGCAACGGCCTACAGCTCGGCGTGGTCGAAAAATTCGATGACCCGCTCGGCGAAAATCGCGTGCTGGTATCGATACCGTCGTTGGCCATCAGCCTATGGGCGCGCCTCGCGAGCTTTTATGCATCGAACGGCTTCGGCGCATTTTTCATCCCGGAAATCGGCGACGAAGTGGTGCTGGGATTTCGCAACGATGACCCCGCGCAGCCGATGATTCTCGGCAGCCTGTACAGCAGCAGCCGCAGTCCGCCCTACGCCGCGAACGCCGACAACCACACCAAAGCAATCGTCACGCGCAGCATGGCGAAGATTGAGTTCGACGACGCCAAGAGAACCATCACCATTCAAACGCCCGCCAATAACAAGGTGCTCCTGAGCGACGAAGGCCAGTCGATCCTGTTGCAAGACCAACACGACAATAAGGTGGAACTGAGCGCGCGCGGCATCGTGATGGAGAGCCCGAAGGACATCCGAATTTCCGCTAAGGGCACCATCAAGATCGACGCGATTGGTGCCGTCGGCATCACCTCGAAAGCAGATGTCAGCAGTGCTGGCCTCAACGTGCATTGCGAGGCGCAGATCGGCTTCGCGGCCAAGGCGGGTGCCACTGCCGAGCTGACCGCATCCGGCGAGACCGTCGTCAAGGGCGGTCTGGTGAAGATCAACTAACGAAACGGAGACCAGCCCATGCCCCCCGCCGCGCGCATTACTGACCTGCATGTGTGCCCGATCGTGACACCGGGTCAGCCGCCCCATCCCCATGTCGGCGGGCCAATCATCGGCCCCGGGGTCGCCACCGTGCTGATCGGCTCGCTGCCAGCGGCCGTGATGGGGGATCAAGCGGTGTGCATGGGGTCGCTTGATACCATCATCACCGGCTCAGCGAGCGTCATGATCGGCGGCAAGTTGGCTGCGCGGTTGGGGGATGCGACCGCACATGGTGGGACTGTTGCGCTGGGTATGCTTACGGTGATGATTGGCGGATAGCGCGAAGATTACTGGTGGTGAACCGGTTGCATGGCGACTGGAGGTTGGGAGTAACGGTTCGGTAGCGGCGCAACGTCAACGATCAGTTGCGCCGATCTCCATCCGATTTTGTTCTCGGCAACCAAATCGCGTGGCCAACGCGTAGCGTGCCAACGCTGCAGCGTCCGCTTGGCGGTTGAAACCGCTGGACACGGGATACCTTGATCAGGGGATTGCGCGGCTGCGTGCATGCTAGTATTTTTGAATGGCAAAGAAGCAAAAAATGCAATTGAAAAGAGTCGGCAAATGGTGGCCAGGGAAATGATGGCGTCTGCCGTTATGACCCCCGCTTGCATTTACTTTTTTTGCGCCAGTTGAAGGGACTTCAAGGAGGCAACATGACAAAGCAGCTCGTTCAATTCGTTGTGCTTTTTTTTGTCGCCGTTGGTGCACTCGCCGAGGGCATGCCGATCAGCACCGACGGCACGGATCCGAAGTCATGGGATCCGAAACTTGATGCGTTGAAAGCGGGCGCAAAAAATCACAAAGTGATCTTCGAAGACAAAGAAATTCGCGTGCTATCCGTGACCGTAGAGCCGGGCGAAGTAGAGGTTGCTCATCACCACCAGTGGCCGAGCGTGATCGTATTCGACCGCCCAACAAAGCGCGAGAATCGTGACGCCAATGGCAAGTTGCTGGTGCCGAAAGTCGTAGCCGATAGCAGTAAAGAGTCGCCAATGGTAATCCGCGTACCGCCGGAAGCCGCGCACTCCGTTACGAATCTGGATACGGTGCCGATGCACTTGATTCGTGTTGAATTTAAGAATGGCTTTCCTAAACCTTGATTAGGAAACACCTCCTCGGGAAACCTCAGGGTCAGACTCCATTATTTTTAGTAATACAGGAGCAAACAATGGCAAAAATCATCAAGTGTGCTGTGATCGCAGGAGCTATTGTTGGTGCCATGGGAGTTGGCGCGGTCGCTGCTAAAGATCCCCCAATACCCCGTGTCGGCTTCGTTGCGGGCGCAGGCGGTTACCCCAAAATGGCGGTGACCAACCAGGCTTTCTTTGATGGACTGTCGGATGCGGGTTACAAGGATGGCAGCACCATGCAAGTGATCTTCCGCACAGCTGAGGGCAACGTGAGCCTCATGCCCCGGCTAGTGGGGGAGGTGCTGGCCGAGAAGGTGGACTATCTGGTGGTTTCATCTTCGCAAGGATGCGCAGCAGCACAAAAAGCGACGACAACAGTACCGGTGCTATGCATTTCGGTTCAGGATGACCCCATTAAAGAAGGGCTGACATCGACGCTCACCCATGGGAATGGGAATCTGGTTGGTGTCCACAGTTATCTTCACGACGGAACTGCCCAGCAACTCGGCATGCTGCTGAAGTTGAAACCTGGCTTGCGCAAACTGGGCGTGCTTTTCAACCCGGTCAACAATACGCATAAGCGTCTTCTGGCCGAGTGGGAGAAAGTCGCTAGACGCGAAATGATTGACGTCATTCCCATGCCTGCGGCGGTACCTGGCGATCTCGAAAAAACGATCACCGCTGCCAAGTCATCGAAAGCCGAGATTGCCATTAGCCTGCGAGGCCCGGACACCTATGCGATGAGGAAGGAGATCGCGGAAGCCGCGAGTGCATACGGTCTTCCCATCGCCATGGACAACCCAGGCGGCTACACCCAATTGGGCGGCGTTGCCACCATCGGCGTGGATATCGTTCCACTTTATCGACGAGGGGCGTTAGAGCAAATGGTGCCCATGCTCAAAGGCACGCGACCATCCGAGCTACCCTGGATTGGCCCCAAGGAAGCAGAAATGACGATAAATGACGGGGTTGCGAAGAGCTTTGGGCTTGCAACACGATCAAAACAGCCATAACGGGTGAATCTAAAGAGCCAGCGTGAATTGTTTTTCAAAACTATTCACACTGGCGCCGATAGATGTGCGAGCGCGCAAGCGTGAATCCACAGGTCAGGCGATCCTAACCGGAAGCTGACACGCGATCTCGAAATACTTATTCCCGTGGGCAAACGGACGGCCAATCCACGCCTCGAAGGCGGGCTGATGGTCAGGGACGTAGCCGCTAGTGGGTAGCCACGTTTTGTACAACCAGTCGAGCGCGCGCGCTTCGAGATCGAGGCCGCCGCGCAAGACGACCTCGGCCACGCGCATCGGCGGGAACGCGAAGCGGCCGATCTCACCTGCGGGCTCGACATCATCAACCACTAGCGCGACATCGTAGCGACAGTCCTTGAGGGCGACGATTTCGGGCTCTTCCCACATGTAGCCGAGCCACTGGCGGTCCGCGAGCCCGCGCTTGATCGCCCACGCGAGCAGGCGTTCGCAGGCGGCTTGCGCGACCCCCTCGCGGTAGGGATCGAGCACGCGGATGTAGGCGACGGTGCGCGCGGGCAAGTCGCGCAGTTGCACCTCGAAGCCGTCCGGGTTCTCGCCGGCTGACAGGCTGGTGACACGAGAACCGCGACCTTGGCTCGACATGACACGCTCGAACTCTTCACGCCGCGAATGGCGGAAGGTGTTGAGATCGAACCCGCTGGGCGACGCGCCGTAGTGCTGCTTGAAGCCGCGCGAAAAGTCGGACGAGGAGCCAAAGCCGCAGTCCAGCGCTACGTCCGTCAATGAGCGCTTGGGCGCGTGCGACATCAGGAAGAGCGCCCGTTCGAGCCGCTGTCGCTTGACGAATTGGTTCAGCGTCTCGCCGAGGAAAGCCTTGAAGATGCGGTGGAAGTGGAACGGAGAGAAACAGGCCGCTGCGGACACTTCTTCCAGCGTCAAGGGCTGCGCGAGGTTGCGTACAATATGGTCGATCGCGCGGTTGACGCGCAGAACGTAGTCTTTGGTGACAGCACTCTCGGTTTTTCGCTCAGTTCGCAAGATATGGCAAGCTTTCTTGGCGTCTCCCGGGCATGGTAGCACTGAGCGCGCGAGTCTCCGCCCCCGGGGCTGACACCAAGGGCTGACACCAAAGAGCTGACACCACGGGGCTACCGTTGGCCTAAACGAAAATTCAGCGAAGGGCAGATGAGAGGACACACGAGATGAACATCCTGTTGTGGGTTGTGCAGGTCTTGGCCGCGCTCATGTACGGCGCGTCGGGTGTGATGAAGGTCTTCATGTTCGACAAGATTAGTGGGCAGGTTCCGTCGTTTGGTGCGCTGCCACGAGAAGCGTGGATGGCGCTTGGCATCGTCGAACTCGTGTGCGTGGTCGGGCTGATCGTTCCCGCCGTGCTCCACTGGCGACCGACGCTGACGGTGGTGGCCGCGACCGTGCTGGCGATGGAGAGCCTCGTGTTCATTGGCGTGCACGTCAAGTACCACGAGACCCCGTCCATTATCATGAGTGCTGTGCTGGGTCTCGTCATGGCGTTCGTTGCATACGGTCGGCTGTTCCTGAAGCCGATCATCTGAACCGCGCGGGTTGGGCTGCAATATTCGGTCGCGGATGCGCCGCAATGACAATTGGGCGCATGGGGATATCCTCCCGTGATTCGCGAGCTACTCGGTGATCGCACCTCAGACCACGGGGCACTGCTATTCTTCAAAAAACACACATCGGAGGATTACATGAAACGAGTCACCGGCATCGGCGGTATTTTTTCAAGGCAAAAGATGCACCAACGCTGCACGCTTGGTACAAGCGTCATCTCGGCATCGATGTACAAGAATGGGGCGGTGCCGCGTTCACCTGGGCCGATGCGGATGGCGATGGCGGATGTGTAGCAACCCTGTGGCTCGGGCAAGCGAAGTGCCCGCATGTGCTGACGGCGAACATTCAGTGCCGCCTAAATTAAGCGAAGAATTGCAAAAGCGAAAATTGATCGGCTAAAAGCTCAATCCCCATCATGTTCAGCAACGCGACAAATTTTTTCGGCGACTGGTTGGAAACACAACGCTAAACGTAAATTGCTAAGCGTGACGCGTCGAATCTCGTCGAGCCCAATGGATTGCAAGGACACCACGCTCGCACAAAGAAGTGCACTCAGTGCGAACATACTTTTCTCGTGTTCGGGCTATAGTGGTAATGGGGAATCCGTGCGCGCACTCGGTCAAGTGGGCGGATCGCAAGCAACAGCAGCATGCGTAATTTAAAGATATTTCGCGACGATAACTGGGGCAAGCTCGATGGCCAAACGCCAGCATTCACGCCGCTCTCGAATGGTTTTTATGTCAGATTTGCACCGCGGCGCCAAGACATATCCGCAGAATCTGCGGGATGCATTACGCTAGACGTCACGATGTCGCGGATCACGGTTCGGTTAGCTTTTGCCTCAGAACGTGAGTCTCTGGAAGCGCTGCAATGGCGGGCCTCTCTCGCCAATCCGAATGATCGCGAAGCCTTGCTCGCGCGTCCAGACGCCATCGAGTTGCCTCTTCATCAAATAGTCGGGGGCGGGGTATTCGTTGCGGAGCAGGCGGATCAAGTCTGTGGGTTTTCTGCCATTCTTGTGCGTGCCGATGGAAATGCTGAGCTAGACGCACTGTTCGTCGAGCCCACATGCTGGCGCCAAGGGGTTGGTCGGGTGCTGGTAGAGCATTGCGCGATTGCAGCAAAGACGGCTGGAGCACGGTATCTTCATGTCATGGGAAATCCGCAGGCCGAAAAATTCTACAAGGGTTGTGGGTTCCAAATATTTGGCACCGAACACATGCGCTTCGGTGTTGGCCTATTGATGAAACGGGCGCTGCAATGATTGGCTCGTTCCCCGCTCAAGTCGCGAGAGTTCGCGCAACCACCACACACCGGAGGATCACATGAAACGAGTCACTGGCATCGGCGGCATTTTTTTCAAAGCAAAGGACGCACCTGCGCTGCAGGCTTGGTACAAACGCCACCTCGGCATCGACGTACAAGACTGGGGCGGCGCCGCGTTCACCTGGGCCGATGCGGATGGCAAGCCCGTTGGCGGCACGACGATCTGGTCCGTTAGCGCGCAGGAAAGCGATCAGTTTGCGCCGAGCAACGCTTCGTTCATGATTAACTACCGCGTTGAAGACTTGCACGCGTTGGTGGCGGCGCTTAAAGCGGAGGGCTGCAATGTGCTCGACAAAATTGATGACTCTGAGTACGGCAAATTTGGCTGGGTGATTGATCCTGAGGGGAATAAGGTGGAGTTGTGGCAGCCACCTGCTGGGCAATGAAACGAACGTCAGATGCCACCGACAGAAGTGACGAAAGTGCCAGCCTCCTCACCATCGAACGCAGCGCCCATCAAAGACGGTGATCGTTGCCGCGTCAGCGGTGGCGCGCACAAGGGCAAACTCGGCATCGTTCGCGATCTAAACATCAGCAAGACCGGTCATCTCACCATCACCGTCGTCCAGAAAAATGGTGATCGGTTTAAGACATTGGCGAAGAATGTTCAGGTCGTGGCTGATGCGTAGATGTCGATGGGTTCGTATCGAACCATTGTCAGCGCCAACTGTTCAACGCATTAGCCGATCTTGATATTTGCATTGGTTCGCGGCACGATTCGCAAAATGAAAGCGTTTTTCGTCTGCCGCGTTAGCCACACCGATCACCACGGAGACAGTTCTATGTCAAAAAATATCCTCAAACCACTCTTCGCGCAAAAGACTTGGGCGAATGGTGAGCTGTTCGAAAAGTTGGCGACCATCTCGCCTGCAGAGCACGCGGAGTCTGTTCACACCGCGCTCCGCACGTTGAACCACATTTTCGTTGTGGATCAAATTTTTCGCGCCCATCTTGTTGGTGAGAAGCACGGATACACGGCGACGAATACCCAAGAAACGCCGGAGTTAGCGGCGTTAAATTTTGCCGTTGCCGAAACGGATCTTTGGTTCGAAGATTACGTTGCCAGTATCACCGACGAATCACTCGCAGAAAAAATCTCATTTCAGTTCACGGATGGTGATGCCGGAACCATGACGCAAGAAGAAATGCTGGTGCATGTGATTACCCACGGCACCTACCATCGCGGCAATGTTGGTCAGGTGCTAAAGAGCATCGGGGTTGCACCACCACGCGATCTTTACACGAAGTTTTTGCATGTGCGCGAGCCGTCGCGTCGGCAAGCCGCCCACGTCAACCGCTAGGCAGCACGAGCGCCAATCACTTCGCGAAACCCTCCAGATGGAATCCATCGAGACCCGCTCAGATTCAAGACACCGCGTGCTGGCCGCGAGCCCGTCGGCAGTGTTCGCGGCGATGAGCGATCCCGTTCGCATCGCGAGATGGTGGGGGCCGAATGGATTCACCAATACGATTCACCAGTTTGATTTCCAGCCCGGCGGAACGTGGCTGCTCACGATGCACGGCCCGGATGGCACGGACTACCCGAACGAGAGCCGGTTCACGCGCATCGTCACCGACCAAATTTTCGAGATTGAGCATTTCGGCGGGCATCATTTTTTGTTGACGATTACGCTTCTGCCGAAAGACGGTGGCACGGAGGTGCGGTGGCGGCAGACGTTTGACGCGGTGGAACACTACGAGCGGATTGCCGAGTTTGTGGCGTCGGCGAACGAGCAGAATCTTGCGCGGTTGGCGGTGGAGGTTGGGCATGGGCAGCGTGTTAGCTAGGTCTTCACGAAGCGAGGCTGATCTCCCAGCGTTGAGCGGCAAGGCTGGATGTTTCGCACATATCCGTAGGTTCGATGATCGCCAACATTTGCCATATGCATATCTAATATATACAATCAAACATGCGGTTTCAATTTGATCCCGCCAAGGCCGCAGCGAACCTCAAGAAGCATGGCGTGTCGTTTGCCGATGCCGAGGGCGTGTTCGCCGATCCGTTGGCTGCGCACCGGGCTGACCCCGATGCCGAAAGCGAGGAGCGATTTGTCGCATTGGGGTTAGGGAAGGTCTGATTAAGTGGCTTCGGTTCAGATTGCGGTGAGATTGGGGCATATGCAAGGCGTGCGACGAAGGTGCGTTGCCTGCGCTACCGCACGAGGAGCACAACGTAGCAGATGCCCCAATATCGCCGCAAG
>JAYTVA010000133.1:0-11894 GCA_043744255.1 Burkholderiales bacterium | reverse complement strand
GTTGGCGACATGATCTTGCAGGACGCCAAGCGTGTGGCGGCGCTTGGGGGTGACATCAAGGCGCTGGATCGCGCCATTCAGGCCGCAGCGGCGGACTCTGCACTGGCGCAGACCATCCAGTCGATTCCGGGCTTTGGTGATATCAGCAGCGCTGAACTGGCCGGTGAGATCGGGACGTTGGCGCGCTTTGAATCAGAGGCCGGGTTGGCGCTCTACACCGGCATGGCGGCACTCGCCAACAGCTCCGGCAAGAAGGTGGCAGCACGGGCACCCAAACAGGTGAACACGCGTGCCAAGGCGGCGATGATGGTGGCGGTGGCGCGGCACTTGCCACACGTGCCGGTCTCGAAAGCGTACTACGACAAAAAGCGTGCAGAGGGCAAGAAACACAATCAAGCTATTCGTGCGCTAGGCCGTCAACTCATCCGGGTAATTTGGTCGCTGGTGAAACACAACCGGGCGTACGAGACTCGATAGCGGCGGGGGCAGTCACTGCACGCTACCTAAGCCGGTTGCGGCAGTGCGGCGCAGACTTATCCACGGCGGCGGGCGCGCTCTTTAAATCTAGCGTGAACGCACGCCGCGGTGGGTAAGTCGTGTTCGCCGTACACGCAAGTCGCGCGATAAAACACTTGCAATTTCTAGCGGGATGTTCAGAGTTTTTAACGCTCGCCCTTTAACCGCCAATATCATCCGAGCCCCCTCAACAAATCGCGTTGTTCATTCATCTGTCGCGCGATAGATGTCAGCGTCACGCGGCGTATCGGTAAGTCTTTGACCAGAGTCGCAAGCTCGCCGGTCACGCCCACCCAGTGATCTATGCACTGCGTTGCGTCTTTGGGCTTGAGACCTGCGGTCTTGGCGACTTGGAGCAAGTGGGCGCGCGTGATGTGTTGGCCGTGGCCAGCCACGCTGCTGGAATGCTCACCACCTGGCCCCTGGCTATAAGTCAGATCAAATGCAGGAGACAACTTCCAAAACCCCTGCGCATTGAGGCAAAAAGCAAAGTTGCGAGCATGA
The DNA here is from genome assembly GCA_043744255.1 of Burkholderiales bacterium. Classification (GTDB taxonomy): domain Bacteria; phylum Pseudomonadota; class Gammaproteobacteria; order Burkholderiales; family Usitatibacteraceae; genus UKL13-2. The sequence goes on along the minus strand of JAYTVA010000133.1, from coordinate 10,874 downwards.
TCGTCACGGTTGTGCATCAGCACGTTGAAGACACAACGCTCGAAGGCTTTGAGCACTTCGCGCTGGTCACCCGTGATGCGCAGTGTTGCCAGCAATAGCGCCTCGTAGTCCAGTGAGGGCATGCGGTGATCGGCGTGCAATAGGCCGCTCAAGCTCAAAACCGGTATGCGCTTGATACCTGCGCTCGATACGCTGCGGTCAAAGCGCTCAACGCCAAAGGCGCTGTGCTTGGCAGTTACCGCAAAATATTTGCTGCGAGGCATGTCCATGCCGCCCTTGCGGGCGAGCTTGGCGTACAACTCTTCCACAGCGCACACCTCACGGTGCTCGCTGTCAGCGGGAAACTTAATCAGCCATGGGCGCGCACTGCCGGTCAACGGCAAACCGCTGCTGATGGCACCTGTGTGCGGATTAAAGTCCACCAGCACCTTGGGCCGTGCGCCCTGTGGTGAGCCGCCGAGGCGCATCAGGTGTTGCAAGGCGCTGTCAGTCTTCGTGCCAGATAGCGCATCGTCCGCGTGCAAGCTGCTTTGCACCTGCCTGACTTCAGAAACCAGACGATTGATACTGAGCGCCTCCGCTGGAGCCAGGTCTTGTTGCGATGGCTCAAAAGAGAAGGCTCCGATGGCACTGTCACCGATGATGGCCAAGCGCTCCAGCACCGACACAACACGCGGATCACGCCCCATTTTGCGGAGGGCACGATCCATCAGCAGCATGCCCCAGCCATCGGGCAGCGAATCTGCCACAAAACCTGGCAGGCCATAGAAAACTGCTTCGCCGCGAAAGGTTTGGGTAGCTGCGCCTGCGCGCGGCAAGGGGTAATGTAACGGCGATACTTGTAGGCCACGTTCGATTGCGTGCGCCGTGTATTCGAACACAATGCCCTTGCCTGTATCAGCCAGAATTCCCAGTGGCCAGCACTCACCCCAACCGTGGTAATTGACTTGCAGCTTCTTCATGGGCGCGCCCGCCTACGCTGTAGCAGCGTTTGCTGTTTATCAAGTTCTGCAATAGAGGCTTCGTGCTGCGTCAACAAAGGCTCAAGCTGCTGCACCACCTGTAATGCCTGAGTGACTTTGACAAACATCTCCAAGCTACCTTGCCCCTGCGCCTCGAACCTTCGAATCGATGACAACGACACGTTCACCATGTCGGCAAGCTGCTGTTGCGTAAGGTTGCGCGACAAACGAATTGACTTGCAACGCTTACCAAACTCAGCAGAAATCGCTGAGGCAGAGGAAATTATAAATGTTCGCATGTGAGCATTTATAGCCTATTTTTGCCGTTAATAAATCAATAAAGAACTTTTATTTTATTGAATTGAAGTGGAGTATTTCCGTGCTTACACCACGAATTTTCAATCCCTTTGCCCCTCAACATCACCGCCTCGAACTCCGGGTTCTGCCATGCCCATCTTGATTGCTTCTAACGCTTTGTCTAGTTTTCCCATCTTGTGCCAATAGCCAGCGAGTTGCGAGAACGGCTGTTCGGAATACGGATGGTGTACCTCAAAATCCTCATTCAACTTGAGGAAATCTTCCTCTGCGTTACGATTTTGATAGCGATCACAGACAAATACAAGGCTCCCGCAGACCCAATATCCATGCGGATTTCAGCCGCCTTTAGCTATAAATTTACCCACACGTTTTCCAGAAGAACATGTTTTTGAGCAGCTACGCAGAGCCACAAAATTAGCATATATTTCTGATAGGCTCATTGAGTGTCGCAGTCATTCGCGCGTATGCGGCGACGTTCTTGTGGGGTCTAGCTGTGTGCGGTCAGCAAGAAAATGAACGAGACTCCAGGCCGTGTTGTGGCGTGCGGCACGGCCAACCCAACTCTAGAGGAGCTTTAAATGATTGTTCCACAAGATACGGTGCGGCCCGGTGCCGAGCGTGATTCCAACACGCATGCAAAAAAAACCCATTTCAAACTCTCGCGCACGATGATGATGATTGGCGCGACGCTAGCGGCAGCACTTTTGCCATGCACTGCTGTAATTGCCGACGACAACTCAAGTAGCAACGCCAGACTCAATGCGTCGCTGAAATCGGTTTTACAGCAGGCCGGATTCACTGGCCGGATTGAATCCACATTGGAAACTCGCCTCGGTCGTCCGATCAATCCGCAGCTCGCAGATGTGGGTCGGCTGCTGTTCTTCGACCGTTCCGGCGGTCTCGCCAATGACAATACTTGCGCCGGCTGCCACGACCCGGGCAACGGATTTGGCGATTCGCAGTCTATCGCCATCGGTGTGCAAAGCAATCTTGTCGTCGGCCCGGATCGCACCGGTCCGCGCAACCAGCGTCGCACGCCCTCGGTGGTGAATACGGCGTTTTATCCGAACCTCATGTGGAACGGACGTTTTTCGGCGCCGTCGGGCAACCCTTTCGATAACTCGGCGGGTTTTCTTTTTCCAGCACCAGAAGGCGCGATCAAGTTTCCTGCGAACGATCCGATCGTCAAACACCTGTTGATCGCACAGGCGCATATTCCGCCGACGGAGCTAGTCGAAGTGTCCGGCTTTACCGGTACGAGGGGCACGATCAGCGCGCGCTTTGATCAGTTCGACGATGGCAAAGGCGGCGCGGTGCCGCCACCCGACGGTTCAGGCTTTCGCAATGAGCCGATTCGGCAGGAAGTCTTGAAGCGCCTCAACAGCAACGCCAAATACCGTCAGCTATTCGGCGGGTTGTTTCCCAGCGTGGCCGGCGGCGGTCCGATCGACTTCACGATGTTCGGCCGCGCGATCGCTGAATTTGAGTTCGCGGTGGTGCGTGCGGATGCACCGATCGACAAGTTCGCGCGCGGCCAGGTAAATGCGCTGTCGGCCTCCGAAAAGCGCGGAGCCCTCCTTTTCTTCGGCAAAGGGAACTGCGTAAGCTGTCACGCCGTCGGTGGGCAGTCGAACGAGATGTTCAGCGATTTCAAGATGCACGTCATCGGCGTGCCGCAGATCGCACCTGAATTTGGTGCAGGCAAAGGCAACGTGATCTTTGATGGTCCGGGCGAAGACGAAGACTTCGGATTGGAACAAGTCACCGGTAACGCAAATGATCGCTATAAATTCCGCAGCTCGCCTTTGCGCAATGCTGCCTTGCAGCCGGCGTTCTTTCACAACGGCGCCTTCACCGAGATCGAAGATGCGATTCGCCACCATTTGGATGTCTTCGATTCTGCCCGCCGTTATAGTCCGTCCAAAGCAGGTGTCGATAAGGATCTACGTCACAAATTGGGCCCGATCGAGCCAGTATTGGCGCGCATCGACCCCTTGCTTGCGACACCGATCAAGTTGTCGAACGAAGAGTTTGACGATCTCGTGAAATTTGTGCGCAATGGCTTGCTCGACGATGGCGCCAAGGCGCGCGATTTTTGCACGCTAGTTCCGGGCACCGTACCGAGTGGAATTGCACTTCTGAGTTTCCAAGGTTGTCGTCAGGAACATTGAAGTGACAGGACGAACGCTGCTGGCACGGGTGCAAAGCCGGTGCCAGCTTGGGTATAAGAATTTCAAACCCCCATCTTTAAGAATCCTCAATGTAGCCGATGGCGCACGAGCGGTCAGACGCAGATGGCAAATGGTGAGCGGCTTTCCAGCAATGTGAGGCTCGCGCCGCAGCACGTGCAGCGGCGCGGGATAGGGGGCTTGAGGTCAACCCTCTAGCACGATCCCCTCAACCTCAAACACTCGCTTCACGGTTGCGCGCGATGAGACCCGCAATGCGTGCTTGGTCCAGTTTGGGTAGAGGGTTTTCATGTCCATGCCGATGCGATTGCCCCAGCGATAGAACACCAGCAAGTACGGGTCGCAAACGGTGTATTGGCTGCCCAGGAAAAAATTCTTGTCCGTGAGCATCTTGTCGATTTCGGCGTATTGCTTGGCGAGATTTACTTTGCCGGTCGCGCTTACGTCGGCTTTGGCGGCAGCATCGGTGGCGTAGCGTTCTGGGCGCATGATGGTTGCGAAGGTGATGTGCACGGTGGCGCTCAGCCAGCTCATCAACGACAGCACTTCGGCCTGCTTCCAGGTCTCGCGTGGCCACAGCCCGCGGGTGGAATAGCCACCGGCGAGGTAGGTGAGAATCGCCGGGGTCTCGGTGAGGATCTTGCCATCGACCACCAGCGCAGGGACGCGCGCTCTGGGGTTGACGCGCAGGTAGTCAGCGCGATGATGGTCACCGTCTTTGAGGGAGACCAGCGCGGGCTCGAACGCGATGCCGAGTTCTTCGAGCACGATGTGGGCAGCGAGGGAACAGGCTCCGGGGGAGTAGTAAAGTTTTATCACAATTCTGCTTTCGATTGACCGGACGATCAGGATTAGGAACAGGAGCGTTCAGAAACCGTAGCGAGCGAGCCAAGTTGGCAGCGAGTAGCGCAGCCGTATGCACTTATACGGCGAGCAACGCAGTTGCCAAATTGGTTCGCGCAGTAGGTTTATGAATGCGCCTACCCCTATAGTCGCGTAATTAGGGACGATGTGTCAAACCGATTACCGCTTTGCTTCTGTACATCGCCGTAAAACTGGTCAATCACGGCGGTAATGGGCAGACGTGCACCATTGCGGCGCGCTTCTTCGAGGCAAATCCCCAAGTCCTTGCGCATCCAGTCCACCGCGAAGCCGAAATTAAATTCGCGCTTCAGCATGGTTTTGCCACGATTTTCCATTTGCCAGGATTGTGCCGCGCCTTTGGAGATCACGTCGAGCACTTGTTCGCCGTTGAGTCCCGCCTTCTCGGCAAAGGCGAGGCCCTCCGCCAACGCCTGCACCAGCCCGGCGATACAAATCTGGTTGACCATCTTTGTGAGCTGTCCCGCGCCGGACGCACCGAGAAGCGTGGTCGCTTTGGCGTAGCAGTCGATGACCGGCTTGGCTGCATCAAACGGCGCTTGATCGCCGCCGCACATGACGGTCAACTGCCCCTTCTCGGCACCCATCTGGCCGCCTGACACCGGCGCGTCAATGAAGGCCACGCCCTGTGCCTTGGCGAGCGCGTAGACCTTGCGCGCCACGTCGGCTGAAGCGGTGGTGTGATCGACCAAGATGGTGCCTGACTTCATGCCCGCAAGCGCGCCGCTAGCCCCCGTAGCGACGGACATAAGGTCGTTGTCGTTGCCGACGCACATCATCACCATCTCGGCACCAGCGGCGGCTTCGGCGGGCGTGGTTTTGTAGCTACCGCCGAATTTTTCGACCCATGCGCGCGCTTTGGCGTCCGAGCGGTTGTAGACGGTAACGTCATGCCCCTTGGTTTTGAGGTGCCCAGCCATGGGAAAGCCCATGACGCCTAAGCCTAGAAATGCGATTTTCATAGCTGATCCTTATTGGTGAAGATAGTGAAACTCTAACACTGATGCGGCGATTGAGGAAAAACTGGTTTGAAGTGGTTGTGGATTATTGGTTCTTACCATGCCGGCACGCAAGCCGCCACGCCGCTACCGATTCAACCAATTCGGCGGCTCCTCGCCACGTAATGCTGCCCGCAGGTTGGTCGCAGCCAGCATCGCCATCGCCATCCGCGTCGCACGCGTTGCGCTGCCGATGTGCGGCGTGAGCGCGACGTTGTTGAGATCGAGGAAACCACGGTTGAACGCCGGCTCGTTCTCAAAGACATCGAGGCCAGCACCGGCGATGCGGCGATTTTTCAGCGCGTCGATCAAGGCAACATCATCAACCACGCCGCCGCGCGCGGTGTTAATCAGAATGGCGCTGGACTTCATCAGCGCGATTTCTTTGGCACCAATCAGATGGTGCGTCGCTGGCGAATACGGCACCATCACCACGACAAAATCACTGTCGCGCAGGATGTCGTCGCGAGCGGCATAGGTTGCATTGAGCTTCGCTTCAGTGGCGGCATCGAGTCTGGTGCGGTTGAAATAATTGACCGTCATCTCGAAGCCCAGCGCGCGTTTGGCGATGGTTTGGCCGATGCGCCCCATGCCGATGATGCCAAGCCGCGCGTGGTGAATATCTGCGCCGAGCATCTGTTGCACCGCGAAGCCTTTTTTCCAATCGCCGCGCCGCAACCACGCCTCGGATTCGGTGACGCGCCGTGCTGCTGCCATCAGCAGCGCGAAGGTGAGATCAGCGGTCGCATCGTCGAGCACGCCGGGCGTGTTGGTGGCTTTCACGTTGCGCGCCTTTGCGGCCGCCGAGTCAATGTTGTTGTGACCGACGGCGATGTTGGCGACGACCTTCACCGACGGGCAGGCATCGAGGAACGCCGCGTCAATTTTCTCCGAGAGCGCGCACATCACGCCCGCGCAGCCTTGTGCGCGCGCACGCAGCGTGTCGGCAGAAAAAATATCGTCAGCCTCGTTGTAGTCGATCTCGAAATCGGCGGAAAGAAAGTCGATGACTTCCGGGAATACCTGACGGGTGATGAGAATTTTTGGTTTCATGATTTACCGTAATCGAATGCACAAGCCCCATTTGCATCGCTGCAAACGGGGCTCGCGGTTAGCGTTTTTCGAAAATTACTTGTACAGCGTTTGTGGCAGCCACAGACCAATTGCTGGGAAGAAATACAGCACAAAAATGGCGATGACCTGGATGCCCATGAATGGCATCATGCCCGCGAAAATCTGATTCAGGGTCACATGCGGTGGTGAGACGCCCTTCAGATAAAACGCGGCCATGGCGACCGGCGGAGATAGGAACGCCGTCTGCAAATTGAGCGCGACCAACAAGCCGAAGAACAGCGGATCGATACCAAACTTCGGCAAGAGCGGAATGAAGATCGGCATGAAGATCACGATGATCTCAGTCCATTCCAGTGGCCAGCCCAGGACAAAAATGATGAATTGGGCGAGCAGCATGAATTGAACTGGCGTGAGTCCGAGCGAAAGCACCCAATTCTCAACGATGCTTTGTCCACCCAGCAGCGCGAACGCGGCTGAGAAAATAGACGAGCCGACGAACAACCAGCACACCATGGCGGACGTTTTGCCCGTGAGGTAGGTCGATTCACGCACCGTCGGCAGCATCTTTGCTTGGATGGTGGCGATAACGGCCCACAGCCCCAGCGCGGCGATAGAAATCCACCCCATCCATGCCGTCGGCGGGCTGGAAACGATCTTCATGGTGTACAACATGAACCACACCACCGAGACGAGGAAGGCGAGCCAGAGCGGCACCCAAATTTTTGCCGAACGCCGCACTTCTTCCGGACCACGACCAATCAGCAGGTAAACCGCCGCCAGCGCGAAGCCGCCGAGTGAACCCACCGCCGCCGCTTCTGTGGGCGTGGCGAGCCCCAAGAGAATCGTGCCCAGCACGGCCAAGATCATCACGGCGAGCGGGAAGAACGAGGTAAGCAGCATCTTGAATATCTCAAGGCGCGCAAAGGTGAAGATCGCGTAGAACGCCGCCAGCAGCCCCATTCCTACCCAAAACACCCACCAGAACGCGGTCGGGGTGGGCAGCCGTTCAGTTGCCGCCGCAGCTGGTGCCACAGGCGCCTTGGCGGCAGCCTTCACCACGGGTGCTACCGGTGCCGCTGACGCCTCGGCCTTGACGGGCTCCACTCCGGGCGGCTCTTGCAAACCGCCTGACGCGGGTTCTTTCAAATCACTGACTGGCTCCTGCAGACCACCGCTGGTAGGTGCCTCGACGGGTTCGTTGGTGCCGCCCATTTGCTGCAGCCCTGAGACATCTTGCACTTCATCAGGCTGCGTCAGGCCATTCCAAGTGAAGGCCATGATGGCCAAAAACGTCAGCAGCGGCGCGAGTGTCACGGCCAACTCTTTGAACATCACTTTAGTGGGCACATCAACGTTGCGGCTACCCTTCATTGCCATCAACAACGAAGGCAGCGCGCGCGTACCGACTGACTCGTGAATTTTCTGGGTATGCTCAGGCAGCACGACGACGCGATCCGCTGCCGCCAGCGGAGGCGCGAGATGCGGCTTGAATTTCGCGAGAATCATCACGTAGCCGATGTACATGCAGGCGAGCATGATGCCGGGGAAGAACGCACCGGCGTAGAGTTGCGGCACCGACACACCAGCGGTGGCACCGTACACAATCAACATCACCGATGGCGGGATGAGAATGCCGAGGCAACCACCGGCGGTAATGACACCGGCCGACATGCGCACGTCGTAGCCCGCACGCAACATCGCTGGTAGCGCCAAGAGCCCCATCAGCGTCACGACGGCACCGACGATACCAGTCGCAGTGGCGAAAATCGCGCACGTTACGAGTGTGGCCACCGCGAGCGAGCCGGGGACACGTGCGAGAGCCAAATGCAGCGACTTGAAGAGCTTTGCAATCAGGTTCGCACGCTCGACCAAGTAGCCCATGAAGACGAACAAGGGGATCGAGATCAGAACGTCATTTCGCATCACGCCGAACGTGCTTTGCACCATGAGATCCAGCGTTTGCTGCAACGCCTGCTCGCTATGGCCATTGCTGCGCGACCAATACGCGAAAAACGCGAACAGCATGCCCATGCCCATCAGCGTGAACGCCGTGGGGAACCCCATCATGATGGCCACCACCACCAAGCCCAACATCAACAGCCCCAAATGGCCGTTGGTCATGTTGCTCCAGGGCATCAGCACCGCCACGGTGACCAGAATGATCGCCATGAGGATGAAACCAAACCATAGTTCTTTACGAATCATTTGCGCTCTCCCGCTTTGACCACATATTTATCCAAGGCGGCGATGTCTTCGTCTTTCACGTGCACCATCTCCTTGAGTTTTTCGACGTCAACTTCTTCCACGTCATCGATGCGTGAGGGCCACTCGCCGTCTTTGATGCACATGATGCAGCGAATGATTTCCACGACACCTTGCGCCAGCAGCAAGGCACCTGCGAGCGGGATGATGAATTTGAACGGATACAGCGGCAGCGGATCGGCGTTGTAGGTTTGTTCATTGATCTTGATCGAGTCAGTGAAGAAACCCCACCCTGCATAGGTCAGCGCGAGCACGCCGGGCAGAAAGAAAACGAAGTAGAGAATGAGATCAAGTGTTGCCTGTGTTCGGGGCTGAAAAAAGCCGTACAGCACGTCACCACGCACATGACCATTCTTTGACAAGGTGTAGGCACCCGCCATCATGAACAGCACGCCGTACATCATGATCTGGGCATCGAGTACCCAGCCGTGCGGTGTGTTGAGCACGTAGCGCGAAAACACTTCCCAGCAAATCAGCACAGTGAGCACAACCACGCTCCATGAGCAGACTTGCCCAAACCAGGTAGAGACTTTGTCTACCCCTAACAAAAATTTTTGCATATTCACTCCCTCGGTACCAGTTCAACGACACAAATTCGACAGCCGAAAAAAAACGGCGGCGTTATGTACGCCGCCGTCTTCGGCTAGACCTTAACCCTTCTTCGCGGCTGCGAAGGAGTGGTTGTAGGCCATTTTGTAATCGACCAGTGTGTCGTTTTGCCATGCACAGGCGCGCTTGGCGAAGGCTTTCATTGAGTCATTGACCTTCTTGAAGGCAGGGTTCGTCGCTTCTTTGGCGGCGGTGATTTTGTCCCAGCTCTTCAATTGCGCTTGCAGAATCGCATTCGGGGTCTTGAAGAACTTCACGTCGCCCTTTGCTTTCATTTCCTCGTAGTCTTTGGAGTAGCGATCAATTGCCTTCCAAGACATATCGGCTGACGAGGCTTGCACGGCGTAGTCGATGATCGACTTCAGCTCTGGTGCCAGCGCGGCGTACTTGGTTTTGTTGAAGATGATTTCGAATTGCTCGGAGGCTTGGTGGAAAGATTGCAACATGCAGTTCTTGACCACATCTGGGAAACCCAAAATACGATCCGAAGTCGCGTTGTTGAATTCAGCTGCGTCAAGCAAACCACGATCCAGCGCGGAGACAATCTCAGCACCTGGCAACGGGTTCACGGATGCGCCCATGTCGTTGTAAATATCAACGGCCAAGCCAACGGTACGGAACTTCACACCCTTCAAGTCTTCGACTTTAGTGACCGGCTTCTTGAACCAACCGAACGGCTGGGTAGGCATTGGGCCATAGACGAACGATTGCACGTCAATGTTCAGCCCTTTGTAAATCTCGTCGAGCAATTGCTTGCCACCGCCGTAGTTGTGCCATGCCAGTACCATGTTGGCATCCATGCCCCACGCTGGACCCGAACCCCAGAGCGCGAGTGCTTGCTGTTTGCCATACCAGTAGGCAACCACACCGTGGCCACCGTCGAGCGTGCCCTTGGATACGGCGTCAAGCAGGTCAAACGCCTTGACCACAGAGCCGGCTGGCAGCACTTCGATCTTGAGTTTGCCGCCCGCCATGTCGTTCACTTTTTTCGCGAAGTCGTTGGCGTACTCATGGAAAATATCTTTAGCGGGCCAGGTGGACTGGAAACGCAGGCTGACCGGTTGTGCGGTCGCAATCATTGGGAAGCTGGTGATCGCAGCACCAGTTGCAGCAGCCGTACCTGCCAAAAACTTGCGGCGATTGGGCTTGGTGGTAGTAGTAGTGGCCTCTGGTGCGGCTGTTGGGGTGATCTTGTCAGTCATGGTCGTCCTCCTCCGGGTTAATCAAAGTGATTTTGCTACGCGATACAAAATGCTTGGTGACACAAGACTTTTTCATCGTACCGAGCCTGCGTGAGATACGCAAGGACTGATGGCTGCAAAAAAGTCCTAACAGTTTGCTGCAAATTAAGACACTTTTACATGCTGCGGCGCAACGATCTGCGCCTTACTGTTCGCGGTCGCCTTCTCATCAGGATGCCAAGTGATTACTGCCGACATCACCGCGAAGCCGACTACGTACGCAACCGCCACATGCCAGCCGTGCTTGATCCACAGCCAAGCTGATTTTGCTTCGGGAAAGCTATTGGTGAGCGCGACACCGGCACTCGAACCAAACCACAGCATCGAGCCGCCAAAGCC
>JAYTVA010000132.1:0-45111 GCA_043744255.1 Burkholderiales bacterium | reverse complement strand
AACAAGCTCAAGATCGAGCAGTCCAAGTCGCGCCCAGGGCATAGCAACGATAACGGCTTGGCGGAGTCGAAAAACGCTGCCGTCGTGCGCAAGACCTTCGGCTACAGCCATATCCCACACAAGCAAATCATCGGGCTCATCAAAGCGATGCGACCCGATTCCGTTCAATCAAACAAGGCCGCATAATCATTTCCGCCACCGGCTTAACCTCAACTAAAAACGGGACATCGCCCCGGGAACGGTGCCCAGCAACGGCGCACGTCGCTGATGCGCCCGAAGCGCGCTTCGTCCTGAAACATCAGCTTGACCGGCGCTGCACCAGCCTCGGCGCTTAATTCGGCGAGCGTCTCGGGGAGTTTTTTTTCCACGCGGCCTGCGCTTCCGGGTCACTTTGCGGGTGACTCTTATCCGGAGCGAGCTTGCGCCAGCCGTGCCGATGAAGCAGGTTGTACACCGACGACAGCGCCATGGTGCGACCCGGTGCTGCTTCCAGCTCGGCTTTCAGCAGCGGCACTACCAGCACGCCACCGGCACTGGCTCGCGCCAAGAAGGGTGCCAAAATTTCACGTTCACGCGCCAAGCTGAGATTCTCCCGCCGCCGCCCACCGGAGCGCGGGCGCTGTCCAAACGTCAGGGTCTAGAACCGTACTACCCATGTTTAAAAAAACGAGCGGTAGAGTGGCTAAAGAGAAACGTGGTCACGCAGTTTCTGCATATGCAGTGCGATGAATCGAATCGTATCGAAATTCGCATTGCCCCTATTTTGTGCCGATGAGATGCTTCGCAAACTGCCGCTCAGCATGACAAGTTTTGAGTGCCTGACTGTGGGTAGTTTGCCGTTTGCTGACGCCACACCACGTTGCGCCACGCTTAACTATCGTCATTCTGAGCCGGGTCTCATCCGGGGAAGAATCTCATCCATCCATTCGACGATACTGCCGAAAATCGAACCCGCCAACGACCATGCTCGCCGAGCACGGCAGCGAGTTGATGTTGGCGGATCAACGTGGAATCGGCCCGACACGCTCAGCACCCACCATCGCGCCTGACCAGCCAATTCAAGCCCATTTCCCCCACCCCACAAGCCTTTACCCTCGATACCTCAGCTAACTTATTAACTGGTGGATTGGTCGTCTAGGGGTTCCTTGTAACGTGTTTGTAATTTATCGGGCTAGGGTGTTGCAACTATCTGATTTTTATGATTTTTATTTGCGATTACTTTTTGAGCGCGGAGCAAAAAACCGTTACAGAATGGGCACTTAGCTGGTCTGCCCCAACGCTATTCACAGACTTATCCACAGCGATTGTGGATGAAATTATTATTTCAGGTGGCAGGCCTTAAACGATGCGAGGTCTGGCGAAAACTCCGCGTGTTGATTGGCGTTTGAACGGGTTGGCGTTGGCGGCTGCGGTAAGTCCTTTCGTTCTGCCGATCTAGCCACGCAACCACCGTCGCGCGCTTGTCGAACGCGGCATGCTTACGATAAAGTGCGAGAGGTTTCGGCGACACGTTGATGCTTCGCTTAAACTAGCGAGCATCATTGGCAACACATTACAACGCATTCGCCTTCAGGGAGTCTCCATTGCTGTCCATTATCCAAGCTGCAGGCTGGACCATCTGGTTCATCATTTTGTGTTCCGTTATCGCCGTGGCCATTATTGGCGAGCGCCTGTGGTCGTTGCGTCGCTCGGTGGTGCTGCCGCCGAATTTGTTCAACGATACGGTGCAGGCGTACCGTTCGCATGGCCCCACGCAAGAATTGGTGAGCAAACTTTCTGAAAATTCGCTGCTAGGTCGCGTGTTCGCGGCGGGTATCGCGAACATCAAAAGCACGCGCGAGATCATGAAGGAATCGATGGAAGAAACTGGCCGTGCGGTGATGGTCGATATGGAGCGCTACCTTACTGGGCTCGGCTCGATTGCGACGGTGGCACCGCTGTTGGGATTGTTTGGCACCGTGGTCGGCATGATTGATATTTTTGGTGCATCGAGCGCATCGGGGCAAAACCCGGCGCAGTTGGCGCGCGGCATTTCGGTTGCCCTCTACAACACCGCTGCCGGGATCGCTGTCGCCGTGCCTGCGCTGATTTTCTATCGGCACTTTCGCGGCAAAGTTGACACGATGGTGGTCGATATGGAGCAGCAAGGCATCAAGCTGGTTGAGACCTTGCACGGAGATCGTAAGTGAACTTTCGCCGTGGCCGCGCGCGCGAAGAGCCGGAGATCAACTTTATTCCGCTGATTGATTTGCTGTTGGTGATTTTGATTTTTTTGATGGTCACCACGACTTACTCGAAATACTCTGAGCTGCAAATCAATCTACCCGAATCGAGCGCCGACAAAGCGCCGGAACGCCCCCAGCTCATTAACATCGGCGTCGATGCCAATAGCAAATACGCGATCAACAATCGGCCGATTTCGGTGGGCAATGTTGAAGGTCTCGCCAACAGCCTGCGCGAAGCAGCGGCGAGTGGCAACATGAAAGACCCCGTGATCGCCATCGGTGCCGATGCCGGTGCGACCCACCAAGCGGTGATTAACGTGATGGAAGCCGCGCGTCTCGTGGGCTTCACCAAAATATCCTTCGTCACGCAAGGCAAGGCCGGTAAGTAGAGTCGCGCTGTCCGTTCCGCCTCTATGCGCGCGCGCCTCGAAGCATTTTTCCTCCAAGAGTGGCAGCAGGGCTCGGTCTGGCAGGTGGTGCTGCGCCCACTCTCATGGTTGTTTGCAGCCCTCGCGGCGACCCGGCGCGCGCTCTACCGCCTCAGTCTGTTGCCTAGCACCAAGGTCGGCGTGCCGGTCATCGTGGTCGGCAACATTAGCGCGGGCGGCACCGGCAAAACGCCGGTGGTGATTGCGCTCACCGAGTACCTAGAAAAAAATCATTGGCGCGTTGGCGTCATCACCCGCGGCCACACCGTTCGATCACTGGCGGTCAATGTGACGGAGCATGAAAAAATCGTCGCCAGCGATGAAGCGCTGATGATGTCGCAACGCTTGAAGGCACCCGTGTTTGCGAATGCCAGCCGGGTCGAGGCCGCGCGTCTCTTGCTCACAAAATATCCGCAAACCAACGTCATCATTAGCGATGATGGCTTGCAGCACTACGCGCTCAAACGCGATCTTGAAATCGCGGTTGTCGATGGCGTACGCGGTTTTGGCAATGGACAACTGATGCCAGCGGGGCCGCTGCGCGAGCCGGTGGCGCGACTGGAAAGCGTCGATGCCATCGTCGTCAACGGCAGCGTGCGCGATGAACTAGCGCTCGACGCGTTTGGCCGACCGGTGTATTCGATGGCGCTGAGTAACGAAAAATTCGTGATGGTGCGCGCGGGTAGTGAGGCGATGCGCCGCGATTTGTTTTTGGCGTCACTTGCGGGCAAGCGTGTGCACGCGTTGGCGGGCATTGGTAATCCCGAACGATTTTTTACGCATCTGAAATCGCTGGGCGTGGTGTGTGCGGCCACGCATGCGTTTGCCGATCATCATCCGTTTGTGGCGACTGACCTCGCATTCCCAGACGCTGATATGATTCTGATGACTGAAAAAGACGCCGTGAAATGTCGCGCGTTTACCGATGATCGCATGTGGTTCATGCGCGTAGATGCCGCGCTGCCATTGGCGTTTGAAGAATTTGTGTTGACAAAATTATCTGCGCTGAAAGCGAAATCTTGATATGGCCATTGATCCCAAACTGCTGGAAATTTTGGTGTGCCCCGTGACTAAGGGCCCCCTCACGATGTCGCGCGACAAGTCCGAGCTGATCTCGTATTCCGCGCGCCTCGCCTACCCGATTCGCGACGACATTCCGATTTTATTAGTCGATGAAGCGCGCGCGCTGAACGCGGATGAAGATCGCGCGTAGCCGATGACGCAATTCATCGTCGTCATTCCCGCGCGCTTCGCGTCAACCCGTCTACCGGGTAAACCGCTGGCCGATATTGCTGGAAAGCCAATGGTGGTGCGGGTCTCCGAGCGTGCGGCGTTGAGCGGTGCCACAGCCGTGTGGGTCGCGACCGATCATTCGTATGTGATGGCCGCATGTGCCAGGCATGGTGTACAGGCGCTGATGACGCGCGACGATCACCCCGCAGGTACCGATCGCTTGGCCGAAGCGGCGGCGCATTTGCAATTGGCCGACGATGCGATTGTGGTGAACGTGCAAGGCGACGAGCCATTGATCGCGCCAGAGTTAATTCGCGCGGTGGCCGATACACTTGCCGCGAAACCGCACGCTGCGATTGCCACGGCCGCGCATGCACTGGTGTCGGCGAGTGAGTTTTTTAATCCCAATGTGGTGAAGGTGGTGTGTGATCGTGACGGCTACGCACACTATTTCAGCCGCGCGCCGATCCCGTATGCGCGTGATGCATTTGCAAGCGACAAATCTACACTACCCACGAATTTTGTCGCGCACCGCCACGTCGGCATTTACGCTTATCGCGCTGCGTTTCTAAGAAGCTACGCCGCGTTAGCCGCTGCGCCCACTGAGCAATTCGAGTCGCTCGAACAGCTTCGTGCGATGTATCACGGGTACCGCATTGCCGTATTGAATTGGCCGCACACCGTTGCACCCGGCGTCGATACGTCGGACGATTTAGAAAAAGTTCGCACGCTGTACACGCGCCAATAATCCGGTTTCGTGATTACCAGTTAAAATCGGTATTCATATTCTCACCACAACAAAAAAGGATCACCCATCATGCGGTTGATACTCCTCGGCGGTCCCGGCGCAGGCAAGGGCACACAAGCAACGTTCATCAAAACCAAATTTGCCATCCCGCAAGTTTCCACCGGCGACATGCTGCGCGCGCACGTAAAAAACGGCACCGCACTCGGCATCGCCGCGAAAAAAGTCATGGACACCGGCGCGCTGGTGTCCGACGACATCATGATCGCGATGGTCAAAGAGCGCATCACCGAAGCCGATTGCGCAAACGGATTTTTGTTCGACGGATTTCCGCGCACCATCCCGCAAGCCGACGCCATGAAAGCGGCCGGCATCAAAATTGATTACGTGGTCGAGATCGCGGTGGACGACGCCGAGATCGTCGAGCGCATGTCTGGCCGCCGCGCACATCTGCCTTCAGGCCGCACCTATCACGTCAAATTCGCGCCACCAAAAGTCGCCGGTAAAGATGACGTCACCGGCGAAGATTTAGTGCAGCGCGACGACGACAAAGAAGAGACCGTCAAGCATCGCTTGAGCGTTTATCACAAGCAAACCGAGCCGCTAGTGAGCTACTACAGTGACTGGGCAAAGACCGGTGCGGCGGGTGCGCCGAAGTATGTGCAGATTCCGGGCGTGGGTAAAGTGGATCAGATTCGCGATTCGATATTCACAGCGTTGGGTGCCTAACGCCACGCAGCACTTGCCTGCGGTGCCCCGCGCTGGCTCAGAGCGGGCGGCTGAGTGCGAACAACATTTTCTTTGACTAGACGGGAACAGTTAATGGCCGCGACTCCGAGCAAACCTCGCAACGCTTTTTACGCCCAATCCGGCGGCGTCACCGCCGTCATCAATGTCTCTGCCGCCGCCGTCATCGAGACCGCGCGCAAATACCCGAAGCACATCGGCAAAGTCTACGCAGGCCGCAACGGCATCATCGGCGCGCTCACCGAAGACTTGATCGACACCTCCAAAGAACCCATCGCCAACATTCGCGCGCTCAAGCACACGCCCGCCGGTGCCTTCGGCTCGTGCCGCTACAAACTCAAATCAGTCGAAACCCATCGCCGCGAATACGAGCGCCTGATCGAAGTATTCAAAGCGCACGACATCGGTTATTTTTTCTACAACGGCGGCGGCGACTCGGCCGACACCTGCCTAAAAATTTCGCAGCTCTCCGAATCCATGGGCTACCCGCTGATCGCCGTGCATGTGCCCAAAACGGTAGACAACGATCTGCCGATCACCGACTGCTCACCCGGTTTCGGTTCGGTCGCCAAATACGTCGCCGTGTCGATGCGCGAAGCGGCGCTCGATGTCGCCTCGATGGCGAAAACATCAACCAAAGTTTTTGTCTTCGAAGTCATGGGCCGCCACGCCGGTTGGATCGCCGCCGCGACCGGCCTAGCGCAAGGCAAAGGCATGCCCGCGCCACAAATCATCCTCTTCCCCGAGATCGTGTTCGACCCCGTCGCGTTCATCAAACGCGTCGATACAGTCGTCAAACGCGACGGCTATTGCGCCATCGGTGTCTCCGAAGGCATCCGCAATGCCGACGGTAAATTCGTTTCCGAATCAGGCCTAGTTGATGCCTTCGGTCACGCGCAACTCGGCGGCGTCGCACCCTTCATCGCTGACCTAGTGAAGCGCGAATTGAAACTCAAATACCACTGGGCCGTCGCCGATTATCTACAACGCGCCGCACGCCACATCGCCTCAAAAACCGATGTAGACCAAACCTATGCGCTCGGCAAAGCGGCAGTCGAATTCGCCGTCAAAGGCATGAACGGCGTCATGCCCGCCATCAAACGCAAATCTAGCAAACCCTACAAGTGGGACATCATCGCCGCACCACTAACCGACGTCGCCAACCACGAAAAGAAAATGCCGCGCGACTTCATCACCGCAGACGGATTTCACATCACGCAAAAATGCCGCAATTATTTGCAACCGCTAATCGCGGGCGAAGCGTATCCGCCGTATGCGGGGGGGATGCCGGATTATGTGGTGCTTAAAAATGTGGCGGTTAGGAAGAAGTGTGGGGGTTTTACGGTTTGATGTCGGCTTGCAATTGCGCGATTCAGCTTGGAGAGCCAAGGAAAAAAGCGTATAGATAAAAGTGACAAGACTTCTCTGCAAAAATTCATATCTAGCGAAGGCGGTATGCAAAATGTCGTAGCTCAGCTGCGTGGTGGTGCAGCCAGTCGTTTTCCCGTTTGAAGTAATACAAGTCTATGTGCGTGTGTTGTTTCCAGCCATTTATCCGCTACTGATGGGTTGCAGAGCTTATTGGTTTTCTCGAAAACGCGCGAGCCGTCACCTCTGCAAGCACTTGCCCAAATGGATCCCTTCTACGCCTGCCCCCTTTGCAAGACAATAAAAATAATTGCATAGATCGTATTCGCGATTGATACTTTCCAACATTAGCAAATCGCCGGGAGCCCATCATGACCACAAATTTTTTCGTTCGAAATGTGCATGAAGACGTCGCGCACACACCCAAGCAACTCGCTGCCGGTCACTGCAGAAGTGTAGATGCCGAGCAGGGCGAACTCCTGAAATCGGGTACGCCACGACCGAATCGTCTCTCGCTGGTTGATGTGCTTGCGAGCATGCCGAATGTTGGGGACGATTCAGATTTTGATCGCAACAGGGCTTCTCCGTCGTGAAGCGAAACCTTGATGATTTTCGTGGGACAGGTGTTGATTTGCAGAATCCATTTGTCGGTTAATAGCTTTACCAAGTGCGCATTGCCTGCGTGGGCGACCAAATTTGTTTACCGACCTAAAATCCTTTCCCAACCCAAGGAAAACCAATGAAACACCTCCTCAGTTCATTGCTCGCCGCCTTCCTCCTCGCTGCCTGCGGTGGCTCACCGCCACCCGCTACCGCAAACTATTTCGACAACAGCAAGCGCACCGACGTCTTCACCGGCGGCGTGAAGCTGATTCCGATTACGACGCCGAAAGGCAAGTTCAACGTTTGGACAAAACGTGTTGGTAATAATCCGACGATCAAGCTGTTGTTGCTGCATGGTGGTCCCGCTGCGACGCATGAATACTTCGAGGCATTCGATAGTTATTTTCCCGGTGCCGGCATCGAGTATTACTACTACGATCAACTCGGCTCGGCGTTTAGCGATCAGCCGGATGATCCGTCGCTGTGGGAGATTCCGCGTTTTGTTGAGGAGGTTGAGCAAGTGCGTGTGGCGCTCGGTTTGAACAAAGATAATTTTTATTTGCTCGGCCATTCGTGGGGCGGTATTTTGGCTATCGAGTACGCGCTGAAGTATCAGCAGAATCTGAAGGGCCTCATCGTCTCAAATATGATGGCGAGCATTCCGGCGTACAACGAATATGCGAACAAAGTGCTGATGCCCGCGATGGACCAAAAGGTGTTGGCCGAGGTGAAGAAGCTGGAGGCCGACGGCAAGTACGAAGACCCGCGCTACATGGAGCTGTTGATGCCGCATCACTACGCGCTGCATGTGCTGCGCCTGCCGCCCGACCAATGGCCGGAGCCGGTCAATCGTTCGTTCAAACGTATCAACAATAAAATCTATGTCCCGATGCAAGGGCCGAGTGAGTTGGGTGCCAGCGGCAAACTGGTCAACTGGGATCGCACCCGCGACCTCGGCAAAATCACCGTGCCTACACTAACCATCGGCGGGCAACACGACACGATGGATCCAAAACACATGGAGTGGATGGCCAGCGCGTTCGCGAAGGGGCGCTACCTCTATTGCGCGACCGGCAGCCATATGTCGATGTACGACGATCAGGCGACGTATTTTGCGGGGGTGATTAAGTTTGTGAAGGATGTGGACACGGGGCGATAGAGATTGCCATCAAGGCTTAAACCCTAGTATTGACGGGCATCTTCAGGCATTCCAACATTGTGTTGCCGAACGCGGGTCAGGCACGCCAGATCGCGCGATGAACAAAAAAAATCCCGGATCGCGACGCATCGCGATCCGGGTTTTTTTGCGTTTGGCTAGTCGAGCCCGGTCGCTTGCGCGCGAATTTCTCCACCGGGGAGTCCGGCGCTGTGCACATTGAAGTAGGTGCCACCAGCCGCGAACGCCACCGCTTGCGCCTGCGTGAGCTTGGCACCTGCGGCTGACCGCCACGTGCCTGCTGGGCTTTCGGTGAATGGAACAATCACCGGGCCGTTCACGCCGAGAGCCGCGAGGTGCAAGTGTGCGGCGGCGCCTGTCATACCGGTGGTGGTAACGGTGATGGAAATGTCGAGCGTGTTGGGGTTGAGTTCCGCACGGCCACGTCCACTTGCGGTGGAAGCGTTTGGTGGATTCTCATTGGCACCGGCCAACAATCCGGTACGCACGATGTTGCCGATCTGCCCGCGCGCCTCGCCGCCGGGGAACGCGGCGCTATGGGTGTTGGCGTACATATTGCCGAACAGTAGCGCTTGATATTGCGCGGGGGTGAGGGTGGTTGGCGCGAAGTTCCATACGGGGCTGCCAGCGGCCGATTGGGTGGTGGGGATGAGTACGGGCGCGTTAACGCCGAACCCGCCGCCGTGAATATGTGCGGCGGTGCCGTTGATGCCGACGTTGGTCACGGTGCCGGTCAGCTCGCGCGTGATCGGGTTGATGATGATGCGCGATGTGGCACTGCCGCCGCCGACCACGGGCGGATTTTCCTGCGCGCCGGCGAGAGCGACGTCGATCACGTCACGGCCGATTTGCCCGCGAATTTCGCCGCCCGGAAACGCGGCGCTGTGCACGTTGAAATACGCACCGCCTGCGCGAATGGCGGCCAGTTGATCCACCGTCAGTACCGTGTTTGCTGGCGGTACCCAGATACCGCTACCGACGGCGGTTTGGTCGAAACTGATGGAGACGCCCGCATTGACGCCGACGGCACCGAGATGGATGTGCGCAGCGGTCGCGGTGATGCCGGTGGTGACGACACGAGCGGAAAACGCGCTGGTGTCCGGGTCGATGGAAAACACGCCGGTGCCCGTGGCGGCTGACGATGTCGGTGGATTTTCCTGCGAGCCGGTAAGCTTGGTCGAGAGCACCGTGCGACCAATCTGGCCGCGAATTTGCCCGCCGGGGTTGAGGTCGCTATGAGCATTGACATACAAGCCGCCCGCGTTAAAGGCGGTCATTTGGTCAAGCGTCAAGGTGCTGCCGTCCGGTACGATCCACGTGCTGCCGCCCGGTGGACTCTGTGTCAGCGGAACAATGATCCCGCCATTGACTCCCGGCTCGCCGAGATGGATGTGTGCAGCAGTTGCAGGAAATCCGGCGGTGTTGAGTGTGCCGGTAATTTTTCGGCTGATCGTGTCGAGACTGAAGCTGGCCGAGCCAGACGCAGCCGTCAGCACCGGCGGGTTTTCTTCTGCACCCACCAGTGTGACGATCGCGACACTCGGTGGCGGCGTGTAGTCAGATGAATTTGAACACGCGGTGAGCAATGACGAGGTGGACAATGCAGCAGCAACTAACAAAAACGCTTTATAAACTTGGTTCATGGCAGCTCCCCTTCTTGTCAAAAGTGAATGTTGAGAACGGACGGACACGAGCGAAAAAAACGACGACACGACTGAGAAAAATAGCACGTTACGGCGGACGACGTATCGGTATCTGCACTCGCGGGGCATCAGTCATGATGACGAGCGTCGGACTGGGATCATTTCCAGACAAGCCAAGCATTTACCACCGTCATCGCAAGCCATCTTCCTTGGCACAGGGGCTCATGCGATTGACGGGCTTAGCCACCGCTACCGACTACACAACGCATTGCAGCACTGGCCAAAATTGAAACGGGGCCTCGCGGCCCCGTCTGCTATTTCACATCATCCCATCATTGCTCAATGAATCGTTTGTAGCGATGATCGCAGCCCATGCAATCGGCTGCCGCTTCGATGGTCCAGTAGACGTGCGTGACGGTTTTGGAACCATCTGCGTGATACCGCTCATAAACAGAGCTTCGGCCATTCGCCGATTGGCTGACCAAGTGACCCCAAGATTGCGCATCGTCGGTTACCTCGGCGGCACCGGTGACCGAGGCGGCAATACTTGCCACCGTCGTGGTGCTGTCAAGATGCGCGTAAATGATGTTGAGTTCGTCGAAGTCGTGCGCGTTCGGACGCGTGCTCAAGGTGCTGGTCGCGTTGGCACCGGTGTTGGAAAAATAATCCATGCAACTATTTTGCGAACTGCCATCGGTCGATTGATGATCGAGCCCGAACGTGTGGGCAATTTCCTGACACATCACGTGCAGCTTTTCATTCGGATTGTTGTAGGTGGCAGTTGAAAAATAGGTGTCATTCATCTTGGCCGAGCCCTGGGTGATGTGGACGCCGCCGGTGATGTTAATGGACGCAAGACCGAGCCAGCCATTGCTGCCGTATTTGCTGTTGCACACTTGCGTGGTGCCGGCCACCATCGAGCAGCGCCGGTTTGCTTGTCCGGCGACGATGGCGGTAAGAAGTGGTGTCGATGTCGCGCCGAATAGTTGCGGGCTATTCCAGTCGCTCGATGACTTTGACAGATAGCTCTTCCAATCGGCAGCCGAAAGATTGTCGCCAAGTTTCAGCGTGAATTGCGGCGTGGTGCGCGCCCAGTGATACCCGCCCCACGAATGCGTGGCCTGAGCCGCGAGTGGCAGGAGAGACACCACCAGACCGACCAACATACCTTTGATATAACTGCGTTGTGCTTTAGACTTTTTCATCATCGCTCCGTTATGTAAATGTGAAAATTATCAGGTGGGCAGCACGTCAAGATCGTCTCCGTGATCCCCGTTCCCTGTGCTTTGTGCGCGATCATGAATTGACCAAGCGCACATGAAGTTATATCCCAACTGGTGCGCTCTAGACGCTTTGAGTGAAAAATATTTCTCGATTCGTCGCGGCATAGTTTGCGCGGTCGGGTGGGCGCAGCGTGCTTGCTGCAATGGCTGAAACACCGCGCAGACGCTTGCGTTTTACGCGCTTCCCTTGGAAATTCGGTGACGACGGCGTGGGCGAATTTCGGCAGTGAAATGCGCAGTCGCCCTATGAGCGGCTATGATGCGCGCAGCTCGCGTTGAAAAAATGTGATTGCTGGCGAGTAAATAAATAGATCAATCCTGCGCATAACGAATTTCTCCAGAGGGCCAAGCGTGCCAAGGCTCAATCGGGGCGCGGCTTTCCACGCGATTGAAAAGAACGAGTCGCGACCATCACTAATTTCACCCAGCAAAATTTTGCGCTGGCTCTCGTTGTAACGTTTGTCTTAAGTTTGTTCCTTGGCAGCATCATGCCGGCAGTTTCGCTTGGGCTGACCGGTCGCGCCACCTTAGGTAATCATCTACTTGGCGTGGATCTGCGCGAATGCTGCTCAGCGCAGATCGCCGTGGTCGCGGCAGTCGTGCAAGATACTGCCAATCGCGCCACGGTGCCACAACCCGCCGTTGCGAAAATATTGCCGCCAGCGTGGTGCGCTGGAAATGATGTCGACGTGGCGAACACCATTTCGTCGAAGCGCGCGGCGGCGTGTTTCGCATAACGCGTTGGTGCACTGCATTGGCAGAGCACAGAGTGGCTACATGCCAAACTCGGCGTCTTGCCGCCGGTTTGGCGAGTTTTTGCCCGTAACGCCTTGTCGATAATGGACTTTCTCATTTGTTTTCGCGTCAATGGTCATCATTTTGGGCAAAAAATGCATACTTCGCCTGCGACGACCGCTCTGCTAAAATGCAAAAGTTTGTAAACAACCAGCAGCTCACCAACCGTTTTTGCATTACTTCAGGGAGAAAAACGCATGTTGATTGGACTAGAGACCGGCCTGTTATTGGCCTTTATTTGCGCCGTGTTTGCGCTGTTTTATGGCGCGTTTCAGGCGAAGTGGATTCTTTCGCAGTCAGACGGCAATGATCGCATGCGCGACATTGCGGCCGCGATTCAGGCGGGTGCTAAGGCATATCTGAATCGTCAGTACATGACGATTGGCATGGTCGGGTTGGTATTGTTCATCGCGATCTGGCTGATTCCTGGCCTAGGCGGTTGGACGGCGGCTGGCTTCGCGGTCGGTGCAATTGCCTCCGGCGCAGCAGGTTTCATGGGCATGAATGTCTCGGTGCGCGCGAACGTGCGTACCGCTGAAGCCGCGCGCAAAGGGATTGCGCCAGCACTCGACATCGCTTTCAAAGGCGGTGCGGTCACTGGCTTGCTAGTGGTGGGTTTGGGTCTGATGGCGGTGGTGGTATTTTTCTACGCACTCAACGGCTCGGCGGCGTACGGCACGAACATGAACGAGATTTTGAAGCCCTTGATTGGCCTCGCGTTCGGTTCATCGCTGATCTCAATTTTCGCGCGTCTCGGTGGCGGCATTTTCACCAAGGGCGCTGACGTTGGTGCCGACTTGGTCGGTAAAGTCGAAGCCGGTATTCCCGAAGATGATCCCCGCAACCCGGCTGTGATTGCCGACAACGTTGGCGACAACGTGGGTGATTGCGCCGGTATGGCAGCGGATTTGTTTGAGACCTACGCGGTGACGATTATCGCGACGATGGTGTTGGGCGCGTTGCTCCTGCCCGCACCCGGCTCAGTTGGTAACGTGGTGGTGTATCCGCTGGTGTTGGGTGGATTCGCGATCATCGCGTCGGTGATTGGCTGCTTTTTTGTGAAGACCAATGACGGTGGCAACATCATGGGTGCGCTGTACAAAGGTCTCGCGGTCGCGGGCATCGTTGCATTGTTTGCGTTCTATCCGCTCACGAAGTGGGTGATGGAACCAGTCGTTGCAAATTATCCGCACCTGACCATTGGTAGCCTCTATG
This sequence comes from Burkholderiales bacterium, assembly GCA_043744255.1. Taxonomy (GTDB): domain Bacteria; phylum Pseudomonadota; class Gammaproteobacteria; order Burkholderiales; family Usitatibacteraceae; genus UKL13-2. Next base: position 31,649 of record JAYTVA010000132.1, on the reverse strand, counting down.
GTGCAGCGGTCGTCGGTTTGGTATTGACCGCATTCTTGGTCTGGATCACCGAGTACTACACCGGCACGCAATACGCGCCTGTGCAGCACGTTGCTGAGGCATCCACCAAGGGCCACGCGACCAACATGATCGCGGGTATTGGCGTGTCGATGCGCTCGACCGCATGGCCGGTGTTGGCAGTGTGTGTGGCGATTTATGCTGCGTTTGCGCTTGCGGGTTTGTACGGTATTGCGGTCGCCGCAACGTCGATGTTGTCGATGGCCGGTATCGTCGTCGCACTCGATGCGTATGGCCCGATCACGGACAATGCCGGTGGTATCGCCGAGATGTCGGAAATGCCGAAGTCGGTGCGCGATGTGACCGATCCGCTGGACGCGGTTGGTAACACCACCAAAGCCGTGACCAAAGGCTACGCGATTGGCTCGGCTGGTTTGGCCTCACTCGTGTTGTTTGCGGATTACACCCACAAGCTCGAAGAAATCGGTCGTCCACTCACGTTTGATTTGTCGAACCCAGCCGTCATCATCGGTCTGTTCGCAGGCGGCATGATTCCGTATTTGTTCGGTGCGATGGCGATGGAAGCGGTCGGTCGTTGTGCGGGCCATGTGGTCGAAGAAGTGCGCCGCCAGTTCCGCGAGATCAAAGGCATCATGGATGGTACCGGCAAGCCTGATTACACCAAGGCCGTTGATCTGCTGACCAAAGGCGCGATCAAGGAAATGATTATTCCGTCGTTGCTGCCGGTGTTGGCACCGATCCTGATCGTGGTGATTGTCGGCCTGTTGATGGGCTGGAACGCGGGCTTGCAAGCGCTCGGCGGCATGTTGATGGGCACGATTGTCACCGGCTTGTTTGTGGCGATTTCGATGTGTACCGGCGGCGGCGCGTGGGATAACGCCAAGAAGTACATCGAAGAAGGTCATCACGGCGGCAAAGGTTCTGACGCACACAAAGCGGCTGTGACCGGCGACACCGTGGGTGATCCGTACAAAGACACGGCAGGTCCTGCGGTGAATCCGCTGATTAAGATTATCAACATCGTCGCGCTGTTGATCGTGCCGATTTTTGGTGCGGGCGACCATGGTGCGGCGAAGGTCACAGCGGCACCGGCGAAGGTTGAAGTTAAGGCAAGCGCGGCGGGTGCGGCTGCTGCGGGTGTTGCAGGTACGGCGGCTGCGGGCGCGGCACTGGTTGCAGGTGCAGCGACGGCGGGCAGTGCTGGAGCTGGTGCAGCGTCGGGCGTGGCTGGTGCGGTCGGTGCAGCAACGTCTGGCGCGGCTGCGGCCGGTGGTGCGGTCGCTGCTGGTGTTGGCGCGGCTGGTGCTGCTGCTGCCGGTGCAGGCGCGGCGGTTGCTGATGCGGCCAAAGGTGCTGTAGGTGGTGCCACTGGTGCCGTGGCCGCTGGCGCAGCCAATGCGCTCGGTGCTGCGGCTTCTGCGACCAAAGGTGCAGCAGCCGGTGTTGCTGATGCCGCCAAGGGCACGGCCGGCGCGGTTGCTGACGCGGCGAAGGGTGCGGCGGTTGCTGCAACCGATGCGGCCAAGGGCGTTGCTGGTGCGGCAACCGCCGGTGCTGCTAACGCACTGGGCGCGGCGGCCACAATGGGCAAAGACGCGGGCAAAGACGCTGGCAAAGATGCAATGAAGGATGCGGCCAAATCTGCTGCTAGTGCGACCACCGGTACGGCTGGTGCAGCACCGACGGCGGGCGCTGCTGAGGCGGCCAAATCTGCCGCCGCCGCTGGATCGACGACCGGAGCCAAAGCTGCGGGTGGCGCATTGCCCGCCGCGAAGATTTACTTCGCATCAGGCTCAACGGCAATGCCTGCGGATAGTGCTGCGACCCTCGCCGCAGTAATCGCGGCAGCGAAAGCAAACGCATCGGCTAAGCTCGCGATTTCGGGATTTCACGATGCGACGGGCAATGCCGAAGCCAATGTGGAATTGGCCAAAGGTCGTGCGGGCAACGTGCGCGATGCGCTCAAAGCCGCTGGCATCACCGAGGATCGGATCGAGTCGAAAAAGCCGGAAGTCTTCGTGGGCACGGGCAGCAACAAAGAAGCGCGCCGCGTGGAAGTTAGCGTGAAGTAGTTTTCCACGTTCGGACGAAAAAACGGCCGATGATTCGGCCGTTTTTTTTCGCGAATGGTCGAGAAAGGGGCGAGTCGCCATTGGTTCACCGCGCAAACCCAACAACTTGCAATTCAGATTTGCCCGCGTGCACCGACACGGGTATAATCCGTCTCTCGCTAATGAAGCACAGTCGGGGTGTAGCGCAGCCCGGTAGCGCGCCTGGTTTGGGACCAGGATGTCGTAGGTTCGAATCCTATCACCCCGACCATCAGCTTCATCACGTGAGAACGGTAGCAGTTGTCCGACGTGCGTTTGATTTGTGCCCGTAGCTCATCTGGATAGAGCACCGGCCTTCTAAGCCGGGGGTAACAGGTTCGAGTCCTGTCGGGCGCACCAATATTTTCAACGGTGGTTGTAGCTCAGCGGTAGAGTCCTGGATTGTGATTCCAGTTGTCGTGGGTTCGAACCCCATCAGCCACCCCAGTTTTTCCAGCGCCTGCATATTTGCAGGCGCTTTTGTTTTGTGGGTTTACAGGCGCCACAACGTCAAACCGCGATCCGCAATTTGCTTGCGATCCAGTACAGATTTCACGTCGATCACCACCCCACCTGCGCGAACCTTTTCGAGCAAGTGATCGAGCGGTCGCGACAAATAATCCTTGTGTGCTACCGCCAGCACCAACACATCCGCCACCGGCAAGTCATCCCATTTGGTGAGCGGTGTTTGGTAGTGTTCAACCGCCTCGTGCGAGTTGGCGTACGGGTCGTGAATTAACACCGATTGGCCGAACGCCTTGAGTTCATTGACGATGTCGATGACCTTGGTGTTACGCAAATCCGGGCAGTCCTCTTTGAACGTCATGCCGAGCACATTGACGGTGCCTGCACTCAATTTGCCAAACGCGCGCACCATCGTCTTTATGGTCTGCTCAGCGACATAGGCACCCATGCTGTCGTTAATGCGCCGACCGGAAAGAATCACTTCCGGGTGATGACCAAATTTCTCGGCTTGGTAGGTGAGATAGTACGGATCGACACCGATGCAATGTCCGCCGACGAGACCTGGTTTGAATTTGAGAAAGTTCCACTTGGTGCCCGACGCATCGAGCACTTCTTTGGTGTCGAGTCCCATGCGATTAAAAATGATCGCGAGTTCATTCATCAATGCGATGTTCAAATCGCGCTGGGTGTTTTCAATCACCTTCGCGGCTTCAGCGACTTGGATACTGGACGCGCGATGTACGCCTGCGGTGACCACCGACGCATAGATGTCGGCGACGGCATCAAGCGTTGCCGGCGTGTCTCCGGACACAACTTTGATAATGCGCGTGACGGTGTGTTCTTTGTCGCCAGGGTTGATGCGTTCGGGTGAATAGCCGACGAAGAAATCTTTTTTCCATTTCTTGCCTGAAGCGCGCTCGAGTTCTGGAATGCAGACTTCCTCAGTTGCGCCAGGGTAAACGGTCGATTCATAGACCACAATTGCGCCCTGTTTGAGGTAGGGTGCGATGGCGCGACTGGCACCGATCAGCGGGCCGAAGTCCGGCAACCGCGCATCGTTCACGGGCGTGGGAACGGCGACGATGATGATGTCAGCAGCCGCGAGAGCAGCCGGGTCGGTGGTGACTTGCAACTGCGTGGACGAGCGTAATTCCGCCTCAGACACTTCGCCGGTTGGGTCATGAAATTTTCGGTAGTGATTGATCTTCTCCGTGGAGAGATCAAAGCCGATAGTCGGCATCACTTTGCCAAATTCAACCGCCAATGGCAGGCCGACATAACCCAGTCCAACCAAGCCGACTGTTTTTTTCATTGTGCCGCTCCCATGGTGCGCGACTTACGTCGCTGGTGTGTAGTAATCCAGATACCACTTAACGAATTTTGCGATGCCGGTTTCGACATCGGTGGCCGGGCGAAATCCGGTGGCGGCTTGCAGGCGCGTCGTGTCGGCAGCGGTGGCGGGAACGTCGCCATCCTGCATGGGCAGAAAATTTTTCGTCGCGACCTTGCCGAGACATGCTTCCAGCGCTTCGATGTAGCGCATCAGTTGCACCGGTGTGTTGTTGCCGATGTTGAACACGCGGTAGGGCGCGTAGCTAGTGGCCGGGTTCGGTGCCGCCCCGCTCCAGGCAGTGTCCGGCTCGGCGGGACGATCAATGACGCGCACCACACCCTCGACGATGTCATCAATATAGGTGAAGTCGCGAATCATGTTGCCGTGATTGAACACATCAATGGGCTCATTGGCAAGGATCGCCTTGGTGAACTTGAACAGCGCCATGTCCGGGCGTCCCCACGGCCCATACACCGTGAAAAAACGCAGCCCCGTGACCGGTAGTTTGAACAAACTGGCGTAGCTATGCGCGATCAATTCATTGGCTTTTTTGGTCGCGGCGTAGAGCGACAAGGGATGATCGACGTTATCGCTTTCTGCAAGCGGCATGCGTGTATTTGCGCCGTACACCGAACTGGATGACGCGAACACGAAGTGCTTGATCTTGGCTTGACGCGCGCATTCGAGGAGGTTCGAGAATCCGACGAGATTACCGTCGATGTAGGCCTCCGGATGCGTGATCGAATAGCGCACGCCCGCCTGCGCGGCTAGGTTGACGACGGCATCAAACGGGAACTCGTGGAACAACGCCTTGAGTTGCTCACGATTCGCGATGTCGAGCTTGCGAAACGTAAAATCGCCATGCGGAGCGATGCGAACCAGTCGCGCTTCTTTCAGGCTCACATCGTAGTAATCGTTCATGTTGTCGATGCCGACAACCGTATCTCCGCGCGCCAACAGGCGCAGCGCGAGGTGATGACCAATAAATCCGGCTGCGCCAGTGACCAATATTCTCATCGAAGGACTCTATTTATTTGTCGGGCGTTGATTATGGTCGAAGAATTGTTTTGCACACCGCCTTGCGCCAACCTGGGCGCACCGTTGGGCTGCGATCTTTAGCACGATCCTAATGTCCACCAATCGCAGCGAACGCTTGGAAGAGACTGGCGAAAATTGCAGCGGCGCGCACAAAATAGGTGGATCGACTAGCCACTCATTTTCGTTAGCTGCAGGTATAGAATATAACTGTGAAGACGCTCTTTTCGGTACATAAGACCTTTTTTGTCCCGTTGTTAGGCATTATAGTCAGCAAAATCCAGGCCAAACTCAATCAAAGCATACCGCGATTAGGGGAGTGCAATTAGGGAATTGACCTAGTAAAGTGTGCATGAAGGACGTCGGGTCGAAAGCAAAAGTCACAAATCGTCAGGGCGTCGCGCAGCATTTAATACCCTGATTCTGTGCCTCGCGTGAAGTTTGAAGACGCAATGTTGGCTCACTCCGCTGCAATTGTGAAAATGTGTGATCCAGTTAACAGATTAAATTAGGCGAGACCCTTACCATTCGTCTCGGGGTTAAAAATTTGTGGAAATTGGCGAATTGCCGAGTTTTGACTACGCTCTTCCGTTCTCTTCGCACAACACGCCTCACCCAGCAATAATTCAAAACCGGCAGCATTTGGGAGCATTTCATGGTTCGTGTTTTTAACCACTACTTTCCGTTGAGCATATTGAGGCTTGTGTCATTCGACGCCATTTCATTGTTGCTGGCGCAAATTCTTTGCGCGTTCGTTTTCTATCAGGGCGAATGGTTCAGCACCAAGGCGTCGATTGTGGGTGCAGCCATTGTTGCCTCGACGATGGTCGCGGTGTGCGGAAGTCTTGGTTTGTACCTCGTCTCAGCCAACGAAAGTAAGTGGATCACTCTGCGCCGCTTGGCACTGCCACTGCTCTTTGGTTTCCCGATATTTCACTGGGTACTGTTTCGCACGGCGGACACGCAAATGCATTTGCCTTCACTGGCCGCGGGGCTCGGATTCGCGTTCGCTGCGCGCTTCCTCATGTTTACCGTGGGCCGCAGTTCGGCGGCACTGATCTCGCGGCGCATCATGGTCATTGGCGTCGGCCCGGATGCGGCGCTTGTTAAAGAGACGCTTGAGCAAATGCGGACGCCTGGGCTGATGGTCGTCGGCTTCTACTCGACGGACGCAAACCCGAAGGTGTTGGGTAACATTCCTGCAAACAAGGTCTTGCTGCCCGGATCGTCGATCATCGACACCGCACGCCAACACAATGTCTCGGAGATCATCATCGCGGTACGCGAGCGCCGCGGTGGCGTCGTCGCGCTTGATGAACTCTTAGCTTGCAAGCTCCATGGCATCAAGGTCACCGATTTACCCGGTTTTTTTGAGACGTATAAGAGCAAAGTCAAAATCGAGTTGCTGCACGAAAGCTGGTTCATCTTTGGCGAGGGCTTTCGTCAGGGGCGGTTTCGCCTGTTTGTCAAACGCTCATTTGACATTGCCGCCAGTACTGCGCTGTTGTTCGTTAGTTTGCCGGTCATGCTGCTCGCCGCCATTGCGATCAAGCTCGAAAGCACTGGCCCGATCATTTATCGTCAGCAGCGCGTGGGTCTCGGCGGCAAGTGCTTTGACGTACTCAAGTTTCGCAGCATGTGTGTTGACGCCGAGCGCGATGGCAGCCCGCAATGGGCCAAGCCGGGCGATGCGCGCGTGACCAAAATTGGTCGCTTCATGCGCTTGACGCGCGTGGACGAATTGCCGCAATTGTTAACCGTCCTCAAAGGTGACATGAGCCTCGTCGGCCCGCGTCCCGAGCGGCCGTTCTTCGTTGAGCAAATCACCAAGCAAGTGCCGTTCTACGCCGCGCGCCATAGCGTCAAACCGGGCGTTACTGGCTGGGCGCAAGTGCGCCATCAATATGGTGCATCAATTGACGACGCGTCGGACAAACTAGAATACGATCTTTTTTATGTGAAGAATCACACCCTGTTTTTTGACATGCTGGTGCTGTTCTATTCGGTGAAAGTTGTACTGACGGCGCAAGGATCCCGATAGCAAGTTGAAGACGCTCTTCATGTGCCCGCCAACGTGGTGATGCTTGGCACGGATGCCTCGCGCCAATTGGAGCGGCGAATGAATGGTCAGTCGAGGTCGGAGCGCGCCAGTCAGCTAGCCGTTGAGACGGTTATCACACCGTTTTTTTACAAGGATGGTCTGCCCCAATGGTGGGAGCGGCTGTTTGCGGATTGTGATAAACGTTCTGTGTTTACCTCGCCCGCTTGGATGCAATCATGGATCGAGGTCTACGGTGCCGATTTCTCCGGGCAATGGGTGCGCTGGGAGTCTGGTGAAAAAGTCATCGCGGGATGCTTGCTCGTCTCACGAAGTTCGTGGAAGTTCCTTTTCCCCATCACAACGCTCTATCTCAACGCCTCTGGCGAGACCACACGCCGAACGCCCGCCGCCGAGTACAACGACGTACTCTGTGTCCCCGCATTTGCGGAAGGCGTTGCGCCGGAATTTGCGCGCCTCGTACGTTCTTTGCGCTGGGATCAATTGCACCTTTCGGGCTATGAAAAAAATGGCTTGGCTGATTGTGTCACGTCGCTCCTCGGTGGTGTAGTAGTTGACCATGTCGTGTGTGATTCATGCTTTGTCGATTTTTCAGCACTTGGTGACGAGCTATTTGAGCAATCGATCAGCGCGAACACGCGCGGACAAATTCGCCGGAGCGCGCGGTTGTATGAACAGCAATTCGGTTTATTGAATTTGCAGACTGCGACCACGTTAGAAGAAGCGCAACAATTTCTCATAGGTCTAGCCGCCTTACACAATGATCGTCGCAATGCCAAAGGCGAATCTGGTGCCTTTGAGAGTGCAGCGGTGACGAAATTTCATCAACAGGCCATCGCAAGTCTTTGGCCGAGCGCGGGTGTTGACCTGATGCGCCTCAGCGCGGGCAGCAAAGTGATTGGCTATCTCTACAACTTTCGCATCGACGGAAAAGTGTCATTCTTCCAGTCTGGGCTCGTTTATGAAGAAGATCAAAAACTCAAGCCGGGGCTGCTGATTCACTTCATGGCAATCGAGTACTACCGGCGCGGAGGTCAGCGCGAATATGACTTCCTAGCGGGCGCGAGTCGATACAAACGCTCGCTCGCCAAGCATAGTCATCAACTTTGTTGGTCGGTTGTTCATCGCGACAATCTCAAGATCAACGCCTTTCTCTTGGTGCGTCGATTGGTGCGAGCGCTTCGCCAATGGCGCGCGAAGCGTCTGCCACACGTGACGCAACCAGAACCGACCTGAGCTGTGGTGCCACATCGATCATGAAGACCCAACAGCGTTGCGCAGGAGAATGAGGTAGTGTCGCTGGAATGGCTGCCTGAGTTGGTGCGTGCGCCGTTGGGTTACCGCGTTGGCGCGAGCGGAAAATACATCAGTAAGGTTCGTCTCGCGTGCTTCTTTTACGTTGAGCGGCGGGTGTTGATTCGGAACCGTTCGCATGCGTGCGATGAGGTGTTTGGGATTCTCGACTCCGCGCTTGGGATTGCTGGCGTCGGGAAGCCTATACGGCAGGCTGTGCAGGCGGACGCAATAGCCCAAGCCGCTTGGCCATTTTTTTGGCGGCGGTTTTGGCGAATTGCGGCAAAATAATTTTTGCTAAAATTTTCAAGAGGTGTTTAGACACAGGTTTTACAGCCGCACTGTTTGCCCAATATTTGAGTGCAGTCATGCGCGATGAATCGAGGGCGCCTTCTGCCGCATCGCGCCAGCACTCGGCGATTTTGTCCCGCAAGAATTCGGCATGTTCATTGGCAAGTGCCGGGTCAGCGACGCGGATTTTTTCGATCACCTTAATCGTCTCGACCGGAACGATGGCACTTGCCTTCCTCGACATTTGCGTAGCGCTTAAGCGATAGCGTAAAAACGATTGATTGATGAACGCGAATTCACCCAAGCGCGAAGCACGCAAAATCCAATCGAAATCGCTGCTGTACAAGAGCGAAGTATCAAAAAATCCGATCCGCTCAAACCCACTTCGCCGCACCATTACCGTCGGTGGATGGATGAAATTTCCCCGGAGCAAGAGGTGGCGACAGTCGCCTGCCCGAGTGTAGCTGTCCAAGGGGCGTGTATAGATATTATCTAGGCCACCGAGGCGTGAAGGCGTACGGTAATAACTGGCAACAAAATTCGGCGTGAGAACGTTTGGGTCATCCGTGAACGCTGAAAAATTGCTCGACACCAGCATGATCTCGGCATGGTTCGCCAGCACCGCGTGTTGCGCCGCGATTCTTGATGGCTCGGCGATATCATCAGCATCCATCCATGCGATAAATTCACCCGTCGTCGCGCGCGCGCCCACATTGCGCGCATTCGCGAGACCGCCGTTCTGCTGGTGAATCGCCTTGATCCGAGCGCCAAAGCTATCGAGCATTGCACCAGTGGTGTCTTCTGAACCATCGTTGACGACGATCACTTCCAGGTCCCGATAAGTCTGCGCGAGGCAGCTCTCCAAGGTCTCGGCAATCGTTGTTGCGCTGTTGTATGCCGGAATGATGATCGAGACGCGCCCCGGGACGAGCGGTCGGAAAATTGGTTCTACATCGGAAGACACTTCGCTCACCTCCTAGGCAGTAAGAAATTCAATTTTATGTCACTGGAGTGGTGGGGCAAAAAATTCTGTTTACACGGTCATCGGACAGGGGACTGCCGTTGCGACGGAAACACCATGACTCTCAGCAATCCTATCAAAGCTGATCCCACCCTGGAACGCTCGCCGACAGCTCGTTGGCCAATTGCCAGAAACCCGAAGACCTGATCCAAATAAGCCGCGCGCTCTGGTTCGCTCTTATCCAATGCCGCTGCAAGTTTATGGCCAATCTCAATGGTGGTGCGAAATTTGGTGTTGTCCGAATGGGGCAACTGGGCAATCAAAACGAGGGCGCGCAACGTCGGTATTTTGCGCAAAACTAAGAGCAACAGAATTTGGGGCACCGGGCGCGTCGGGAAGCGCAGAAGGCAGTGAGGGCTCGGCTCGCGGTCGCAAACCGCCGCATACTGCCAGTCGATTCGGAGGATTCAATAGCCAGACAGGTCACCACTCCTCGTCTGCGGATGTCACGTACCAATGCTTTTCGTTTAACAGTGATGCGCGGTCGGCTCGAGCGGCCGCGTAGAGCGGGCGTGACTCGCGTGCCCGCAACCCTGCGTTAATGAGCGTATGCGCGACGTCTGCATTGCCCATGAATTGGGTTGAGATCGTCGTGTAACCCTGCAATCGCGCAGCGCGCGCCAACGCATCCCAAAGTACCGTTGCCACCAGTGGTACATTTTGATCGAACAAGAAGTCCCGTACAGCGAGTGTGCGGGTGCCGTCAGTGTCGGTAGGGTCAATTTCGCACACGGCATACGCGGCTAGGCGCGATGCTCCACTGAGCGAAATCGTAAAAATAGTGTACTTGTGCAATGGGCACTGCACAAATCGCCAGTTGAGGAAACGTTGGTCGCGGTACCCCATCATCACGCCAGTGATCGCGGACTGCTCCCATAACGCATCGAAGCGCGAATCCACCGTGTTCGTCCATTCGGCGCGATACTGCGGCTTGCCGATTCGTACAACGCCACGAACCAGTGCGTACGCGAAGTCGACGAGCGGACTCACGGCGCTGGCCAACCTCTTCGGCACGTAGCGTGCGAGATAACTCGCGCTTTGCAACACCATGGCGTAGCGGACCATCATCCCCACGCGCTGGTACCCTGCGCGATGTACTACTCCGAGCGACTTCGGATTCGGCAAGCCAAACAGAAAGACGTGATCCTTTAGCCCACGCTGCAAGAGCTCTCTTTGCAGGTGCATCGCGGGAAACAGCGTGCGATGTTCTTTGGCAGCAACGAAATCGACCAAAACACCGCTCACAACCTGCTCATTGCCAAACCGCATCAGTCGACCGCCAATTGCGGCGACAGCAACGCGACACTGGCTACTACTATGAATAAGAAAATAGACTTGTGGCGGGCCGCTCGAATGCGCTTCGTAGAACCACTTAAACTTTGCGTCGGGCATGCCGCTTTGCGTCAAACCTTCTGTCCATAGCGCGATGATCTCTGATTTTTCTGCCACAAGATCCGCTGCCACGACGCGGTAGTCCAGTGCCTGTGGCGGTGGTGCATTGTCGGCGGCACGCGGTGCGTCGATTGCGCGCGCACCGACGGGCGCGTTGGTGCGACGGGCGACGAGCACGCGCGTATCGCCGTGCGCGTCAATGATTTCTTCGACGTTTGAGAACTGCGGCAGCTGCTCCAGCTTTCGTTTCACTCCGCGCCCCTGACCGAGCCCGACTTCGAAAGCGAGCCATCCGCCTTGCCGCAAGAAACGCGGCGCATCGGCGATCACCCGTTGCAAGATGCGGATACCGAGCGGCCCGCCGTCGAATGCCAAACGCGGCTCGTACTGGCTGATTTCTGTCGGCATCTCAACGACCTTGGCGCTCGATATATAAGGCGGATTGCATACCAACAAATCGACCAAGCCGTGAAATTGCGGCGTATCGAGCGGAGCAAGCACGTCACCGCTGCAAAAGATGACGCGCGCTTCGAGCGCCGTGATGACCGCGTTGCGTTTCGCGAGTGTCACCGCTTCTTCGGATAGATCGGCACCCCACACGCGGGCGCGCGGTGTGCTTTGTGCGAGCGCTAGGGCGAGATTGCCTGAGCCGGTGCATACATCGATGACGATAACATCGCGTTCTGCATTACTTGCCACCATGCTTGCAAGTTTGGCGCACGCGGTGGTTCCCAGTAGCGCCGTTTCCTGCCGCGGTATGAGCGCCTCCGTCCCGGCGATCAGTTCAAGTCCCATGAATTGTTGACGCTGTGTGATGTGAGCCAGAGGTACCCCCGACAGTCGTCGCTCGATCAGTGCGTCCAACGCATTGGCCTGTGCGTCGGTCAGATCAGCGAGAGCGACAGTGTGCGCGCGCTGCACAGCCACCGGGGTGCCTTGCGCTTTGAGCCAAAGTGCCGCCAAGGTTGCGCAAACCGTTTCGTCCGGTTTGTCAGCGAGCGTCTTAAGGCGGTTCGCGAGTATCACCTTGCGGGCGAGAAACTGCTGTCGCGCAGCTTCCGTCAGGACACTGATATTTGCCTGGTGCACGTCTGCGTTCACGCGATGCGACCCTCGCAAAAAATTTCTGGTACCGCTGCCACCAGCATTGGTGCGGCATGCAGATAGCGGGTCGCAAGTCGTTTGGCGGTGATATCGCTGTAAATGAACTCGGCGTGTTCGACTGAAATCGCCAAATGTCTTGCCAGTTCGGCCGCTGGCACGGCGTGGTTGTGCGCCCAGAGCGCCACGTCCATCTTGTCGTAGGTGAGGGCGAAATAAAATTCGTCCTGCCCCTGTTGCAGGCTATAAGTGTCGGTGGTCGGTGCGGCGTCGCAGATGACGTCAGGAATTTTCAGGTGGCGCGCTAATGCGTACACTTGGGTCTTGTACAGGTGGGCGATTGGTTTCAGATCAGCTGCACCATCGCCATTTTTGACGAAGAAACCTTGATCGTATTCTAGGCGATTCGGCGTGCCGATAACGGCGTAATGCATGCGATCCGCGTGAAAATATTCTGCTACTTTGCGCACTCGCTGCTTGAAATTGGTCGCGGCTACGATTTGTAGATACTCGCGTGGGGGCAACCGCTTTTCGTGAAACGCGCCGTCGGGCGATTGAACCACGAGCTTGAAGAAATTGAAACCGCCATCCTTGCCGCCGGCAATCGCAATCTTGCTCTTCCAGCCCGATGCGTATTCGGGGAACACGGCACGCATCGCGTCGTCGCGCCAGCGATAGCAGCCAAGCGCGTCGAGCGTCGCGGCGATGTCTTCGACGCTGTGGCTGATGTTGAACTGATCAGTGATGAGTCGGCCGCGAGTCAGACTGTTTGCGGATGAATCGCGCTCTGGCAACATGAGGCCATAGACTTTGTTGCTTCCAAACGCGCGTGTGGCAAGGGCGGCGCAGACTGCGCTGTCGACGCCGCCTGAGATGGCAATGATGACGCCGCGTCTGCGCAAATCGCGACCGACGATTTCGACCATGCGTTCAGCGATGCGGTTGGCTTCGGCTTCGCAGTCGAGATCAAGAACGTGCTGATGCAGGGTTGGCGCGGTCATGGACAGCTAGCCGCGTTTGCGGTTGACATAACTTTCAATGTTATTGAGGCTGTCGAAATTTGACGGCAGCATCTCGTCGTCTTCCACCTTTACGCCGTAAGTCTCCTCGATAAACATAATGAGCTCGATGAAGCCTGTGGAATCGAGGATATGACCCTTCATGAACGAGGTTTCGTCCGCGATCGTGACTTTGCCGCCCATCACGAAATTGTCGAGGAGAAATTGGCGAACGGTGATCTTGATGTCTGACATGAGATTCCCTAATCTGCTGCAAAAATGGATGGCACCGACATTATTCAGCGCAAGCCGGTTTTTTTGATTTTTCCCGTATCGGTTTTTGGTAACTCTGCCACGAATTCTACGTGTTTGGGTGCCATGAAGTTTTCGAGACACGCCAGACAATGACGGATGACCTCCCGCTCGGTGAGCTGATAGCCTTCTTTTGGTACGACAAACGCCTTTATGGCTTGGCCGAGCACCGGATCGTCAACGCCGATCACGGCGGCATCGAGCACACCTTCAAGACTATAGAGTGCGTTCTCAACTTCGCGCGGGCTCACTTTTTCGCCTCGGCTTTTGATGATGTCATCGCGGCGCGCGATGAAGTAAAGCCAACCTTCCTCATCCGTGCGAAACAGGTCTCCGGAGTAGAGCACTACCTCACCGGGCACCGGGCCGGGGCGCAAGCGCTTGGCGGTTTCCGTCGGCTTCTCCCAATATCCGCGCATCACGTTGGAACCGCGAATCACCAGCTCGCCTGTGCTGCCGTTCGGTAGGCGTTTGCCGGTATCGTCAACCAGCCAAACCTCTTCGTTCGGCATGCCACGACCCACGCTGGTCGGGCGAATATCGAGTTGATCGGGCGGCAGATAGGTGACGCGTTTGCATTCTGTCAGACCGTACATCGAAAATAGGGTTGCCTGCGGGAACAATCCGCGAAGACGCCGAATGTGCTCTTCCGATAATGCAGCCGCCGTATTCGTCATCATGCGCAACGCTGCGAGATCGAATTTATCGAGATTTTTCAAATTCATCAGTAGCGAATATATCGTCGGCACGCCAGGGAAAACGGTGACGCGCTCATTCGCCATTTGTTCGAGAATCATCAACGGAAATGCGAATGAACGTTCGAGAACGACGGTGGCGCCGACTTTGATCGACATGAGAATTTGGTAAAGCCCGTAATCGAACGCGAGTGGCAGCACGCAAATGATGACGTCGTTTTCCACGAGCCCCAAATAGCCGCTGACAGACCGCGTCGCTGATACCATGTTCAAGTGCGTCAGCATCACGCCTTTTGGTTCGCCTGTGGAACCCGAGGTGTAGATGATGCTGGCAAGATCCTGGTCAATCGTCGCCGACTCGTCCGCACGCGCAGTGGTGTGGGCCGTTGGATAGAGCACGCAGCGTGCTGCGAGCGCACCGACCAACGAATTTGTCTCGGCGCCCGCGACCACCGCGCACAAGACGGACTTGTTGGTCACCATCGCGACTTCCCAGACATCGCGCAGCGCAACGTGTGTTACAAGGGCGCTGGCACGAGAATCATTCAGCATGTAAGCGAGCTTGTCGTGCTTTGTTAACGCATTTACCGGCATGAATACTGCGCCAACCGCGAGCGTTGCGTATACGCCGACCACCATTTCCACGCTATTGTCGAGAAAGAGCGCTACGCGATCACCGCGTTTAACGCCACGCGCGCGCAGTGTATGGGCGAGTGTGTTCACCCGCACCAAGAGGTCGGCGTATGTGTAGCGCTTGCCGTCACACACGAGTGCAGTCTTGTTGGGCACTCGCGCAGCACTGTTGTCAAATAAATCGTGCAGGAGCATCGGAATTTTGCATGTTGGATTTAGACAAGTGTCTATTTTTGCGGTGGCGGCTATTTCCAGCAGGTTGTCGCTGAAAATGTCGTCGAGGTCAGGTTTTCAGCACACAGTTATTCATGACAAATTGCTCGTGTAGCAACATCGTGGAGAGTATTGCAACGAACGCCATATTGTCAGCAAAGCCGATGGCGCGACCGGCGCGGCATTTTTCGAACAATTTGTTCGTGGCAACAGGATTGAAGTATCCAGCATCGGTAATCCTTGCGGGGCTAAAAAGTTCGGCGACATAATCTACCGGCTGTTGATTGATGAAAAAACTCGCGCTATCTGGCGCGCGATAGGGTTGTTTGGTGCGTCGGCGCAGGGTTTCCGGTAACAGACCCTGCATCGATTTGCGTAGTAGATATTTTTCCGTCAGGCCATGAATTTTAAGTTGTGGCGGCAACTGGTTGGCAAACTCAATCACGCGATGATCGAGAAAGGGCACACGCCCTTCAACGGAATTCGCCATTGCAACTCGATCACCTTGCGAGCAAAGCAGATATCCGGTCATCAAGGTATGCGCTTCGATATATTGATCGCGACCAATTGGCAGCCAATCGTCGATCTTGCACGGCAAGGTTGCGCGTATGGCGGCATAGGGATCCCACTCGCCGACTGTCGCGAGCATGTCATCAGAAAAAAACTGCGCGATGCGTCCAGTGGTGGTCCAGCGCGGAATATGCGCAAAGTACGGCTGCGATACCTGCTCCAACCCTTCTTGAAAAAACGCTTCGCTAAACGCACGGCTGCGGGTTGGTGAATTCTTGAGGTAGGGATACAGCCGTTCGAGAATGCGCGGACGCATTGTCGAATGCGGCTGCCGAGACCAGAAACGACGAATCTTCGCTTCTTTGAAAATGTCGTAGCCGCCGAACACCTCGTCGGCACCTTCGCCCGACAACACGACCTTGTAGCCCGCATCGCGCACGTGGCCAGAGAGCATCATCAATGGCACCGGCGCGGTTCGCACAATTGGCGTTTCAGTGTGAAAAATCGAACGCGGAAATGCGGCTGCAATGTCGTCGCGCGTGCAACGAATCGACGTATGCTCAGTGCCGAGATAACTCACGAGCTCGCGCTGATACGCGCTTTCGTCAAACTCTTCATCTTCAAATGTGAGCGAGAAGGTGCGTAGCGGCGTATTGCTGAAGTTTCGAATTAGCGTTGTAATGATCGACGAATCCAGCCCGCCGCTCAGATACGCGCCGACCGGAACATCGGCGCGTAGTTGCAGGCGTACAGCGTCAATCATTAACTCGCGCAATTCATCGGCGTATTCGGCTTCAGTTTTTCTCGCCGTGGCGCGCGGCGGAAACTGCCAATCCCAGTAGCGGCTTAGTGTCTGGCTGTTGCCATCAATCACCATCATGTGGCCGGGCAGCAACGTGTGGATATTCTCAAATGCCGTGCGTGGTGCCAATGGCGACCAATAGGTGCAAATCTCGGCAATAGCGCGTCGATCAAGGCTGCGCGCAACGTCGGGTATGGCGAAAATAGCCTTCACCTCCGAGGCAAAAATCAATCGGCCATTCGACTCTGTATAGAACAGCGGTCGGATGCCAACGCGATCACGTGCGAGGATTAGGCGCTCGCGACGTGCGTCCCACAAGGCAATCGCAAACTGCCCGTTGAGATGCTCAACGAATTGATCGCCATGTTGTTCGTAAAGATGGACGATGACTTCAGTATCAGAATGCGTGTAAAAGCGATGGCCTTGCGCCTCAAGAATTTGTCGCAACTCCACGTAATTGAAAATCTCGCCATTGAATACCACCCAGACGGTTTTTTCTTCATTGTGGATCGGCTGTTGGCCGCCTGCGAGGTCGATGATGGCGAGCCGCGCATGCGCAAGGCCCACGGGGCCGTCTACCAAGATACCGTCACCGTCAGGCCCGCGATGATGCAGCCGCGCCACCATCCGCGCCAATTCCGCGCGTGCAACCGGGGGTTCAGGTACTGAGCGTGGACGGAGAGAAAAGAATCCTGCGATGCCGCACATGAGGTTGTTTGAAGAAGGGGGGGCGACGGCTTGGTAGGTGGTACAACTGCATTTCTTATTATGCAGTTGTGAAGTTAATCACAGCATAGCTGGTTCAATTGCGGATAGCATTTCTCGGTAATGTTACAGGGGATGCTGGTCGGTTGAGCTTGGTCTTTTCATGACAATGCTCGCAAGCTGAAAGCAAAGTGTTTTGAGGGCGCTTTGCAAATCCGATTCTGCACAATTTTGTTTGCGTGCGGAAATTCCAACGCTTTGTCACAAAAGCTAATATCTGCAGGCATTTTTGGCTGTTCTTTCCTATCGAGGCGCGTTGAGAGGCGACCTTCTGCTGGTACTATTTGACGATTATGTGCGTGGGAATCGGATGGTGGTGAAGGATTTAGAAGTTTCGGTTCCCTGCGCCTACGGGTCTAGTGCAATGAGAAAGCCATCCGTTTGTATGACAAAGCAAAATCCCGAAAAACAAAGCGCAAATGCTTCGTCGAAGGCGTTTGCCTGATATGAGGTTCGGATTGCTTTCCAATCAACCCCACGTTTGGGCCTGACAATCACCATGCTTTGGTTCAGTCGATATGTAATTGAGGACCCGTCCATAACCGCTTGCCTCGGCGCACGCGAGATGGTCTGCGGTTTGAAGCGCGCATGTTAGGGTCTTTGGCCAAGCATTCCTCTCACTACGCGTTAGGTAGCGGCTTAGTGACGCTTGCGAGTTTGATCTCGTTTCCGCTGCTGACGCGCATTCTTTCGGTCGACGAATACGGTACGTTAAGTTTGATCGGTGCCGTCTTGCTGCTGTTCACGGGGTTGGGGAAGCTCGGGATGCAACATTCGATTGTGCGGTTTCAGGCGGAAGTGAGTGCCGGCAAGCGACCAGTTGATGAAGCGGGGTACGTGACCACGGTTCTCGTCGGCTTGGGCATTACGGGATTGCTGGGTTCTGCTGCAATGGCGATTACAAGTCTTGTCGTCCCTGAAGGCTGGTGGAACAACGCACAGGTCGCGACGCTTTTGCTTCCAGTTTCAGCCTTCATCCTGGTTCGCGCGCTCGATAGCGGGGTGATCAATCTGCTGCGCGCTCAGCAGCGAAGCGTTGCGTACAATGTGTACGTAGTGTTGAAGAAATATTTCGCGCTCATCGCAGCCCTCGGGGTCATGTTTTTGTTCGTGCCGCACCTCCGAGGCTTTTATCTGGGGACGTTTGTCGCCGAGGCACTGGTCACCATCGTGGCTATCGCTTATCTGTCGCGGCTACGCCATACCTCAATTGCGGGATTCTCAATTCCCACGTTTCAGGCGATGCTTGCCTTTGGCATACCAATGATCGCCTACGAACTATCGGGCATCATTTTGAATCTGGGGGATCGTTATGTCATTCAGGCGGTCATGGGGAGCGAGGCGGTCGGCCAGTATTCGGCTGCGTACAATCTCTGTGAGTATCTGCAACTCATGTTGATGTCTTCGCTTGCGCAGGCAGTAAGCCCTATTTACCTGAAAATGTGGGAGGAGAAGGGCGATGAAGAAACGCGTCAGTTTATCGAGCGTACGCTCCGCTTCTATGTGCTGGGCGGCGTAGCCGTTCTGGCCGGCGCGAGCGCCGTCGGTGCCGATGTACTGGTGCTTCTGGCGTCCGAGAAATATCGTGCGGGCGGCGTGGTCATTCCTTATGTAGTCGCGGGCATGTTGATTTCTGGTGCGATTCCGATATTTGCAGCGGGACTCTACATCCACAAGCAAAATTACCTCATGATTCCGTTTGTGTTTGCTTCGGCCGTGCTGAATATCGCTCTCAACCTGTGGCTATTGCCTAAGATAGGCCTGCTGGGGGCGGGCATCGCAACCCTGGTGGGTTATAGTTTTCTCGCGCTGTGCTGCTGGTGGATAGGGGTGAAGCGTTTTCGCGTGAAGTTGCCAATATGGGAAACCGTCAAGTTTGGTCTGTTGGCGCTCGCGATGTACGTAATTGTCATGCAAATTTCAACTGAAAATGCGATATTGACCATGTTGCTGAAGGTGCTCGCAGGCGTAGCAATCTACGTGGCGGCCATCGCGGCATTTGATCGTCAAGTCCGTACCATTCTGTTGCAGAGAATAGTGCCGCGTGTGGCTCGATGGCTCGGGTTCGCGCGCACGACGAGTGGCGATCCCAAGCACCAGGCGCAAAGCGTGCCGATGCTAATGGGTCTCGCCAAGAAATCAATCAAAACATGCGTCGCCTCACCGTGGGGTTGGCGGTTAAGCGCGCCATTTCGCTCGGCAACCGTGACGGCACTCACGTATCACCGGATAACCGCTGCCGGCACGGTCTTTCCGGGGATTCCCGTAGAGCGCTTTCGCGAGCAGATGCAGTGGGTTGCCGCAAACTGCACCCCCATTCGCCCTGACGAGATTTTTGATGCGGCGAGGCGCGTTGATCGCATGCGTCCGCCAGTCGTCGTTACCTTTGATGATGGCTATCGTGATTATCATGATGTCGCTTATCCAGTATTGCGCCAGTACAAAGTTCCCGCCACCATGTTCTTGCCAACCGATTTTATTGATAACGGCGGGCTGATCTGGACCGATAAGGTGTATCGCGCCGTCATGACGACTACTAGGCAATCTGTCAATCTTTCCTTCATGGCTGGGAGCGACTTTATGCTCACCGACGAGGACGCCCGCTACGCCTTCATTGGTGCCGTGAAGTTGCAGCTAAAGGGCCTGCCCGATGCTGATCGGCAACGGCAGATGGCTGAATTGTTGTTCGCGCTCGACGTGGCGGATACTGAGGATCAACTTGATCGACAAATGTTGTCGTGGGACGAAGTTCGCGCAACGCTGGACGGTACATCCTACGGCGGCCACAGCCACACGCATCCGATCCTATCGCAACTTTCACTGGAGGCGCTAGATCAGGAGATACGTTTGTGCCGAGATCGGCTTCAGGCGGAGATTGGCACTGCGCCAACATGTTTTGCCTATCCGAACGGGCGCCAACAGGATTTCGACGTGCGCACTAAAGAGGCATTACAACGCTATGGGTTCAAGGTGGCGTTTTCGACTATTGAGGGGATGATCCATGCCGACAGCGACCCCATGGAGCTCCGGCGGCAAGCCGCCAACGACTCAACGTTAGGTGACTTTGCGGCGCTGGTAGCAGGTGCCAATAGTACGTTGCGTGGCGCGAAACATCGAAAATTCTAGGCCGATGAATACCCGACTCACAGTGCTCATGTATCACGCGCTCTTCGATGCCCACGGCGATTGCACGGGTGCTGATGCTCACTACGCGGTGACGCGCGAGGCTTTTCGTCGCCAACTTGCCGAGGTGAAACGCGGCGGCGCGGTGCCGTCGAGTGTTGCGTCCTTGTTGGCCGCCACCAACGGGAAACATTGTGTTGCGTATACGTTTGACGATGGGCATGTCAGCAATGCTGATGCCGCAATGGATATTGCGGCAGAGGGTGGGACTGCAGATTTTTTTATCAACTCAAGCGTAGTCGGGAGGGTGCCTGTTCTTGACTGGCCGACACTGCGCGAAATGGCCGATGCGGGCGCATCGATTCAGTCGCATGGTCACACGCATCGCTATTTTGATGCACTGAGTGAAGGCGAAATACGTGATGAGCTTGCAACGTCGAAGGCAATGATCGAAGCGCATCTCGGTACGCCCGTCACCATATTTGCGCCACCCGGCGGACGATTGCAGCCCGCAGTGGCGCGGATTGCGCGCGAGCTCGGGTACGAAGCGATCTGTAGCTCGGGCGTGGGGTTATGGAAGCTTGACGGCTCACGCTGGAATATTCCGCGTTTTGCGGTACTCCGCGCGACCAGCGATGCGCAGTTTCGGCATTGGATCGAGCAAGACCGTGTTGAGTTGATAAAGCTGACCGTGCGACACAGAGCCTTAGACAGCGCAAAGAGAATTCTCGGCAATCGTGGCTACGAAAAGCTGCGCGCGCGCTTGTTGGGGGATGAATCCACACCGGAAAAATCAGCGAATCCCTGATGAGCTGGCTCGAAATTCTATTTTGTGCGTCACTCGTGACACTGTCCTACACTTTTGTCGGCTATCCGCTGCTGCTGATGATGTGGGCAAAAGTACGCCCCAGTTCGCCACCTGAGAAGTGCGTTTTTACGCCGTCAGCCGTGATCGTGGTGGTGGTGCATAACGGTGCTGCGCTGATCAAGAAAAAAATAGCGACTTGTCTTGCGCAAGATTACCCGACCGATAAGCTTCGCTTGCTGTTCGTTTCGGATGGCTCGGACGACGCAACTTGCGCGATGATCGAGGCATCCAACGACCCGCGCGTCAGTCTTCTTGCATTGCCCAATCGGCGCGGCAAGGCGGCATGTATAAACGATGCGGTGGCCCAGCTCAACGAGGAATTCGTGATCTTCAACGACGTGCGGCAGGAATTGCATCGCTCGGCGGTACGCGAGCTCATCAGTCATTTCCTCGATAACGAGGTCGGTGCGGTGAGCGGAGAGCTGGTGTTCAGGCAGGAAGAGATGACTGGGTTCGGGAAAGGCATTGATGCTTATTGGCGATATGAAAAAGTGTTACGCGAAGCTGAAAGCCGCGTAGCTTCAAGCGTGGGCGTAACCGGAGCCATCTATGCATTGCGCCGCGCACTGTTTCGGGAGATTCCTGCCGACACGATTCTCGATGACGTGCTTATCCCGATGAACGTTGTCATGCAAGGCAAGCGGGTATTGTTTGCGCGTGACGCGATCGCCTACGACGCGCCGTCGCGGAACGCCTTGCAGGAGCGGGTACGCAAGGTACGAACACTCGCCGGTAACTTTCAATTACTGTTTCGTTACCCCGAGTTGCTGCTGCCGTGGCGGAACCGAATTGCGCTACAGTTTTTTTCGCATAAAGTGTTGCGACTGCTGGCACCGGTGGCGTTGATCCTCGCGCTGCTTATAAATATCATTTTGTTTACGAGGCCGCACAATTTTTGGACTGGAGTGGCAATCGCAACGCTATTGGCGTTTCAATTGACTGCGTATGCGTCGGCGTTCCTTGGGATGTATTGGCCCACTGCCAACCGCATTTTTGTCGTAAGACTCGCGGGTGCGTTTCTTTCCCTCAATTGGTTCGTTGTGTTGGGCTTTGCTGAATTTGTCGCTAACCGACGTGCGCATCTTTGGAAGATCGACACGCCGCCGACTGATTTGCCCAAACTCCCTCGCTCATCTCTCTGAAAAAAATCTTGCGCGTCCTTTACATCGTTTCTCTTTTTCCTTGCTGGTCCGAAACATTCATTGTGCGAGAAATCCACGAAATGATTCGCCTCGGTGTTGACGTGCGCATTGTGTCGCTCAAGCACCCGCAGGAAAAAATGGTGCAATCCGATGCGGCGTCACTTGTTGATCGCGTGGTGTATCCCGTTGTTTGGTGGCGCTCCCTGCGTAGCGTCATAGGTGATGTGTTGCGTCATCCCATCCGCGAGATCGGGATCCTCGCCAACGTTTTTGCGGGACTTGCGGGTCACCCCGGCGCACTGGCAAAAACGGTCGTGGTGTGGTGGCGCACATCAGGTTTGCTCGAAAGCGTACGCCATATCAAGCCGGACCACATTCATGCACATTGGGCAACTTATCCGTCGACTGCGGCAATGCTGCTTTCTACAAAGTTGAAAGTGCCTTTCAGCTTCACCGCACATGCGCACGACATTTTTCTAGAAGATCATTTTCTTGCAGACAAAATGTGCAGCGCCAAATTCACTGTTGTCATCTCTGAATTCAACAAGAAATATTTGCGCGAACGTGTAGGAGACGCAGGGGGCGCGAACGTAGAGGTAGTTCACTGCGGCGTTGTCCCGGCGGCATTTCCGATGGTGACCGAATTGCGTAACCCGCAGCGCATTTTGGCAATCGGTCGGCTTGACCACATCAAAGGCTTTTGCCATCTCGTTGACGCGTGCGCAATTCTGCGCGACAAGGGGGTAATGTTTCATTGCGATATCGTCGGCAGTGGACCGCTCGAGAGTGATCTCAAAACGCAGATCGATGCACTTCATTTGACCGGGCTCGTCCAGCTACTTGGCGCACTGAAACAAGAAACGGTTCGGGAGTTCCTGCATAACGCAGCGATTTTCGTTCTACCCTCGGTGGTGACGCCTGCGGGAGATCGCGACGGCATCCCGGTCGTACTCATGGAAGCAATGGCGAGCGGTTTGCCAGTGGTATCGACGCATGTTTCCGGTATTCCAGAACTGGTGGAGGATGGCTTTACTGGCTTATTGGCGCAGCCCAACGACGCTGCATCGCTCGCCGCGTGCATAGAGCGATTGTTAAGTGACCCTGCGCTTGCCAGAGCGCTCGTGGTGCGCGCCAGAAAGCACGTTGAGCAACAGTTCGACGTACAACGGGAGGCGGGCAAGCTCTACGACGCAATCTACGGTAAGCGCGTCCATGTCTGAGCCACTTAAAAAAATTCGCGTGCTGTTGGTGACCGATGAAATGGAAGTTGGCGGCACGCAGCGCCAGATCGTGCATATTGCGCGTTCACTGGATCCGACGCGTTTTGAAGCAACAGTAGTGTATTTTTGCAATCGATCTTTTCTGGTTGACGAACTCTTGCAGGCTGGTGTCCGCGTGCTTGAAATCCCCAAGCGCGGACGCATCGATGTAATGTTTATTGGTCGTTTTGTGAATTTTTTGCGCGATGGTTGTTTCGATGTCATGCACTGCTTTGCATTTACCGCTGAATTATGGGGTGCTGTCGCGCGGCGCTTCATGCCGGTGAGCGCTCGACCGTCACTTATTACCTCAGTACGCAATAAATATGACTGGTACTCGCCGTTGCAATGGCGCATCAAGCGATGGGCCGCGCTGGAATCAGCACTTGTGATAGCCAATTCACGTGCGGGCGGGGAATATGCGCGTGAGAAAATGCGTCTTCCTGCGGGAGCCGTGGAGGTGGTGTACAACGGCGTGGCCGACATCGCAACCGCGCTGCCCACAACTGCCCCGCATGAAGTGAGTGGGTTGATTGAGGTCTTATTCGTTGGCAGATTGGTCGAGCAAAAAAACATTCCAGTTTTGTTGCGCGCGACAACATTGCTGCTGAGTAAACACGGACTTAACAATATGCCCCTTAGGCTCCGCTTGGCCGGAGACGGGCCGTTACGGAACGCAAGCGAAGCACTCGCCAGCGAGTTAGGTATTGGTCGCTACGTCGAGTTCCTGGGCGAACGGGCTGACACGGCTACCTTGATGGAGCAAAGTGATTTTGTCGTGTCCCCATCGTTTCGTGAAGGATTGTCGAATGTGATTCTCGAAGCGATGATGGTGGGCCGTCCGGTAATTGCTTCAGCCGTCGGCGGCAGCGTTGAGCTGGTCGAGCCCGGCGAGACCGGGCTTCTATTTAAAAGCGACAACGAGCAGGAGCTCGCGGACCGAATGCAAACGCTCATCAGTGACGTACCGCTTCGGTTACGACTCGGGGATTCGGCACGGCGACGCGCGCTGTCGCGATATACCGTGAGCGCGATGGCGGCCACGATGGAACGACACTACCGCGACTGTGCGGCGCGTTAGTTAGATGAATTCTTGTCAACCTGCAATGCCACGCATTTTCACAATAAAGAGGACTTGAGCAAAATGGGCACGGCTCTCGGTGATTTTATTCTATACGTAGCGAATGGCTCGCAGGCGGTGGTTCCTGCTGCGCTTAACGACGCGACGCGATGGCCCGAACACAATAATGCTGTTCCATCTTTGAAGGCATTTTCACCGGTGCCGCACGTGCGTCTTCTGATAAGTGGCGATGTGCAGTGTTTAATGGATCAAGGAGCGGCAAATCGCGGCGGTATCGCGCTTACGCGTGAGCCGGAGCAGGGTGGTGGCGCGCCCAATCCTGCGGACTTAGCTAACGGGTCGATTGCCGCGTGGCTTGGCGATGCGTCGTGGCAGCCTACGCATCACCGGGGCCGCTACTTTTTTGTATTCTGGGATGCAGACGCGCGAACCGTTACCGCGTTCACCGACCTATTTCGAACTTACCCACTCTACTACATGAAAACCGAAGATGGGTTCATGTGTGCCAGCGATATGCGGCTGATGCTACTTGCCATCGGACACAAACCAAAAGTCAACAAGTCGGCGATCTACCATTACCTCAACTTTGCCTACATTCCTTCGCCACATACAATCATTGAGGGGATCGCAAAATTGCCACCTGGGTTCCGGCTCGATGCTGCGGGAGGCCATATAAATTCACGCAGCTTCGCCGAGGTTTCATTTTTTGGGAACGCGAACGGTAGCGTTCGCGACGCGGTCGGCGCATTGCGCAACACCATTGTCGATACCGTGCGCGGCTATCGGCCCGGCGACCAGACAACTTGGGGGACGTTCCTGAGTGGTGGTGCCGATAGTTCGAGCATCTCCGGGATTCTTGCGCAGGCAGACGTCGCCCGTCGTGTTGATAGCTTTTCCATTGGATTCGCCGAGGCGGGCTATGACGAAATGGCCTACTCTCGATTCGCCGTGGAGCACTTCGGATTGACAGGTCATGAGCTAAATGTCAGTGAAGACGATGCGGTTGCCATTGTCCCGCGCCTCGTTAAGGCGTTTAGTGAGCCATTCGGCAATCCGTCCGCGATCCCCACCTATTATTGCGCCGACCTCGCGCGCAAGCAGGGGAAGCAGCTCTTGATTGCAGGCGATGGCGGCGACGAGATTTTTGGTGGCAACCAACGCTATGCCAAGGATCAGATATTTACTCGGTATTACCGCGCCCCTGCGCCCATGCGCTGGGTAGGCTCGATGCTGGCAGCGATCTTGTCCCGGTTCGATTTCAGTATCGCCAATCGCGTCCGCAATATGATCCGTCGTGGGCAGATGCCCAATCCGGACCGCTTCTATAGTGATGACTCGTTTGCCTCAGACCACTTTGTGGCGCTGCTTACGCCGGCTTTTCGTGAAGCAGTGCGCGTTGAGGAGTCGCTTGATATCCAGCGCGAGATCTTTGTTCGTGGCGCAATTGACAGTGAGCTGCATCGGCTGATGTATCTTGACTTGAAGCTGACCATTGCCGAGAGCGATCTGGTGAAGGTGATTAGTGCAAGCAAGCTCGCAGGTGTAGATGTCTCTTTTCCTTTTCTTGATCGCGAGTTAGTAGATTATGTGGGCCGCTTTCCGGAGCGCTTCAAAGTCAATGGATTCAGGAAGCGTGTTTTGTTCAAACTGGCGATGGTAGGTATCCTGCCTGCAAGAATCCGCAAGAAAAAAAAGCAGGGCTTCGGCCTGCCTGTTGCGGTATGGTTGCGCCGGAAAGGAAACATGCATGCTCTGGTGAAGAGGGTCGTGTTGTCGGAGCAAGCGATCAGCCGCGGTTATTTCAACCCTGAGTTTGTCGCCGAACTCGTCGAGCGTCATGCCCACAATCGGTGGGATCACTCCTCTGAAATTTTTCGTTTATTAATGCTGGAACTCTGGCATCGAGAATATCTTGACCCACTTGCGCTCTGATCTGAAAAAAGTACTGATGGTACTTGAAGCAACCTTTCCGGTGAAAGGGGGCGGCGGCTCGGAGAGTCAAGTGTTGACCCTTGGGAAGTGTTTGATCGCACGCGGCGCCGAAGTGCAAGTGGTAGTGCCGATGGTCGCCAATGGCCCGCAAATTGGCCGTGAATGCGTCGAAGGGCTCAACGTGGTGCGCATCGCCTACCCCAAAGTTCGCTTGCTGGGCGGCACTATCATGTTGGCGCGTCTCGCTTGGTTCTTATTTGAGGAACGAAATAACTACGCGTTTATCCATGCCCATATTGCGAACAATATGGCCGCTGTCTGTGCGGTCATGGGTAAGTTATTGAATCGTCCGGTGCTGGTGAAACTCAGCGGCGGCGAGATCGTGGGAGGGATCCTCGAGAAAGCACCGACGGCTACAACAAAAATTAAAAAATGGTCATTGCGGCGGGCGGATTTGTTGCAAGCCACCAGTACGCGCATTCGCAAGATGTTGGTCGATGCCGGCTTTCAAAGTGAGCGAATTCGGTTGCTGCAAAATGGCGTGGACGTGCACCGATTCGCTGTGCCGCAAGATCCCGCATTTCGTAAAACATTGTGCGGTGATGCGTCGGTTGTCGGAATTTTTGTGGGACGCCTTGCCGCTGAAAAGGGACTTGACGCGTTACTTCGTTCATGGGCCACTGCGTTTGAAGGCGGTTTGCCGGCCACGCTGGTGTTGGTGGGCGACGGGCCTGAACGGGAGCGGCTGAAAGCGCTGGCGGCACACCTAAATCTTGGATCGAAAATTGTATTTGCAGGGCATTCAAGCGACGTCGCCAAATTGCTCGCAATCGCCGATTTCGGCTTGCTAACTTCCCTTAGTGAAGGCTTGTCCAATTCGCTCCTAGAATACATGGCGGCCGGACTACCTGTGGTAGGCTCGCGCGTGAGTGGAACGGAAGACTTCATTGTTCCTGGCGAGACCGGGTGGCTGTTTGAGCCCGGCCAAGGCGAAGAACTTACCGAGTGCCTGCGTCGCATCGTTTTGGACGGCGACATCGCGATGAAGGAAATGGGTCGGAACGCGCGGCAAAAAATTATTAACACTGCGTCGTTGGAAGCGGTGACAAACCAGCTGATCGGTTTATATCAATTTAAAAATGCCTGATCGCTTTTGCGGCAGTCAATTCTGACCATTCAGGGACATCATCGTGTGCGGCATCGCCGGTATTGCTTCTCAATCTGCGCCCCTCCCCAATGTTGCCATCGCGGATGCGATGTGCCGACTCATCTCGCACCGCGGGCCGGACGATCAGGGTATTTACGCCAACACTCACGCACAGATTGGAATGCGGAGGCTCGCGATCATCGATCTGGCGGGCGGTCATCAGCCGATCCACAACGAGGATAGATCGGTCTGGATTGTTTTTAACGGAGAAATTTATAATTTCAAGTTGCTTCGTGCGACGCTGGAACGTTGTGGCCATCGCTTCTATACCAACACCGATACCGAGTGCATCGTCCACGCATATGAGGAGTACGGGGACGATTGCTTCGCAAAGCTACGCGGGATGTTTGCGATTGCCATACTCGATCTTCGCAATGGCAGGCAGCGACTGGTGCTGGCGCGAGACCGACTGGGCAAGAAACCGCTGTATTACACGCGGACGGCGAGTGGACAATTGGCGTTTGCATCCGAGCTGAAATGTTTGTTCGCCGTGCCTGGCTTTGATCCTGCAACATCGAAATCGGCCACTCGGGAATATTTCTCGATGGGCTACGTGCCCGGACCGAGCAGCATCTACGAGGGCGTGCAAAAATTAATGCCAGCTCATTACTTGGTGATGGAGGATGACAAGCTTCGCACCGCCCGTTATTGGCAACTTGAATTCGGGCCTAAATGGCAAGCGACTGAAGCCGACCTTGAGGATCAACTGCTGGCGGAGCTAGACGATGCGGTAAAGGTGCGCTTAGTCAGTGACGTGCCGTTCGGTGCGTTTCTAAGCGGCGGACTGGACTCGAGTATCGTCGCGACATTGATGGCACGGCATATGTCCAGCCCAGTAAAGGCGTTCACAATTGGTTTCAATGAAGACGCGTTTAATGAACTACCGGACGCAAGGCTAGTCGCGCAACACATCGGCGCTGAGCACCACGAATTGGTGGTCACGCCAGATGCAATGGAATTGTTGAACGACCTGTCGTGGTATTTCGACGAGCCATTTGGCGATTCGTCGGCACTGCCAAGTTTCCTGCTCGCTCGGATGGCGGTGCAGCATGTCAAGATGGTGTTGTCCGGAGACGGGGGGGACGAAGGATTCGCCGGCTACGAGCGCTACCAAAAGTATATGCGCCTGAATTCGATCGCCCGACGGTCACTCGGCCTCGCGGGGCCGTTAGTGGGAATGGTCGGCGCGCTTTTTCCGCACCGGCTGGGCACCCGTCTCAGCCGCATCGCTGATCGTATGGCGCTTGATTATCCGGAAAGATATTTATCCGGGGTCGCGCTTACGACGGGTGCCGATCTGAGCCCCTTACTTTCCCCCGACATTCTTGCATTCGACCCGTATCACCAAATTCGCAGCCACTTCACTCGCAGTAACGTCGATAGCGAGATGGAGCAAATATTGTCGGGCGATATTGACACCTATTTGGCAGACGATATTTTGGTCAAGGTAGATCGTACGACGATGGCGAATTCGCTTGAAGCGCGTGCCCCCCTCCTTGATCACCAATTGCTTGAATTTGCCGCGCGCCTGCCGTTCGATATGAAAAGCCGTGGATATCAGGGAAAATATCTACTACGAAAAGTAGCGGCGCGCTTGTTGCCGGCTGAATGCCTACAGAAACGAAAGCAGGGCTTCGCCATTCCACTCGCGAAATGGTTTCGTCACGACTTTAAGCCATTGATGCAAGACTTGATTGCAAGTCAGGCATTTCGTGAACGTGGGATTTTCAATGTTGCGGGCGTGAAACATTGCTATGAGCAGCATTTAGCGGGACGTCAGGATTTCAGTGAATTGTTGTGGTTGATCCTGACGTATGAAACCTGGTCGCGAACGTATGTCGATGCTCGGCACGGTAGCGGCATCGTCAAACCCGTGCGGTGATCAGCTGCTGCGCACGCACGATACTGCCAGTTGCTGTCGGCACGAAATTTTTTTGAGTGGTGGTCATGATGATGTCGTTTCGTCCGTTCACGCTATTTCTGGCATTTATCATCGTGTACCTTCCGTTTGTGCGGCACTTTCCCATCGTATTCGAGGTGAAAGGGCTGAATGTCATGAATCTGCTTTTTTTCGCTGTGGTCATCGTTGTCTTGATGCGCTCACATCGGACTGAGACACCCGCGCCGCTGAAGGCACAT
This sequence comes from Burkholderiales bacterium, assembly GCA_043744255.1. Taxonomy (GTDB): domain Bacteria; phylum Pseudomonadota; class Gammaproteobacteria; order Burkholderiales; family Usitatibacteraceae; genus UKL13-2. The sequence continues at coordinate 1,872 of JAYTVA010000132.1, read as the reverse complement.
TTCGTTTTTTTTATTATTGCCCTTTGCCTATCGTTCGTGATTGGTCAGCTTTACGATAGTTCGACGTTCGCCGACGACGTCACGGCGCTCAAGACCAACGTTTTTTATATGCTATTTTATTTCGCGTTCTACCATGCGATCAAGGATGTGGCCACCATTCGAACGCTGTTGGCCGCGCTGCTTTTTGTCACCGTGCTGATTTCGGTGCAGTGCATACGGCAGGGGCTCGATTACGGCTTTGGCAATTTTTCGGAATCACGCCGTGCGTCCGGGCCATTCGCGGCCGATTATCGCGGCGCCAATTTGGCAGCAGCTTATTTCATCATTTTTGTACCGATCTTCTTTGCGGTTTTTCTAAATTATCGAAAAAAGCTAATTTACAGACTCGGCGCGCTCGGTGGACTTGCGCTTGGCCTGACAGGCGTTTTCGTCACGTACAGTCGTCAGGCCTACCTCATCCTTGCTGCACTGTTGCTCGTGCAGGCCGCGCGCCGAAACATTTTGCTCGGAGCGGTGTTGGCTGTGCTGGTGCTGAGTTACGACGCGTGGGCACCGGAGGCACTCATTGAGCGCATTCAGAAGACCCAGCAGGTCGACCAGACGACCGGCGAGCAAACGCTCGACCAAAGTACCGAAAGTCGATTTGAAATTTGGGTGGGCGCGATGGAGTTGATTGCTGAGCGTCCGTGGGGTATCGGCTTGAATCACTTTCAGCGTGAGATAGGGCGCTTCGTGCCAGCGTATGCGAACTACGACTCGCACAACGGATTTGTCCGCGTAGCAACTGAGGCGGGTCTGTTGGGGTTTCTGGCGTTTGTCTTATTACTGTTCAAAATGTTTTTCTTAGGGCGACGCGTCGAGCAGCTAGGTGCCACGGATGACGCCCAGCTATTTGGCAAAGCATTTTCAATCTCCGTCCTTGGCGTCGCGGCGTCAAATTTGTTTGGCACGAGAATTTTCGACGGCGAAGTGATGGGGAATTTTTGGATTTTTGCGGCGCTCGTTGCGCGTTTTTATACGCTCTCCGTTGAACAGAAAAAAAAGGAAATAGCTCACGCGCATTCAAAGTCACCGGCGTCGTCGCATGTTGATTTGTTCGGCAATAAGGCGCCTCGCTAATGGGCAAGCACGGCACCGTTGCGATTTACAGTTGAGCGTGCTCGTGCTGAAAATCGAGGCACCCTTGGGTGACGTTAATTCCCTGGATACGCTTGTTTCGGCGGTCGGCAGTACTTTTTCCTGCTCAATGCCCGCAGATACTTTTCGCGGGGTCGGCGATGGTGGTGCGTTGACTAAAATGCGCCTATGTTCCAGGTCTTGCGAGGCACGCCCGCGAAGTTGATCGGCGGTTTGAACGGCAACGGGGTGCCGCTACCTCGCGCAGGCGAAGTAACGGCGATATCCGCTTTCGAATAATCGAATGCGATGTCGGGACTGGTGATACTAAAGTGGTCGACATCGACGAGCATGGGATCGCTGACCCGTGCAGCGGTATCCAAGCTCGCTGCATCCAGCTTGCGTAGACCCGCATAGCCGTTACGAAGCCAAGTCTTGAATCTCCCCAGCCATGTCGCGTTCTTGCTGTAAAAAATATTGTTGCTTAATGTAATGCCATCCAGCGACCCTAAGGTGCTGACAGAAATCAACGAATCGCTGTTAAAGCCGTAAATGATGTTGTTTTGTATGTAGGAACTTACATTACGTTGCCTTCCGCTCGGCGATTTGTTGTCCTGAAGAAAAATGCCGTAGGTTGCGGCATTTGCGATTGGGCGCGACGGCATGATGATCGTATTGTTGGAGATCACGGTATTTTTGAGGCCATGATTTTGTTGCGTGGTCGATCCTTCCGAATAGTCGCGAATGCCGATGCGG
>JAYTVA010000131.1:0-45147 GCA_043744255.1 Burkholderiales bacterium | reverse complement strand
CGCGGCCAGTCTTCGTCGAACATTTTTCCGGAAACCGCACCGGATGCATCGAATCGTAATAGATCGAATTTATCGCGCACCCGCTTGACGTCATGAAGCCATATGACGCTTTCTACCGCCTCGCGCTGGGCAAAGTAGTACCTGAACGAGGCGAGCGTTCCGCTTGCCTCCTCGACCAGATGCTCTCGTCCGAACCACCACCGCAACAGCGCCTGCGATGTCGCCGATGCTCCAGCATATCCACTATCACGCCATGCTTTGACCTCTGCGCGAATGTTCGCGACCAGCGGCGGTAGGAGCTTTTCATATGCGGTTGCCCGCATTTCTTCGGCGGCGGGAAACCAGCGTACTCGCGGATCAAGCGCTTCGTAAGGTGAGGAAGGGAAATCGGGATGAAGAGCCATCGACTATTGAGCAGTATGTAGGGGGTATGTATTAAGTTGCGCTGTGCAGTAGTATCAATTGCATTTTTCAATTTTTCATTGAGCCCCAACACTGGCGAGCGTCAAACACCAAAAATGCTAGGATTGGCGCGTTAGCGTGTGAGTTTACTGTTGTTGTGCGATTTCGCTTTGCCCGCATCGTACGGGATTGATCGAATTCAGGCACCCATCGCCAAATCAGTGCCTCACGCTGTCTCGCCAGACAAAAACGCCGCAGCTCAAGTGGGATTGAATGACGGCGTGGACAATCTTAAGCTGCACATCTCGGCAAGCAACTGTAGCGGAGGTGATGCTCCAGTAGCGGCGAGCGTGACCCAATCCGGAAAAATGGCGCGTGGTTCGCCTACCCCTTCACCTGATTCAAACTAATCGGTGCCTCCGGCACAAACGCGTCAGTGTGCACGGCCTCATAACGAACTTCGACGATTTCCAATTCCTCGCGCCCGCCCGGTGCGTGTAGCACTACGGTATCGCCCTCGCGTGTCTTCATGAGCGCGCGGGCGAGGGGCGAGATCCAGGTGATGTAGCCGCGTTTTAGATTTAGTTCGTCAATGCCGACGATGGTGACGGTGTTCTCGTCGCCCGCTTGATTCGCGTAGACCACCGTGGCACCAAAGAACACACGCTCGGCCAAGTCTGGGTCGCGTGGGGTGAGGGGGTCGACGACTTCGGCGTTGTCGAGCCGCTTGGTCAAGAAGCGGATGCGTTTGTCGATTTCGCGCAGGCGTTTTTTGCCGTACTGGTAGTCGGCGTTTTCGCTACGGTCGCCGTTTTTGGCGGCCCACGATACTGCCGAGGTGACCGCTGGCCGTTCCTTGTTTAGCAGGTAGACCATCTCGTCTTTCAAGCGCTGATGGCCGCCCGGTGTGATGTAGTTTTTGCTGCCCGCCGGTAGTGGCGGTAGCCCTGCGTCGAGGTCGTCATCGTCTGCGTCATCGCTCTCTTTGGTGAATGCCTTGCTCATGCTTTCACCGTCTGCAAAAACTGCTTGAGGCCGCCGAGCAGCATCTCGACTGCGATGGCGGTCAGGATCAAGCCCATCAAGCGCTCAACAGCTTCCATGCCACGTTTGCCGAACAGGCGTTCGATCCGTTCGCCGAGCGCTAGGATCAGTGTGGTCACGAGCATCGCGGCGGTGAGGGCACCGATCCAGATGGCGAGCTTGGCGGGTTCGCGCGAGACCATCAGCATGACGGTGGCGAGTGCGGAGGGGCCTGCGATCAACGGAATGGCGAGCGGCACGATGAAGGGCTCATGATCGAGCGTCTCGCCAAACAGCCCTTCCGGCGATTTGAACACCATGCGAATCGCGATCATGAATAGGATCACGCCGCCGGCGATGGATAACGCGATCTCGGATAAGTGCATCAAGGCGAGAAACTGCCGTCCAAAAAACATGAATAAGATCAGGATGAGATACGCGAGCAGACATTCGCGCAACACCACTTTGCGACGGCGGCGCGCGTCGACCTGTTTCAGGAGCGATGCCACCATCGGCACATTGCCGAGTGGATCAAGCACCAAAAACAGCAGCACAAAAGCGGAGAGGAGGTCGGCGTTCATGCGCGACATTTTACGTTGGGTTGGTGTCGGCTTTCGCAATCGGCCTAATCGCTAAGCATTTCATGCCGAGAGTAGGCGGGTCTCGGCCAAAAATGCCTGAAAATGCCCGTCGATACTAGGGTTTTCAAAATTTACTTATAGCTCTTGAAATTTCGCCAACCCGCCCCAACTTGCCCACGGTCAAGCCGTCATCACCAATTTTTATACGCAATTCACTGAGGAAAACATGAGCACCACCGATACCAGCGCCCCACAAAAAGAAACCCTTGGCTTTCAAACTGAGGTCAAACAGCTCTTGCATTTGATGATTCACTCGCTCTACTCCCATCGCGAAATTTTTCTGCGCGAATTGATTTCTAACGCGTCCGATGCGTGCGACAAATTGCGCTTCGAAGCGGTGACCAACGCGGCGCTGTTTGGCGATGATTCCGATCTGAAGATTCGCATCGCGACCGATGCGACGGCGGGCACGGTCACCATCAGCGACAACGGCATTGGTATGTCGCGCGAAGAGGTAATCGCCAACATCGGCACGATTGCAAAATCGGGCACTAAGGAATTTTTTGCGAAACTCTCTGGCGACGAGAAAAAAGACGCGAACCTGATCGGGCAATTTGGCGTGGGATTTTATTCTTCGTTCATCGTCGCTGACAAAGTCACGCTGACCACGCGTCGCGCGGGCACGACCGAGGCCGTGCGCTGGGAGTCGGCGGGTGATGGCGAATTCACGCTGGAGAAAATAGAAAAATCCACGCGCGGCACCGAAGTCACGTTGCATTTGAAAGAAGACGCTAAGGAATACCTCGAAGACTGGTCGCTGCAATCGATCATCCGCAAATACTCCGATCACATTCAGATGCCGATTGTGATGAAAAAATCTAGCTGGGATGAAGAGAAAAAAACGAACGTACTGACCGACGAAGACGAAACCGTCAATCGTGCGAGCGCGTTGTGGACGCGGGCGAAGAGCGACGTTACCGACGAGCAGTACGAAGAATTCTACAAACACGTCTCGCACGATTGGGAAAAGCCGCTGGCGTGGACACATGCGCGGGTGGAAGGCAAACAGGAATACACCGAGCTTTTGTATGTGCCCGGCAAAGCACCGTTCGATCTCTGGGATCGCGAGCGTAAGCAGGGGCTGAAGCTGTATGTGCGCCGCGTGTTCATCATGGATGACGCCGAGCAACTGTTGCCGCGTTATCTGCGCTTCGTCAAAGGGGTGGTGGATTCGAACGACTTGCCACTTAATGTCTCGCGTGAAATTTTGCAGCAATCGAAAGATGTCGAGTCGATCAAGAATGGCTGCGTGAAGAAAGTGCTTGGTCTGCTCGATGATCTGGCCGAAAACCAGAAAGACAAATTCACCACTTTCTGGAACGCATTCGGTCGCGTTTTCAAAGAGGGCATTGGCGAGGACTTTGCGAACAAAGATCGCATCGCCAAACTCGCACGCTTCGCGTCCACGCACAACGATAGCGACGTGCAGGATGTCTCGTTCGCCGATTACGTCGCGCGTATGAAGCACGGTCAGGAAAAAATTTATTTCGCTACCGGTGAGAATTTCACAGCGGCAAAGAACAGCCCGCATCTGGAAGTGTTCAAGAAAAAAGGTATCGAAGTTCTATTGCTAACGGAGTCGGTTGACGAATGGTGGCTCGGTCAATTCACCGAATTCGAAGGCAAGAAACTCGTGTCGGTCGCCAAGGGTGATCTCGACCTTGGTGCGCTCGCAGATGAGGCGGAGAAAAAAGAAACCGAAAAAATTGCCGAAGACTTGAAGCCGCTCATTGAGAAAATCAAAGCAAGTCTTGGTGAGCGCGTCAAAGAAGTTCGCGTCACCCATCGCCTCACTGACTCGCCAGCGTGTTTGGTGGTCGATGAGCATGAACTCTCCGGAAACCTAGAGCGCATGCTGAAAGCGGCCGGGCAAAAAGTGCCCAACTCAAAACCGATTCTCGAAATTAATCCCACGCATCCGATGGTTGAAAAACTCAAAGGCAGCGTGGCCGAAGACGAATTCAGTGACTGGAGCCACTTGTTGTTTGAGCAGTCAATGCTGGCCGAAGGCGGGCAGCTAGAAGATCCAGCAGGATTCGTGAAACGCCTGAATCTGTTGATGCTGAAGATGCGGGGGTGATGTTTGGGTCGTCGGTTGACGGTTGGGTGCCTAGTATTTGCTGAGGGTCGTGTGTCAAGAAAACGATGCCGCATGCGTCCCTCAACCGTAGCCGAGATCCGTGCACGCTACTTCCCCCTTTGAAAAAGGGGGATTGAGGGGGATTTAAGGCGGTAGCGCACAACAGTTTTTGCCAACGCTAGACGCAAAAAAAAGCGGACACCAGTCCGCTTTTTTTCATCCAAAAAAACACCATCACTTCGGCGCGTGCTTCTCCTCGTGATTCTTCGCGCCATGATGACCATCGCGCTTGGGCATCGCATCCTTCATACATTGCTTGCGCTCATCGCCTTCCTTGGCTTTGCACGTTTCCATTGCCTTCTGCCGCGCTTCGCAGCCGGCTTTGCGCTCGGCGTTTTCCATCTTGCTGCAATCCATCATCTTGTGCATACCTTGGCCGTGCGGCTTGTCACCGTGGCCCTCGCCGGCAAAGGCGACGGTACCAACAGCGGCAAGTGCGAGTGTTGCGATGAGTGTTGAAATTTTCTGCATGTGAGTCTCCTGAGGTTGAGGGGTTTGGATCGAGTTTACGTGAGGTAGACCCGCCGTCAGCGGGCAAGTTCAAAAACACTTTACTGCGCCAAGGCCCAATCGATATGGCGTTGCACCATCGCGCTGACCGTTGGTCGCTTTGCCGCCAGCGCCTGACGAATCGTGGTTTTCACGGTTACATCTTGTTGCACTTTCGCCAGTGAATTGCCGAGCGCCACCGCGAGATTGCGTAGCCATTGCGGATAGCCAATCCGCCGAATCGCGCTCCCAGCAAGGCGTTCCATGAAGTTGTCCTCAGACCATGCGAATAAATCGAGTAACGTCACATCATCAAGTTGATGGCGAATATGGAAATCAATTTCGCTAGTGAGCTTGGCGTATTTATTCCACGGGCACACCAGCTGACAATCATCACAGCCGTAAATGCGGTTCCCCATCGCGCGGCGAAACTCAATCGGAATTTCGCCCTTGTGCTCGATCGTGAGATACGAAATGCAGCGGCGCGCATCGAGTTGGTACGGTGCGATGATGGCTTGTGTGGGGCAGATGTCGATGCACTTGGTGCAAGTGCCGCAGTGCTCGGTGGTCTCGCTATCAATTGGTAACGGTAAGTCGGTATAAATTTCGCCCAAGAAAAACATCGAGCCCGCCTCGCGCGACAGCAAGAGCGTGTGCTTGCCCCGCCAGCCGAGCCCGGCTTTGCGCGCGAGTGCCACTTCCATGACGGGGGCAGAATCCGTGAACACGCGATACGAAAATGCGCCGATAGATGCGTGAATACGATCCGCGAGTTTTTGCAATTTGCCGCGCATCACCTTGTGATAATCGCGACCCAGCGTGTAGCGCGAAATGAACGCGGCGTCAGCATCCTCGAGTACGCTCCAGCTTTCCTTCGCATCTGGTGCCACATAATTCATCCGTACCGAAATGACTCGCAGCGTGCTTGGTACCAGTTCCGCAGGCCGCGCGCGGGTCACACCATGCCGCGCCATATAATCCATCTCGCCGTGGTGACCTTTTTGCAACCACTGCGCGAGATAGTTTTCTTCTAACGTGAGATTGGTATCGCTAATGCCGATTTCATCAAAACCCAATTCACGTCCCCACGATTTCAGGTCGCGCGCGAGTGCGGCAAAATCGGCGGTGAGTTTTTCGGTTTGCATAACTTGAGTGTAGCGGATGAGCGTTGCTGAAAGTCTGATGATTGATTTGCCCGACGAGGCCGCGACCATGGTGCTGGGCGCATCGCTCGCCGCCAAGCTCGCGCCGGGTGATGTGATTTATCTCGCCGGGGACCTCGGTGCCGGCAAGACCACGCTCACGCGCGGGCTACTGCGTGCACTTGGTTGGGAGGGCCGGGTAAAAAGCCCAACCTACGCCTTGGTTGAACTTTATGTAATTTCTACGTTAAACTTGTATCACTTTGATTTTTATCGCTTTCGCGACCCACAAGAATGGCACGAAGCCGGATTTCGCGACTTGTTCAGCGCGGCCAACATTTGCCTCGTGGAGTGGCCGGAAAAGGCCGAGGGACTACTGCCCTCTGCGGACTTGGAACTGACGCTGATTGTGACGCCACAAAACACGCGGCAAGCGAAATTGAAACCGCATTCGCCACGCGGTCAGACGCTGATGCAGAGGCAGATTCAGACGCAGATACATCGCGCATAGACAACGCGATTCATCGCGTCGAAGTTGCGCATGCCAACACCGCACTTTCGCGTCGCGGCTTTCTATCGTTGCCGCTGATTTTTTCGCCACTGCTCGCCACTCCTGCCTATGCCGCCACGGTCGTTAAATCGACGCGCGTGTGGCCGGCCAAGGAATACACACGCGTCACGTTTGAATCAGCGGCGTTACTCAAGTACCAGCAATTTTTTGTTAAGAATCCCGAGCGCCTCGTCATCGACATCGAAAATGTCGACCTGGGGCCGTCGTTGAAAGACCTCGCCACGAAGGTCGGCAGCGACGATCCATTTATTCAGTCCGTGCGCGTCGGCGTCAATCGCCCCAACGTGATTCGCGTCGTACTCGATCTCAAAGTCGAAGTGAAACCGCAAGTGTTTGCAGTGGCACCCGCCGGTGAATTCGGCCATCGTTTGATGCTCGACATTTATCCACTGATTCCGGTCGATCCGTTGATGGCGTTGCTCAACGAAGAGGTGGCGCTCGCCGGCAAAGAAAATGGTGCGGCTCCCGTGCCACCGGAGCTGCCTGCTGCGCCTGAAAAAGCGCCCGTGAGGCCCGCTTCCCCCGCTGCCCCCGCTGTGCACACGTCGAAGAAACCGCGCCCTTATATGGTTGTCCTCGATCCCGGTCACGGCGGCGAAGACCCTGGTGCCATCGGCCCTCGCGGCACGCGCGAAAAAGATGTAGTGCTCACCATCGCGCGCAAACTCAAAGACACGCTCGACGACGATTCGCGTTACCGCGTCGCACTCACCCGTGATGCTGATTATTTTGTGCCGCTCGATATGCGCGTACAGCGCGCACGCCGTCTCAAAGCCGATCTGTTCGTCAGCATTCATGCCGATGCGTTCGTGCAATCGCAAGCGAATGGCTCTAGTGTGTTCGCGCTTTCTGAGCGCGGTGCCACGTCAACGGCGGCACGATGGCTCGCCAACAAAGAAAACAGCGCTGACTTAATCGGTGGCGTGAACCTAAATTCGCGCGATACGCATCTTGCGCGCACGCTGTTAGACCTTTCGCAGACCGCGCAGATTAACGACAGTTTGAAAGTCGGCAAGCTGGTACTCGCCGAAATGGGCGGCATCAATCGCTTGCATAAATCGCATGTTGAGCAGGCGGGTTTCGCGGTGTTGAAAGCGCCGGACATCCCCTCCATTTTGATTGAGACCGCGTTCATCTCGAACCACGAAGAAGAGCGCAAGCTGCGCAACGCGCAATATCAGGAAAAACTCGCCGAGGCGATTGCCGATGGTGTTCGCGGCTACTTCAAGAAAAACCCGGCGTTGGCGCGGGCATAGCGAAAGCTGATTTTTTGGCGGATCCTGCTGCGGGCACTCACTCGATGCGCTGGATGTCGCCAACGTTCTCTTGGATTGTCGCGACGCAGTAGGTCGGTATTGGCACCGGCTTTGAGTTCGCGAAGATGCACCCGCGCCCACCTAAATGCGAGATGTCCAAATGATTCGCAAGACCACGCGTCGCCCACCGGACCTTCCAGAGATCAAAACTACCAGCGACATTCGTGGTGCCAGCCGCTTGCTCATCGACGCAGTGACGGGTGTGACCGACATCGTTGAATCCATGCATCTCAACATCGCGCGCGTCTCGCCACTCGTTGGCGATTCTGCAGCGGGAAAGACCGGCGGTGTCACTGGCTTCGTCTATCGCAGCGTGCGTGGTGTGACGCGTGCGATTGGCGTGGGAATTGATGCTGCGTTGGGGCAACTGGCACCGCTGATAAACAGCGCGCGCCCCATCCCCCAGCGCGACGCGGTGTTAGCGGCACTCAACGGCGTGCTCGGTGATTATCTTGATGCCACTAACAATCCACTTGCGATTCCGATGCAATTTCGTCAGCGTGGCGCGCCGCTGGCGAAGGATCCTCTGTCCTCGACCGACAAACTCCTCGTACTTGTACACGGCCTATGCATGAATGATCTGCAATGGCAGCGTGACGGACACGATCACGGTGCTGCATTGGCGGGCGACCTCGGCCATACGCCGATTTATTTGTACTACAACAGTGGTCGTCACATCGCCACCAATGGCCGCGAATTCGCGGACCGGTTGGAGGAACTATTGCGAGCGCGACCCTTCAGCGAATTGGTCATCGTCGGTCACAGCATGGGTGGCTTGGTGGCGCGCAGTGCCTGTCACTACGCGCAGCAATCACAGCATTCGTGGTTGCCGCACTTGAAGGCGATGATTTTTCTTGGGTCGCCGCACCACGGTGCGCCGCTCGAGCGCGCCGGAAATTGGCTGGATGTGTTACTCGACATCAGCCCATACACCGCGCCGTTCGGGCGTCTTGGTTATACTCGTAGTGCCGGGATCAAAGATTTGCGGCACGGCAAGATCAGCGATGGCGACGCGGCAACGATGGTAGCGCTGCCGACGGGTGTGAAGTGTTTTGCCATCGCGGCGACCAAGCAAATCAAGCCGGGAAAACGGCGATCAAGTGATGGTTTAGTGCCGGTGAATAGCGCGTTGGGTGTGCACAAAGATGCCGCGCTGACTCTGAAGATTCCCGCGTCGCGGCAGTACGTTTGTTATGGTGTGGATCATTTTGCGCTGCTGAGTAGCGACGTGGTTTACGAGCGGATGCGAAGTTGGTTGGCGAAGCGGTCGCGTTGAATTGAAGCGAACGCGTGTCGGCCAAGGCAGCCGCAAACATCGTATGATGAAGCCAGAATCGTGCATCAAACCGCGCACTCCAAACCGCCTTGGAATAGAAAATGCCCCGCCAATCATCCATCCACGCCGCTGAAAAATATTTCGATTCCGGCAGCTTCATCCGCGATCTTAGCCGTCGCGTCGCCATCCCCACCGAGAGCCAAAACCCAGATCGCGCGGCCGCACTCAACGCGTATCTCGCCAGCGAGCTGACGCCGTCATTGCAATCCCTCGGCTTCGCGTGCGAAATTTTCGATAATCCGAAAGGCGGCCCGTTTTTGATCGCCACGCGTATCGAAGACGCGACATTGCCGACGGTACTTTCCTACGGCCATGGCGACGTCATTCGCGGGCTCGAATCACAATGGCGCGAAGGTCTGAACCCGTGGCAAGTCACGGTTGAGCAAGACCGAATTTACGGACGTGGCACCGCTGACAACAAGGGGCAGCACACCATCAACATTGGCGCGCTGAAATCGGTCATCGACACCAAGGGCAAGCTCGGTTTCAACATCAAGCTCTTGTTCGAGACGGGTGAAGAAGTGGGCTCGCCGGGGCTCAACGCTTTTTGCGCGGCACACAAAGCGCAATTGCAAGCGGATGTCTTTATCGCCTCTGATGGCCCGCGTTTGTCGCCACATCGCCCAACCATTTTTCTTGGTTCGCGCGGCACCATGAGTTTTGATCTGGGACTCGATTTGCGGCAGGGCGCGCATCATTCCGGTAATTGGGGCGGGCTGCTCGCTGACCCTGGCATCATGCTCGCGCATGCGATTGCCTCAATCACTGATGTGCGTGGTGCAATTCGCATCGCTGAATGGTGCCCGAAAGAAATTCCATCATCAGTGCGTGAGGCGCTGCAAGACTGCGACCCTGCTGGCGGCGACGATGCGCCGGATATTGACGCGTGGTGGGGCGAGCCAAATTTGTCGCCTGCTGAGCGTGTGTTTGCGTGGTCGAGTTTTGCCGTGCTCGCCATGAAAACCGGCAATCCCGAAAACCCGGTCAACGCGATTGCACCAAAGGCGTGGGCGCGTTGCCAGTTGCGCTTCGTGGTCGGCGTCGATCCCAAGGATATCGTGCCCGCGCTACAACGCCATTTGCAACGCGAAGGTTTTACGCTTATCACCGTCACGCCCGCGCGTGAGGAGGCGATGAACGCAACGCGGCTCGATCCAGATTCGCCGTGGGTACGCTTCGCGGTGGACAGCATTACCCGCACCACCGGCAAGAAACCAGCGATTCTGCCCAACCTCGGCGGCTCACTTCCCAATGAAGTTTTTTCGGAGACGCTCGGTCTGCCCACGGTCTGGATTCCGCATTCGTACTCCGCGTGTTCGCAACATGCACCGAATGAACACATGCTGGCCTCGATTGCGCGCGAGGGCTTACAAATTATGGCAGGACTATTTTCGGATTTGGGCGAGTCTCGCCGCTTGTTGCGCGAAACTGTGGGCGCCTAAGCATGCACACAAACTTCGACAAACTCATCTACTTTGCTGACCCCATGTGCTCATGGTGCTACGGCTTTGGCCCTGCCATGTCAACGTTTGCCGCCAATCATGCGGCGCTGCCCGTGGCTCTCGTCATGGGCGGCTTGCGGCCATTTACCACTGAGCCGCTGGGCGATAAACAGCGCGCTGATATTCGTGGCCACTGGCATCACGTTGAAGCCGCCAGTGCGCAACCGTTCAACGACGCCGTGCTGATGAAGCCGGGCTTCATCTATGACACCGAGCCCGCTTGTCGCACCGTGGTCACTGCACGCGAGATGGAGCATGGTGATGTGCTGGGCCTGATGCACGCTGTGCAAGCAGCGTTTTATCGCGATGCTCGCGATGTCACGCAGACGAACGTGTTGGCCGATATTGCGGCGCAGCAAGGTATGGATCGCGTAGCGTTTCTGGTCGCATTGGAATCGCAAAAGATGCGTGACGTAACGCGCAATGATTTTGCGCTCGCGCAATCAGTTGGCGTTCGTGGCTTCCCGGCGCTGTGTGCCGCGCGCGGCAACGAGCTACATTTGATTGCGAATGGTTTTGCGCAGATCGAGACCCTCGAAGCCCAGTTTGCGCAGTTGCAATAATTCATCCGCTGCCGCGCGCCATTCGCCCCATGTTCAAAGCACTCCGCGTCACCATCCTGCTTGCTGTCCTCGTCACCGTTGCGGGTGCAACGTGGATGACCAAATACCGCGCGTTGACGTGGGATCGCACGCTTGATGTCGTGATCTATCCGATCAACGCCGACCAGTCCGACGCCACGCGGACCTACCTTGCGGGTTTGCGTCAGGAAGCCTTTCAGCCCATCGCCATCATGATGCGTGATGAAGCGCAACGCTACGGTGTTGCTAGCAATGCGCCCGTGCAGGTGTGGCTGGCACCGGAGGTAGAGGCGATGCCGCCGGCGCCACCGTTTGGCGGCAATGTCGTTTCGGTGATGGCGTGGAGTTTGAAGCTACGTTATTGGGCGTGGCGGCATGATCAGTTCGCAGGCACCAAGCCAAACATTCGTTTGTTCGCGCTTTATCACGACCCGGCGCGCACGCCCCAATTGGCGCACTCGCTGGGTCTGGAAAAGGGCATGCTAGGGGTGGCGAATGTATTCGCCGCAGCGCGTCAAACTGGGAGCAACAACGTGGTGCTCGCGCACGAGATGCTGCACACCTTGGGGGCCACCGACAAGTACGATTTGCAGACAACGCTACCGTTGTTCCCTGCTGGATTTGCCGAGCCGGAAAAGAGTCCGCGTCTGCCGCAGGAATTCGCGGAACTCATGGCAGGCCGCATCCCCGTGAGCGATGCGCGCGCAGAGATTCCCGATGAACTAACGCAATGCCGCGTCGGCGCGGCCACGGCACGCGAATTGAAATGGGTGCAGTAGCAGCGCGTCAACACCGTCCCAAACCGCGCCGCAACGTGACATTAGACCGACAGTTTCTTCAATCGTTCCGTCAGCGAAAGCAGTGTCCCGCCGCCATCCCAACGGGTCGCGACCAAGCCATCAATTGCGCTCGCGACCATCGGTGCGGTGTAATCGAAGTAGTGTGTATGCGCCCCTGCGCCGAGGCTGAATTCGGCGTGATTGCCACGTGCGATCATGGTTGATGCGATCAGTGCGCGGGGCTCTGGCCCGTAGCGAAAATTCGGCTTCGCAATTAGGTCTTCCCACAGCGCGCGGCCAACGTAATCACCCGTGCGATAGCCATTGAGCCAGAGCTGTACGCCATACAATTTGTCGGGCTCGGGCCCACCTTGCTCGGTCACCCAGCCATAGAGATCGGGAAAGCGCTCCGCATAGAGTTGCCGCAACGGGCTGCCGACGGTGAACAAGCGAATCTTCAATCCATCGTGCCAGTGAAAGTGTTTTAGCAGCCGCAAAAAATCGGCGGTGATGACCGTACCTTGGCTATGTGCCACGATCACGATTTCGCGATATCCGTGCGCGTGCAAATGTTTGAACAGCGCCAGATAACGGCTGAGAATTTGTGCGCGCGGATTGGAAAAGCGCGGACGTTCGCGCAGCCAGTTATCGACATCGAGTGCGAGATCAATGCCGGGTCGCAACGCGGCAAGACTCCTGCCGTACGCGCCCGCGACCGCCAACAAGCCAGCGGACGAGGTGGTGACGACCAGCCCCGCATTGCGTGCCAGATCATTGCTGCACCAGAAGGGCGCGTAGCGGTCATGACAAAATCCCGACAGCGGGAGCCACATCGCCAACCCGCCAAGCAGTATCAAACACACCAGGCCAATCAGCGGTATCCACGTCAGCCCTGCGTTTAACCAACGACCGCTGAGCGCCATGCGCCACCCCAATTTCGCTTTGTCTGGCCGCAGGGGCAGTAATTCATGCCGGATCGACAGCGCCGTGCCAATGACGAGTGCGGCCAATGCCAAGCCTAAGCCTGCGATCAACCAGTTGAGGGCTTCGCTGCCGCCGTGCGCGAGCAGGAAATCAACGAATCCGCGCTGCGTATTGTCGAAGCGCGTGGAAGGCCAGCGATTCGGCTGCAGGGCTTCGGGCAATTGGTATAACAGATCGGGCAGCAACGATGTGTACGCGATTCCTTGTAGCGCCGACTTGAACGCAACTGACGCACCTGCCCACAACATCAGCGTCACCGCGCAGGATAGCGCCAGCGGTACGATCAACGAGACGGTGGCAGTCAGAACCCCTTGCGGAATGGCGGCGGCGCGTGCGCCCGCTTGATGCTTGAATGCGATACTCCAGATCGCGAAGATGATCGCCAATACCAATAGCTTGACGAGAAGGACGGTCATCGGCCACATCAGCGTGAAGACAATTTCGACGCTACGCAGCACCGTTGTTCGGTAGTCGCTGTCAAAAAAAATACTGCCTACCGCCGCCATCGCCGCGATCACCATCATGCACATCGCCCATGCCAGCACGCCCGGTCGGCGTGCGTTGTAGATGCGTAGCGTGAAGAACACGACGTAGGCGAGTAACGCCGCGAGCACGAATCCGGCGGCGGGCGCAAATCGACTTTCGCCAAAACGTGTTGCTGCCATTGGCAACACCGTCATAGCGACCGCGAGCAGTACCACGTTGGCAGCGACCAGTGGCACCGTCAAGAGCCAGACTGCGCCCGCAACCACCCAGCGAAATGCCTTTAGCAATCCAAGCAGTGGATGTTTGACGCCATTCGCTGCGGCAGTTGCAGCCTGCAGTTCCGCCGTAATGCGCGCGATGCTGCCGGCATGCAGCAGCAATTGATACAACTCGCCCAACACGGCGATCCACGCATTGCCCATGCGGGAAAGATCGCCCCAATACATTTCAAAAATGTGCACCGGCTGATCGGGCTTGCCGGTCTCATGCCGTGTGCCTTCCAGCGCCAGCGTCTGGTAACTTTGCGAGTGCTGCCGCGCGTCGTACACGTTCACGCACGCGCGGGTAAACGCGACATCAACCGTTGGCTCGCCCTCGTCAGCGCGTGGTATGCGCATTTGCCCGGTTTTGAGAAACTCGGAAGTAGGGATCGACCAGGTCGGCGGCGATACCGCAGGCTGATCAAGACCCAGCTCATCTTTGATCGGTACCACGGGCAGCACCATGTCGCGCTCCTCAAAACTGGAGTACGAGACGCGGGCTGCGCTATTAGTGTGGTCGCGCTGCATAAGCGCGGCGATGGCGCGCGCGGTCTCGTGCTGCTCCTGATTCCCCACGCCGTGAATGGCGATGATGGCGATAGGATCGAGCAATTTTTTGGGCGAACCGGATACCGTATCGGGCATGGCAAACCCTCGCTGAACATCGATCTGTCCAACTTACGCTTCCCTGTGCGTGCTGTCTATCCCGTGATTAGGGGGCGCGCGGTGGCAGACAAGAGTTCAACGAATGGTCAACGAACGGTCAACGAATCAATTCCATGAATTGCCGTTGCGACTCGAGACTCGCCTTGACCACCCAATCGAACGCCGCCAAGCCTTGCTCGGTGGCGTCCTGTTCAAACGTGAACAAATTGCCCGGCGGTAATTCGAGATACGCATTGGTACCGCCATCTGCGGTCACCACCTTCATACCCGCCGTGTGAGCAATGTGCATCATCGCGCTGTTGTGTGGGAGACAATGCATGGTGAGTTTGCGGATATTGAGGTTGCGCGCCCGCACGATCGCGCGATTGAATAGGGCGGTGGCGATGCCGCGTCCCTGATACGCGCCAAGCACACTCAAACCCAGTTCAGAAGTACCGTCGAGACAGGCCAGATGGGCGATGCCGACGAGGGTGAGGTCATTGGCGTACACACCAAACACGCTATCGCGTTCGAACGGGATGCTATCAACATACGCATGGCGCAAAAGGGTGTCGCGAAAGCTGCCAAAACGCAGGCGGGTCTCGTCGTCGCCGAGCGCATCGAAGTGCGCGTGGATCGCCGCGAGGTGTGAGCGGTCGAGTCGATATATCGAATGAGTCATTTGTATTCTCCTGTTCGGTCGTTGCCCGCCGCACCACCAAAGGTGGGCAGCAGATGGTAACGAAGAAAAAAACTCGCGGCGTGAGCCGCGAGCTGAATCCGCGCAATGAGGCGCGGAGGAGGAGACGTGGCGGTGTCAGTTAGCGTGACACCGAATTCGTGCGCGGCAGGAACGGGCTTGGCAGCGGCAGCGGGTGCCTACCGTGCGGCTCGCGATGTACCAGTTGCGTGAGCCAATGCGCGGCGCGCTTGCTGCCATTCCATGTTGCAACGATGCCGTCGGCGATCAATTCTCCCAGTGCGGCGCTGTGTTCCAAACGTGCAGCGCGAATAAGGTCGGATGTTGAGTTGCGGCTAAGATGATTGCTGTTCATTTGAAACCTCCATCGTGTGGAAGAAAACAGGTCACGCACGGGTAGCGCGCTTCCTGGTACTGCGGTAAAACATTGAGCATCAATTCCGTTAAGCCCTCAGGACGCCTCGCATTAAGCCAAGCGCAAAATCAGGTAAGCCGACGCCAGCGCGATGGCAATCATCGCGACCGTGATCGCAGCTTCGATCCACTGTGGCGACACGTCGGGCAGGCGGTGCGAGCTGCGGGCGTTGATCTCGTGTTGCATCAGGTCACGTTCTAGGTCGTCGGTCAATTTCAGGTCGGCGGGGTAGGTATTCACGGTCAGACTCCAATTCATTTGTGCGGACTGTTTGTTGCGTTGCACAAATACACGATAAGGTCGTCGTACAATGAAATCTAATCGTATGTTTGGATTGACGTCATCAAATATAGTTATATTGCTATGTAGAATTGTTGCTTTGCAGCAATTGTGAAAAGTTGTCATATCTTTGCGGAGAAGGTTTCACCATGGAGCTGTATCAACTACGCGGGCTGGTTGCGATTGCCGAAGCCGGGCAACTCACGCGCGCGGCCGAAAAACTGCACATCAGCCAGCCCGCATTGAGCGCGCAACTCAAGGCGCTCGAAGACGAGCTCGATCTCGCCTTGTTTGAGCGCACGCCGAATGGCATGGTGCCGACAGCAGCGGGCAAAAAAGTGTTGATCGATGCTGGCTATGTGTTGGCCGCGGCAGCGGCGTTGCTGCGCGATGCAAAATTTCTCAAGGGGGCTGTCGCCGGCAAGGCGCGCATCGGCACCTTGAGCGACCCCGAATTTATCCGCCTCGGCCAATTCATGAGCGAGGCGTTATCGCGGTTTCCGTTGCTGGAACTTGAATTGCAACAGGAGGTCACCGGCGCTGCGCTCGAAAGCGTGGCCGCAGGCGAACTTGACGCGAGTTTCTACTACGGCGAACTGCACCACGACGATGTTGCCGGTCTGGCGCTGCGCGAAGTGGTCTACCGGATTGTCGGCCCCGCTGACTGGTGTTCGCAGATTAAAAGTGCCGACTGGCGCGAAATCGCTGATATGCAATGGATCATCCCGCCCGCCATCAGCACTCACCACAAACTCGCGCACGCCATCCTTAGTAAACACGGCGTTAAGCCCAGCAAAGTTATCGAAGCCGATCAGGAAGCAGTGGTCAGCTCGCTCGTCGTGTCCGGTGTTGGTATCGCACTCATGCGCGAGGACTTGGCGATGGAAAAAGTTGCCGCGGGTGAAGTCTGCGTCTGGAAAGACATCCGCCTGCCCTCCACGCTCTGGTTCATCTACCTGCGCAATCGCGAGGATGACCCGGTGATACGGGCGCTGTTGCCGCTGCTGGGCGAGGTGTGGGGAGTAAAGGTGGTTGAGGCAGACACTGGCGTGGTGCTGTAACACGTTCACCGCCACGCACCGCGAGACGCAGCATGAGCGCAGGTGGACGCGGCAGTTTTGCGACCGATCATGCGGCCTCTCTTCTCGCCGAAGATCGTCGCCATGTTACGTGTCACCCACCTTGTCATTCGCACTGGCTTGCTTGCCGTCAGTTTGTCTATCTCGGCGTTCGCGGCTGCCGCCCCGAACGCCGACCAACAATTCGAAAAATTCGCCGCGCGATACGTCGAGCGTTACCTTGCATCGCATCCTGAAGCTGCCACGCAACTTGGCGACCATCGCTTCGACCGTCGCGGCAACGATCTTTCGGTAAAGGGTTTTGCCGCTGACGTGAAGCTGTTCCGCGAAACGCTGAAGGCACTTGATGGGTTTCCAGTCGCGCAACTGTCACCACCGCAGCACGTTGATTACCGCATCCTGCGCGCGGATTTGGAAAACAATTTGTTGACGCTTGAAACCATCAAGGACTTCGAGTGGGATCCGCTGCTGTACAACCCGGCGAACGGAATTTATTTGTTGCTGGCGCGTGATTTTGCGCCGCTTGCAGCTAGGCTCAATGCCGTGAACGCGAGGCTGGGCGCGGTTCCCGGCAGACTGGCGGCTGCCAAAGCGAACCTAAAAATTCCGCCACGCATTTTTACCGAGACCGCCATTCAGCAAAACGAAGACGCGGTTTCGCTGCTAAAAAATGCACTCGATTTCCATCTGCAATCGGCACCGGCGATGCAGTCGAAACTCGCGGTGACGCGCGCACGCGCGATTACGGCACTTGAGGCTCACGGCAAATGGTTGAAAGATGATTTGCTGCCGCGCTCCACACGCGACCCGCGCATGGGTGTCGCGAACTACGCCAAGCGATTGCGTACGCGCTGGAATCCGACATCGCGCCCGCAGACTTGCTGCGGCTTGCGGAACCCGATTTACTTGCGACCCAGGCGGCGATGGTTGAAACCGCGCTGCCACTGTATCGACAGATGTTTACCGACAAAGTGCCGACTGATCGTAAAGCGGTGATACGCGCCGTGCTGCAGCGCCTCAGCGACTCCGCGCCGAATAACAGCACCGTGGTCAAATTCGCGGAGCAGGATCTGGCCGAGGCGACTGCGTTTATCCGCGCGAAAAATCTGCTCACGCTGCCGAGTGACCCGGTAAAAATTATTGTCATGCCGGAGTTTCAGCGCGGCGTGACGATGGCGTACTGCGATGCGCTGGGTGCATTAGAAAAAAATGGCGAGACGTTTTACGCTATCTCGCCAGCACCCGCGAGCTGGACGCCGCAGCAAGTGGAATCGTACTACCGCGAAGACAATCGTTCGATGCTCAAAGAGTTAACGGTGCATGAAGCGATGCCGGGGCATTATGTGCAGGGCGTGATTGCAAATCGCGGCGTGGTGCGGACGCTGGAGCGGCGCATCATCGGTAGCGGTACGTTTGCCGAAGGGTGGGCGGTGTACGCGGAGCAAATGATGGTGGAAGCGGGCTATGGCGGTGCGCTGGTAAAAATGCAGCAACTCAAAATGCATTTGCGCGTCATCATCAACGCGATCATCGACCAGAAAATTCACGCCGGGAGCACTAGCGAACCCGAAGCGATGGCGCTGATGATGAACAAGGGATTTCAGGAAGAGCATGAGGCGGCGGGCAAATAGGGGTGGCCAAATGGCGGCGCGCACTCATGACCGCCACGCAGCTCTCGACCTATTACCTTGGTACGGCTGAAATGATTGGTCTGCGCCGCGATTTTGAAGCGAAGCACGGCGCGGGCAACTTGAAAGAAATGCGCGACACCATGTTTTCGTTTGGCACCATTGCGGCGAAATATGTTCGTGAGTTGATGAAGCTATAAACCAGTTTGCGACACCGAATTTCCACTACAACAGGAGACCTGCTATGCCCAACGAATACGCACCACTGAATGCCATTCTCGATCATCAAGGCGGCAGTGGCATTACCCCGCCGATGCTGGAAGCGCTGCGCAAAACCAAAGGCCAGGGATTGCTGGTGGGTATTCTGATGTTCATTGCTGCTGCGTTCACCGCGTTCGCGGTCGTCGCGATGGTCGTCGCAGGCAGTATGGTGACCAGCGGCAAGACGGGTCTTCCTGCGGGCGCCGGCGTACTGACGGGCGCTCTTTACTTGGTGATTGCGCTGGTCCACGGCGCGCTGGGTTACTACCTTGTCAAATACAGTAGTTCGATTTCGCGGCTTCTTCGTGACGGGTCGGCGGAAGCGATGGAGCTCGCGCTCCAGAGCCAACGAAAATTCTGGCGGCTTGCTGGCGTCATCGCTTTGTTATCGGTGGTGATGTTCGTGATCGGTATGGGCGCTGCGATCATGATTCCCCTGTTGACGCGTGGCTTCGGCTAGGCGTGCAGAGGCGCGAGCAAATAGTCTTAGATCGCGATGCTGATTTGCTTGACGCAATCTAGATGTGGCTGAAAGTCCTTTATCCACGGGCACTTCCAATCATTTACACTGCACCTCTACGAGCCAATCGCTGCCAAATCAAGTTTGCAATCGCGCTCAGTCAAGCATCAAAAACGGATTGATCCCGCACAAAAAAATCACCGCATTGCAAACGCTGCCGCAATCAACGCATACGAATACTGCCGCGCAATCGGATCATGCGTCCATGTGTTAATCACGATTTCATCGAGCTGAAATTTAGCGGCGAGTTCGTTCAGCCTCGTCGCCACTTGTTCAGACGTGCCCACGATTGCCTTCGCACGCACCGCATCAATCGTTGCCCGCTCGGCCGCGCCATAGCCCGCATACGCCTCGTCCGCTTCAGCGGGCGAGACCAGCGGCGTGCGCAAGCCCTTCTCGAAACCGACGCGCCAATGCTCGCGAGTTTTCAATAACTGCCTTGCTTCAGCTTCAGTATCTGCGGCCAGCGCCCACACGCAAATCGTTGCCTGCGCCTGTGGATTTAATTCATTCGGACGATAGAGGCTTCGATATAGATCGAGCGCCTGCTCGGCGCCGCGCCCATCCGTGAAAAAATACGCGAAGGCATAGGGCAGACCGAGATAAGCCGCGAGCTGCGCGCCGTAATCCGATGAGCCCAGCACCCACATTTGCGGCGTGGTCGGCCCCAACGGATGTGCCTGGATACCACGATACGCATGACCCGCTGCCAACGGTTGCCCGGACACCCACGCGTACAAATCCAAAATTTGTTGCGGAAAATCTTCGACCGCATTTTGATGGGGATTCAACGCCATCGCCGTCGCACGGTCCGAGCCCGGCGCACGACCGACGCCGAGATCAATGCGTCCCGGCGCAATGCCTTCCAACACCCGAAACTGCTCGGCCACCTTCAACGCCGAGTAATGCGGCAACATCACGCCCGCGCTGCCGATGCGAATGCGCGGCGTGGTCGCGGCAATCGCCGCCATCAACACCTCCGGCGCGGTACCGACTATGCTATCGCTGTTGTGATGTTCAGACACCCAGTAGCGGTGATACCCGAGCGCGTCGCAGTGTTGCGCAAGCGCGATAGATTCGCGGATCGCGAGGTGTTGGCTTTTGCCGAGTGAGGCGGGGGATTGGTCGAGGACGGAGATTTTCATGGTGGCGGTATGTTACGCGAGGGTGGCGTGCGCCCTGACCATTTTTCGTCCGCGTAATACCGCTGACGTTTTTGCAACTTGGTCAGTCTCTCACCAGATCCCCCAAATCATCCAAAAACTCAGACGCCGGCTCGGTCGCGGTGACCAGCAGTCGATCCCGCGCACGCGTGCAAGCCACATAAAGCAGGTGCCGCTCAGTGTTGTAAACCTCTTGCAGGCCGGCCTTGTCGGCGATTTTTTGAATGCGGCTTTGCAACGGCACCACTTCATCGTCGCAAGCCATGACGACCACCACACGAAACTCTAGACCCTTGGCCAAATGCATCGTGCAGATCGACACTTTGGCCTCTTCAGGGCGCGCCTTGTCAGCGAGCACGCAACAGTCCAAGCCCGCCGCCCTTAGCGCAACACGCCTTCAACCAGTTACCAATAGCGGCAATTTCTGAAGCTTCGCGAGCAAAAGTTTGAGCTAATGGCGGCTGTCCGCTGAACACCGACATCAACGCCGACACCGTGCCCTTGCGGGTTTCCACGTTGCCATCTACGTCGGCCACATCGGGCCCTAATAATCGGTCGGCATGAGCGCGAATCTGGTGCCACGTGCGGTAATTGATCGTCAGCGTGCGGGAGCGCTGGCGTACATCGACACCCATTGACTTCCATGAAAACGGTAGCTGAAAAATACGCTGCCCCAGGTCACTGGCAAAGAACAGTCCAGCTAATCAATTAGGATGCAATCAGGGGCGAATACCCCGGCTGAGCAGAGTGTCCCTGACCGCTTTATTGTTGGTAATGTGCTCGTTCGAAATTGCTGATTCGGCGCCCATTCGGTTCTGCCGGGCGTTGAAGATGGTGATTTCAGTGGCAAAGTCCTTGGCCTTCAAGATGGTGGTGGGCGCAAAGTCAGCGAGCGGTCGGGTGTCGGGCACTTGCCATTGGGCTTTCATGGCTTGAGTGCTTTTGCCAAACAGGGCTTGGTCGCCCTTGCTGCGAATGAGGGCAAAGTCTTGGTTGTTGCCCGTTTGTTCAAAAATAACTTCGGACAGACCTTTTTCAGTTTCTGTCAGTTTTTTGCGTGCTAAAACGCGCTCTGCATCTAGCAGGCGCTGCTCAATTAGCTCGGCTTTGCGGGTTTGAATTGCAAAATAGGTCTGAGCAAAGGCGATTTCTTGTTTTTTTGAGTCACCGTTTTGTGCGATCAGATAACAGGCGTAGTGGGTGAGCAGGAGATCGTCTACCTCCCGCTGGCTGCCAGAACCTAAGTCGACCATTTTGCCGACGTCGACAAAATGGTCTGCGATCGCATGGCCAGAGACATCGCAAGCCGTCTTGGCTTTGGAGACAACGTTTAGGAAATTGTCCCATTTGCTGTAGCCCAGCAGATGTTGAATATCACGGGCGAGCTAAAACTCGATGCCTGTTTCGGTCTGCTGTGCGTGGGCCTCAAAGTTGGTGGGGAGCGATTGAACCAGCTCAGTCTTCATGAATAACGCTCTCTTCCATTTTCAGTTGTTGCCCGTTCCTTGGGAGACGGGCTTTCGCAGCGGTTGGTCACCGTTGAAACTTTCGCCATTGCCTGATTCGGAGTACCGAAGGCTCCTCCTCCAAGGGGAGAAGGCGGGGGATGAGGGTTTTCAGACTATAACTTCGACCTTCCAAAACGAAATCAACCGTCGCTAGCGAGCGTTTCACCAATATTGGTCTGGAAATGGAATAGCGATTAGGAGACGTCGCATTGCCTCGGCAGGCTAGGCGTTTTTTTTTGAGTTTGGGGATGAGCCGCGCGCTATATTCATTGGCGCGATCACCTCACCAGCGCCCCCACTGCCGCTCCCTGAATGCCATGCCGCCTCAACGCCTCCGCGACCATCCCTGATGCTTTCATCTCTTCCACGAAGGCAGCGAGGTAACGCGCACCGTCCGCACGCCCCTTTGGCATCGCCATCGCTTGATTGATGACCATGAAGCGACCATCGAGAACGCGCAGGCCGGGTAGTCGTTTGGCATCGGCTTCGAGCTGTTGTTTCACGCCCGCTGCCACTTCAAATTTTTGCGCGACCATCATGTCGGTCACAGTTGGTGACGTTGGCGCGCGTTCGAGTTTCGCGTTTTTGATTTCGCGCGTGAGGAATAGGTCGTAAGCACTACCCTTGCCGACCACCACGCGGACTCCGGCGCGATCTACCTCGGCGTTTGTTTTGATCGGCGATGCTTGCGGCACCAAATATGCACCTTCGATTACCACGTACTCCGCCGAAAATGCCGTGTCTTCCGCGCGCACTGGATCAATTGCGTAGAAGCCAATGTCCCATTCGTTTTTCTTGAGACCCTCGACCACTTTTCCTGCCGAGGTGTACGTGATTAGTTGCACTGGCACATTCAATCGCTTGCCGAGTTCACGCGCAAGATCGACTGAAACCCCGCGTGGATCGCCACTCTCAGCCTTGTTGGCGAGAATCGGGTTGCCGAAATTGATTGCGGCGCGCAGCGTGCCGGATGGCGCAAGTTCGGCAACGATCACGCGATCTGGGTGACTGCCAGGCGCATTCGGCACCACGCAAGCCGCCAATGCACAAGGAAGAATCGCCGCAAGCAAAATTCGTTTCATGTTGGTCTCCGCGAAGCTACGTTCATCTAAGTTGCGCGATGATAGCGCAGGTATAGTTGCCTCGTCCAAACAGGAGGTCATCATGAGCATCCCCGGCACTATCGTAAAAGCGCAGTACGAAACCCGCGGCCCGGTACCGCAAGAAGTGATTCGCGCGGTGTCGTTGCCGATGCCGTCACTCGCGGCGGGACAAGCGCTGGTCGACGTTTTGGCGGCACCGATTAATCCCTCCGATGTACTGACACTCACCGGCGAATACGGCATGTTGCCGCCGCTGCCCGCCGTCGGTGGCAATGAAGGCGTTGGGCGAGTGGCCGCTCTTGCCGATGGTGTGACCGCGCCGGCAGTCGGGCAAACGGTACTGCTCCCGGTCGGCTGCGGCACCTGGAGTACGCACGTCATCGTCGATGCCGCGAAATTGATCCCGCTGCCGAATCAGGCCGACCCGCAACAGCTTGCGATGCTGACCGTGAATCCACCCACCGCTGCGTTAATGCTCAGCGAATTCGTTGCTCTCAAGCCCGGCGATTGGGTGATCCAAAACGTCGCCAACTCGGGTGTCGGTAGCTACCTCATTCAACTCGCAAAAATTCGCGGCTTCAAGACGGTGAATCTAGTGCGACGTGAATCAGCCGTCGCAGGTGTGAAAGCGCTCGGTGCGGATGTGGTGTTGGTCGATGATCCTGCGCTGGGGTCGTTGGCGAAGCGAGTGAAGGGAGCGACGGGCGGCGCTGCAATTCAATTGGGCATTGATGCTGTTGGCGGTGCCGCGACTGATCGACTCGCGAGCTGTTTGAACGAAGGTGCGACCCTCATCAACTACGGCATGATGAGCCGCGAACCGTGTCAGGTATCGCCGCGTTATTTCGTGTTCAACGATGTCACGCTCAAAGGCTTCTGGCTCGCGAAATGGTTTCGCTCCTCAACCCGCGTGCAACAAGCCGCGCTGTACGGCGAACTCACCACACTGATTGCTACGGGCAAGTTGCACGCCAAGGTGCACGCAACGTTTGATGTCAGTGAGATCAAGGCCGCAGTGGCGGCTGCACACGCGGGCGAGCGGGATGGGAAAATTTTGATTGTGCCGAAGCGCGGTTGAGTCAGGCCGTATGTCCACGCAAAAACCCCTCTCGTACCGCCTCCGCGCCGACTTGTTCGCGCAACTCGCACAAATGGAACTCGCTGGCTTGCCGGTGGATCGCGCGTTCGCTGTCATTGGCTTACCACCGCCCGCGCAACAGCGGCTCGACACCATGCGCCAGCTCATGAAACGCGGTGGCGAGTTAGCGCTTGCTGGGGAGAAAAGTGGCGTCTTCACCAAACTCGAAGCGCGTCTGATTCGCGCGGCGACTAATGCAGGCAGCCCGGCAAATATGTATCGGCGGCTCGCGGACTACTACACCGATCGTGCGCTGCAATTGTCGACAATGAAATCGCGCATGGCCTTGCCTGCGTTTATGTTTGTTGCAGCGCTGTTGATTCAACCAATCCCGGCGCTGGTCGGTGGTTCACTCGGTATCGCGGGCTACTTGTGGCAAGTGGCGAAGCCGGTGTTGCTGATCGTTGCAGCATTTTTTGCATTTCGTTTTTTCACCAGCAGCGAATCGCAATCAAGCAGTAAGGCGTTTTACCAAAGCGTGCCGATCTACGGTCCGATTTTTGTACGGCGCAATCTGCGTGATTTTTTTGAGAGCCTTGCGCTGATGCTAGAAGCAGGCGTCTCTATGCTCGATGCGCTGCCCGCAGCACTCGATACGGTGGAAGATGGCGACATACGCCGCGAGCTCGCCAAAATTCGTCTGCGGATCGAGAGTGGCGCGCCGCTAGCTGATGCGTTGGGCGGTGTGAATTACCTCAAAGACGATCACGTGATTCAGTTCGTCAAAACGGGTGAAGCCAGCGGCACCTTGCCGGAAATGTTGATGCGTCACGCGCGTGTTGAGACCGAGGCGATCAACAGTTTTTATGAACAGCTTGCCGCTTGGGCACCGCGTGTTTTGTATGCGATGGTGGCGATGTGGATTGCGTACGGCATCATCTCGGGTGGCGCCATGATGCCAAGGGTACCGAGCGATTTGTAAAAACGGCGGCGAACCTGCCGACGTAGTTTACGGATCGAGGCGCGGTCGTTTGGAACATATTCCGGATAGACGCAGCGCCATCCGCTGGTGATAAAGCGCATCACGCCACTAGTCCTGATACCACTACGCGAGGCAATCGATACGTCGCTTCAACCTCGCGGGTCGCGCTCGTCGTAGGTGCCGTGTTCCGGACTTGGGAGGTGGTGCGAGCGACCCGCCGACGCAGCGGGCGTGGTGTTGAAAGTCGCCCGCGCGAACAGTGATCACTAGCGCAGTTCTGCTGTGGGTGATGCTTGGAAAGCCCCGTGCCTATTGGCGTTTGAGGTATTTTAGTATGCGCAATCCTACGCTTGTACGCGGCTCGCGCGTAAAAATGCTGTGCCCAGCCACATACGTAGTGCGACACGAAGCACGAAGGATTTTTCACGCAGCACCCAATTCGCTGTCAACCTGTAGGAAAATACCTTGCCCGCACAATTTTGCGTGGACTCCAACATTCCTAAAGGCTCTTGATGTTGCATCGCGTCGCCGAAAAATTTCAGCTGTCTCCCAAAGTCATCGCGAGCTGCTGTGCGCTGCTGGTGGTGATGGTCGCCACCC
Source organism: Burkholderiales bacterium (assembly GCA_043744255.1). Taxonomy (GTDB): domain Bacteria; phylum Pseudomonadota; class Gammaproteobacteria; order Burkholderiales; family Usitatibacteraceae; genus UKL13-2. The sequence continues at coordinate 19,534 of JAYTVA010000131.1, read as the reverse complement.
TGCTGTTTGCCTATCCTGACGCCAGTACGGCCACCGCGGTGAGCCCGCCCTCGACCATGAAAGCGCCGCCGATAAAAGCGCCAGCAGTGCCCGCGCTCGTGCCCAACGCATCGCGAGAAGAGATGCATCGCTGGTGCGATCCGGTCACGCGTGCACTACCAAAAATCAAATTAAAGCCGTGTATGGCGGCTGGGCTGTCGCCCAGTGGTGCCAAATCGGTGCAGGGTTTGCCGATCATGGCGCGCGAAATCGCCGCCCGCTGGGCGACAACTGGCACCCCGACAACCTCGGCTCCACCGGCTCGCGTACTCGTCATCGGTGGCATTCACGGCGACGAACTCACCGCCTCCGCCATCGTGTTTCGCTGGCTCGAATGGATCGACCAAACCGAAGCCAAGCCCTATCAATGGCAAATCGTGCCGCTACTAAATCCAGATGGGCTGCTCGCGAAGCCGGCCAAGCGCGTAAACGCCAACGGCGTCGATTTGAATCGCAACTTCCCGACGCCGAATTGGGATCAGGAGGCACCAAAATACTGGGCCGTCAAAACCAGCAGCGACCCACGCCGCTTCCCCGGCAAGACCGCGATTTCAGAACCCGAATCTCATTGGCTACACAACGAAATCAAACGCTTCAAACCCGACGTCATCATTTCCATTCACGCGCCGTTCGGTGTACTTGATTTCGATGGTCCGGTAGAGCCGCCGCAGAAACTTGGGCGCCTCATTCTCACCCCCGTCGGCACCTACCCCGGCTCACTCGGCAACTACGGCGGCGTGCACCAAGGCGTGCCCGTCGTCACCATCGAACTGCCGCACGCGCTCGATCTGCCTTCCGAAGGCGAAATGAAAAATATCTGGCGCGATATGCTGGTGTGGATCGACGGCAACGTCGCCAAGAAAAAAACGCAGACGGCGGGTGGGGTGGTGGTGGGGGTGCGGTAACTAGCTTATTGCCTGAAACCCAAGCATCCACGCGCTGTTTGACACGATCCCCCTCTGGCACAATACTGGGTTTCTCTCAGGCGCACCACACAAAAAATGAAAAAAATTATTGTCGTAACCAGTTCAATCATCCTGTCAATTGCGCTCGCGAGTTGTGGCGGCGGGGGTAGCGATACGGGATCAAGCGGTGCGACGGCGATTATTCCGCCGCCACCGCCGACTCCAACGGTGGCGACCACGCCGACTCAAGCGGCCATCGAAGCCTCACTTGGCACCACGCTGCAAAAGCCTGTCTTCCAATGCGGCACTGGCACCGATTCCGTGACGGCCGATCAAGCGCCTGCATCGGTCGCCGTGTTTGAAAGTGGCCCGGTGCGACCGATCGCGTTGTCGGCCGATGGCCAGCGTCTGTATGTGACCAATGCGCCGGCGAATTGTTTGGAGATTTATGCGGTGCAGGGCGACACGATCAAACTCGCGAGTAGTGTGGCGGTGGGCTTGGAGCCAGTCGCGGTCGCTGAGCGCAATGCCAATGAAGTCTGGGTGGTGAACCATCTTTCTGACTCGGTGAGTGTGGTGCGCCTTGATGGCACGCCGCGCGTGCTGCGCACATTGCAGGTGGGTGATGAGCCGCGCGACATCGTGTTTGCTGGCACTGCGCGTGATCGTGCGTTCATCACCGCCGCATTTCGTGGGCAGAATCGTCCCGGTCTTTCGTTTGCCAACTTAACCACTGCTGGTGCAGGGCGCGCCGATGTTTGGGTGTTTGACGCCGCGAGTTTGGATGACAGCAGCAACGGTCATCCGCTGACCATCCTCACACTGTTTGCCGATACGCCGCGCGCGCTCGCCGTGAGCCGCGATGGCGCGACCGTTTACGCCGCACCATTCATGTCCGGCAATCGCACCACGACCTTGAACCGTGACGTGGTGCCCACCGGCAAACCGTTGCCGAATCGTAGCGCCGATAACGTGGTGGCACCGGCGACCGGATTGATCGTACGTTTTGATGGCGGCGCTTGGCGTGATGACACGGGCACCGACTGGACAGCGAAGGTGAAATTTTCGTTGCCGGATTTTGATGTGTTCGCGATTGACGCCAACGCGGCCACACCGAAAGTGGCGACGCAAATCAGCGGTGTCGGCACGACACTATTTAATATGGCGGTGCATCCGGTCAGTGGCAATCTGTATGTAAGCAACACGAATTCGGTCAATCACATCCGCTTCGAAGGGCCGGGGCTGGCGGCCACGTCCGTGCGTGGTCGCATCGCCGAAAACCGCATCAGTGTTGTCGATCCGGCCAGTGGCAAGGTGGACGCGGTGCATCTCAATTCGCACGTTGACTTCGCATTGCCGCAAGGGAAGTCGATGGCCGCTGGCGAAAAAGCCAAGAGTCTCGCGCAACCGACCGCGATCTTGTTCAATGGTGACGGCAGCACCTTGTACACCGCTGCGTATGGTTCGGCGAAGGTGGCCGCGTTGTCGTCTGCAAACGTCGCGTCAACTCGGTTCGCACCCAACGCCGCCGATCACATCAGTGTCCCTGCCGGCCCCTCGGGCTTGGCGCTCAATCTGTCTGGCTCGCGGCTGTATGTGTATTCACGGATCGCGCATCGCGTGTCGGTGGTCGATACCGTTGCGAAGTCGGTGATTAGCGGGGTCGCCTTATTCACGCCTGAGAGTGCCAATGTGGTGGCTGGTCGGCCATTGTTGTACGACGCGAATCTGACTTCGGCGAACGGCACCAGCTCGTGCGCGAGTTGCCATGTGTTCGGCGACATGGATCATCTCGCGTGGGATCTTGGTAATCCAGACGACGTGACTAAAGACAACCCGAATCCATACGTCGCCAACAACATCAAGACCACGTTGAAATTCCATCCGATGAAAGGCCCGATGACGACCCAAACCCTGCGCGGCATGGCAGGCAACGGGCCGTTGCATTGGCGTGGTGATCGCACGGGCACCGCCAAACAAATCGTGCGCGGTGGATTGGAGAGTATTGAGGAGGCGTCGTTCAAGGAATTTAATGGTGCGTTCGTGGATTTGTTGGGGCGCGAAACGCCGCTCGCACCTGCGCAGATGCAATCGCTGACTGATTTCTCGATGGCACTCGCCACTCCGCCGAACCCGATTCGCGCACTCAGTAACGCCTTGAGCGCGGACGAAGCAGCGGGGCGCGATATTTATCTCAACACTAATTCCATCACGCTACTCGGCAGTTGCAATCACTGCCACACGCTCAACCCGGCAGCACTGCGCTTTGGTACGGCCGGGCTGATGAGCTTTGAGGGCTTGCGCATCAGCGAAAATTTCAAAGTGCCGCAGTTGCGAAACGTGTACCAAAAGCTCGGCATGTTTGGCATTGGCGCAGCGGGCAATACTGGCGCGCAGATTCGCGGCTTCGGCGTAGGGCACGACGGCAGTGTCGATACGCTCAATACTTTTTTTGGTGATGGCGTATTCAATTTTCCGGCACCGGCTGCAACCACGCGCGCGCAGGTCAGCGCGTTCGTGTTGGCGATGGACACCGATCTGGCGCCCATCGTCGGGCAGCAAGTCACATGGCGACCCGGTGCGAGTACCGATGCGGATAATCAACTCAACTTACTGAAGCAGCGCGCCGCGATTTCGCCGCGTCGCGAATGCGATCTGGTGGTGCGCGCGAGCATTGACGGTGCCGTGCGTAGCGGCATGATGCAAGGCGATGGCGCGTGGCTCATGAAATCCGGCGAGACGTTGACCGAGACCGCACTCAAACAACTCGCCAGCGCCAGTCAGCCGCTGACCTTCACGTGTGGTGTTCCCGCGAGTGGACGACGAGTGGCGCTTAATCTGCCTTAGTGATGTAATCATGTCTCCCGTTCAAACAGGAGACAGCGATGAAACGTTTTTTTCTACTTGTCGCGCTCGCGATGGTCGCAAGCGCCACCGCTGCGGAAGTTCGCTACTACCCCATCCCACCCGGTGGACACGCGCACGATGTCGCCGCTGCGCCTGATGGCAACGTGTGGTGGACCGCGCAGCGTAGCGGCCACCTCGGCATTCTCGACCCCAAGACCGGCAAGACCGAGTTGGTCGCACTCGGCAAAGGCTCGTCGCCGCACGGTGTCATTGTCGGCCACGACGGTGCGGCGTGGATCACCGATAGTGGGCAAAACGCCATCGTGCGCGTGGACGCAAAAACGCGGCAGGTAAAAGTTTTTCCGCTGCCCGCTGGCACGCCATACACCAATCTCAACACCGCAACCTTCGATGGCAGTGGCGTGCTTTGGTACACTGGACAAAGTGGCTTTTACGGCAGCGTTGATCCGAAAACCAGCGAGGTAAAAGTGTGGAAAGCCCCCGGCGGGCGCGGGCCTTACGGCATCGCCACCACGCCATCGGGCGAGGTGTACTACGCATCGCTGGGCGGAAATCACATCGCCAAAATTGATCGCGCCAGCGGTCAGGCAACCGTGATTGAACCGCCGACCAAGCTACAAGGTGCGCGCCGTGTGTGGCCGGACTCGAAGGGAAATATCTGGGTCAGCGAATGGAATTCCGGCAACTTGTCGGTGTACAACCCGAAAACACTAGCGTGGAAAATGTTTCGCCCACCCGTCGATGGCGCGCACACCTATTCGGTGTACGTCGATGACAAAGACAAAGTGTGGACGACCGAATGGACCAGCAACGCGATCATGCGCTTTGATCCCGACAGCGAAAAATGGACGAGCTTTGTGAGCGATCAAAAAAGCGCATCGGTGCGGCAGATGTTGGGTCGGGCAGGCGAGGTGTGGGGTGCGGAGTCGGCCAATGATCGTCTGGTGGTGGTGCGCGACAAGTAGCCGCCAGGCATCAAATTGAAAACCGTCGGCTGTGTTTCATTAGCGACACATTTCGACACGCACAAATTCATTTTCCGTTATATTAAAAAACGGCGGGGTTTTGCGCCGACCAGTAAAGCGCCCCGGCCTTTATGCAAAGTTAAGGGCTAACGGCTCGCGCTGGCGTCTGTTCAATACAGAGATGAACGCTGCACCATCACGTACCACCTATCACGTGAAGGGGAAAAACAATGCGAGAGAATCTGGTTCTTCGTACCGCCGTGTCGCGAATGCTGCCCATGCTGGATGCATTGCATGATGAAATTCTGCTGAGCTGGACGCGCGCGTCAACAAAAACCGCAGCGACCATTAGCACCGAGCAGGCGCTGATTGAGTGGGTGCGCGGGCCGCTCAGAGGGTTAATGGAACATCAATCGACTGTGCTTGGTTTTGGTCACGTTCACTACGGCGGCTACGCGGTTGATCGCGTACTCTGCGTGGATGTGCCGGCGAGTTTCACGGCTGACCTCAGATTGCCCTCGGGTGCACTATGCTGCCCGCCGTTGGCGAAATGGCTTGAAACGCACGAACCGCAAATGATCGAGCCACAACAATACTGTGCGGAGCAAGACGCCCAATGGGTATGCAGTTTGCTCAAACACGGTATCGAGAACGGCATTGTCGATGGCGGGGTCGATATTCAAAGTGGCCGCATGACCTTCGTGCTGCTGCTCAACCTTGCCAACATGCCGGAGCAGTTCAAGGGGTTGATCCACAGTGCCTGCACGAATTTTCTGGGCGATGCGTGGCAACGCATCAGTGATTTGGAAACCAGTGAACATGTGCAGCAAATGTCGCAAGTGCACATCCTGGTTTCTCCCGCCGAGCGGCAGGTGTTGGAGTTGTTACGCCTCGGCAAGACCAATTGGGAAATAGGGCAGATTCTCGGCAAGAGTGAGCTGACGATCAAAACCCAGTTGCGACGCATGTACGTCAAAACGCACACGGCGAATCGGACCCAACTCAGCGCCCTCATCCCCTAATTGAGGGATGCCCAAAGGGTGATTTGGGCCGCCAGTACTCCGAACGGAGTATTGCGCGCGTGAACCGCAGGGACTAGCCTGTCGCTTCGTTGGTGCGACCCGAACGCGCGGTCACGAGTTGCGGACGGCACACCACGCGATGTCCTACGATCCGGAAGCGGAGACGGCTTGGAGTGGATATCTTGGTGGCCAGCGATCAATTGATGCTGGCTCCTTTGATCCAATTTCTGATGGAGGCTTAGTCATGAAACTCTTTGCAAATGCATCCTGCAAATCGGCATTTTCAGTACTCGCTGTTTCTGTCGCGCTCAGTTGTGCATCGGTGGCCTACGCCGATGACGACGACGGGGACGCTGGTGGTAGTCGCATCAAGGTGGGTCGTGCGATTGCGCCGGTCAAGCTGGATCTGCGTGGCAAGTCTCACGCAAAAGTTTGGTTGGGCAGCTACATCGTCAACGCGCAAGGCGGGTGCAACGATTGCCACACGTTCCCGTCGTTTGCGCCGGGCGGTGACCCGCACCAAGGCCAGCCACTGGTCATCAATGCGGCCAAATACCTCGCGGGCGGCGCGCCATTTGGTCCCGCGTTGAAGTCAAAAAATATCACGCCGGATCAAAACGGCCGACCGGCCGGCCTCACCCGCGATGAATTTTTGTCGTTGATGCGCACTGGTCGCGACCCGGATAATCCGAGCCACATTTTGCAAGTGATGCCGTGGCCGGTTTACGGACGCATGATCGATTCTGATCTGCTCGCCGTGTATGAATATCTGAGCGCGATTCCATCCTTGCCAAACAATTATTGATCTACCAATGTACCGGGCTGCTGATGTAGCCCGGTTCACTGTTCGCGGTGCCACACCGTTGATCCCGTCCGCTCACAACGGCGCAGCACATCGTAACGAACCATAAAGGGCGCTCTCAATTCCTATCCACTGCATTCGTGACGGAGGCTTCCCATGAAACGAATCACCGGCTGCATCTTTACGGCACTGGCCATGCTGATATGCGCAATCGCATTACTCCCCCGCGCGGCACTCGCGGCACAAGACGTACAAACCGGCTTGGGTGGCAATGAGCCGACCAGTGCCGCAGTCAATCCGCGCAGTCCGAATGTGGTGGCGGTGGCGCGCGGCCTCACGGTTGCGATCTCCACCGACTTCGGTCGAACCTTTCCGACCACTGCCAACATGCCGCAGAACCCACCGGTGTACGGCACCATCGCGACGTGGGGCTTCTGTGGAGACGCCTCAGTTACATTTGATTCACAGGGAAGGCTATTCATGGCTTATTTGTTGTGCGGCAACGATGCTACCCCTACCCGCGTTGACATATCTTCGTTTGTGCAACAAGTCAATCCAACAACGGGCGCGCTGGTTGGCCTTCCCATCGAGGCAACAGGGGGTGCGTTGAACAACGACGACAAAGAATGGATCGTTGCGGACGCAAATTTGGACAGTCCATTCCGTGACAATTTGTACTTGATTTGGTCACGGCTGGAGTCCCCGTCGCAGGTGATGTTCTCGCGCTCAACCAATAGCGGTGCGAACTGGTCCGCGCCGCAACAACTGGACGCAGGCGGCGAAGGCTTTGTCTGGCCAACGCACGTCGCGGTCGCACCGAACGGCGACTTGTACGCCACTTATCACGGTGATACCTGCGGTGCTGCCACGGCGCGGATGTTTGTCCTGCGAGACTCCAACGGTGGCGCGCAGTTCCAGGCTGGTACAGGTTTTCAGAAGACCTCATTTGCATCGGCTGTGTCGTGCAATGTACGCAGTGCGTCAACCGCGATTGCGAATGCCAATTTCTGGATGCAGGGGGCAAATCAGGGCTTTGTCATTCCCGATCCGATTCGGCCCGGAAATGTCTATGTGGTGGCCAACGATGATCCCAACGACAACTTCACGACCGGCGATGCTGGCGAAGTACGGTTCGCACGCTCTACCGATTACGGGCAAACGTGGGCGCTTAGCACTGCGAGTCACGCGCCCGCCGGCACGCTCCAGGTATACCCAACCGGTGCCAGCGATCAGCTTGGCAATCTGGTCATCACTTGGTGGGATACACGCCGGGGGTTGACCAACGGCGCGGGCAGTCTGCTGCTCGATCAATACGCGACCGTGAGCCGCGATGGCGGACTGAGTTTCAGCAACGATTTTCGCATCAGCGATTTGCCGTTTGATCCGGATCTGAACGCCGCATGCCGGTTCGGGCCCGTGGGTTGCGGCACAACCGATGGCGGCCCCAACACGCTGCGCATCGGCGAATACAACGGTGTCGCCGCTGCCAACGGTGCCGGCTACGTCATCTGGACCGGCAACCAAACACCGCCCAATCCCCCGGCTGCGGGTGCGGGTGGCCAGACGACCTATTTCGATGCGTTCAACATTCTCGCCGCCTTCCCCGACCCAATGGAGCCAAATGATTCATGGGATCCCGGTGTTGCCTCCGTGCTCGGGGCCAATGGCACTTACCTCCGAGAAAACCTGACCATTCATTCCGACACTGACGAAGACTGGTTCAAGGTCACTGCACTGAGCAGTGGTGAATTGTTTTTTAGCATCGACTACAACAGCCGCTTCGCCGATCTTGATATTCAGGTGCGCGATAAATTCAATAACGTGATTGCCACCTCGACTGCTGGACTCGATACCAACAATACGGAATCGATCTACATCCCGGCAGTGGCAGGCGAGTCATATTTCGTGCGCGTGTTTGCCGAGCCCGGTCAGGTGCCGCCAATCAACACCTACGATTTGACCATCGTCAACACACCTGCGTCAGTGCCATTTGCGCTGGTGCTGGCACCCGGCTCGGATAGCGGCTCGAGCAGCACCGATAACGTCACCAACAAAACGATGCCGACCATTTTGCTCGCCGTTGATCTCAATCCACTTGCCGCGCTGAGTTTTTCGCCCGATACCGGGGCAGCCGCGCTGAGCGATGACGCGCCCGGATACAAGGTGCAAATCTATCGCAACGGCGTTGTGGTTGGCCGCGCGACACCGGTCGCGGGACAGCCGGGTATCTTCATGTTCACGTTTACGTCGCCATTATCGGAAGGGCTCAATTTCATTACTGCGCGCGTGGTGATTGTCGACAACTCCGACAACATCGCCATTGGCGGCATCCTGCATGCGGTCGGGCAGGGTGGTGAATCAGGTGCGCTCGTGGTCACCCTCGACACCACCGCGCCGGGTGCCGCTGCGCTCGGGCAACTCGATCTGCTGGACTCGGCAGATGCCGGTGGCATCAACGACGACAACATCACCACTTTCAGCACGCCGTCGTTTGGCATTCAGGTGAACGAGCCTGGTTTTGTGCGTATCTTTGCGCAGAGCCTGCCCGCTGGTGCCAACATCCAAGTCGCGCAGTTCAATGCGACCACCACCGGCGTGTGGCAAGTCACGGTGCAGTCCCTCGCCGATGGTGTTTACAACATGACCGCCACCATCGAGGATTCAGCCGGCAATGTCGGACCACCGACGACCGCGCTCAAGGTGACCATCGCCAAGTTCTCGCTGACGCTACCCGGACTTACGGTGGGTGTCGCCGGTGGTGCGGTTACCGTTGATCTGGCCGCGCGCACCATTCAAGGCTTCGCCAGCGCCTCAGGAAGCGGCTTGATCGGCATCAGCGGCGTCCCGGTCGTGAATGTGAATGTCAATGGCAACATGCTGACCTTCAACCTCACCGCAGGGGACGATGCGCTGAACTACACGCCGGCGAGCGCGAATGCCGGTAGCGTCGCACTGGCCGGTGTTGCGCAGACCATTGCCTTCACCAACTCGGGCGTACTGACCGTCAACCCCTTGGCCGGTAACGACACCGTGACGACCATTGGCAGCGCGGTCGGCGATACCGTCGGCGTAGTGGTCGACACCACCATCCTCGTACAAGTGGGCACGACCTTGGCGCTGCGCATGCCCGCTGTGCAAATCGAGAAAATTGGCATCTCTACCTTGCAGGGCAATGACACGATCAACGTCAACATCTTTGATACGGTCAACGCCGCACTGTTTGTCGATGGTGGCGATCCCACCACCGTCAACAAGGGCAACGACGCTCTCAACCTGTTCGATATGACCGTCGGCAAGAAGGGCTTTTATTCCAACATCTCCGGCGGTTCCACCTCAGGAGCGGGTGCGGTGGTGTTGAACTTCAAAGGGCCGGGGACATCAACGCGCGTTGATTACGTGGCTATCGAGAAGCAGACACGGAAGTGAAGGGTTGTGCATCTGCGCGTGCGGTCGCGAGGCGGCACGCGGGGATGTACGTAGCGGAGTAACGACGAGGCTGGACGGCAGTTGCGGCAGTTACGTTAGGAGGTCGGCAGCCTTATGTCCATAACAACAAAGGAGACGCAAATGAACAAACTACATGTCGCCATCATCTCAACCTTCGCCATCGCCGCGAGCTTGGCTGCACCGCCCGCGCGCGCCGACGCCAAGTCCATCACGGCCAATGAGATCAAGTTGGCCGAAATGCCGGATTCCCCGATACCCAAGGGCGCAAGAGTGGCCGTGATTGCGGGTGATCCGAGTCAGGGAATGTTCATCACGCGCGTCAGCGTGCCAGCCGGATACAAGGTGCTGCCACACAGTCATCCAGACGAGCGTACCTTGACGGTGCTGTCCGGAACACTCTATTACGCGCTGGGCGACGCGTTCGATGAGCGGAAACTTAAAGCCTATCCGCCCGGCAGTCTGATCGTGGAGCCGGCCAATGTGCCGCACTACCTGAAGAGTAAGGCGCCCGTCGTATTTCAAGCCACCGCTACGGGGCCAACTGGTTTCACCTATGTCGATCCAAAGGATGATCCGCGCAAGAAGTAGGCGGTTGATGAGACCGAAAAACACGAACTCAGCCAGCGTGGGACTATCGAGGTGACCTCGCCCGGTCACCGATAGAGAGCATCCGGCTCGCCAAATCCGGCTCTGCCCACCCACCGCTCTCAAGATCGCGCAATGAGAGTGCGAATCATCGTCGTTATCGCGCGAATTTTCGCAGGGAGAAACACTATGCGTACTACCCAAACCACCTCTCCGCTTGCCGTCGTACAACAAGCCTATGAAGCGTTCGGCCGCACCAAATGCCTCTCGCCCACTGCAACGCATAGCCCTTTCAACCACTCGAAACCTAGGAGCAACCTCAACATGAATCTCACGCGATTTGCCCTGCTAGCGCTGCTAGCGGCTGTTGCCACCGTTACTAGTGGCACCTCAGAAGCACAGCAAGCCGCAAAAGTCTATCGCGTCGGCGCGTTGTTTAACCGGGTGCCTGGGCCCGACTTCGAACTGCTGAAGAAGGAACTTGCACGCTTGGGTTACGTGGAGGGTGCAAATGTCATCTTCGAACCCCGCTTCGCTGAGGGAAAGCTGGATCGTCTGCCGGGCTTTGCCGCTGAACTGGTGGCGATGAACGTTGATGTGATCGCGGCCTACGGTGGCCCGCCCACGGCTGCCGCGCGCAAGGCCACCACGACGATTCCCATCGTGGCTGCGTTGGTCGCTGACCCGGTCGCCATCGGCGCGGCCGCGACACTCGCTCGTCCCGGCGGAAACGTCACCGGCATCACTAGCCATGATCCGCTGCGAGCGGCGCGACAGTTGGCAATTCTCAAAGAGGTGTTTCCGAAGCTTGCTCGCGTCGCGTTCTTGAGTGATGCGGATATTCCCGGTGCTGACGCTAGTGGGTTCGCACCCATTGAGCGCGACAACATCGCCGCAGCAGCGACGATGAACATTCGGGCGCAAACCCTCAAGCTGCGCGGCCCGACGCCAGACTTGGCTGGGGCGTTTGATTCAATGGTGTCTGAAAATGCCGATGTGCTAGTAGTCATGGAGGTTCCCGTGTCTTTCCTGGTGCAGGGACGCATCATCGACCTCGCAAATGCGCGCCGCATTCCCACCCTATTTTGGGGTGGCGTAGCCAACACGGGGATCTTGATGTCCTACGGCACGGCCTTTGCCGACACGGTTTTGAAGATGCCGCTGGTGGTTGATAAGGTTCTGAAAGGGGCGAAGCCAGCAGATACACCATTCGAGAAAATTACCCGACAAGAGTTCGTCGTCAATCTCAAAGTGGCACGCGAACTTGGCGTGACGATTCCGCCGGAAGTCCTGAAGCGCGCAGATCGGGTCATCGAATGAGTGTGGTGGCGCTCAATGCCGCATCGCTGTCCCACAGTTCGGCCTAATTGCGCATTTTTTCTCGCGTGCAGTTAAACCGATGAAACGCCTTTGCATCATCGCACTCCAGTCGCGATGTACTCCGAACGGAGTATTGCGACCGGACGAGTCGAGGACTATTCTCGGCAGGCACAGTTTCAGGGACTCGCGTCGAGTGCAAACGCAATCAGCGGTCAACCCAATGGAGAAAATCATGCGTGAATTCATCCGCAGTACGCGTAATTTGGTCAAGTTCTTGGTGGTCGTCAGCACGGTGTTCGTTGCACAGTTTGCGCAGGCACAGACACCGCAGTCCGTACAGTCGTTTCGTGGTTCGTTCAGTGTATTAATGGACAATTTCGAACAGGTATTTCGGCAAGAAGGAAATATGCGCGGGCTGGATCAAGTCGCGCGGGCGAGGGTGGCGATGATGAACGTGCAAGATCAGGATCTCGCCCGGATCGTTGCCAGGCCTGATATTCCCGACCTCGCGCCAGCGCTGTCGGCGATGCAGCGACTCAATGAGAACTCGCAACGGCAAATGCGCTCGCTTGGGGTTCTGAAGTCCGCGGGGCTTCCCGGTGCAGGGTCGATCATTGGTTCCTGCGTCAGCACCACCCACGATGACCAGAGCACTTACGATGCGCTGATCGCGTACAACGTCACCTCTGCGATCCTGTCTGCCGCCACGTTCGTCTGCACTCAGGACATCCTCGGCGAAAACGGCTCTGCCGCGTGCATTCCACTCGCCATTGCCAACGCTGTCGCAGCCGGCATATTTTCGACGCGTAGTTTTTGCGGAAGCGTGGACACCGGCGCAACGATATCGGGTGGCTTTGAACGCCTCGGTCACATTCACGATGACCTCACCACCGCACGCGGCGACATCATGACCAACGTCACCAACAGCACCACGTCGATCAACAATAACATCAATGCCAGCACCACCTCGATCATCAACAACGACAACACCAACAAGAACACGCTTCTCGCCAGCATTGCGGCGAGCACCACCGCCATCGTCAATAATGCCAATTCAAACACCACTACGATTGTCAATAACGACAATGCCAATCGCGCCTTGGTAGTGGGCGAATTGCGTGCGCTGGGCTGCGAAATCGTGCGGCTGCTGAATACGCCGGATGGACTACGCGCTTCATCAATTCTGCAATGTAGTGCACAGCCCGGCTTCCCGTACAAGTGGAACAAATAATGGCATAGCCGGGCCGACGGTCGCGAGTGCCACGCGCACTCGCGGTCGTTGGCTCGACCGACCGTGCATGGGTTGAGCGGAAAAAAAACACCTGACAGGGACCAGCGACTCCACTATATCTACTGCGCTGGGTGGTCACCGCCAATTCGATGGCATAGCGCTGCCGGAATCTCGGCGGCGCTGCTGGCGATGACATGCGGGTTTGTCCATGCTGATCCGCGCGATTAGAGGGGACTACCGACGCACTGCGACGAAATGATGCCCGCATGAAGAGCAGAGCGACATGACTGCATATCGGCTGCTTCAGCATAAAGTTCGCGACGTACTCCGAACGGAGTATTGCGATGCTCGCCTGCCAAGAGTAATGTCGCGAGGTCTGTTGACAACGGTTGGGTTCTGCGCATGATGGCAAAACCGTAACCAATCCGGGACTCGCACGGCGGCAACCTGTAGTCGCCATGGTAGGCATCACGCTCGCCAACTCCGGCGTTGCCTATCCCACAGCTCTCAAGATCACGTGATGAGAGCGCGAGCGATGGCCGTAATCGCGTGAATTTTCGCAAGGAGTAAATACGATGCGTACTACCCACACCACCTCATCTACCGCGACCGCGAAGGTTGCGCGCAAATTAACACCGCTTGCCGTCGTACAACAAGCCTATGAAGCCTTCGGCCGAAGAGATGTACCGGCCATTCTGGACGTGGTTGCAGCCAACGCCGATTGGGAATTTGTCGGCCCGGCAAGTCTCGCTTTTGCCGGGCACCGGCATAACCACACTGAAGTAGCCAAATTTTTTGCAGACCTTGCCAAAGCCGATGATATTCACAAGTTTGAACCGCGTGAATTCATTGAAGCTGGCGATCATGTCACCGTGCTCGGCTGGGAAGAAAGTACGTCCAAAGATACGCATAAGCGATTTTCGAGCGAATGGGTTCATGTCTTCACTGTGAAGAACGGCATGGTCACGCGCTGGCGGGGATTCATGAATACGGCGGCGCGCTACGGAATCTGATCGATTTTTTGCCGAGCAATTGCACGGTCAACTCGGGGATCCGGGAGAACTCGATTAGACGTGAGTGAAAGCGCTCTGCTACCGGTCGGCTGCGCGGAACGCGGTAGCGGAGCTTTGCAAATATTTTGAAGGAGAGAATGCCATGGCAACATCAACCGCATCAATGGATCGGCCCATCAAGGTCGGTGTGATTACTGATATGACGGGAGCACTTTCGTTTTTGGGAGTCGCCAATGCGAATGTTTCTCGGATGGTGATAGATGACATCAACGCGAAAGGTGGCCTGCTGGGTCGCCACGTAGACTTGGTTGTCGAGGACAGCGCGACCACGGATAGTGTGGCTGCAGCCAAAGCCAAAAAACTCGTCCAGCAAGATCACGTCGATGTGATCCTAGGTGGAATCTACAGCTCGACGCGGCAGGCGATCAAGGGGCCCGCAGTCGTTGATGGCAAGAAGCTCTATATCTACCCAGAGCAATATGAAGGACAAGAACATGACCCGCTGATCTTCTGTACCGGTCCAGTGCCGGCGCAGCAGGTCGAATCCATGATTCCCTGGCTGATGCAGAAAACCGGTGCGAAGAAGTTCTTCTGTCCTTCGGCCGACTACATCTGGCCGCGCACCATGAACAAGAAGCTGCGTGAAGTGGTCACCGCCAACCACGGCTCCATCGTCGGCGAGGAATACTTCCCGATGGATCACGCCGACTATAAAGCGACCATTGGCAAAATCATGGCGAGCGGTGCCGAGGTGGTATTCAACACCACCGTTCCCCCCGGGCTGGGGCGATTTCTTGAGCAGCTCTACGACGCGGGATTCAGGCGGGGAGGCGGGCACGTGGTCTGCACCTACTTCGAAGAAAATTTCTTGGAGTTTTTTCCAGCCGCACATGTTGAAGGAATCTACAGTTGCCTTGATTACTATCAGGCCACCAGCGACCCCTTCAGTAAGGAACTGCTTAAACAGTACAACACGCTCTACCCAGGCGGCGCCAAGTTGACGGCAGGAAGTGCGTCAACGGGGATGTATCGCGGCTTGCGGCTTTGGGAGGCAGCCGTGAAAGAGGCGGGCTCGCTGCAGCAAGACGATGTCATCAAGGCGCTAGACCATGCCAAGATCGCGCAGGGACCAGGCGGCGCGGCCGAAATGGTGCCGGGCGAGCATCACGTCCGCATGAACATGTACATCGCCCAGGTGCGGAATGGCAAGTTCGAGATTCTCAAAAATCTCGGGGTCATTGATCCAAAGGAACGCGCGCAAGTCGTGCACTGAGCACACCGATTCGTTCACGTCGAACTTAAGGAAGGTCGGCAGGGAATTTTCCTTGCCGACGTTAGCTGCGGAAGAGGGGATCGATGGGAATCGGATTTGCCACTTTTTTTGCGAAGGCATAGTTTGGAAACTAAGACGAACCTGAATCAACGCTGGCAGCCGACCACCGCGAGGGCGGCGTAAAGGAGTTGCAAATGCCCCGGCGAATGGCGCTGCCTCGATCTCGGCGGTGCAAGCCGATGACATCCGGGTTTGTCAACGCCGACCTGTGCGATGAGAGGGTACTACCGACGCGCCGCGACGAAATGATGTCCTCACGAAGAGGAAAGCAACATGTCTTCATATCTGCTGGTTCAGCATAAGGTTCGCGATTTCGCCGAATGGAAACGGGGGTACGACGAACAAATGGATGCGCGCGTTCATGCGGGGCTCATTGAGAAGCACTTGTTGCGCCGCCCGACCGATCAGAACGAAATCGTCCTATTGTTTGAAGCAAGAAGTCTGGCGCGTGCAACCGCGTTCGTTGAATCGGCCGCGCTGCGAGAAACGATGGAAAAAATGGGGGTTCTCGGTAGGCCGACGATGACCTTTCTGGACAGCGAATAGGTCCCAAGTGAACGGTCGCGCAATCGCGTTGCCGACGCGCAGCAGTTACAACACGAATGGCTTGCCGTCGTGAAGCTATCAATATTGGTGAGGTCATTGCCGATGCCATCTGGTGCTTTGCGTTGCTTCACCGCACCACGCTTGCGTACTAGGCGGCGCGCACAGCGCATCCTGCCGCCAGCGTCACCTGAAAACGCCCGCCGAACCTTGGGTTTGATGGTTTGGCCGGCGCAGGTAGACATGTAACTTGTACATTTTCACCACACTGGGCACAAAGCATACGCAGCAGAATCCACGCAATTCAGGACACGAAAAAACACCGGGGCATCCCTCAATCAAGGGATGCCTTGCACTGCAAAGAACTATTGCGCGGCTTAGCTAAGCGCAGTAGTCTCATTGTCTGGCAATAACGTACCGAGGTCGTGAAAAAAATAGATCAGGCCAGTAGGCTCATCGCGCATTCTCTTCAATTAACGTTTCGACACTATTGAGGGGAAACAAATGAGTAAATTCATCGTAGGCAGCAATGCCTGCAAGTTGATTGGTTCACTATTTGTCGTTGCCTTGTTGGGATCACCTGGACTGGTCGTTGCTAAGGACGACAAGGCTAATGCGAACAGTAGCAAGGGGCGAATGTCGTCGCCCGGACAAACCGCTGCGCGGGTTGCGGCGGTGTTGCGCGCCGGTGGTTCGGTCGCGGACGCGCTGGCGCGCGGCGCGTGCCTGAATGAGCCGGAATGCGAAGATGATGCCTCTAGCGCAGCGCCGATTCCGCAGGACGATAGCATCGTGGTCGCACCCGGCGGTCAAGCGGAAACGTCGATTGCGGTGGACGCCACTGGGCAACACATTGTGATCGGGTTCAACGATACGCGCGGGTTCGCGCGCAACCCTATTTCTGTGTCCGGATTCATGTATTCCGACGACGGCGGGCGCACATTTGTTGATGGCGGTCAGCTGCCGTCGCCGGGTGTAGACGTGATTGGTACAACCAGGTTCCCGCAGGTTTTTGGTGATCCTGAGATCAAATATCTGGGCGGTTGTAACTTCATCTACGCCTCGATTTTGGTGAAGAAGTTTTCGGCCACGCGCTCTGTCCAGACCATGGGTATCCATCGCTCGACCGACTGCGGCCACACTTGGAGCGGCCCGTTCGAAGTCACGGCCGCGACCAATCCCAACGGTGGTCTGACACTGTCGGGCACGCCGCGCGATGCCGCAGATAAGGAGTTCATGGACGTTGACCCGGACACAGGGCGCGTGATGATGAGCTGGTCAAATTTCACGCCGTTCGCACTCGGGGGCGTGGAGATTGCCACCACCTACTCGGATAACATTTTGACGGCGACACCACCGACTTGGTCAACACGCAAAATCGTCGCTGCGGGCGACGCAGATGGTCAGGGATCGGTGCCTCGGTTCGCTGGCAATGGCTCGTCGAATGCGTATGTTGCATGGGCGCGATTCCCGTTTCCGGGGAGTTTCTTTGGCTTCGGGAACAGTGTTGCGTTCGCGCGCTCCACGGACAACGGGGCGACGTGGTCGGCACCGATGGAACTATCCGCCGAGTTCTTCACGATGGATCAGGTGCTCGGCAATGACCGCGTGAACACCTTTCCGACGCTCGCCGTCGATACCTCCAGCGGGCCGAATAAGGGCGCCGTTTATGTTGCCTATGCGAACAACGATAGCGGCGATGGCGCCGACATTGTTTTTCAAAAAAGCACGGATGGCGGCCTCACGTTCAGCGCGCCGCTGCGTCTCAACAGTCGGCCCGGTGCCGACCGTGCACAGTGGGTGCCGTGGCTCAGCGTGGATAGACACTCCGGGCGGGTCTACGTCATGCACTACGATCAGGGCATCGCCGCCACCGGCGACTTGACGCAGCTCAGCTACATGTATTCGGATGACGGCGGCACAAGTTGGAAGCAATCCCGACCGCTCACCGCCCGCCCATTCCATGCTGGCTGGGGTAACGATACGGGGCAGCCAAATTTGGGTGATTACATTCAGGCCGTCGCGCAGGGTGGGGAGTTGTTCGCAGCGTACGCCGTTACCGCCCGCCCCCCGCTCGGATTCGCCGACGGACAGCCCAGCACCAGCATGACGGTGCCGGACGTTGAATTCGTGCGCAAGGCGGCCGCTGAACACAAATTCAAGGCAACGACGCTGGATCTGCAAGGCGTTTCATTCATCGACAGCGGCAAGAACGGCTTTATCGATCCGAACGAGACGGTGGAGCTATCGGTGACGTTGCGCAACTACGTGACCAATGTGCTGAACGCGGATAAGGTGCGCGGTGCCCAGATCACGCTGACGACGCCGACCGCTGGGGTAGTCGTGGACAGCGACCATGCCCCGTTGCCGACCCTCAACGCGGGTGAGACATCCCAGCTCAAGAAAGGTCTGGTGATTCGCACCCTGCCGTCGTTCGTCGCAGGAACGCCGATTGAACTGGTGTTCGCCGTTAGCAGTGCCGAACATGCCGACGTCATGTTGCACCACACCCTGTTCACGGGTACGCCCATTGCCACGCCGATTCTTGCCGAGAATTTCAATGGCGTTGCATCCGGATCGGTTCCCGCCGGCTGGGCACGCGTACATGCTGGTGGCGCGAACACCGTACCGTGGACCACCTCGAGCACGTTCTGCGGAGCCACGTCCAATGCGGCCTTCCATCAGAACGCAAACGACGGTGTCGGTGGCACTGGCAACCCGACCCGGTTTGAACGGCTGTTCAGTCCCGCGTTCACGATTCCGGCCAACAGCGAATACGTGACCGTGGAGATGGATATTTGTTACGACACCGAGGACGATCCTAATTTCAACATCCTTGGCTACGATGGCTTTCTGTTGCGCGTCACTGACTTGACGGCGGGGCGGACAGTTCGCTCGGTACTGGTCGAAGCGATGCAGGATGAATTCACCACCGGCGACGCGTTCCATTACCCAAAGCATTTCCCGCGCGGTAGCAGTGCCGCGTACTTCGAGGATATGTCGGCATGGTCGGGGTACTCGAACGGCTGGAAGCATGTCCGCATGCGCTTGCCCGGCATGGCCAGCAGCACCGCGCAGTTGCGCTTTGAATTCACGCAGGATGGATTTGGCACCTGTGCTGACGTGAGGCCGGGTCATGCCTGCGGCGTAGCGGTTGATAACATTGTCATCAAGAGCTTTACCTCGGCACCTTCGCAGCCGTAGCTCGCAGGTTACCCAAGCAGGGCAGAAGCGTGAAGGAACAACCGGCGTCGAAAGACGCCGGTTTTTTATGTGCGCCCAGCATGGGCGCACTCTTGGAGGTGCAAGTCCTCCCGTAAGCTGACCACAGCGAACGAAGTGAAGCGCAACTGCGGAAGGGTGACTGACTGTGGGGAGGAAGCGTGGAGCGAAACTGCGAGCCGATGAACAAGAATCGGATACAAGGCGTTGCCGATCAGGGCGAGCGGGCATGAAACCGC
>JAYTVA010000130.1:0-46070 GCA_043744255.1 Burkholderiales bacterium | reverse complement strand
CCGCGGCGATGGAAGGAGCGGTTTGCGGCTAATCCGCTGCGCTCGGATTTATACGCGGAGAGGCGTTGATGCAATGACGTCGTGGGGTTAACGGTTACTGTCACCCGCAGGGTGCGCGCGTCGCGACAAACATGCCTGGTCGGTGTGGCAACTCCATGAAAAAAGCCCGCAAGACTGCGGGCTCCTTTCACAGAATCGCGCTGAGTGCCGCTGCGCTATTTCATTGGTGGCGGCGGATGATTCGACGCAAAGTTCGAGTAAGTCATTTCCGCGACGCGATGCCACAGCACGACTTCATCGCGGAACGCGCGCCACGGGACGTAGATCTTCTTAAACGATGGATTCTTGGCGGCCTCTTCGTCGTACAGCTCAAAAGCGGCCTTTTGTGCCGCCTTCATCAGCTCGGGTGTGTACGCGTGGAGCTGCACCCCTTTGGAGACTAGGCTCTTCAACGCCTTCGGATTTTTGAAATCGTATTCGGCCATCATGTCGATGTTGGTCTCCGCTGCTGCTGCCTCAAACGCAGCCTGATATTCCTTCGGTAGTTTTTCCCATTCCTTGATGTTGACGTAAAACGAATACATCGAATTCGACTCCCACCAACCAGGATAGTAGTAGTACTTCGCGATTTTGTAGAAGCCCAACTTTTCGTCATCATACGGTCCGACCCACTCCGCCGCGTCGATGGCACCCTTCTCCAGCGCCGGATAAATATCGCTGCCGGGAATGGATTGCGGTACCGCGCCAAGCCGCGCCATCACTTCGCCGCCGATACCGGGGATGCGCATCTTCAGTCCTTTCAAATCCGCGACGGTTCTAATTTGCTTGCGGAACCAGCCGCCCATTTGTACGCCGGTGTTGCCGCCCGGAAATGAAATGATGCCGGTCTCCTTGAAAAATTCGCGCATCAATTGCAGGCCACCGCCGTAGTACATCCACGCGTTTTGCTGGCGCTGATTCATGCCAAACGGCAGCGTGGTATCGAACCCATAGGTCTTGTTCTTGCCGACAAAATAATAGCTGGCCGTGTGACTACACTCCACCGTGCCATTGGCGACCGCGTCGGCCACGCTGAACGCGGGCACGATTTCACCTGCGCCAAAAACTTGGATCTGAAACTTGCCGCCAGTGATCGCCGCGAGTCGCTTCGAGAGCGTCTCAGCCCCGCCGTAAATCGTATCCAAACTTTTCGGAAAACTAGACGCCAAGCGCCACTTGATATTCGGTAACGCAGCAGTCTGCGAGATAGCTTGTGACGCTGCGGCTGCGGAAAGAGTCCCGCCCGCAACAGCGGCACGGCTGATAAATTTACGGCGATCCATGAGTGCTCCAAATATTTGAATGGTTGGAAGAGTGGGTGCGTACGCGACACACCCAACACGAATTGCAAATCGCGTGCCAACCGCCAAAATCCTCGCGGCCTCCGCAAATGCTGCTGCCAAGTCTACGCCTGGTTGTTTTCGCGCTCCAAGTTGAAGCGCGCGCTAGCGCTACGCACCAAATGCTGGCGCAAGTACCAGTAGCGCAGAAGGCGACGCTAAAAGCACAAGTGGCTCTGCACCCGTCAACTCCGCGCGCGAGCCAAATCCCCACAGCACGCCCCCGCCCCGCACACCATTGTCTCGCGCGCCAACAATATCTATGGCGCGGTCACCAATCATTAAGACTGTCGCCGGAGCAAGCGAGTGGGTAGCAACAATATGCCCAATCAGCTCCGATTTCTTGTCATTGCGGCCATCCAACTCAGCGCCATGGATCGCCGCAAAATACTGGTCGAGACGAAAGTGCTGAAGTATTTTCTGCGCATAAACATGCGGTTTAGACGTTGCCAGAAATGAGCGGAGTGCATGGGCAATACAATTGGTGATGCCCTAAGTCGGGTCAGTCAACGTGCCATCAAGATCAAACAGCAGCGTGGTGAATGGCCGATCACCTATCAATGCTTGTGATGCATCGCTGCTTTTTCTTGCGCCTTCGCATCTACTTGTACCGTGAAAATTTTCTTGTCCGCGCCCTCAAACGTCAGCGTCAGTGGCACGGTGTCGCCCGTGTTGATGGGCTTGGATACTTTCAGCAACATCACGTGCATGCCGCCGGGTTTCAACTCAACCGGTTTATTGGCAGGAATCGGGATCGCGTCCATCGCCTTCATCTCCATCACGCCATCTTGCATCGTCATGTTGTGCAATTCCACATGTTCGGAAACGGGAGTCTCCACTTTGACCAATTTCGCTGCGGCAGGCGAGCGAATCCGCATGTAGGCCGCCGACACGCGACCGCCGGGTACGGTGGTTCGTGCCCACGCGTCTGAAATCACCACGGAAGATTTTTCGCCATCATGCTTTTGCGCGGACGCAGAAAATGGCAACAATGCAACGGCAAAAAATATAGCGAGGCTGCTGGTAACGCTTTTCACAGGCAAATCCAAATCTCAAACAATCGAACTAACATCAATATGTTTCGCTGCAATCGCAGTCGCATCTAGCGCGGACACAAGGTAGGACGCGGCGATTCGCGGAATGGTTCCCAGCAGCGGCGCTTGCATGACCGCTTTCAATGTCGCCAGATTTTCATCGAACGCGGTCATCTGCGACGCTGGTGTATTCGCAATCCAGCCCGCGAGTTTCAATCCGCGCGCGCGAATCGCATCCGCTGTTAACACCGCATGGTTGATACACCCCAGCCGCATGCCGACCACCAAAATCACTTCAAGCCCCAGCGCCACCGGAATGTCAGCCATCGACTGCGTATCGGTCATCGGTACCGCGTAGCCGCCCGCGCCCTCGACCAACACGATGTCGCTGGCAGCGGCCAAGCGATCATAGGCGGCGCGGATGACGGCCATGTCGATGGTGCGTCCCTCGTGACGCGCAGCGAGATGCGGCGCGATGCCCTGATGGAAGCAGTACGGATTCACGTCCGCCTGCGCATAAACATTGCCCGTGACCGACATGATCGCGGCCACGTCTTCATTGATGTCCACGCCATTGACATTGATGGTGCCCGCCGCGACCGGCTTCATCGGCGCGACCTTTTTGCCGCGCCGTTGCAAGGCGTGAATCATCGCGCAGGTCGCGAATGTTTTCCCGATCTCGGTATCCGTGCCCGTGATGAAATAATTTTTCATTTCCAATTCCCTAGAGACAGCGATCAATCACGATTTTCGCACCATGCGCTTGAACTCGTCGAGATCAATCGATTGCGCCCCGTCTACCGACATTTTTTTCGCAAACTCGGGCTTCCAAGCGTGACCATACACCACCTCGTAGGTGGACGGTAGCCGCCCGTCCCGTCGGTGGGTTTCGTATGCTGCAAGTAAGCGTCCCCACTGCGATTTCCCCATTAGTCCAGCCGCGCGCCCCGGCAACACATTGTGCGCGCCGATGCCCTTCAGTTCACGCAACATCGTTTTCAAATCGTCATACGTCAGCGTAATCGTTTCCTGATCCATCACTGGGTCGGCAAAGCCTGCATGAACGAGAATATCGCCGAGGTCGTGCATGTCTACAAACTCGTTCACGTGCGGCTTATCGTCCACGCTGCGAAATGCAGCGCGCAATTCTTTCAACGTATCGGGGCCAAAAGTGGTGAACATAAAGAGTCCCGTTGGCTTCAACACCCGCATCACTTCGTTGGCCACCAGTTCAGGATTGCACCACTGCAACGTCAAGCTGGAAATAATGGCATCCACACTTTCCTTCGCCAGCGGCAGCGACTCAGCATCCGCGCAGACAAACGTATCGGCGGGAGAATGGCTGAAAAGCCGCGCCAGTATTGGTCTTCGCGGCAGTTGCTCGCGCGCGTATCGCAACATGTCGGGTGCAAGATCCACACTCGTAATCGCAGTATCGGGAAAACGTTCGCGCAATTTGCGGGTCACGTAGCCGGTACCGCTGCCAAGGTCGAGTAGTTGCGCAGGGGACAACTTGACGTAATCGAGCCGTTCCAACAATCGGTTCGCGACTTCACGTTGCAAAAACGCGTGCTCATCGTATGTGTGCGCAGCGCGCGTGAACGCGCGGCGGACATCGCGCTTGGCAGGAAAATTATCAGCGCTCATGCCGTCAGAAATTCCGTGAGTTGATCGACGAACGCTGCGTCATGCGACAAAAACGGCGCGTGCGCAGCGTCGGCGAACAGTGCATAGCGGCAATGCGGCAGTTGCTGTGACAGCCAATGCGCCGCGCGCTCCGAGGTGAGTGCATCGCGCGCACCTTGTATGATGAGTGTGTGCTGCGCGACGCTGCGCGCGTCCGTCCGTAAGTCGTTATCCCGTAACAGTGACAGCCCGGCCTGTAGCGACGTGGCATCTGGCGTGCCGCGCGTGGTGACCGCCACTTGCAGTGCGGCAACCGTCGCTCGTGCGTTTGGGGTGCGCAAATTTTGCAGCGCCAGAAACCGTCGAATCGTGCCAGCATAGTCAGCCGCAAGTTCATTCGCGAATTGCTCCAGCGCGACTAACTTTTTGCCGAACAACCAATCGTCTGCCTCAACAAATCGTGGCGTGGTGCCCACCAATACCAGCTTGTTCACAAACGTCGGCGCACGCAACGCCATCGCCATCGCTACTTGCCCCCCCAACGACCAACCAAGCAGGTGACCGGGCTCCGTCGATTCAATCACCGCCTGCGCCACCGCATCGAGTGTCGCCGCATTGTGTTGCGTCGAATATCCATGCCCCGGCAGATCGACCAGCTGCAAAGTGAAGCGCGCGGAGAGTCGCTCGCGCACGCCGTTCCACACCGCGCTGTTTGAGCCCCAGCCGTGTAACATCGTCAGGTGTGAGCCGCGACCCACGGTCTCGACATGCAGCTTCATGCGGAAGCCAAGGTGCTGTCGATGTCGCTCAGCGCAACAATCAAGTTCATCACATCCTCCATCGTGTGCGCGGCCGATAGCGAGACGCGTAACCGCGCAGACCCCACGGGCACCGTTGGTGGCCGAATCGCGGGCACCCAGATGCCACGCTGCTTCAGTTGATCCGCGAAATGAAGCGTGCGCGCGTTGTCGCCCACGATGATTGCCTGAATCGCGGTGCTGGATGGCAGCAGGCGACAGTTTTTGAGTTTGAGGCTGTCGGCAAATTGCGAAATCATCGCGCGCAAGTGTTCGCGCCGCACCACATCTTCGTCGATGATCGCGAGGCTTTCGAGTAGCGCTGCCGCAATCATCGGTGGTGTCGCGGTAGAAAAAAGGTAGGTGCGCGCCGATTGCAAAATCCATTCGATCACATCCGCATTGCCCGCGACAAACGCGCCGTACACGCCAGCCGCCTTGCCCAGCGTGGCCATGTAAACAATGCGATCCGAATGCAATTTGCAATATTCCAGCGTGCCACGGCCTCGCGCGCCTAGCACGCCGAAACCATGCGCATCGTCGATCAGCAGTAGCGCATCAAATTCTTCGCACAGCTTCAACAGCGCAGACAAATTCGCGATGTCGCCATCCATCGAAAACACCGCGTCGGTCACCACCAGCATCCGTGAGCCGTTTGCATGCGAACCGGCTGAATCGGCAAGCAGGGCGCGGAGTTTTATCAGATCGCCGTGCGCATACCGTTTGAAATTGGCACGTGACAACAGCGCACCGTCAGTCAAGCAAGCATGGTTCAATTTGTCCGCAAAAATGGTATCGCCGCGCCCGGCAAGTGCGCTTACCATGCCGAGGTTAGCCGCATAGCCGCTGGAAAAAAATAGCGCGCGCTCCAGACCGACGAATGCGGCCAGCGCGGTCTCTAGCGCGTGGTGCGGCGTCATGTGACCCGACACCATGTGCGATGCGCCCGCACCCACGCCGTAACGATCAATCGCGTTCTTCGCTGCTGCCACTACGCGCGGATGATTAGCGAGGCCGAGGTAATCGTTGCTCGCAAACGCGAGATACTCGCGGCCATCGACGTTGAGCATGCGGCCTTGCGCGCTCGCCACTACGCGACGCGTGCGGTGCTGATCGGCTTGGGCGAGTTCGGCTAAGAGCGGGGAGAAATCGTGGGTGGACATGCGTAACGGCAGTGGCAACTGCGGTGGCAACTACAGCGGCGCAATCCCCAACTTCGCAAACAACGCACGGTCGCGCGTCACATCAGGGTTGCCGGTCGTCAGCAACTTCTCGCCGTAAAAAATCGAATTCGCCCCCGTAAGAAAGCACAGCGCCTGCGTGGCTTCGTTCATCTCTTGCCGGCCGGCCGACAAGCGCACAAAACTCGCAGGCATGGTGATACGCGCCACCGCAATCGTGCGCACAAACTCCGTCCAGTCAATCGCATTTTCGCCCTGCATTTTGTCGTGCAGCGGCGTGCCTTCTACTTGCACCAAGTAGTTGATGGGGACTGATTCTGGTGGTGGCTCAAGATTCGCCAACTGCGCTACCAGCCCGACCCGCGCGGCGCGCGATTCGCCCATGCCGACGATGCCGCCGCAGCATACGCTCACACCTGCACCGCGCACGCGTTCCAGCGTATCGAGGCGATCTTGATAGTCGCGGGTGGTAACAATCTCGCCATAAAATTCGGGTGCGGTATCGAGATTGTGGTTGTAGTAATCGAGGCCCGCACGTTTGAGCTGCTCGGCTTGACCGTCTTTCAACATGCCAAGCGTGCAGCAGGTTTCGAGCCCAAGCGCTTTCACTTCGCGCACCATGTCGAGCACCGGATCGAGATCGCGCTGCTTTGGTCCGCGCCACGCGGCACCCATACAAAAACGCGATGCGCCATTTTCTTTCGCGAGCTTCGCAGCGGCGACCACTTCGGCAACCTCCATCAATGCCTCGTTTTCGACGCCAGTGTGATAACGCGCCGCCTGCGGGCAATAACCGCAGTCTTCCGCGCAGCCACCGGTTTTGATCGACAGCAACGTGGAGAGCTGCACCTTGTTGGCGTCGTGATGCGCGCGATGCACGGTGGCGGCTTGGTGGATCAGGTCGTTGAACGGCAGCGCAAACAGCGCCGCCACTTGCTCAATCGGCCACGTGGCAGGTTTAGACGCTGGTTGCCACGACAAGGGCGTGGCAATGACTTGCGGAGCGGTGGCGGTGGTCATTTTTTGTGCAGTCAGATTTGCGGGACAATACCCAACAAGATCATCGCGAAACCACAGGCATATGTCAACCTGACTGTGCCATTAAAACGACAATTGACCGCAAATTGCGCAACCCCATTTCCCGGCTATTTTCTGCTGCACCGAGCTTAATGCGCTTGGCATCGCAGGATTGCCAGCTCTGCGGCGCAACCGCAAGTGCATCCCTGTGCGCTGCGTGCAATGCCGATTTGCCGCATCGCTTCGAGATTGGTTGCGTGAGCTGCGGCGCGGCGGGCATCGTCGATCAGCAATGCGGTGCGTGTCTCAAAGATGCGCCGCATTTCGACACCACCCGCACTGCGTTTCACTACGAATTCCCGCTAGATCGTTTGGTGCGGTCATTCAAGTTTTCTGCCAATTTGCCCTTAGTCGCGCTGTTCGCCGAGTCCTTCGTCACGCAGCTCGCGCAGCACCACGAGCCACTGCCTGCGCTGATCGTGCCCATGCCCCTCGCCTCGGCGCGCCTGGCCATGCGCGGCTTCAACCAATCGCAGCTACTCGCCGTCGCGATTGGCAAACGGCTTAATGTCAACGTCGAATCACGCGGGTTGCTGCGCGTGCGCGATACGCCGCCGCAGACGGGTTTGGATCGCGTTGGCCGCCTCAAGAATGTGAAGGGCGCATTCGACTGCGGCAAACCGCTGACGGGTCTCCATATCGCGCTGGTCGATGACGTCATGACCACCGGTGCCACCATGTCCGAGGCCGCCAAGGCGCTGAAAAAAAATGGTGCGGCGCGCGTAGAAGCGTGGGCGTTGGCACGCACCACGCGGCTCGATTAACGATGTTCCACGTCGTCCTCTACCAGCCAGAAATTCCGCCGAATACCGGCAACGTAATTCGCCTGTGCGCCAATACTGGCGCGCGTCTTCACTTGGTTTACCCCTTGGGTTTCCAATGGGATGACGCGCGTGTGCGCCGCGCCGGGCTCGATTACCACGAGCTAACCAACATTCAACATCACGCCGATTGGCCGGCGTGCGTGGCGGCATTGCGCGGCAAACGCATGTTCGCCGTCGATAACCCTGGCGGCGCGCGGTACGACACGGTGAAGTTTCAGGCAGACGATGTGTTCGTGTTCGGCCAAGAAACACGCGGCCTGCCGAATGCCGTTATCGACGGCATCCCACACGAACGGCAGCTGGAATTGCCGATGCAGCCCAACAATCGCAGTCTCAATTTGTCGAACTCGGTCGCAGTGGTGGTGTACGAAGCATGGCGGCAATGTGGTTTTTTTGGCGCAGCAGAGCCACCTTAATCCGCGTCGATTGCGCAAATGGTGCGCAGGTTTTGTACACTATGGCAATTCCAGTGCAACCCACCCCTGCTGAATCCGAAAACTAACCGCTCGCGTAAGCCATTTTGCCGGTGCTCATTGTCAGTTGATGTAGACCTGATGAGCGATTGCTGCGTTAGTTGGGTTCAAAGCGGGCTTGGTTAGTGGTTAGGGTTGCGTAAATATTTGTTACCCACTCAGGAGCCAGCATGGAACCAACATTCACGGATCGCAAAGTCATGAAATCTTCATTGTTCATCTCTTCGGTCATCACTGGTTTGGTTGCACTATCAACATTCAGTATCGCCGAGGCGCAAGACAAGAAGCCAGAGCGGGAAAAGTGTTACGGCGTCGCCAAGAAAGGTCAGAACGACTGTGGCACCGCTAAACACACCTGTGCTGGCAAGGCCGCAGCAGACAACCAGAGCGATGAATGGAAGTACGCGCCGAAAGGCACCTGCGAAAAAATGGGCGGTGTATTGAAGTCGGATGGCGACAAAAAGCCCGCGCAGCAAGACAGCAAGGACGGTGCGCCGAAATAGTCGGTGCCCAGTATTTGACAACTCACTTGAAGGAACTCTCGATGAAAACTTCACAACTCGTTATCAGTGCCGCCATCGTTGGCTTGCTCTCTGCTGCTTCTGGCCTCGCCAGCGCGCAGGACAAAGCGCCGAAAAAGGAAAAATGTTTCGGCGTCGCGAAGGCAGGCAAGAATGACTGCGGCACCTCGCAACACTCCTGCGCGGGCTATGCCAAGACCGACAACCTCGCCGAGGAATGGAAGTACGTCGAAAAAGGCACCTGCGAAAAAATGGCCGGCAGTCTGAAAAAGCCAGAAGCCAAAGATGCAAAAAAAGACGCTGTCAAATCGCAGTATTAATTTGACGTGTCACCCGACGACACCCTCGGCTGCGCCGGGGGTTTTGTTTTTGTGCCGTGTGGAAACTGATGCCTGCAAACACGTTTCGATCAATTGAAATCGACGCCTCGCACGCAGGCATCGGCCTGCGCGCGCCGCACTATCAGGCGTTGCTCGCGCTTGACGTAAAGAACGCAAACCACGCACCCCCCAGTTTTTTGGAAATTCACAGCGAGAATTTTTTCGGCGATGGTGGACAACCTCTCCGGTACCTCGAACGATTCCGCGAGGACTATGCGATCAGTACCCACGGAGTCGGCCTCTCGCTGGGGTCAGCCGATCCGCTCAACAAAAACCATCTTGCCAAGCTCAGGCGCTTGGTGGATCGCTTCGAGCCCGCGCTGATTTCCGAGCATCTCTGCTGGGTCGGTGTGGGTGGCCGCTACCTCAATGAGCTATTGCCACTGCCCTACACTGCGGAGTCGCTGGCGCACGTGGTGGCGCGGGTCGACGCAGTACAAAATTTTCTCGGCCGTAAAATTCTTGTCGAAAATGTTTCCAGCTATCTTGAGTTTCGCGATTCCGATATTGCCGAGTGGGACTTCGTACGCGAAGTCGCCAAGCGCGCGGGCTGCGGTGTGTTGCTCGATGTGAATAACATCTACGTCAACGCCAAAAATCACGGCTTCGATGCGAGGCAATTCATCGACGTCATTGATCCCGCTAGCGTTGGTGAAATTCACCTCGCTGGATTTCAGGATACGGGCGAGATTTTGATCGATACACATGGCGCACGCGTGCACGACGACGTGTGGGCACTGTATGCGCACGCCATTCGGCGATTTGGCACAGTGCCGACGTTGATTGAGTGGGACACTGATATTCCAGCACTGGATGTGCTGCTCAACGAAGCGGCACAGGCCAATCGTTTTCTGGCGGAGGTCACGCAGCATGTTGCATGACCTGCAAGCCTCTTTCGCAGACTCAGTGATGCGCGGCGACGTTGCCGCCGCATCACGCATACGCGCAGGCTCGCTCACGGCAGAAAAGCGATTGGCGATCTATCGACATAGCGTTTTCGCGACCCTGCGCGGCGCACTGGCTGATCTCTACCCGGTGGTGCAACGCATTGTCGGTGGCGCAACGTCCGCACGACTCGCCGATGCCTTCATTCGCGACACGCCGTCGGCCTCCGGCGATCTCAACGATTTCGGCGGGGAGTGGGCAGAGTACTTGGCCGCACATCCAGTGGCGCAAGACCTCCCGTACCTGCAAGATGTTGCCCGCTTGGAGTGGGCGTGGCACCGCGCGTTTCATGCGGCAGATGCAGATGTCTTTGACCTCGCGCGTCTTGCGCACGTCGATGCAGCGCGGCATGGCGACATCGTATTTGCGCTACACCCATCGGTGTCGCTACTGGCTTCGGCGTATCCATTGCTGCGCATTCATGAAGTGAATCAACCGGACTACAACGGCGATATGCTCGTGGATTGGCGCGTCGGCGATCAGGTCATCATTGCGCGCGACGGTATGGCGGTGGTGATGCGGGCGCTGGACGCTGGGCAGGCGGCATTCTTGCGCGCATTGGCCGATGGGCAAGTGCTGGCGAATGCTGCCGACGCTGCCATCGCCGCTGATGCCGCATTCGATTTGCAGCGAACGTTGATTGACGCGGTGCAATCTTCAATCATAGTGGACGCATCCGTCGATGGCGTTGCATTGCGGACGTAAGCGGGTGGCAATCCATTTTCGTCAGGCGCTCGTATGAGCTAGGCTCGACGCAGCAAAAAACAGGGGGTGTGCGATGCGAATGACAGTCAGTGTTTGGGTTAGGGTTTGGGTTGGATGCGCGATTAGTGCGTTGGTCGTCGTCGGCATGTCGCCAGCGCTATCGTATGCGCAGCCTGTTAAGACAAATGCGGTGACAAATGCGGTGACAAATGCGGTGGCCAATGCGGCGGCAAAGAAGCCCGCCATTGCTGCCCCGGCCAAATTCGACGCCGCAAAGTCTCTCAACACGGCTTACCGCCAGCCGATGCTGGCCGAGCGCATCACTAAGGCATTCAGTCTGGTTGGACAAGGCGTGCTCGAAGCGCGTTCGCGTCGGCAACTCGACGAATCACTCAAGGAATTCGATGCGGCGCTCAAGGAGCTGGCCACCACGGCGCCTACGCCGGAAATCAAGGAAAACTACGCGCTGCTGTTGCAACTGTTCGACGAATATCGTGGCATCACCGCCAAGCCAGCCAAACTCGAGGCCGCCAAAGAACTTGCCGAGCAAAACGAAGAATTGGTGTGGATCTCGCAGAAGGGTGCGATGTTGATGCAGGAATACGCCAAAACCACGCGCAGCGATTTAATTGCCACCGCGGGTGACGTGCGCACATTGTCGCAGCGCATCGCCAAGTTATACCTGTTTCGCAGTTGGGGTGTGCGCAGTGAAGTCATCGTGAAAGATTTGAAGACAGCGGAGAACGACTACCGCACGCGCATGCAAAAACTACTCGGCGCTACGCAAAATTCTGAACAGGTCAAAAGTGAATTGGCGTTGGCCGAAACGCAATGGCTGTTTTTGAAACAAGCCATTGATCGCCTCAATCTCGATAGGTCATCAAAGGTCGAGCTGGAGCATGTCACCAAAGCCTGTGACAATATTCTTGAAGTGATGGAGCGAGTGACGCGGTTGTATGAAGGGGTAAAGGCGACGTGAGCATGCCGTGCTACTGCCGCAAACGCCGCGCCAGTCCTTGCTCTTCAGCCTGTTCTGCTACAACACATAGCGCGCCAAATCTTCACTTTTGGCGAGTTTGCCAAGGCGTTCATCGACATACGCGGCTGAAACGCTGAAGTGACTGCCCGGCGCGGCGGTGTCGAACGAAACTTCTTCGAGCAATTTTTCCATCACGGTGTACAAGCGGCGCGCGCCAATGTTTTCAGTTTTCTCGTTGACCGAGAACGCAATCTCGGCGAGCCGACGTACGGTCTCCGGTGGGAACGACACGGTCAAGCCTTCGGTCTGGAGCAAGGCTTCGTATTGCTTGGTGAGGCAGGCATCGGTGTTGGTCAGAATCGCTTCGAAATCCTCGACCGAGAGCGACGTGAGCTCGACGCGAATCGGCAAACGGCCTTGCAATTCCGGGATCAAATCTGACGGTTTCGCCAAGTGAAACGCACCGCTGGCGATGAACAGCACATGATCGGTTTTTATCATGCCGTACTTGGTGGAAATGGTGGTTCCTTCGACCAGCGGCAATAAGTCACGCTGCACGCCTTGGCGCGAAACATCGGCACCCTGCATCTCAGAGCGGCTGGCGATTTTGTCGATTTCGTCGAGGAACACGATGCCGTTTTGTTCGACGTTGTGAATCGCGGCGAGCTTGGTTTCTTCGTCGTTGACTAGCTTCATGGCCTCTTCGTCAATCAGCAATTTCATCGCTTCTTTGACGGTAACCTTGCGCGTTTTTTGTCGCGCCTGACCCATGTTCTGGAACATGCCCTGAATCTGTTGCGTCAATTCCTCCATGCCGGGAGGCCCGAAAATCTCCAGATTGCCGGGCATCGCGGCGACTTCAATTTCAATCTCGCGGTCGTCGAGCGAGCCTTCGCGCAGCATCTTGCGAAACTTTTGCCGCGTGCTGTTATCGCTGACTTCGGTTTCACTCGGCTTGCCGTAAAAATCGAAGCTGCGCGCCTGTGGCAGCAGCGCATTTAGCACCCGCTCCTCCGCATGGTCATGCGCGAGATGGCGCACCTTCTGGGTTTCGGTTTCACGTGCCTGCTTCACCGCAATCTCGGCGAGATCGCGAATGATCGAATCGACATCGCGGCCAACATAACCAACCTCAGTAAATTTGGTCGCCTCTACCTTAATAAATGGCGCGTTAGCGAGCTTCGCGAGCCGTCGTGCGATCTCAGTTTTGCCCACACCAGTTGGACCGATCATCAAAATATTTTTTGGTGTGATTTCCTGCCGCAGCGGCTCGGCCACCTGACTACGCCGCCAGCGATTGCGCAACGCAATCGCCACTGCGCGCTTGGCCGCAGCCTGCCCAACGATGTGCTTATCAAGTTCGGCGACGATTTCTTTGGGGGTGAGCATGGGGTTGGGCGTTGCCGGGGTTGGGGGTCGGGTGTTCAATGTTTAGCGCAGTTTGTGGAGCGCGTCGGCCGTCTCAAGGGGTGTTGGAGGAAGTCAGCGGCAGCGCGCCATGCACTTGACACTTAAAGCTCATCACTCAACGCCGAACGCTCAACCCAGAGTCTCAATCACATGATTCTGATTCGTATAGATGCAAAGATCACCAGCAATCGCCAACGATTTTTTCACGATCTCAGCCGGTGCGAGCGCGGTGTTTGCCAGCAACGCTATTGCTGCCGCCTGCGCATACGCGCCACCTGAGCCAATCGCGGCTACGCCGTGTTCGGGCTCCAGTACATCGCCGTTGCCGGTGATGACATAAGTGTTGGCACGATCCGCAACAATTAGCATGGCTTCTAGTCTGCGCAGCATGCGATCGGTGCGCCAGTCTTTCGCCAATTCAACAGAGGAGCGCAGCAAATTGCCCTGATGTTTTTCCAGCTTGGCTTCGAAGCGATCCAGGAGTGAGAACGCATCGGCGGTGCTGCCCGCGAAGCCGACGGTGATGCTGTCGTTGTAGACCTTGCGCACTTTGGTCGCGGTCGCCTTGATGACGATATTGCCGAGCGTGACCTGACCATCGCCGCCGAGAGCGACTTGATCGCCACGCCGCACGCAGACGATGGTGGTGCCGTGAAATTGCTCGGTAGCCATGGATCAAGCGTCGTAAAGGTTCAAGCTACGCGGCTTTCTTGCGCATCAACAACGCATGACGGTTGGCGCCAAACACCTCAAGCAACGCGGCAACCAATTCGTTTAGATTGGAGAGAATGACGCGTTTTTGTCCCATGTTAATCGCCCGCACCGCCTCGTAGAACATAGTGACAGCGCTGAAGTCGATGCGGATCAGATTGGTCGCATCGAGCATGACCTCTGGCTTGGACGCGGCGAACAGCCCCATTTGTTGCAACTCATCTTTACTGGCGGCGTTGATCACGCCTCTGAGTTGATAGCCAATGGCGATGCGTTGGGTGGTGGTCAAATTGGCTGGGCTGGCTTCGTCGTCCCCGCTCACCGGGCGCACCACAACTTCCCATGCTGGTGGGGACATCTCGAATGCCACCGCGTACTCGAGCCCGAGCTCCTCGTAATCGCTCAGCTTGCCATCAAAAATATAGAGCTCAAACATCAGTGACCAGAAGCCCTGACTCGCATTTAACGGTAGCCCGGCAGTGTCTTTGATCTGTTTTTGAATCAGCGCGACGAAGTCATCGCTGTGACTAAACCAGACCGGCACTTTGGCGCGCCGTAGTCGTTGAAATACGATGGCAAACAACTCAGCTTCTTCGGAAAGCAGTGCTTTTACCTTAGCGAAGTCGATGCGACAGCTGCTATTTTCCTTGGCGAAGGATTCAAACCGATCAATCTCGGCCAATAATGCGCCGTCCGAATCCGGTGCCATCTGAAAAAAATCTTTGCGATCTCGTTTTTCCTTGCGACGCGGATCAGCCGCATCCTGTGAGCCGGTCCACACCGGCGGCGAGCGCTCGAATTTCACCGTGTAGAGCATCGACAGTGCATCGAACTCTTTGCGGTTATTGGTCAGGTGATAGAAATCAAACAACATCAGCCACGCGCGGATGCTGTTCTTGCCATCCGTGGTTTTCATATAGTCCTTCAGCACTTCCTGCGCCGCACCGATGTGATCGGCGGCGTACAGAATCGCCGCTTCATAGAGCGGCGGAAAGCTGGTCGAATCAGGTGCCAGTTGCTCCGACACGGGAGCAGGAGCAGTGGACGTTGCCGTTTTTACTGCCGCTGCGGGCGCGGCGGCAGGACGGGCGGCACCGGGCTTGCCGGGAATGAGGGTGGCCATGTTAGATAAACTTTCTTGTTAGAACTTGACGGACTCGGCGTTGGTTAGACGGTAGAACAAGTATTGGTCATTCACCAGTTCCAGCTTGCCGCTCACCACGATCGGTTCCCACTGATTATATTCAACCGGCGTTTTCGCGACCACCTCGACAATCGAATCGGGGCCTTGCGATACACAAAACGGGCAGTGTGAGGGCAGCGGCGAGAGCAGAAAATGTTTTTGCTTGGTACCCGTGGAGAGCGGCATCACGAAGCCGTAGACTTTTACTTCTTTGCCACCGAGCTCGCTGAGCTGTGGGCTAAATTCTGGCAGCGTGGTGGCTTTTTTCGGGTCGCTCGATTTGCTTTCCACCAGCTTAACTTGGCGCAGCAGTTGCCACGGCAAGGTGCCGGCCGGCAAGGGATCCTTGCCGATGTAGCCGTACAGTTGCTCGTCGGATAGCTTGCCCGGTGTTTGTTTCGCTACCTGTGGCTGCACAGCCATCAGCGGCGTGCCGATAAATGCCGAACACGCGAACAGCGTGATGGCGCGTTTTAGAAATTGAAAAATTGGATTGTTCATCGTTGATCCTATTGCACCATGCGAGTTTGCTAAGACCCTCAGCCGCGACTCAAAGTTTCCGGCACAGCTTCCCGGTAGGCGCGCCACGCAGGCCACAGCGCTGCGGCCACTGATAACGCCAGCGCGATGCCCATTACCCACCACTCCTCTCGCACTAGCGACCATCCCGTGAGCTTAAAGCCGTGATTTTTTTCCATCGCGAGGCTCATCCACTCCGCCCCGACGTGCCCCAGCATAAAGCCCAGTATAACCCCCAGCAATCCTAGGGCGAGGCCTTGCAGCGCGACCGTCAGGAACACCGTGCCGCGCGACGCACCCAGCACGCGTAACAAAGCAAGATCGGCACTACGATCATTGAGCGCATTCATCAGCCCAATGAAAATCCCGAGCCCGGCACATAGCATCATGACGGCGGCGAACGCCTTCAGCGCCGTCACGCCAATACCCACCAGGAAAAACAACCGTGCAGTTTCGGCCGCTGGAGAGGCCGCCTGCAACGCGCTCGATTGATTCACCATGCGCGGAAACGAGGCGGCAGCAAGTGGGCTGCGATATTCAATCAGGTAGGCGGTGATTTCTTTGTCCGACTCGTTGTGCGCCGCACCCGCCTGTTCATGCACTTCCCACACGCTTTCCACGCTGGTGAGAATCATCCGATCAATCACGCTACCAGCGGGTTTCAATATGCCCACCACCGTGAACGGACGCTCGCTGTGCGCACCCCCACCGTCGCTCAAGCCATGCGCGCCCGCGAACGTTTTGCCGATGGTGAGGCCAGTGGCGCGCGCGACTTCTGCACCGATCACCACTTGTTGCGGCGTCGTCCAAAAACTCCCGCTCGCCAGTGACGCGCTGTACAAGTCTGCGTAATCAGGCGTGGTGCCAACGATGCGATAGTTGCGGAAACTATCGCCCAGCGCCAGCGGAATCGCGCGCTTGACTTGCGGGGACGCGATGATTGGTGCTGCCTCGGCCACCGTGATATTGCCGGTCGGCACATCAATCTGGAAGACTGAAGACAACACCAATTGCAGCGGGCTGCCCTTCGCGCCGACCACCAGATTCACACTCGCGGTATCGCGCTCCATGCGCTGTTCCGCTTCAGACAAGGTGACCAATAACGCGATGATGGTCGCGACCCCAAGTGCCAACAGCAACACATTGAGGCAGGTCGCCAACGCGCGCTCACGCAGGTACGCCCAAGCGAGGCTGAGGGCGGTCATGATTTGTTGCCCAATTTCACCACGCGCGCGAATCGCGATTTGATGCGTGCATCGTGGGTCGCAACAATCAACGTCGCCGCATGCTCGCGGGCTTGCGCAAACAGCAAATCAATCGCTGCTTCGCAATGCGCGTCATCGAGCGCTGACGTGGGTTCATCCGCAAGAATGAGCGGTGGGCGATTGATTACTGCGCGCGCAATCGCCACGCGTTGCGCCTCGCCCTGCGAGAGACTGCGTGGGGTCGCAGTCAATTTATGCGCGACGCCGAGTTTGGACAGCACCTCAAGAATTCGTGGCTGATCGACCGCTTTACCCGCCAGCCGTTGCGTGAGTTTCAAATTACCTTCGACCGTGAGCGCGCCAATCAAATGCAAGCGCTGCATCACCAACCCAATCGTTTTGCCACGAAATTGATCGCGTTCACCAGCAGTCATGTTGGCTGGAGACGCACTATCCACGCGCACTTCGCCACGTAATGACACGGTGAGTCCGGCAAAAATATTGAGTAGCGTAGTCTTACCGCAGCCGGATGGCCCGAGCAACAACGTGTGCTCGCCGCGCGCAATTTGCAACGCGTCAATCGTCAGCACGGTCTCGCCGCCGTAGCCAGCGACTAGATTTTTTACTTCAATCAGCATCAGCGCGTTTCAACAACCGTCGGCTGATTCTCTGCGATGCAATATGCGAGACCCTCGACAAAAATCCGCTTCGGCAAATTGCGTCCAATGAACACCATCTTCGATTCACGCGCTTCACCCGGCAGCCACGCCTTGCCGGGGCTGCCGCCCATTAGCATGTGTACGCCTTGGAAAATCATGCGATTGTCTTGTCCCTGAATGCTCAACACGCCTTTGTAACGCAACATGTCCACGCCATAGCTCTGAATCAGCAGCGACAAAAACGCTTCGATTTTTTCCATGTCCAGCGGGCGCGCATCTTTCCAAATGAATGACTGCACGTCATCCGAATGCGTGTGGTGATCGTCTTGTAGAAATGTCGGCTCAATTTCCAAAATCGAATTCAGATTGAAGCCGCGAATATCGAGAATCTCCTTCAGCGGCGTTTCCCCAAAGTGCACGCGGTGAAAGGTCGCGCGCGGATTCATGCGTTGCAGGCGTGCTGTCAACGCAGTGTTTTCTTCCTCTGTGGTCAGATCCGTTTTCGACAACAAAATGCGATCCGCGAAACCAATCTGCGCGCGCACTTCACGGTTGTCATTGAGTTGCTGCGGCGCGTGTTTGGCATCAACGACGGTGATGACAGCGTCCAGCACATACTGCTCGTTGATCGCTTCATCCATAAAAAACGTCTGCGCCACGGGGCCGGGGTCAGCCATGCCGGTGGTCTCGATAATCACGCGATCAAATTTCAGTTTGCCTTTTTTGCGCTTGTCAGCCAGCTCGCCGAGGATGCGCACCAAGTCGCCACGCACCGTGCAGCAAATGCAGCCGTTGTTCATCTCCACAATCTGCTCGTCGGTATCCGCGATCAGGATGTCGTTGTCGATGCCTTCTTCACCGAATTCGTTTTCGATCACCGCGATTTTCTCGCCGTGACGTTCGGTGAGGATGCGTTTCAGTAGCGTGGTTTTGCCCGCACCCAAAAATCCAGTCAGGATAGTGGCGGGGATCAGTTCGTTTTTCTTGGCCATGCGGCGTGCTCCAGTATTCAAAATGAGTTCAAGCTGCGACCGTCATCGGCCCCAGAAAAGAATGCAAGGTGTCGCGCACGAATTGCTCATCGAGATCGCGGGTGATGAACACGATGCGCGTGCTGTGATCGGCGTCCGGCCAAGCGGGCAGACGCGCCGATGGATAAATCGTATGCTGCACCGCATGTATCGCGCGCGGGCTCAAGTCACCCGCAACGTTGACAATGCCCTTCACCCGCAGCAGGCAATCGCTGCGCAGCTCGGTCAACATTTCTAGTGCATCGACTAGGCTTTGCCAAACGATAGGTGCATCGAACGTGACGCAGAAAGCGCGAATGCGTTGGTCATGTCGGTGGGTGGGTAATGCTCGAAACACCGCGCCAGTAGTGGTGATTGGTTGATATGCCCCGGCCGATAACCACGCTTGCACGTCCGGCGTTTTCGCGCCCGGCTGATACAGGCCAGTGTCGAACAGCATCGCCGGATCAATCGCACCAGACACCGCTTCGACAATGCGCGCGCCCGGATTCAACGCCGCCAGTCGTGCGCGCAAGGCGAGCGTTACATTAGCAGCCACCGTGTCCGATTTCGTGATGACGATACGATCTGCCACCGCCGCTTGCTTCACCGATTCAATGTGCTCATCCAACTGCGCATCGCCGTGCATCGCATCAATGGTCGTGACAATGCCCGACAGCGAATAGCGCGCCGCCACCAACGGCATCTCGATCAACGTATGCATGATCGGCGCAGGATCGGCGAGGCCGGTGGTTTCAATCACCACGCGCTTAAACATCGGCACCTCGTTGTTGGCGCGCTTGAAATACAAATCGCGCAACGCCTGCACCATGTCGCCTGCTACCGAGCAACAAATGCAGCCATTCGACAACACCGTCATGTTCTCACTTGCTTGCCGCACCAGCAAATGGTCAATCGAGACCGCACCGAACTCGTTGATAAGAACGGCGGTGTCGTGCAGCGCCGGATGCGCGAGCAGGCGATTCAACAACGTCGTCTTGCCGCTGCCGAGAAAGCCGGTGAGCAAGGTGACGGGGGTGATGATTGAGGCGCTCATTGAAAATTACGCGCAGTGCGCGCACTGGCCGCGCAATTTCAGATCAACTTCGGATGAAGTAAAACCAGCGGGCAGTTTCACGTTGAGCTTCGGCTGAATTTGATCGAGGCAAAACGTTTGCCCGCATTGCTCACACGTGAAATGCGCATGTGCATGATGATGTGCGGTTGGATTTTTTTTCTCGCTCGCCATATAACGCCACACCCGATCATCACCCGCAATCCGATGCGCTAAGCCAATCCCCACCAGCCAATCCAGCACCCGATACACCGTCACGCGGTCAATCGCGTGATGCAGATGGATGGCAGCCGCAATGTCCTGATGCGATGCCGCGTGAGCAAACGTGAGCAAGGTAGACAACACTGCCACGCGTGGTTGCGTCACGCGCTCACGCGTGGCGCGGATGGCGGCGTCAGCGGTGGCGGTGTGAGGAGCAGCGGGGTTTTTCATGCGGTTGGAAACGTCGAAATGCAGACAAACGCTATTATGCGCCGCGCCTCGTTGTTGCAATTGAGGTGCAACAGCGGGCTGCTCAATTCGTGGGCACGCTTCGCTTTGCCCACCCTACGCTCCCTACGTGCCCGCAGAGAACGACATCGTCCACTTTGGGAAAGCGCGTAGCAGTTTTTTGTCGGCCGTCACCAATTTTGTCTGTAGCCGCATCGCTAGCGCAACAAACTCGCAGTCGTGCGCGGAGCAATCACTGTCCCGCACCAGCTCCAACACGGTCAATGAATCAATTTCAAACTCTGCACTCGCGAGTTGGCTTTCGGCTTCGCGTTGCAGGCCGCACGCCTGCGCAAACGTCAGCGCGACTCGGCGCAGGTAGCCTGCGCGTATGTTGCGAAATTCACTTCGCCACAGCACCGGGGCTGCCCAATCGTGGTCTTGTTCCAACCACGCCTCCGCGCGTTTCGTGTGCTCGCCTGGCAAGTAGAGGTAGGCCAGTACATTCGAATCGACGACGATCACTTGCGTCCTGCGCGTTTCAGTGTATCGATGTCGCGTGCCTTGAACTTCGCCGGGGCCAGCGCGCTACGGAGTGCACGTACGCGTGCGAGCCGCTCGGCGGGTGCGGTCTTCGCGGGCAACAGCACCGTCTCAAGACAAACAATGGCTTCGCCGTGGAGACTGCGGCGGTGTATCTCGGCTGAAAATTTCAAACGCGCGTAAACGTCGTCAGGAATATTCTTGAGTGTCAGGGTAGTCGGCATAGTGGCTCCGGCCAATTTGCAACCATTATGGTTACGGTCCGCGCCGTCGTCAATGCGCGCCACTTTGCCCGGTCTATCGTGTGCGTTCAGACATGGACGACTGGCGCAAAACCCTCGCCAATACTAGGGTTTGACAGGTGCCAAGCTAAGCGTGTGGGTTGGGCAAGCCTCACCTGCCCAACAGCAGTGATGACTTTGCCACCAATGTTGAGCAAACGAAAAAGCTGTTTGCCCAACCTATGCGCGACGCCGTTTTTGCCGTGCAGCACCGGAAAGCGGTGAAGGCGCCAAAGATGTCGAAGGCGACTCGACCAAGCGCCCCGACACGAACTTGTGTAGCACGCTCGCAATCAGCGTTTGATACGGCATACCCTCCTCCAGCGCGCGGGACTGAATGTCCATTAAATCTGGCGTGGTCAGGCGAATATTGACCCGCTTTTCTTTCAGGAACGTGGTGGTCGCCGCCGCCTTGAATTTTGCCAATTTCGTCTTCGAGGGCGCAGTGGACTTCAACTCGCCCTTTTCATAGGCGGCCAGCATGTCGGCCTCAAATGCATCAAGTTTTTTCATCTGGATCACTCCGCAAATAATCTCTGGTCGCTTTTCTGCTGGGAATTACCGTCTTTAGAAAGATGTAATCTGCTTCCTCAACGTAAGGCACCAAGTAAACGTAACCATCAAATGCCACCACGAGAACGGACTGGTTTGGGTACCGGTCGCTATTGGGATGGCGCAATTCATCGAGCAAGCCACCTGCCTCAATGGCCAACACGATAATCTCGAACGAAATGTCGCGATCACGTTTGAGCGCTTCATTTTTTTCGTGATTCCAGCGAAATGGCTTCATCGCTAGAGTTTATCGCGCTGTGTGCCTATTGTCACCTAATAGTCTTGTCCAACGTGGTATGAGCCTGAGCGGCTCGTGTATTTCCACCGTGAAATGAGCCTGAAGGGTCTGTTTTAGCGCTACGTCGTCACTGGGTTGATCATTTCAGGATGGTGATCAACATGGACGAAACAAAGCTACGCACGATTGCGCAACTGAGCGCATTTCTCGACGCAACGCCGGTGGTCAGTTTCACCGGTATCGCGGTTGCTGCCGGTAACACTGACCAACGCTACGCCCACATCAGCCGCGTTCTCAAGCGTTTCGACTACCCACACCGCAAGAAAGCTAAACGCGGTGTGATCTTGGCCTACCTACAGCGCACCAGCGGCTACAGCCGCGCCCAGATCAAGCGACTGATCTCGCGCTGGCAGTGGCTGGTCAAGCCGAACAGCACCGAGGCGAATCGATGCGGGTGCACCCCAAGCACTCATGGAAGTTGTTAGTGCGAGGCACATCAAACAAGCCCCAAGCCGATTAACCCTAATGCCAATCAGGAAACCCAGATGTTCGCCCAGCCAAAGTATTCGTTGCATCTCCTGCCCTCCCCTTAGATTCTGCACATTTTAGCTGCCATGACCGTCGGCCCTCTGAAACGCTCAGTGCGTAGGTTGGGCAAACAGCTTTATCGTTTGCCCAACACTGGTGGCAACGTCATCACCGATGTTGGGCAGGTTAGGCATGCCGAACCTACAGACTTTGCCCACCCTACCGGCCATGTCGAAGCGTGGAAAATGCCCCCAAACACCGCGCCAATACTAGGGTTTGACAGGTGCCAAGCGAAGCGTATGCACCACCACCCCGGCCAACAACGGCGTCGCCTGACCACTCACCCAATCGCCATGCCCCGCGCCATAAAACGGCGAAAACGGATGCCCGCTCTGACCGCCCGGCATGTGAAATATGCCTTGCTCTTCGTGCCCCGGTGCCACCACCATGCGTTGCGATGCGCCGAAGGTGGGTGTTGCGACCAGTGGCATGTTGTTGTCGCCGGGTAGCGCGTCGCGCGGCATATTTAGCCAGTGGCCGAGCATCGGCAGCGCGCGGGTGAACGGGTGAATGATGTTGGCGCGATTGCGTTCGCCCCACGTGGCTTGCTCGATAGTGCCGGATTGTTTCGCTAATTCAGCAACGACTGCGGTGAGTTGGGTGGCGAGAAATGCTGGCCAGTTTTCGTGCGGCTGCGGGAGCAGATGCATCGGTTGCTCGGTGACCGCCGCCCACACCGCATATTCAGCGCGGCTGTCCCAATTTGGATAATTGCTGGATGCGCCAGATTGCGTGTTGAGTGAGGATTCCGCGAGCGTGTTGGCACCGGCGGCATTGAGCCACGCTTTCCACAAGCTATCAACGACTGCGACCCGATACGCGCGTGCAAGACGATGACCCACTTGATCGGCGTCGGCCTTGCCATTCCATTTCGCAATCATCTCCGCGACGGATTTTTGCTTCGATTGTGCCGCCACGGTCGCTGCTAACGTACCCCAGCGCTTGAGAAAACGCGATTCGTTATCGCGCTGAATCGCGAGTAAATCTTGCTCTGTGAAGCGTTGTTTTTCCAGCAAGCGGTCACGAATTTGCGTGCCGCGCGCACCCAAATCAAAACCGCCATCACCCATCTTGGCGGCTTCATCACCACCGAGTAGGCGATTGTTCGCAGTCGAAATGCGGGCGCTGGCGGGGTTCTTGATGAGCGGATATTCGCGTGGATCGAGCCAACCATCCGCGAGTTTTTCCGGTGGCGTGAAGCGTCCGCGCTCTGCGTGATGCACCCAATCGGGGTAGCGCTGGAGTTGACCGGCGATGGTCCATGCAATGTTGCCCGCACGATCTGCGATGACGATGTTTTGGTGTGGCATGCCCGCACGTTGCGCGAGCGGGATCGCGGCATCAACCGTATCGGTGAACACCAATGCGCTCAATGCCGTATTGACCGCACCCGTGCGGTAGAGCGTCCAATTGAATGCGAACGATTGCTTGGTGCCATTTAACTTCTCGTCGTGCAAGATTGGGCCGAAGCGCGTCTCACGGACGGTGAGCGAAACCGGCTCGCCGCCTTTGACGGTAATGGTTTCAACGATCTCGTCGGTCTTTTCGCCTGCCGCAATTGGCACCCAGTCAAACCATTTGCCGGTCGTGTTGGTAAAGCCCCACGCGATGCCGCCGTTGCTGCCCACCACCAGCGCGGGTAGGCCGGGCAGGGTGGCGCCAGCGACGCGCCTTGGTGATTTGCCGTCCGTGTTGGTGAACATAAATTGCGCGCGAAACCAGATGTTGGGGACGCTGTGACCGAGGTGCATATCATTGGCGAGCATGCCGCCACCGTGCGCGGTGAGCGCCCCGCCGATCCCCCAATTGTTGCTGCCCGCTTTCAGTTCGGGATCATCGATGAGTGCCGCTGTTTTTGCAGGCGGTTTTGCGGTGCGCGTGTTCAAGTCTGCTGCCGTGGGTAAGACCGGATCGGCAATGATTGAGCCATCGAGGGGGGCATCGAAACTGCCGCCTCTGGGTTTCAACCAAGCAAATAATTTGTCGCCAATCTGCGCGCGCAGCATCGCGTCGGCAAACCGCGCTTCGGCGTCACGCCCTTGCAACATCGAATACATTTCGCTGACCACGAGTAGCGAATCGACGGGCGTCCATGGCTCAGGCTCCGTGCGCAGGATCAGGTATTGCCACGGACGCACCGCATGCGCGTTGAGACCCGCGTTCACACCTTTAGCGTATTGAGTAAGCAATGCGCGCTCCGCGTCGTTCAGTGAGCGCAAGTGTTCGGTCATGCGCGCGCGCAAGCGATGCCGACGTTTTAACTTGTCGATAGGCAAAGTGGCCGCGCCGAGTAGGGTCGAGAGTTCGCCCGCTGCCGAACGACGCGTGAGATCCATCTCAAAAAATCGTTCCTGCGCATGGACGTAGCCCAGTGTGCGCATGGCGTCGGGGAACGTGGCGGCGGTGATGGTGACTACGCCCAGACTATCGCGCGTTAACGTGACTGCATTGGCGAGGCCGTCGAGATCAGCGCTTCCATCGAGCTTGGGCAGGCTGCCACCCATGGCGAGCAGCAATGCTGATACCGCGATGATGATTATCGCGATCAGAATGGCGAGGGTGTAGACAAAAA
Organism: Burkholderiales bacterium; assembly: GCA_043744255.1. Classification (GTDB taxonomy): domain Bacteria; phylum Pseudomonadota; class Gammaproteobacteria; order Burkholderiales; family Usitatibacteraceae; genus UKL13-2. The sequence continues at coordinate 21,174 of JAYTVA010000130.1, read as the reverse complement.
TGCGCAGCGCACGACGGCCAATTGAGATCATTTTTTTTCAGGTTTATTGTCAGAGTCAGGTGCGGTTTTCAGTTTCGCGCGCGGATGCGCCGTGTCGTACACCTTCGCCAAATGCTGAAAATCGAGGTGTGTGTAAACCTGTGTCGAGGCAATGCTGGCGTGCCCTAACATCTCTTGCACCGCGCGCAAATCACCAGATGATTGCAACACATGCGACGCGAACGAGTGGCGCAGCATGTGCGGATGCAAGTCCTGCGAAATACCTTGGCGGGTGGCGAGAATCTTGATGCGCTGCTGCACGGTGCGCACCGGCAGGCGGCGGCCTTGCGGCGTCAGAAACAACGCGTCGCCCGGCGGGTGTTGCGGATGGGGCTTGATTGCCGCGCGGAGCGGGAGCCATCGCTGAATCGCTGCGAGCGCATGCTGACCCACCGGCACGATGCGCGTCTTGCCACCTTTGCCGAGCACGCGCGCTTCGCCGGTGGTGAAATCAATCGCGTCAAGATCGAGGCCAGTCAATTCAGACACGCGCAACCCCGACGAATACAACAGTTCAAACACGGCGCGATCACGAATATCTTCTGGCGTGTCACCGGCAAAATTCACTAGTTGCACAGCTTCGTCCGGTGACAGCGTTTCCGGTAGGCGCTTGCCGCCCTTGGGTGCACGCACGCCATCGACCGGATTGGTTGCCCCGGTTTGTTGTCGCAAAAATTCGTAGAAGCCGCGCCAGCCCGAGAGCACGCGGGCGATGGAGGAGGCAGAGAGCCCGCGCGCATGCAGTTGCGCCGCGAAACGACGGATGTCGGTTTGGGTTAGCGTAAGTCCATTGGCGTGATCTTTCGCTAACGATTCGAGCAGTGCTAAATCGCGGCGATAGTGTTTCAGCGTGAGCGCGGCGAGACGGCGCTCGTGCGTGAGGTAGGCGAGGTATTGCTCGACGCTTTCGGTCACGCCGCGCTGGTCGGCTCAGGCACGACCGCCAAATGGCGCGCCACGGTGTGCGCGAACACATCACCAATGCGGCGCAAAAACGCGGTGCCCATGTCGGCGTAAAAGCGTTCCGCGTTTTCGGATGCCATCAGCAACAGGCCAAAACATTTGTCGGTTTTGAGCGGCACTAACGCATACGATTTGAGATGCGGCGCGTGTTCGCCAAACCACAGGTGCGTTTCGTACACTGGATGGTTGCCGGTGTAGGGCTCGGTCATGGCTTCAACAAACTGGCGCAATTCATTCGGCACTGCCTGAAACTCAGGCGTCACGTCCCCCACGGCCGGCAACACCGACCACAAACGCACCGCCACATGCGGCACTTGGAAGCGATCCAGCAAATCGAGATACGCGGTATCGACGGTTTGATTGAAATTACCCGCGTCGATCAAGCGCAAAGTGAGCGCATGAATTTTGCTGGAGAGCTTGTCGTTTTCTTCACCGAATTGGATCAATTCGCTGAGTTTTGAATCGATGAGGCGCGATTTTTCGCGAGTGGCGATCAGCTGGCGTTCGGGGATCGAGACCGTGCGGCCGCCGTGGGGGTGCGCGACTTGTAGATTCAACAGCACATCAGGATGCGCTTCAAAAAAATCGGGATTGGCCGTCAGAAATGTAACGATGTCTTGGTCGGAAAATGTTTGCTGTGACACGCGTCATCCTCAGTTAATTTAGCTCAGTTAATTTCACTTATTTAATTTCAATTTCGCCGCGAAACACGGCGACGGGAGTGCCGGTCAGAAACACCGGTGCAGTAGTCGTTGTGTTAGGTGGTTGCCATGTTACCGCGAGATCGCCGCCGCGCATGCTCACGCGCACCGTTGGTTCGAGCAATCCCCAGCGAATGCCCGTGACGACCGCTGCGCAAGCCCCCGTGCCGCAAGCCAGCGTTTCGCCCGCGCCACGCTCCCACACCCGCAGGCGAATGTGCGTACGCGAAACGATTTGCATGAAGCCCGCATTCACCCGCGCCGGAAAATTGGCGTGATGTTCGATCAACGCGCCTTGCGCATGCACGGGCGCGCTATCGACGTCGGTGACAATTTGTACTGCGTGCGGATTGCCCATCGATAACGCACCGATAGCAATGGATTTACCATCGACCACCAACGCATACTTCAGCGCCTCGGCATTGGCGATGAAGGGAATTTCTTCGGGCGTAAACATCGGCGCTCCCATGTTGGTGGTGACGCGGCCATCGGCCTCCACGCGCGGCGCGATAATGCCGCGCATGGTCTCGACGCGGATTTCGGTTTTGGTGGTGAGCCCTTCATCGCGCACGAATTTCGCAAAGCAGAGTGTGCCGTTGCCACATTGCTCGACCTCACCACCGTCGCCATTGAAGATGCGATATTTGAAATCGTTTTCCGGTGCGCTGGCGCGCTCGACCAGTAATAGTTGATCGCAGCCGACGCCGAAATGTCGGCTGGCGAGGTGGCGAATCTGTTCACGGGAAAGCGTGATCGCGTTCGCGATCCCGTTCAGCATCACGAAGTCGTTGCCCTGCCCGTGCATCTTGGTGAAGCTGAGCCGCATGGTGAAACGCTAAACCTTTGCTTCTTCGGGGAAATACACCAGTGCGCTATCGGCAAGCGCTGGGTCTTGTTCGATCTCGTTGATTTCGTCGATGTTGAGTTCCGGCGGCTCGCTGGGCGGGTTCTTGACCGCGGCGCGGAACGCGGGATCGGCGCAGGTACGTGATACCGCGATGCTGCTGGCTTCGTCGCCGCTGCTGGCTTCGACGTAGACGTTTTTATAGAATCCCATCCAAGACTGCTTACCGTTTTGCTCGATGAGAAAGTGTTCGCCGCGCAGGAAAACGTGAAAAAAGGCCATGTTATTGTCCGAAGAATGATTCTCGAATTCTACACTGTCAGTCGTAAAAACTTGCTTCGCCCGGCGGACGTGTTTTGAAGCGCTTGTGCACCCAAAAATACTGATCGGGCATCTCCAGCACGCGCTCTTCAAGGAAGGCGTTCATGCGTCGGGCATCGGCTTCGGCATCACCAGTTGGATAGTTTTCCCATGCGGGGTAGAAGCGCGCTTCATAGCCCTCCGCCGTTTGCCGTGTAACGAGGGGTACCACCTTGGCGCCGGTGCTTTCGCACAAACGCGACAGGGCGGTCACCGTCGCGGCTTTGACACCAAAAAACTCCACGAACGCGGCGTCTTTCGCGCCGAAATCCATGTCGGGTAGGTAGTAAAAAAGCCGTTTCTCTTTCAGAGCCTTCAATACCGGACGCAGTCCCTGCTGGCGCGTGACCAACAACGGGTTGCCAAAGCGCAGGCGCGCGCGTCGCAAGGCTGCATCGAAGGTTTTGTTTTTCTGCGTGGAGTACATCGAGAAGGCTTCGGGATATTGGTAGGAAAAGCGTGCCCCACCGACATCGAGTCCGACAAAATGAGGCGCAAGCACGATCACCGGTACCTTGCCGCGCCATGCTTCAATGAATTGTTGATCGATGAGTTTCACGTTGGCCATGGCCTCGTCGAGGGGCGCGTACCAAATTCGGCCCAAGTCGAGGGTGGCGCTGGCCAGACGTTGAAACACTCCGCGCCCAATTTCCTCGCGTCCGGCCGCCGACTTTTCCGGGAAGCAGTGGCGCAAATTAATGAGTGTGACGCGGCGGCGACCCCAGTGAAACAGCAGCGTGCCGAGAGCGTTGCCGATGGCGCGCACCACGCGTATGGGAAGCCAGCGCATGCACCAGAGGAAGAACAGCGCAATTTTCACAGAACCTTCGGTGGAAGCGGTGCACCAGCGGGATGTTTGTAGCGGTTGTAGCCCCACAAATATTGCGCAGGAGACCTGCGAATCAACGCCTCGACCATCGCGTTGGTTTGCCGCGCAGCCGTTGCCTTGTCCGTAGAATAGGGCGCGGCTAGTGGCTGAACATGCACACGATAGCCTGCACCACGCGGCAGACGCTCAGCAAAGCAAAACAGCACCACTGCCCCAGTCGATTCCGCGAGGCGCGGCAATAGCGTCATGGTGAACGCGGGCTTGCCGAACAAGGTCGCCCACACGCCATCGCCACCGTCATTGGGGGTCGGCACTTGGTCGGGCAACATGAAAATGTTACCGCCGCGCTTGAGCGTTTTGAGTAGAGTGCGCACGCCAGAAGCATCCGCTGGTGCGGTGGTCGCGCCGCCCCGCGCGCGCCCCGCCTGCATGATCGGCTCCAGCCATTTTTGTTTGGGTGGGCGATACAGTGCGGTGATCGGCACGCGGCTCTCAATATAGCGTCCGGCGATGTCGAAGCAGCCCAAATGCGGCGTGACAAAAATGATTGGTTTGGCGGCGGCCTTGGCGAGTTCCACGTGTTCCCAACCTTCGCAGACGCGGATCAGCGGGTAGAGACGATCAAGTGGTGCGGTCCACACGAAGGCGAGCTCGGTGATGCCGCGACCTTGTTCGGCGATGACGGCGTTGAGCGTCGTTGCGCTTGGCGCGGTTTGTAAAAACTGCGCAAGATTTTCGCGCGTGAGGTGTCGATGGCGCGGCGACAATGCCCAGGCCAGCCAGCCGAAAAATGCCCCCATTGCCTGATTCAGCCGGAGCGGCAGTTTGCCGAGCAACACGAATAGTGTGCTCAAGCGCGCGTCACCGACCACGCCGCAGTCCATGCGTGGGTTCGCCGGTTCATTTTGACGGAACGGCCGAGTCTGTTAAAATCCAAGGTTTGGTAGCACTTTTTCAACGACTGTGGGGATACCCAATGAATGACTTTTTATTTACCTCCGAATCCGTTTCGGAAGGACATCCGGACAAAGTGGCGGATCAAATTTCCGACGCTATTCTGGACGCAATTTTAGCCCAAGACCCGAAGTCCCGCGTTGCCGCCGAGACTTTGTGCAACACCGGTCTGGTGGTATTGGCAGGCGAAATTACCACGCATGCGACCGTCGATTACATCGGCGTGGCGCGCGACACCATCAAGCGCATCGGCTACGACAATACCGACTATGGTATCGACTATCGTGGTTGCGCCGTGATGGTTTGCTATGACAAACAGAGCCCGGATATCGCCCAGGGTGTGGACAATGCGCAGGACAACAACCTCGACCAAGGTGCGGGTGACCAGGGCCTGATGTTTGGCTACGCCTGCGATGAGACCTCCGTGCTAATGCCAGCGCCAATTCATTATGCACATCGCTTGGTGCAGCGCCAATCAGAGTTGCGCAAGGATGGCCGCCTGCCGTGGCTGCGTCCGGATGCGAAATCGCAAGTCACCATGCGCTATCTCGATGGCAAGCCGCATTCGATTGATACCGTGGTGTTGTCCACCCAACACGCGCCGGAAATGTCGCAAAAAGACATCCATGAGGCCGTGGTTGAAATGATTATCAAGCCGGTCCTGCCGAAAGAGTGGCTGCAAAACACGCGCTACTTGGTCAATCCGACTGGCCGCTTTGTGGTCGGTGGCCCGCAGGGCGATTGTGGTTTGACCGGTCGCAAAATCATCGTTGATACCTATGGCGGCGCCTGCCCGCATGGCGGCGGTGCGTTCTCCGGCAAGGATCCCTCGAAGGTGGATCGTTCGGCAGCATATGCGGCACGCTACGTGGCCAAAAACATTGTCGCGGCCGGCATCGCGCGCCAGTGTCAGATTCAAGTGGCCTACGCGATTGGTGTGGCCAAGCCAATGAACATCACCGTTTACACCGAAGGCACTGGTGTGATTCCGGACGAGCAAATCGCCAAATTGGTGGAAGCGCACTTTGATCTTCGTCCAAAAGGCATTGTGCAAATGCTCGATTTGCTCAAGCCGATCTACCAAAAGTCCGCGGCCTACGGGCACTTTGGCCGTGAAGAGCCTGAATTCACGTGGGAACGCACCGATAAAGTGGCCGCACTACGGGCAGCCGCCGGGCTAAAAGGTGACGCGAAGCGTGAGCCTGCCACGGTCTAGTTTGCAACTTTTTACTGGTCAAACGCTCTTAGTTTCCGTATAATTTAGTTCTGTCGAGGGGCGCTGCGATTACACCGGATTGATTTAGTGTGTAGCCAGGCTCGACAAAGGTCACAACGGCGCCCGCAATCTCAATGGTTGCGGGCGCTTTTTTTCGTCCGCTGAATTCGTAAACAAGGAGTAGACGATGAATGCAATGCTGAAACCACAAAACATTATCGACAACGATTACCACGTTGCCGATCTCAACTTGGCCGCATGGGGCCACAAAGAAATCAAAATCGCTGAGACCGAAATGCCCGGCCTCATGATGATTCGCGAAGAGTTCTCGCTCACCCGCCCGCTTAAAGGCGCGCGCATTACCGGCTCGTTGCACATGACGATCCAGACCGCGGTGCTGATCCAGACCCTCGAAGCGCTCGGTGCGCAAGTTCGGTGGGCTTCGTGCAATATCTTTTCCACGCAAGATCACGCCGCCGCTGCGATTGCAGACAGTGGCACGCCCGTGTTCGCGGTCAAGGGCGAGACACTCGAAGAATATTGGGATTACACCCACCGTATTTTTGAGTGGAAAGATGGCGGCTACACCAACATGATTCTCGATGATGGAGGTGACGCAACTCTACTACTGCACCTTGGCACGCGCGCAGAAAAAGATGCGTCGGTATTGAACAATCCGGGCTCAGACGAAGAGCGCATTCTCTACGCCTCAATTAAAGCCAAGCTCGCCAAAGACCCAAGCTGGTACTCCGCGCGCCTCAAGGCAGTCAAAGGCGTGACCGAAGAAACCACCACCGGCGTGATGCGTTTGTACCAAATGCATAAAGACGGCAAGCTCGCGTTCCCAGCGATCAACGTCAACGATTCCGTCACCAAATCGAAATTCGACAACCTCTACGGCTGCCGTGAATCGTTGGTTGACGCCATCAAGCGCGCCACTGATGTGATGATCGCCGGCAAGGTCGCCGTGGTTGCTGGTTACGGCGACGTGGGCAAGGGTTCCGCGCAAGCACTGCGCGCACTCTCCGCGCAAGTGTGGGTCACCGAGATCGACCCGATCTGCGCGCTGCAAGCGGCGATGGAAGGTTATCGCGTCGTGACCATGGATTACGCTGCCGATAAAGCGGATATTTTTGTCACTGCAACCGGCAACTATCACATCATCACGCATGACCACATGGCGAAGATGAAAGACCAAGCCATCGTTTGCAACATCGGGCACTTCGACAACGAAATCGATGTCGCCACGATCGAAAAGAAATGCAAATGGGAAGAGATCAAGCCGCAAGTCGATCACGTCATTTTCCCGGACGGCAAGAAAATCATCCTGTTGGCCAAAGGCCGCTTGGTGAATCTGGGCTGCGGTACCGGCCACCCAAGCTACGTGATGTCATCGTCGTTTGCCAACCAGACGATTGCGCAGATTGAGCTCTTCACCAACACCGCCAATTACCCGATTGGCGTCTACACCTTGCCGAAACACCTCGACGAAAAAGTCGCACGCCTGCAGTTGAAAAAACTCAACGCGCAATTGTCTGAGTTGTCGGATCAACAAGCCGCTTATATCAACGTGTCGAAACAAGGTCCGTTCAAGGGCGATACCTACCGCTATTGATTTTCAGCGGGTTGTGTAAAAACTTCGCCGACTGTTCTACGAGCAGTCGGCGTTTTTAATGGCGGAAACATGCATATCCAAAAATCATTTCAAAAAAAATTCAGCTTTGAGTTTTTTCCACCCAAGACCGAAGACGGCGCCGCCAAGTTACGCGCAACCCGTGCGCAGTTGGCCAAGCTGAACCCTGCGTTCTTCTCAGTCACTTTTGGCGCAGGCGGCTCCACGCAGGACGGCACGCTTGCCACCGTGCTCGAAATCCAGCGCGAGGGCTTGAATGCCGCGCCGCATCTATCGTGCATCGGTTCCACCCGCGCGAGCATTCGCAACGTGCTGCAGCAATACAAAGATGGTGGCCTCAAGCAAATCGTCGCCCTTCGTGGTGATTTGCCCTCCGGCATGGCCGTTGCGGGTGAGCTGGCGCACGCAATCGACCTCGTAAAATTTATTCGCGCTGAACACGGCGATCATTTTTCTATCGAAGTTGCCGCGTATCCCGAGTACCACCCGCAGGCGCGCAATGCGCAGGACGATCTCAAGCGCTTCTGCGAGAAGGTTCAGGCGGGAGCCGATTCGGCGATGACGCAATATTTCTACACGCCCGATGCGTACTTTCATTTCATCGAGCAGGTCTCGGCCAAGGGCGTCAATATTCCGGTCGTGCCCGGCATCATGCCGATTGGCAGTTTCTCGCAGTTGGCGCGGTTCTCGGACGCCTGCGGTGCCGAAATCCCGCGCTGGGTACGGTGCAAGATGGAAAGTTTCGGCGACGATTCTGCCTCTATTCGCGCGTTTGGACTCGACGTTGTTACTGACCTTTGTCAAAAATTGCTCGATGGTGGCGCACCGGGGCTGCATTTTTATACGCTCAATCAAGCGGGGTTGAGCACGGAGATTTGGCAGCGGCTGGGGTTGAGTCCAAAGTAAGCGTACCGCATTGACGGTATAGCGCGGCGGGGTCGCTTGTGCCACACTACACAATTGCGGCGACATCAATGCCACGCCAAACGCGTTGGTGTTTGATGTTCTAGCCGTTAAGTAAAAAATTCTTCTGAGGTGCGCATGCGTTTACCCCAAATATCTCGATGGCTATTGCCATTGTTGCTTGCGTCGGCTGCTATCCCTGCGTTGGCGCAGCAGGCAGTTCCCACTAATCGCACGACGGATTTGCGCTCGCGACCAGAAGACGCCAGCACGTTAATTCGCAGCTTGCCAGAAGGCACGATGGTGCAGCCGATCAACGAGCGCAGTGGTCCATGGAAACGCGCCAAAGTTGGCCAGGACAACGGCTGGGTACGCATGATGCATCTGCGTGGCGGCTCGACCGTGGTCGAGGCGGAAACCTCATCCGGGGGTGGATTTTTCGCAGCATTCAATCGCTTGTTGGGCGGCAGCGGCGAGCGCAGCAACACGCAGGCGCGCAGCGCGACGGTAGGTATTCGCGGCTTCAGCAAAGAGGACGTAGAGAAGGCGAGTGCGAACAACAGTGATTTTGAGAAACTGAAGCGCTATCAAACGTCAGGCAGCGACGCAGATCGGTTCGCAAACCAGAATCGCTTGAGCTCTCGTAGCGTAGCCTACCTCGCGCAGGACGCGATTGCCAACGTCAATTCCGCCAAGGGGGCAACGCGATGAACCGCCTGAGCCTATTCCTGACTGCGATCACCATGATGGTGCTTGGCGCGAGTTGTGGCAATCTGCCTAAGGACCTCACCAAGGGGCTACCGGGCGGACTTGGCGACCTCATCCCCTCCGTTGGATCCTCCTCCTCCCGCTCCAGCGTGGACTCACTCGTTTCGGGTGCCAAGGCGCTCCAAGAGGGAACTAAAGACATTCCCGAAGACGAGGAAATTGCGCTCGGCGAGCAACTCATGCCGGTCATTCTCGGCGCAGCGCCGTTGTATGACAACGAACGAATTCAACGCTACGTCAATCAGGTTGGGCGTTGGATCGCGTCGAAATCGGAGCGCCCGAATTTGCCGTGGCGGTTTGCGGTGCTCGATTCAAAAGTTGTCAACGCAGGTGCGGCACCGGGTGGGCAGATTTACATCACCACCGGGCTGTTGTTCCGGATGCGCAGTGAGGCTGAACTGGCGGGTGCGCTGGCGCATGAGATTGCGCACGTGGTGCAGCGGCACCAAATAACGGCGTATCAATCCAAATTGCGCTGGGGTGCACTGTCTGCCGGTGCCGGCGCGTTGGCGGACACGAAAATCAAAACTGGCGTCGGTCGGCAGGTCGCAAAAATCGGACTGAACGAAGCTAAATCAATGATCGTGCTTTCGCTCGGTCGTGACGAAGAGTTGCAAGCCGACCGCATGGGTATGGTGCTCGCTGCGCGCGCTGGCTACGACCCATTTGGCCTACCCGCAACCATTCAGATTTTGCAGGATATGAGCGCTGAGCAGAGCGGGTTGAGCTTGGTCTACTCCACCCACCCTTCGCCGACGGATCGCTTGGCCGCCCTCGACATCGCTATTGCGAAATCGATGGAGCAATACGCGAATCAAGCCACCGCGCAAGATCGTTTCAATGCCAACATTCTTGGCACGACAACATCGTCAGCGCCGCCACCAACGCCTGCTCCTGCGCCACCGAAAAAGAAACCGTAGCTGCACACGAGCACCCAACAAAAAGCCGGGCAACCCCCGGCTTTTTGTTTGCATGCGCGGCTCGCGATGTACTACTTATGCAGCCTTCACATGACTCAGTTTGCGTGCCGCATCCTGCGCGTGCTGCGCCGAATACGCTTGATGCGCGGCGGCTTCCGCCTCGCCCACTTTCACCTTGTAGCCCATGTCGGAAAGCACCGAGCCCAACGCCGTTAAACACAGCATCACGTTCTCAGCTTTGCACGAATAACCCATCAGACCAAAGCGCCAAATTTTTCCAGCCAACGGCCCCAAACCTGCGCCGATTTCGAGGTTGTATTCGGTCAGTAGCGTGCGGCGCACTTCGGCTTCACGGCCACCTTCACTAAAGCCTTCCGGTACGTAAACCGAATTCATTTGCGGCAGACGATTATCTTCTTTCACGAGGTACTTGAGTCCCAGCGCTTCAAGACCGGCCTTCAGCGCGAGGTGATGGCGATGATGCCGCGCCCACGATTCTTCGAGGCCTTCTTCTTGCAACACCAATAGCGCCTCATGCAACGCGAACAGGCTATTGGTCGGCGCGGTGTGATGGTAGGTGCGGTTGGTGTTGCCCCAATAATTGAGCACTAAATTCAAATCCATAAACCAGCTATGCACAGTTTCCTTGCGCGCTTTCACGTGTGCAACAAAGCGCTCGGAAAACGACACCGGCGACAAGCCCGGCGTGCACGACATACACTTTTGCGAGCCCGAATAAATCGCATCGATGCCCCAATCGTCAACCAGGACGGGCGTTCCGGCCAAGGAGGTCACAGCGTCAACAATATTTAACGCGCCGTATTTGCTGGCAATCGCGCACAGTGTTTTCGCGTCCGACTGGCAGCCAGTAGATGTCTCAGCGTGTACAAAGCCTAAAATTTTTGCATCAGGATTTTTCTTGAACGCATCTTCAATTTTGTTCGGATCAACCGGTTCGCCCCACGTATCCTCGACCACCACGGCGGTGCCGCCTGCGCGCTGCACGTTTTCGATCATGCGGCCACCGAACACGCCGTTGCGACCGATGATGACCTTATCCCCCGGCGACACCGCATTCACAAAACACACTTCCATGCCCACCGAGCCAGGACCCGACGCGGGGAAAGTCAGCGCGTTATCCGTTTGATACGCATAGCGCAGCAAGGTCTTCAATTCTTCCATCATCTCCACAAAAATCGGATCGAGATAGCCGATGGCGGGCATCGACATCTGCGCCAACACGCGCGGATTAATGTCCGACGGGCCGGGACCCATCAGCGTGCGCTGCGGTGGGTGGAACGACGAAATTTTCTTCGATGATGCGACTTGCTTGAGAGTGAGGCTCATGCTGATCCTTCGAGGGTGATGATGAATGAAGCGACAACGTTTGGGCGCACGCTGCGATGCTGTCAGGGGAGTGAGTGAGGCGCTGCGCCTGGGCGGGTGCCGAGTGCTGATCCTCATGCGCGAATACACCCTCGTGGGGTCGTTCGTTGGCGCTAAATGGCTATTGCTGCAACGCAACATCGTAGCGGGAAAGCGTGGTTTGTGCAACGAAATCTGCAATTCATCGGTCGCCTCTATCGAGCCTCACCGCGCCGCCAGAAACTCTCGCCATTCACCACAGGAGCCCCTATGAACAACCCCAATATCTCGCGCACCGCCGTCTACGCCACCCTCGCCTTGGCCGCGCTGGTCATCACTGCTTGGTGCCTTGCCGTAGGTCACGCCAGCATTGGTGATGGCGCGCACTTGGTGTTCTTTGACGACGACTACTCCGACTCTGTATTCGGCTGGATGATCGCCATTCCGATACTCATCATCACCGCCATCTTGGTGGCGGTCATCCTCGCGGGCGCGGGCGTGCTGGTGGTCGGCGCGCTGGCGATGGCAGCGGTTGCGGCCATCCTCGCGCTGCTGTTTGCGATCTTGCTATCGGTGCTGCCGTTGGCAGTGTTGATCGCGATCCCGATTCTCGCAGTGGTCGGCTTGGTGAAGCTGATTCGAAACTAAGCTACTGGAACCTTATGACCTGTGCCGCAACCGGCTCAACATACTTCTCGGCATCGAACGCGGTATCCCCGTCAGTCGGTACTTCGCCGGTCGCGGCCACCTTCGCAAAATCAAACAGCCTGCGATCCAGCAAATGCGAAGGCGAGGCCGCTTGCAACGCCCGGAAAATATTTTCTACGCGGCCCGGAAACTGTTTCTCCCAATCGCGCAGCATCATCTTCACCTGTTGGCGTTGCAGATTGTCCTGCGAGCCGCACAGATCGCAGGGACTGATCGGAAACTGCTTCACCAGCGCAAACGCCTCCAAATCGCGCTCTTCCACATACGCAAGCGGGCGAATCACCACGTGTTTGCCATCGTCGGAGCCGAGCTTGGGCGGCATCGCTTTTAGCTTGCCGCCAAAAAACGCATTCAAAAAAAACGTCTGCAAAATGTCGTCGCGATGGTGCCCCAGCGCAATTTTGGTTGCACCGATTTCGGCAGCCACCCGATAAATCACCCCGCGCCGCAACCGCGAACACAGCGAGCACATCGTCTTGCCCTCGGGGATCACGCGTTTAACCGTCGAATACGTATCCTGCACCGCGATCTCAAAAGGCACGCCCAGCTTAGTCAAATAGTCCGGCAAGATATGCGCGGGATAGCCGGGATGTTTCTGATCGAGATTAAACGCAAACAACGTGAACGGCACCGGCGATTTCTCACGCAAGCCCATCAACACATCCAGCAGCGCATAACTATCCTTCCCGCCGCTCAAACACACCATCACCTTATCGTTAGCCTCGATCATGTTGAAATCAGCGATCGCCTGACCCGTGAGCCGACGCAAGCGCTTCGCCAGCTTGTTGGCTTCGAATTGCTGCTTTTGGGTCGGGGGTGGGGTGGCGGTGTTCATTAATCGATTTTACAGGGGTTGGCAAGGGCGGGTTCGTTTCTGCTGGGATAAAAACACCAATATCCGCAGTAGTTTTCAAGCAAAAAGCGCTGGTTGCAGTCGTCCACACTCGTTGTCTTGGGTTACGGTGGTAACGATGGCAGTCTCATGGATTTTCTCGAGCTATTACCGACGGGCGACATCCCCGACCGCGTTTTTTGGTGTGCACGTAACGCAGAAAAGCTTGAAAACGTGCGCATCAACAACGTGTTGGAGCGACACATCGGTGCCTTGGTCAACATCGTCAGCTTTGATGCATTCGCGCTACAGCTTGCTGAAGGCTTGCTCGAAAACTTCAACGCCGAGTCCATTCCGGCGAGCGCGAAAGCGCGCGGTGAGGCGGAGGAAAAACGCTATGGTGAGCAACTCCTCGCATTACAAAAAGATCTCGCTCCGTCCGGCGAAGAGGCGAATACGGAAACCAAGGCGGCCGCCACTGCGTTGAAGGAATTCATGGCAGCGTGGTCAGACGCACCCGCCAAAGTTGGCAAGGCAGCGCCAGCCCCCAAGCCTTGGTACCGGTGGGAGTTCGAGGCATCCAGTGAAACCGACCCCGGCAAGCGCGACACAATCTACCAACAATCGATCACTGCGCTGGCAAAGAGCGGCGAGCTTGCGAACAACTACGCGGCCTTCTTGACTGATGTACGCCGCGACCACGACGGCGCAGAAGCTCTCTACAAAATCGCGCGGCAACTCGATCCGAGCAACGCTAACGTTATCGTCAACCTTGCTTCCTTGCAGTTTCTTCAAGGTCACCTAGTTGAAGGCCTCGACAACTGTGCGGCGGCGCTGAAGTTGGATGGTGGTGGTTCGCAAATTAGCGCGGAGGCGCTGGTTTATCTAGCCTTGGCGAGTGAGGGCGATGACAAACAGTTCCGCTCGGCGCTCGCGCGCCTCAAGTGGCTGTTGGCGAAGGGATTCGAGCGCTTGGTATGGGACTTCTCGCCTTGGTTGGAAAAATTTGGGCCGACGATGCCGCCGCAGAAATTTGCGCTTATTCAAGCATTGGTGAAGACAATAGCAGATGTGCAAACTTTGCCCGCGCTTGAATCGTTCGATGTCTGGTGTGCGGTGGTGCCTGAAGGAATTGGTGGTTAGCTCGTAGATTGGGTAAACAGCTTCACCGTTTGCCCAACACCAGCGACGACGCAATCACCAATGTTGGGCAGATGAAACTTGCCCAACCTACGGGCTAGGCGGTCTCTCAAAAAAGTGCGCCGTAGGGATTTCGGCGTACGCAAGAGGCAGGTTACGCATGTCATCGCCTGCGCACAAATGGGACGAACCGCTAAGTTTGAACCCGTTCGTCACCCGCGACGGCTGCACCTTTCGGCACCGCTTTCAATGCCCGCTTGAATTTTGCTAAATCACCGCGCGCCATTCGACTCTGGATGTATTCCTCCGCGCCGAGTGCGGCAAGTTTTTCGGCAAGCGCGGTCGCGGCGAGTTGATTAATCGAAATGCCCTCTTTTTGGGCGTACTTGCGCGCGCCCTCGTGAATAGACTCAGGGAGTCGCAAACTAAGTGTGCTCATGGCGTGCTCCTTTTACGTTCCATCAAAAATTCGCGCGGTGTTTCGACGCGAATACCAAACCGCGCCGCTTCACGAAAATCACTCACATTGTGCGTGACGATTGCGCTTACTTCGGCGTTCACTGCAAGCTCCAAAACCATATCGTCTTTCGGGTCCGGTAACGTCGGGCGCCACAGAAAATGAATGCGCTGGTGGCGAGCGATCATGCAAACGTAATCTAGAAAATCGCCGACCTGCGCCGAGGAAATTGGAACCATGCCAGCACGCAAAAGCACGCTCTCGTACTCCATCACCAGCGGCACAGAAACAGCGATTTCGAACGTGTTCAGCGGGAGCGCTTCAATTACTTGAAACGACGCACCATTGCGTGATCGCAGCGCAGAGACGAGCACGTCGGTATCGACCACGATGAGTGGATTTTTCATATGGTATTACAGATAGTACCATCAACTAGAGGTTTCGAGGACTTCCAGCATGCGTTCAGCCGGTTATCTGCAAGACGCTGTGCGATATGGTTTCACGAGTGAGTTTTTTGCAAACTGCCTCTACCAAGATTGGAAGCATTAACGGCGCTCAAATTAAAAGGGTTGTTTACACAATCGGAGTTCGATCAACAGCGCGAAGATTGTTGCAACGCTAAAGCTAAAGCGCAATCTCCCGCCCCCCATCCACCGCCAAAATCTGCCCCGTCACAAACGGCGCATCGAGCAGCAAATACTTCACCGCGCCCGCAATGTCTTCCGCACCACCCACTCGCTTCAATGGCGTTTGCGTGACGATTCGATTTCGTTCGGCTTCTGGAAAATCATTGCCGCCTTCGGGCCACATGATGGCACCGGGTGATACGCCGTTCACTCTCACGTTTGGCCCAAACTCTAGCGCCAGCGCGCGGGTCAGGCCAGCGAGGCCGGCTTTGGCGGCGGTGTAGACGACGAAATCTTTTAGTGGGCGTTCGGCGTGGACGTCGATGATGTTGATGATGGCACCGTTGGTTTCGCGCAGGTACGGCGCGGCGGCTTGCGAGAGGAACAGTGGTGCTTTCAGGTTCGAGCCCATGAGTTCAACCCAGTGGTCTTCGTCAATGCTGCCGAGCGGCGTGGGGTAGAAGGTGGAGGCGTTGTTGACCAAGCCATCGAGACGGCCGAAGCAGGAATGTGCTTGTACGACTAAACCTTTTAGTGCGTTGGTAGCGAGTAGGTCGCCTTGCACCATTGCGGCGGATTTTACGCGCGCGGTGTTGAGTTCGTGTGCCAGCGCATCCGCTTCGGCACGCGAGTGATTGCAGTGGATGACGACGTTGGCACCGGCGGCGTGCAGCGTGCGCGCGATGGTGGCGCCGACGCGTTTGGCGGCACCGGTGATGAGGATGGATTTGGTATTTGGCATGTTGTGTTTGTATTTGTGCGTGATGTGTTGGATTCGTTCAAACTTGTTGGCTTCGGTGACTTGGCGGGCATCACCCTCTCTCCCTTGACGGGAGAGAGGTGGGAGAGAGGGTGATAGTCGCCAAGTCACCGGAAAAAAATTTCATCATCAACCGTCCCAATTCTACCCGCCCCCTTGAAAATCCCGCTCCCTACACGCGACCGCGCGCAACTCCCCACCCCCAATGCAGACGCGCTCGCGCACACAGAGTTGTGCGCCGCGATGATTCGCGCTGCCATTCATAAACACGGCGGTTGGATTTCATTCGCGACCTTCATGGAACTCGCCCTCTACGCACCCGGCCTCGGCTACTACGCCGCCGGTGCGCGTAAGTTCGGCGCGGCGGGGGATTTCATTACCGCGCCAGAAATTTCATCGTTGTTCGGGCAGTGCGTAGCGCGCTCCATCGCGGATACGATTCGCGCGACGAATGGCGATGTCCTCGAACTCGGCCCCGGCTCCGGCAAGCTCGCGTGCGATGTGTTGCTGGAACTAGGCGCCCTCAACGCCTTGCCAAAAAAATACCTGTTATTGGAAGTCAGTGCCGATCTACGTGAACGCCAAACACAAGCATTGGCGCGGCTTCCCGGCCATCTTGCCGAGCGGGCGGCGTGGCTCAATGCGCTGCCGAAAAACTTCGAAGGTGCGATCATCGCTAACGAAGTGCTCGACGTGGTGCCGGTGCATCTCGTCTATTTCGCTGATGAAAAAATCTTCGAGCGTGGCGTCGCGGTCGATGAAAAGAACAACTTCATCTGGCGCGATCTGCCGCTCCGCGATGCGCTACTTGAAGCCGCCGAACGCGTGCGCCCGGACGTCCCCAACTACCTCACCGAAATCGCGCCCGCCATCGACGGCCTTGTCACAAGCCTCGCCGAATGCCTGACGCGCGGCACGATCTTGTTGATCGACTACGGCTTTCGTCGCAGCGAGTTTTATCACCCGAGCCGCAGCATGGGCACGCTGATGTGCCATTACCGCCACTACGCGCACACCGATCCATTTTTGTTTCCCGGCTTACAAGACATCACCGCCCACGTTGATTTCACCCGCGTCGCCGAAGTGGGCGTCGCCGCTGGCTTGGCGCTCGATGGCTATACCTCGCAGGCGCAATTTTTAATGGCGGCGGGCATCACCGATTTGCTGCGCGACGTTGATCCCAGCGACGCGGCGCGCTACCTGTCGCTGGCGAATCAACTGCAACGCTTGATGAGCCCGGCCGAGATGGGGGAATTTTTTAAGGTGATCGGTTTTGCCATGGGCGATGCCCATAACCCTGCGTTGCGCGTGGCGCGGCCATTGCCGCTTTAGTCGCCGCCCAGACGGTATGAAGCCATCCCCCAATCGCGGTACGCCCAGCGCGCCGGTTCGCGCTACACTTGCGCGCAGCCAAGTAACAAATTAACGGGAGCAAAAAATGCCACAAGTCATCGGAGTGCCACGGGAAATTTTCCCGGGCGAAAAGCGTGTTGCCACCGTTCCTGAGGTGATCGAAAAGCTAAGCAAGCTCGGCTTTAGCGTGCAGGTCGAGAGTGGCGCGGGCGAGGCCTCGAATGTGAGCGATGACGACTATCGGGCAGCGGGTGGCACAGTCGTCGATGCCGCTGCACTGTGGGCAAGCTCCGACATTATTTTCAAGGTGCGCGCGCCTAGTGTCGATGAAGTCGCGGGGATGCGTGAAGGCCAAACGCTGGTGAGTTTTATCTGGCCCGCGCAGAATCCCGAGTTGATGCAAAAACTCGCGGCGAAAAAAGCCACCGTGATGGCGATGGATAGCATGCCGCGCATTTCACGGGCGCAGAAAAATGATGCGCTTTCGTCGATGGCAAATATTGGCGGATACCGCGCCGTTATTGAGGCTGCACATCATTTCGGTCGCTTCTTCACCGGCCAAATCACAGCGGCGGGCAAGGTGCCACCGGCAAAAGTATTTGTTATTGGCGCGGGTGTTGCCGGTCTCGCGGCCATGGGTACCGCTGCTGGCCTCGGTGCCATCGTGCGCGCCAACGACACGCGGCCAGAGGTCGCGGATCAAATCAAATCACTCGGCGGTGAGTATGTGGGCGTCGAGTATGTTGAAGAAGGCGCGGGCGTTGGTGGCTACGCAAAAGTCATGAGCGAGGGCTTTCAAAAAGCGCAGCGCGAGACCTTCGCCAAGCAAGCCAAAGAAGTAGACATCATCATCACCACCGCGCTGATCCCCGGCAAACCCGCGCCAAAACTCATCACCGCCGAAATGGTGCAATCCATGAAGGCCGGCAGCGTGATCGTCGATATGGCCTCGGAGCAGGGCGGCAATTGCGAGTTGACTGAGCCCGGCAAAGTGGTGGTCAAACACGGCGTCACCATCATCGGCTATGCAGATTTACCGAGCCGTCTGCCACGCCAAGCCAGCACGCTCTACAGCACCAACCTGTGGCGCTTGTCGGAAGATTTGTGCAAAGCCAAAGACGGCGTGTTCAATGTGAACATGGAAGATGAAGTGATTCGCGGCACCACCGTCATTAAGCAAGGCGACGTGACATGGCCGCCGCCTCCGCCGAAATTATCGGCAGCACCCGCTAGCAAACCGGCAGCTACGGCCGTCGTCGTGCCACAGAAAAAAGCCCACGGCGCACCCAGCGCGCCAATGTCCGGCAACAAGCTCGCGATCATGTTCGCCGTCGCTGCGGCCGCGTTCTGGTTCATCGGTGCCAATGCACCCGCCGCGTTCCTCGGTCACTTCACGGTGTTTGTGCTGGCGTGTTTCATCGGCTACATGGTGGTGTGGAACGTCACGCCCGCGCTGCACACACCGTTGATGAGCGTGACCAACGCGATCAGCTCGATCATCATCATCGGTGCGCTAGTGCAAATCGCGCCACCTGCACTTGCTGGAGTGAGTAGACCCGATACGTGGATACGCTGGCTCGCGGTCGCGGGCATTGCGCTCACCGCAATCAACATGTTCGGTGGCTTCGCTGTGACCCAGCGCATGCTGTCGATGTTTCGTAAATAGGGGGCGATGATGAGTGAAAGTCTAGTCACAGTCTCCTACATCGCCGCCATCATGTTGTTCATCTTGAGCCTCGGTGGTCTATCGAATCCTGAAAGCTCGCGCCGTGGCAATCTCTACGGCATGATCGGCATGGCACTCGCCGTGCTCGCCACCGTGTTCGGCCCGCGCGTCACTGGCGGCGGCATCGCGTGGATCATCGGCGCACTCGTGGTCGGCGGCGGCGTCGGCATGTACCTCGCGCGCACCGTGCAAATGACGCAGATGCCGGAGCTGGTCGCGTTCATGCACAGCATGGTCGGCCTCGCCGCGATGGTAGTCGGCTTCGCCAGCTACATCGACCCCGGTTCTACTGCCAACCTCTCGCACGCCGAGCAAGTCATCCATCACATCGAGGTCTATCTCGGCGTCTTGATCGGCGCGGTTACGCTATCGGGCTCAGTGATTGCGTTCGGCAAACTCTCCGGGCGCATCGGCGGTAAACCGTTGCTGCTGCCTGCGCGGCATTGGCTGAACTTGGCGATATTGCTCGCGGTGATTTTCTTCGGCTATCAATTCATCACCGCCACCAGCATCGCGCAAGGCATGACCCCACTCATCATCATGAGTGTGCTCGCACTGTTGTTCGGCATTCACATGGTCATGGCGATTGGCGGCGCGGATATGCCGGTGGTGGTGTCGATGCTCAACAGCTACTCGGGATGGGCAGCGGCGGCAACGGGCTTCATGCTCTCAAATGATTTGCTGATTGTCACCGGCGCATTGGTCGGTTCCAGCGGTGCGATTTTGTCGTACATCATGTGTCAGGCCATGAACCGCAACTTCATCAGCGTCATCGCCGGTGGCTTCGGGGGCGGCGCGCCGGTTGCCAAAGCAGCCGGTGAAGCCGCAGCACCACAAGGCGAAGTCGTGCCCGTCAGTGCGACGGAAACAGCCGAGCTACTGCGCGAAGCCAAGAGCGTCATCATCGTCCCCGGCTACGGCATGGCGGTCGCGCAAGCGCAGCACACGGTCAACGAAATCACCAAATTCCTGCGCGACAAAGGTATCAAAGTGCGCTTCGGCATTCACCCAGTAGCAGGCCGCATGCCCGGCCACATGAACGTGCTGTTGGCCGAAGCAAAAGTGCCCTACGACATCGTGTTCGAAATGGACGAAATCAACGACGACTTTCCACAGACTGACGTAACGATGGTCATCGGTGCCAACGACATCGTCAACCCCAGCGCGCAAGACGACCCATCGAGCCCGATTGCCGGTATGCCGGTGCTGGAAGTGTGGAAAGCGAAAACCTCCATCGTCATGAAACGCAGCATGGCGTCAGGCTACGCGGGCGTGGACAATCCGCTGTTTTATAAAGAGAACAATCGGATGTTGTTTGGGGACGCGAAGAAGATGTTGGATGAGGTTTTGGGGGCGTTGAAGGGGTGATGCGCATCCGCCGCCGTGATTTCCGCCGATCAGTTGGACGAATCAGCGACACGCGACTTGATTGATGCAATCGCAGCGCGCATCGCGTGCCGGATTCCTGATCACGATAAACAGTTGGAGCAAATAGGGACGAAACACAAGTATCCACGCCGTATTTGGAGGTTGTGATGACATTGGTTTATTGCGGTTGGCAACCCATTCCGTCAAAACTGCGGTATGAATTTCGTCGTGCATCGTGATCGACGACTCGCATCAGTTGGGTGCATTTCTAAGAGAGGAGGCGTTGCGCTGTGGCGCTCACCTCGCTTTCAATAGCCACTACGATGCCCAGAATTGGCAACTTTCGTGGTGGCGCGGCGCGACGTTTCACCGCCTAGACTTTCAGCCGCTCGATGATCGTGAATTATCTGTTACGCACTATAGCGACCACTTTCGCTTTTTCCCACGCGTTTTTCGCTGGGCGCATCAAGTTATCCCGCTGTTCCCGTACCTTGCGCAAATCGAGCTGGGTAGTCAGGTGAAGAGCAGTTTTCTTTTGCGAGAGGAGCAAATCGCGGCCATTGTTTCGCGGGGCGTCCGCGCGACCAGCGGGCTGCCGCATAAATTACGTTGAACTAAACCGCTTCGCGGTGGCCACCAAACCACCTTCCGTCATGCGCATTCGGCGTGCGCATTGCGCGATTGACGGCATCAGCCGAGCCTTGACGCC
>JAYTVA010000129.1:0-12183 GCA_043744255.1 Burkholderiales bacterium | reverse complement strand
CCGGCTTGCAGCACCTGGAGCCCTACGACGCCATCATCGCCCAGGCCCTGGCCAAGCAGCCTGCGCAGCGCTTTGTGCATGCGCTGGCGTTTCGCGATGCACTGGCCGCCGTGGTGGGCCGCCGGCACAAGGACGCGGTGTCCGATGCCACGCTGACGGTGCTGCTGCCGCGCCCCGGCGCTGTAGAGCCGGGTGGCGCCGGCACCGGCGCCGCGAACCCGGGCGGCCGTGATGCGGCGGCCAGCAGCCGGGGCGGCTCGCAAATTGGACCGGGATCGGGACCGGGATCGGGATCGGGTTCGGGTTCGGGTTCGGCGGCCAGCCTGCCCGCCCATTTCAGCGCCGCCGAACTGGCGCTTGCCGAGGCCACGCTGGCCCGCCATGTGGGGCCGCTGGCCCAGGTGCTGGTCAGGCGTGCGGCGCGGGATTGCCCCGACCTGCCGGCGCTGTATGCGCGGCTGGCCGAGCAGGTGACCGACCCCACCGCACGCAGCGCTTTTGTGCAGCAACTGGCCGCCCAGCGCACCGGCACCGGCACCGGCACCGGCGCCAACCGATGCCCCCAAGGCAGCACCCGCACCGCCCTCCACCATCGTCACCATCGGCAAAGAGCGCAAACGCACCATTGGTCGCTTGAATGACCTCGAACGCGGCGACAACGGCTGCTACCTCACACTCAAAGACGACAAAGATTTCGAATTCATCGAAGTCGGCACGTTTGAAATGTGCGAACAAAAACCGTCGCCAAAGGGCAAGAAAGTTGAGTTGACCTACAAGCTCGAACCAATTCAGGCGTCGTCTTGTGATGGGGATAAGCGGTGCACGAAAACGGAGATGGTCGCGTTGGTGGTGGGGATGAAGGTGGTGGAGTAGTAGTACATCCGCTCGCGATGCATACGCTGCTCGTTGCACAGCCACGGCACCAAGCGGAACCGATCCCGATGAGATTCCTCGTCGCTCGTCGCTCGTCGTTCGTCGCTCGTCGTTCGTCGCTCGTCGTGCTAAGCGCTCTGTCGGAATGACAATATGTAGAGGGCAACTGTGAACGTCAATCACTCCACCGCAATCCCCGCCGCCGGCAAATCCACCCAATACCGATTCCGCTCCAAGCGATACGCAGAAACCGTCGGCTTCCCGCCCGCGTCAGCAGAAAACTTCAACGTCAACGCCCCGGCATCATCCGTGCGGAGTACTTTAATCCCGCGCTCCTCATAACGCGCCATCACATCGCGATGCGGATGCCGAAAACGATTGCGATAACCAACGGGCAACAATGCAATGGAGGGTTTCACGGCATCGAGAAATTCATTCGTCGATGATGTTTTGCTGCCGTGATGCGGAACGACCAGCACATCGGCTTGCAGCGCCTCAGCATCACGCGCGAGCATCTCTGCTTCACTTAATTTTTCCACGTCAGCACTCATCAGCACCGTCCCGCCCGGCGCAGTGATTTTGATAACGCAGGCAAGGTTGTTGGTCTTGCGGCTGTCTTCGGCGTAGTTGTCTTTGGTCGGATGCAACACTTGAAAATCTACCCCATCCCACGACCAACCATCCCGTATATCGCAACGCAAAATTTCATTCGCGCCTTCGAGCACATCGCGATCTTCATCCACCGAGGTCATGACCCATTGCGGATTTCTCGCGGCGATGATCGAGCGCGCGCCACCGGTGTGATCGTCATCGTCGTGCGTGACCACCAGCGCGTCGAGCGTGCGGATGCCTTGGCCGCGCAGGTAGGGCACGACGATGCGATTACCGGAATCGGCATCTGGGTTGTAGCGCGGACCGGTGTCGTAGACCATGGTGTGATTGGCAGTGCGCACCACCGTCGCGAGACCTTGGCCGACATCGAGTAACGTAAGCCAGAGTTCATTCTCGCGCGGTCTAGCGGGTTGCAGCGCGAACATCGGTAGCAGCAGCGCTGCACCAATCCAGCGTGGCGCGACACCACGTGGCAGCATCAAGCATGCGGTGCCAACTAGTGCTACCGCTACTGTCCACATCGGCGGCGCGTGGCTTTGCCATACGGCGTTCGGCGTTTCGGATAACCACCTCAACGCGACGTAACAAAGCGCCATCAAGTCGTGCGCGAGGATCAACAAAAAATCGAACGGCAGCAGCGCGCCGAGCAAGGTGATCGGTACTACCACCAGCGAGATCAAGGGGATCGCGAATGCGTTGGCGATGGGAGAAACCAGCGAGACCTCCTGAAACAGCGCGAGTGTCATTGGCAGCAGCCCAAGCGTGACGGCGACTTGGGTGATGGCGGCACCTTTCAGCGTTGAGGCCTGGCCAGTGCGATGCGCGGTGGCGTAAAAAATCGCCGCGACTGCGCCGAAGCTCAACCAAAATCCTGGTGCCAATACCGCCCATGGATCGAGCAGCAACACCGCGAGCATCGCCGACGCCAGCACGCGCGACGCGGAGGTTGAGCGCCCTAACCAAAGTGCGACGGCAACCGCTGCGAGCATGAACAAGGTGCGCTGCGTGGGTACCGAGAAGCCTGCGATCAGTGAATACACCAGTGCTGCAAACGCACCGCCCAGCACCGCCGCGCGCTGTGCGGGCAGGCGCAACGCCAACGCTGGCACGCGCGCCCACAAGCGAAACGTCAGCCAATACAGCAGACTCGCTACCATCGTAATGTGCAACCCAGAGATCGACATCAAGTGCCCCACCCCCGTGCGCCAAAATACTTTCCACTCGTCGCCGGGGATCGCGTTTTGTTCACCAATCGCGAGTGCTACCAACACGCCGCGATAGGGCTTGTCTTTGAGCGCCGCATTCATGCGATCACGAATATTCAGACGCAAACGATCCACGCGATAACTAAACCCCTCAACAAAATTATCGCGTTTTTCGTTCACGCCTTTCGCGCGCACATAGCCGGTCGCGCGGATGTTTTGCTCCAACGCGTACGCCTCGAAGTCATACGCATGCGGATTTGCCGTGCCGTGCGGACGACGCAGGCGCACGGTGAGTTGCCAGCGCTCGCCGGGTTTCAATGTCGGTGGCGGCGTCTCTTCTTGGCCCTTGCGTGCACGCTCCGCGTACCAACTGAGGCTGATGTGCGGCGGCACCGTCAGCCCATCGGTGAGTGTGCGTTCCACATCAAATTCGGCGCGGGTACCACGCTCGTTCAATACCGGCAGACTGCCAATCACACCGATGATGTCAATGTCACGCCCCTCCCACTCACGCGATAGCTCGATGGCGAGTGCGGTCTGGGCACGCCAATGAGCAAACGCGAAACCGGCGGTCGCGCCGCAACTTACCAGCAGACATGACAACACCGCTTGAACAAAAAACGATTTCCGCACTCCAAGGTAGGCAAGTCGCCATAGCAACGAGAACGCGCCCAACAACGCGACCACGATCAGCGGCCACGTTGCAGTGAGTGGCAAGACCGGCATGTTTTGCAATGCAAACACGCCGATGAGAAAGCCAAGGACGAAGAGACGCACGTTGTTTGACGTAAGATGTTTTGGAGAACGCTCAAGGGGCGGCGACCCTGTGCCGCTCTAAGCGAATAAACGAATAAACGAATTGGCATTAGAACGTCATTCAATATGAAACGCTACCTGCGCGAAAAACTCCCCCGCCGCGAAACCATCACCGAGAGCAAATATTTGCGCTGGCTCGCGCCGTGGCTCGGCCATCCGCGCTTGTGGCACATGCATCGGCGTGGGGTGGCGCTGGGCGTGGCGATTGGCTTGGTGACGGGGCTGATTCCCGGACCAATACAGATTCTTGCAGCAGTATTGATCGCGATTCCATTGCGCGCCAATGTACTCGCGGCGGCGTTCACAACGCTGTACACCAACCCGCTCACGTTCATCCCGCTCTACCTGCTCGCGTACAGCGTCGGCACGTTGGTTACCGGCGAAAGCATTCGTGACATTGCGCCGCCGGATTTTTCGTTTTCATTGAGTACATTTTGGAAAATCGTGCCGGATATGTTCCATTGGTTTGGTGAGTTGGGCTCGACCTTGTTGATCGGGCTCGCGATCCAATGCGCCGTGTTTGCCGTCGTCGGTTACTTCGGCACGATGTTGATCTGGCGTTGCGTAGTGGCAAGAATGTGGAAGAATCGTCGTCGTCACCACTCACGCAAACAACATGACTCCTGACTATTGGCCGGAAGCCTGCCGCGCCCTCGGCAAGCGTTGTACGTTGATGCGCGCACTCATCAAACAACACCCCACTGCCCGGAAACGCGCGCGGGGCAACGCGTTTCAGACATTAGCCCGGTCAATCGTCGGGCAACAAATCTCGGTGAAGGCCGCACAGGCGGTATGGGATCGGGTGGCTATTGCGGTCGGTAAAGTCGCACCACAAAATTTTTTGGCGATGTCCGATGAAGACTTACGCGCGTGTGGACTGTCGCGCGGAAAGGTTACGTATTTGAAAGACCTCGCGCGCCACTTCGAAGAAAAGCTCGTCAATCCACGCCGCTGGCCGCACATGACGGACGATGAAGTGATCGAGGATTTAGTACGCGTGAAAGGCGTGGGGCGCTGGAGTGCGGAAATGTTCTTGATTTTTTATCTGTGGCGGCCGAATGTTTTTCCGGTCGCCGACATCGGCGTGATTCGCGCAATTGAAAAACATTTTCACGCGCGTGTGCGTTTGAGCAAAGATGAGATCGAAGCGTATCGCGCGCGTTGGGCGCCGTGGAATACGGTGGCGACGTGGTATTTGTGGCGGTCGTTGGAGGCGAGTCCGGTGGAGTATTGATGGTACCGAAGGCGTGGGCACGCTGCGCTTTGCCCACCCTACGCGTTGCGTATTTGCACGATCCTGTAGGTCGGGTTGCGTAGCTACCCGACGCCTCTGATGCGCAACCACCGAGTCAGGTAGCTTCGCAACCTGACCTACCAAAATCGCGCTCCACCCAAGCGAGGATTACTTCTTCGCTTTTTTCATCGGTGCATCCGTCACGATTTCTGCCGTGACTTCCGCCGTCCCGTTGCGCAAATAGCCCAGCTTCGCCGCCGCCGCACGCGTCAAATCAAACACACGCCCTGGCGTGGTTGGGCCGCGATCATTCACGCGCACGACCACGCTGCGATTGTTCTTGGTGTTGGTCACTTTAATTTTGGTGCCGAACGGCAGCGTATTGTGCGCGGCGGTGAGCGCACTGTTGTCGAAGCGCTGCCCACTTGCGGTCTTGCGGCCATTCAAGCGGCTGTTATAGAACGCAGCGATGCCACTCAATTGATGTTCGCCAGCGGGTTTGACTGCGGCCGGCGTAGGCGTAGGTGCGGCTTCGACGCGTGCTGGCGGAGCCATTTTTACGGGTGCAGCATTCGGTGCGGCTGACGGCGCGGGTGTCTGTGCCAATGCAGGTGCACTGATGAAAATTAGCGCAGCCAAAAATTTAATGTTGTTCATGGTTACCCTTTTTTGAGGGAAGTGAAAGCGAGCGAGCCATAATTAGACCATGACGTTTGCCCCATCAAGTGCGCAGCAATTTTTCCATCCGCGCGAGCTGTAGGTTATGTGCCTTGGGCGTCCATAACTCTTTCGCGACCGGAAACGGCGCGACTGTCCCAGTGAGCCGATACCCACGCCGTTGATAAAACGCGATCAACTCATGTCGCACCGAGATCACGTCCATCAGCATTTTATTGACGCCCCAATCGGCGACCACGCGCGCTTCTGCCTCGTGCATCATCGCCTTGCCCACGCCGCGCGCTTGCCCGGTTGGCTCAACCGCAAACATACCCAGAAACGCGGCAGCGGCAATGACTTGCAAATGCACCGAGCCGACCACGCGTACTCCATCATCGGCCAGCAAAATCATTGAGCGTCGCGAGCCGATCAACTCGGCGATTTCGCCATCGTGGGTACGAACGCCTTCGATCAATTCAGCTTCGGTGGTCCAACCGGCGCGGCTCGATTCACCGCGATAGGCGCTGTTGACCAGCGCGACGATGGCGGGCACATCGGCAGTTTCAGCACGGCGAAAAGTAAGGTATGTCATAGGCTGGCAAAGTATCACAACTTCGGCAATGCCACCAAACGCCGCGCCAGTGCTGGGGTTTGGCATTCGTGCGCATTCAGGAAATAATACGAAATACTTTCCGAATAATCTTGAGGAGACTTCACATGAAAACCAAAGCCGCAATCGCCTGGAAATCCGGTGCACCACTGACCATCGAAGAAGTCGATCTGCAAGGCCCGCAGGTTGGTGAGGTGTTGGTGGAAGTGAAGGCCACCGGGATTTGCCACACCGATTACTACACACTCTCGGGT
The DNA here is from genome assembly GCA_043744255.1 of Burkholderiales bacterium. Classification (GTDB taxonomy): domain Bacteria; phylum Pseudomonadota; class Gammaproteobacteria; order Burkholderiales; family Usitatibacteraceae; genus UKL13-2. Next base: position 5,922 of record JAYTVA010000129.1, on the reverse strand, counting down.
GCTGACCCCGAAGGCATTTTCCCGTCGATCCTCGGCCATGAGGGCGCAGGCGTGGTGGTTGATGTTGGCGCTGGGGTGACGACGCTGAAGAAAAACGATCACGTCATTCCGCTCTACACACCCGAATGCCGACAATGCAAATTTTGCTTGTCGCGCAAAACCAACCTCTGTCAGTCGATCCGCGCCACACAGGGCAAGGGTTTGATGCCAAACGGTACCAGCCGATTTTCCATCGACGGCAAACCGATTTTTCATTACATGGGCACGTCCACATTTTCGAATTACATCGTGGTGCCCGAAATCGCGCTGGCAAAAATTCGTAGCGACGCGCCGTTCGATAAGGTCTGCTACATCGGCTGCGGCGTGACCACCGGCGTGGGTGCAGTGATCTTCACGGCCAAGGTGGAAGCGGGCGCGAACGTGGTGGTGTTCGGCCTTGGCGGCATTGGTCTGAACGTGATTCAAGGTGCCAAGATGGTCGGTGCCGACAAAATTATCGGCGTTGATACCAACCCCGCGCGCGAAGCGATGGCGCGCAAATTTGGCATGACGCATTTCATCAATCCCAAAGATCACGAGAACGTCGTGGACTCCATCGTGCAACTCACCGACGGTGGCGCGGATTACAGTTTCGAGTGTATCGGCAACACCAAAACGATGCGCCAAGCGCTGGAGTGTTGTCACAAGGGCTGGGGCAATTCGATCATCATCGGTGTGGCCGAAGCGGGTGCCGAAATCGCCACGCGTCCGTTCCAACTCGTCACGGGTCGCGTGTGGAAAGGCTCGGCATTCGGCGGCGCGCGTGGCCGTACCGACGTGCCAAAAATTGTCGATTGGTACATGGAAGGCAAACTCAATATCGACGATCTCATCACCCACACCATGCCGCTCGATAAAATCAACGAGGGGTTCGAGTTGATGAAACGCGGCGAATCGATTCGCTCGGTGGTCATTTACTAATGTTGGAGACCCTCAGCGAGCACGCGTGCTTTGGCGGCACGCAGGGTTTTTATCGGCACCCATCCGAGGTGATTGGCTTGCCGATGAAATTCGCGGTGTACACGCCGCCGCAAGCCAAGCTTAGTGCGGTGCCCGCGCTGTTTTATCTCGCGGGTCTGACCTGTACTGAAGAGACCTTTGCGATCAAAGCGGGTGCGCAGCAATGGGCTGCACAGCTCGGCATCATGCTGGTGGCACCCGATACCAGCCCGCGTGCGACTGGCATTGAGGGCGCCACCACCGACTGGGATTTCGGTGAAGGCGCGGGGTTTTATCTCGATGCCACCGCCGCGCCATGGTCGAAATTTTTTCGCATGGAAACCTACATCGTCGATGAACTACGCGCACTCGTCGGCAAACACTTCGCCGCCGATATGCGGCGCGTCGGCGTATTCGGACACTCGATGGGCGGACACGGTGCGTTGGTGTTGGCGTTGCGCCATCAGGAAATTTTCAAATCGGTTTCCGCGTTCGCGCCCATCGCCGCACCGACAAAATGCCCGTGGGGACAAAAAGCGTTTTCACGTTACCTCGGCAGCGATGAAAGCCAATGGGCGCAACACGACGCCAGCGCGTTGATGTCCACCCTGAAGACGCCCTACCCGCGCGGCATCTTGATCGACCAAGGACTCGCTGATAAATTTCTCACTGAGCAATTGCATCCAGATGCGTTTGAAGCCGCGTGTGCGCACGCGAAGCAGCCGCTCACGCTCACGCGTCATGAGGGTTACGATCATGGCTACTATTTCATTGCGTCGATGATGGACAAACATATTGCGTTTCATGCGGTTGCCTTGGGGTGAATTGCGGTAACGCGTAGCCCGGAAGGAGCGAAGCGCATTCCGGGACGGTCACCGACCATAGAACGGTTCCCGGAAGTTGACGAACCCGGAATGCGCTTCGCTCCTTCCGGGCTACTGGTCGCTGCGGCCACGTTGTTTGTCGCTATACTTTCCCCGTCGTGGCGCAATGCCATGACCGTAAAATTTCCATCGCCGTTCTCCCCGTGCGGCAAACAACAGGAGCGCCACGTGCAAGCCCTTTTGAAAATTTCTCGTGTCGTCGATGCGATCAACAGCCGCATTGGCCAATGGTCTTCGTGGCTGATTCTGATCGCGGTGCTGGTGAGTTCGGGCAACGCGATTGTTCGGAAGGTGTTTGATGTCAGTTCCAACGGCTGGTTGGAGTTGCAGTGGTATTTATTCTCCGCCGTGTTTTTGCTGTGCGGTGCCTACGCGTTGCTCAGTCACGCGCATGTGCGCATTGACGTGGTCTATGGCCGCTGGTCGCGTCGCACACAGCGCTACATCGACATTTTCGGGACGGTGTTTTTTCTGTTGCCGATCGCGATTTTCATTGTGTATTTGTCGTGGCCGGTATTTATGAATGCGTTCATGAACAAAGAAGTGTCATCAAACGCGGGCGGTTTGATTGTCTGGCCAGCACGACTGTTGTTGCCAGTGGGATTTTTTCTGTTGGTGATGCAAGGTTTTTCAGAACTCATCAAGTTGATCGCGATTCTCAAGGGCATCATTCCCGATCCGGCGTTGGCGAACGCGGGGCCGACGGCCGAAGAAGAATTGGCGCAGGCCATTCAAGCGTCGCGCGAAAAAGAACTTGCTGATGGCAAGCTCCCTGGCGCTGCGGCCTAATTCACGTCGATCAAGGAAAAATAAAATGACTGAATTCATCATTCACAACATGGCACCGCTGATGTTCATCGGGCTGTTCGTGTTTTTGTTATTGGGCTATCCGGTAGCGTTTGCACTGGCCGCGAACGGCATTGTCTTTGGCCTACTCGGCATTCAACTCGGCCTGCTGTCGCCATCACTATTCCAAGCCCTGCCGGAACGTATCTGGGGCGTGATGTCGAACGACACACTATTGGCCGTACCGTTCTTCACGTTCATGGGGTTAATACTCGAACGAAGCGGCATGGCCGAGGATTTGCTCGACACCATCGGGCAATTGTTCGGGCCGATTCGCGGCGGGCTGGCACTCGCCGTGATTTTCGTCGGCGCGTTGTTAGCGGCGACCACCGGCGTAGTCGCGGCTTCGGTGATTTCAATGGGCTTGATTTCACTGCCGATCATGTTGCGCTACGGCTATGACCGCCGCCTCGCTTCGGGCGTTATCACCGCGTCGGGAACGTTAGCGCAGATCATTCCGCCCTCACTGGTGCTCATCATCATGGCCGATCAATTGGGCAAATCGGTCGGCGATATGTACGCGGGCGCATTCATTCCCGGCATCGTGTTGGCGGGGCTGTATGCGCTTTATGTCATTGGCGTTGCGTTTTTCAAACCAGAGTGGGCACCGGCGCTGCCACCAGAAGCGCGGGTGTTTCGCGAAGCCGATGGCAGCAGCGGCATCATCTCGCTCACCGTGCTCACCATCATCTCAGTCGCGGCGGGATTTACGTTTGCGCACCAATACGGTAACAAACCGCTCGATGAAACCATCGTCGTCTCAGCGTCCGTTGGTATCGGCATCGCGTTCACTGCGGCTCTCCTCAACCGCTTGCTGAAATTCGGCCTGCTGTCCCGCCTCGCCGAAAAGGTGGTGTTCGTATTGGTACCACCATTGGCGCTGATCTTCCTTGTGCTCGGCACGATTTTTCTAGGGGTGGCTACCCCTACCGAAGGCGGCGCGATGGGTGCTACCGGTGCGTTCTTCATGGCAATCGCGCGCAAACGGCTCGACATGAAATTGCTCAAGCAGGCGATGGACTCCACCGCGAAACTCACCGCGTTCGTGGTGTTCATTTTGATCGGTGCACGCGTGTTCAGCTTGACGTTTTATGGCGTCAACGGTCATGTGTGGGTCGAAGAATTGCTGGTCGGTTTGCCGGGCGGGCAGCTTGGCTTCTTGATCGTCGTGAACATCCTCGTGTTCGTGCTCGCGTTCTTCCTCGATTACTTTGAGCTGGCCTTCATCATCGTGCCGCTGCTGGGTCCCGCTGCCGACAAGCTCGGCATTGATCTCATTTGGTTCGGCGTGTTGCTGGCCGTGAATATGCAGACCTCGTTCATGCATCCGCCGTTTGGCTTCTCGTTGTTCTACTACCGTAGCGTCGCGCCCACCAAGGAATATGTTGATCGCGTCACCAAAAAACTCACTGCACCCGTGACGACCTGGCAAATTTATTGGGGCGCAGTGCCATTCGTGATAATCCAACTCATCATGGTCGGCCTCGTCATCATGTTCCCAGAAATGGTGATGGTCTACAAAGATGACCCGAATAAAGCGAAGGTCGAAAAAGTGGAGGTCGTTACGCCGCCCGCTGGTGTCACGCTCTCGGAATCCGATCTGCAAAAAGGCGAGGATCAGGGCAATGACGATTTGATGAAGTCACTCGGTGGCGCGCCGGTTTCGGACAAGACATCCGACCCCAAGCCCGATGCTGATGCGAATGACATCATGAAGTCGCTTGGCGGCAAGCCTGACGCGCCGCCAGCGGACAAGGTAGATGCCAAAGTAGACGCGAAGACCGACAAAGCCAGCAAGGATGCGCTCCCAAAGGCGAAGACTGCTGATGAAAAGGCGGCTGAGGAAATTGAGAAGGCGTTGCGTGGCGGGAAGTAAGCGCGATTTTTTCGCAATAGACACCTACTTCACTCCGCTTGTTGCAGCAAAAATGCGTGGAACTCGGCGCCAGTGCTTGCGTTTGCGTTTGCTTCTGCGTCTGCGGTCAGGTCGATTCCAGCGCGACGGCAGTACTCGTTACCTCTCTCCAAGGAATCGCACTACGGCGCGAAGCGGCCTCCAGGCTTAATCTTCAGCACCTCGGTGCGGTCATACGCCCGATCCAGCAATGCATGCTCACGATGGATGCGCGCACCTTCGCGCGAGATTTCTGCGTTGAGCGCTTCGCAGCTGTCATGCGGTGGCAACGCTTTCAGGCGTCTGGCAAGGATGTTTGCCGCTTGAACGCCGTTCGCTTTGTGACCATCCTCGTGCACGCGAATGTCGTGCGCCACCTTCTTCCACAACGTGCGCACGGTGTCGTCAGCGGCCTCCGGATTCATCCATTGGGGAAACGTAATCTCCGTGCTGAGGATGATTTTGAACTTGCCGATCCGACACTGATTCTTCTCTTGGATGTGCTCAAACTTCCAGTTGAGACGCCAACCGCACTCGGCGTTTACGTGGCGCTGGACAATCTGGTTGAATGGCCCGTTGGTGAGAATTGATGCCTGCAGTTCGCGGGGCGTGGCTCCGTAAACCGGAAAATATTTCATTTTCGATTCTTCGACGACAACTTCGGCGAGCGCGGTCGTGCCAGTATTGCTGGTGCCTTTCACCGGGACAGCCGCCTTGTTTTGCGGCGGACGATCACCGTAATGAATGCGCCCGTCCGCGTCGGTCCATTTAAATACTTCAGCCACCGCTAATCCCGGACACGCTGCGAGGAACACGAAAGAAATGGCGGCGCAGAGTTTCATGTTGGATTTATTGAAAGATCGAAAATCATTCACGTCAGCGCAGAGAAAAAACGCCCCGATTCTGGGGGCGCTTTTCATGTGCGCCCAGCATGGGCGCACTCTTGGAGGTGCAAGTCCTCCCGTGAGTTGATCACAGCAAACGAAGCGAAGCGCAACTGCAGGAGGGCGACCGATTGTGGAGAGGAAGCGTGGAGCGAAGCTGCGTGCCGATGGACAAGAACTGGATAGAAGGCACTGCCGAGCAGGGCGAGCGGGCATGAAACCGCAAAGCTCTCGTGATCAAGGCTCAGGCGGCGTAAATCTGGCGGTGGTGCAGCGAAGGAGTGCGTTCTTACCTGGGGAGATCTCGCCTTGTGGGTGAAAGCCCGACGTTCAAAGACGGAGCGAGAAGTCAGCAGAGGTCGTAGTAGCCGGGGCAAGCCGCAGGGCTGGAAAAGCACGGCGAAGGGCCGAACGAGAAGGAGTGTTGGACGACATG
>JAYTVA010000128.1:0-3519 GCA_043744255.1 Burkholderiales bacterium | reverse complement strand
GATTATTTATAGAGGTGCCCTGCAGTCAATGATGCGACGCGCCGTGGCCTTGTCGAGTTTGCGCAGCTGGCGAAGCGCCGATTCGGTGTAATTAACCGGCTAGGCCAATCTGCTTCCTCACTTCTTCCGCGCTGTATAAAGGCTCATCGCCCTTGCGCACGCGCTCCATCGTCGCAGCAGCGAGGTAATAGTCCTCAAGGTCATCGAGACCATTGGCCACCAATTCGCGCAGGTAGTACGCTTTGGTGCGACCGGTGACGGTGGCTAAGTGATCAAGTCGCTGTTCAACCACCGGGTCGAGTCTGATCGAAGCGGCCATATTTGCCTCCGTTGCGATAGAGTGAATTCGTGTAGTCATTGTCTTCAATTGCTCGTGAACCGATGAATCATCGCGGAGCGATGCGCCAGGTACGCTGTGCAGCTTTATTGGTTAACGTCCGTTTCAATGGGGCTGAACCTCCAAAATTGCTAATGTCGATAATGATCGTTTTGTGGCGCTATCCCCAATATAACGGTCATTGCATGAAAAAGCTGTATGTGAATTTTCACTGCGTCCGAGCAAAAAAATATGCGCGGTTTGAATCCACACGCGCCTGCAATTAAACGGTTCATAAAACAGCCTAATGAGGCGGAAGCGTTTACGGCAAGGGACTTGCGACCATCGAGAAAAATCTAGGATTGTGCGTATAAAAATATAAACTCGTAGTGCAAAGTTATATTACGTTAGACCTGCCAGGAGACCCGTAGTGCGCCCGCCAAGAGCGATGTTTCTTGGCTTCATTCCAAAAGAGACAACATGAAAACCTGCTTATCTTTAGCCTGCATTGTCGCAGCCCTTGCGACATTATTTGTAACGCCTGCACAAGCGGGCGATGACCTGATTGTCATACAAGTGAAGCTTGATCAAGTGATGCAACCTAAGAGTGTCACCGACACGCTCGTTGAATGCACAAAGAGCCCAATATGCAAGGCAGCACTTGATGCCGCAGCCGCATATGTCGGTGTCGACTCAAGCAAGATCACAAGTGCGGTAGCTCTCATCGGCCAATCCAAGGCAGGTGAGGAAAGCAATTTCAGTTACAAGCTTCCTTCTGGCTATCAGTATTGTCGAGCCAAAATTCAGACAGTCTCTGTTGTTCCCGCATCAGGTGACCGAGCGTCCTTCATGTCAATCACGGGTACAGCACGCGAGGTGGGTGTGTATACCTGGACGCCCGTCCTCGGTCTCGGCCAAGGTCGCAGCTGGGTTGAAGCCGACTTCACAATAGTCGGCGTGCGCGACGCACTAGTCCAACAGTATCGTTCCAGTGGTGTCTGTAATGCGAAATATGTTCGGGCGGAGTGCCGGGGAGCCACAGGTGTCAACAAGGGAAGTCCTGCGTGCGGCGTTATTACCGATTGACGCAGGTCTAACCATTCCATCGAGCGGACTGCCTTCGGCAGCCGCTCATGTCAAACGTTAGTGAACGCGAGATCACGAGCCGCGCCAAAAAATCTAACCTCGATCCGGTGTCGCGCTGATCTTGTGAATCGATAAGTCCGCGCCGTTGAATTCCTCTTCTTCGTCGAGGCGCAGATTGGTCACACTTTTAATCACGGCGTAAACAATCGTCGCGCCCGCGACCGCCACCGCAATGCCGAGCAGCGTGCCGATCAGCTGCGAGGCAATCGCCACGCCGCCCAAACCACCGAGCGCCTTGCTGCCAAAAATGCCCGCCGCTATGCCGCCCCAAGCGCCGCACAAACCATGCAGCGGCCAGACGCCGAGCACGTCGTCAATCTTCCATCTGTTTTGCGTGAGCGTGAACATGAAAACAAAGATCGCACCGGCGATGCCGCCCACGGCGAGCGCGCCGATCGGATGCATCACATCCGACCCTGCGCACACGGCCACCAGGCCTGCGAGTGGGCCGTTGTAGGCGAAGCCGGGATCGTTCTTACCGATGATCAGCGCGACGAGCGTGCCGCCGACCATCGCCATGAGTGAATTCACGGCGACGAGGCCGCTGATTTTGTCGATGGTTTGTGCGCTCATCACGTTGAAACCGAACCAGCCGACGGCGAGTATCCATGCGCCGAGCGCGAGGAACGGAATGCTTGAGGGCGGGTGCGCGGCAATCTGTCCCTGCTTGCCGTAGCGACCGCTGCGCGGCCCAAGGAAGAGCACGGCGATCAGCCCGATCCAGCCGCCGACGGCGTGCACGACGACCGAGCCCGCGAAGTCATGAAACTCTTCGCCAAACGTTGCTTTGAGCCACGCCTGAATGCCAAAGCCCTGATTCCAGGCGATGTGTTCAAACAGTGGATACACCAGTGCCACCAGAAAAAAGGTCGCGATCATTTGCGGGCCGAAGCGGGCGCGCTCGGCGATGCCGCCGGACACAATTGCCGGGATTGCGGCTGCGAACGTCAATAAGAAGAAGAACTTCACCAGCTCGTAGCCATTCTTCGCTGCCAATGCATCGGCTGGGCCGAAGAAATGCGCGCCGTAGGCAATCCAGTAGCCGATGATGAAATACGCAATCGTCGACACCGCAAAGTCGGCCAGGATTTTGACCAGCGCATTGACCTGATTTTTCGCGCGCACGGTACCGAGTTCGAGAAAGGCGAACCCCGCATGCATGGCCAGAACCATGATGGCGCCGAGCAGTATGAATAGGCTGTCGTTTGCGGTTTTAAGTGCTTCCAAGGTTCCCCCTGTTTCGTTTTTATGAATGACCCAATAAAGTAAGCAATTCTCATGCCCAAATTTGGTGCACGCAAGCGACTGATTTTTAAAGACTTTTTTGGTCGTAGGTAGCGGAGCACCAACATGTGGCGCACCAAATCAATGCGTTGCACTTATTTAACGCACCAACAAAGCATAGTTCTTCCACGGGTCTCGTAGCATTGAACTTTGTTCATCAGGGCGTTGCCATGCCGAAATCCATCTCTTCCCTGTCTTTATTGCTGGTTGCGGTCGGCACGACTCTGGTGAGCACGCTGGCAAGTGCGCAGGCCTACCCGTCAAAGCCCATCCGTCTAATCATCCCGTTCCCGCCCGGCGGCGCGACCGACATCATTGGTCGCACGCTGGCGCAGAAGCTCTCGGCGCAGCTCGGGCAAACCGTGATCGTCGACAACAAGCCGGGCGCGGGCGGCACGCTGGGTTCGAACGAGGCGGCGAAGGCCGCACCCGATGGCTACACCTTGTTGCTGGCGACCACCTCGACGCACTCCATCGCGCCTTCGCTCTACAAAAACATCCCGTATTCAGTGGAGAAAGATTTCGCACCGATCTCCGAGGTGGCCACCGCCACCAACGTGCTGATCGTGACGCCCAATTTGCCTGTGACCAACGTGGCCGAACTCGTGGCACTGGCGAAATCAAAACCCGATTCGCTCAATTTTGCGTCCAGCGGCAACGGCACCATCGTTCACCTGCAAAGCGAATTGTTCAAGCTGATCGCAGGCGTGCAGCTTACGCATGTTCCGTATAAGGGCACGGCGCTGGCAATTCCGGATTTGATCAGCGGGCAG
>JAYTVA010000127.1:0-46726 GCA_043744255.1 Burkholderiales bacterium | reverse complement strand
ACCCGCGAAGGGCGATCAAAATCCACCGGCAACACATGAAAGCGACGCGCCATTTCTTTTGGCACCAGCGCCAGCGCCTCATGGTCGATGATGGTGTTGGCGAGATCAATCGCCACTTGACCAAGGCTCTCGGAGAGCGTGTCGCGAATCGTGGCCTCGGTGACGAAGCCGAGATGCACAAGAATTTTGCCGAGTGGCGTTTTTAGTTTGCGCTGTTCCTTTAGCGCAATGTTCAACTGATCCTGTGAAATGATGCCGCGCTCAAACAGCGTTTGCCCCAGCGGCAATTGCGAAATGGGGGATGGGGGCGAAACGCTAAAGTCATTCATGATTAGCGTGTAGCTTGCAACTCAGTGATCCGTCGCGCCACCGCAGCACGCTCAAACTGCCCGCCGTTGCTGGTGTTTGGCGCAATAGCTTTCTCGTAGTATTCGAGCGCTAAGCGTCCTTGACCGAGCTGATCGAGGCTCACCGCGAGGTTGTAAAGCGTATCGGCGTCGCTACCGTCAAGTCGATACGCTTCAAAATACGCCTGCTGCGCTTCGGTCCAACGACGCTCAGCGGCATACGTGTTGCCGAGAGCAAAGTGCAGCGCAGGGGAATTCGGGTTTAACGCCAATTGTTTTTTGAGCTCGTTGGCGAGCGCATCGGCCGGCGCACCTTCGATGGCGGTGAGCAGACCGACGATGGCGGTCTGATTGCGCGGGTCAATCGCCAACGCGCGCTGGTATGCGCGGGCGGCGAGGGCGAGGTTGTCGCTGCCACCAGCGCGCGATGCGGCGGCAGCAAGCCCCAAATGCGCGTCGATGTTTTGTGGCGTGGCTTGCACCAATTCTGCGTAGCGCTTTTGCGCGTCAGCATAGTCACCGCGCAACAGTGCCGCGTAGGCCGCCGTCATTTGTGGACTGACGACGGCAGTTTCGATTTTTGCCGAGAGTTTGAGACTGACGGGCGCTTCGGGTGCGGTGCGAGAGGATTTGAGATTGCGTACCAATAGCTCACGTTCGCTCAGCGCGCGGGGCGGTGGCACCGGTGGCACCGGTGGCACCGGTGGTAAAGGCGGCGGCGTCACGCGCGAGGGCGCAAGTGAAATTGGTGCCGATGCGACCGGTGGCGGCAAGAGTGGCGGGATCGTCGCTGTGGGCGCAGGAGTGGGCGGCAATGCTGTTGCAGACGTGCGCGTGCCGGGCTGACCAGTGGTTGTCGCGGCAACATTTAGGCTCGCGGAGGGAGAAGTCGCTGCGGGTGCAGCAATGACCGTGGGTGCAGGTGGCACCAATTGCTTCCAGCCCCACCACGCCAATGCGCCCAGTGCAAAGGCGCCAATTCCCAACGCGGGTGCATGCCAAGCAGGGCGCGGCGCGGCGAGCGGTTGTTTGGCGGCGAATACATTGCGCGCGGCTTCGCGTTGCACAGGTTCAATGGCCGGCGCTTGGCCTGCGGTTTGAACGGATTCAGGCGCGGCCGGCGTCGTTGATGAGGGCGGCGAGGTAGCCTCTTCCAGCTTGAGCTCGCGTGTGCGTTCGACCGTGCTCGGCGTGAAGTTACCGGGCGCGCCCTCGGTATTGGCGCGCTTTGCCTGTTCAGCGCGCTTCAACGCATCCAGCAGCAGGCTCATGTCTATCTCCTCGGCGTTTCAGGGTTGAGCGCGGGGGCCTGCACGTCCTTGAAAAAATTGCCATCCGGCAACATGCGGCGATATGCAGCGAAGTCGGTATCAATGCTCGCATCCTTAATAACCAGTGGGCGCAGAAACACCACCAGCTCAGTCTTGCGCCCGGTGTCGTTGCGGTAACTCACGGCGTCACCAATCACTTTCAAGCGCGACAACAACGGCAGGCCATCGCGTTTTTCTTCAAAGCTATCCTGCATCAGTCCGCCCAGCACCGCCGTTTGGCCGCTCGGCACGCGCAACACCGTTTCAAATTCGCGGGTTTGAATTTGCGGAACCTGATTGACGACGTTGGCGCGCGCGAGGTCGGGGTTGGGGTCGCGCACATAGCTGAAAATGCGCGTGATGCTGGGCCGAATGTTGAGCGTGACAATATCGCCCTCGCTGATTTGCGGCGTAACGTTCATCACAAAACCTTCGGGCACCACGTTCGGCGTGGACGTATACGAGATCACCGGCGTGGCCGTGGTGCCGCCTGCCGACGCGCCAAAAGTCACATCGGCTTTGACGGTGAAATAGACCTTGTTCTCCACCACCTTCATCACCGCCGTTTGATTGTTGAGCGTGGTGATGCGCGGGCTCGATAGCACCTTGGTGTTGCCAAACGAATCGAGCAACTTGATGCTCGAGGCCACCGAGCGGCGGCCATCCGCGCCCGGTTTGTTGTACTGAATGCCGAACACCGGCGCGCTCGCGAGGTTCTGCCCGGTGAGACTTTGCGTGAGCGAATAGCCAATGCCTTGAAAGCCGAGCGCCGACCAATCGACGCCGGATTGATAGTTGTCGTTTAACGTCACCTCCACCACCGTCGCCTCAATCAATACCTGACGGCTCGCCGTGCCCGAAACCTGCGTGATGAACTCGGCCACTTTTTCTTGCTGGCGGCTGGTCGCGCGCACCGAGAGCGTGCCGGTTTCGGCGTTGACGATGACCGAGGACGCTTCGCGGAACGTCAAGGTTTGCGAAACGGATTGCGACTCTAGCTGCGTGTCAACTTGGCCGGGTCCCGTGGTTTCCGTTCGCATACCGCTGCGTGGTGGTGCGCTGCCCACGAGAGCACGCCGCACGCTGGTTTGCGTGCGATTCGTCGAAGCGCTGCCTTGCGCCTGATCGCGCACGAACGTCTCGGAGCTGCCTTCCGGCAATAGCTTATCGGTCTCGCGCAACAGGTCTTTGAGGTTGCGCTCCAAGCTGTCCCAAAACCGATTTTTTGAGGCGTTGTCGATTTTGAGTTGGGTGCTGTTCTGCGCGCCGCCACTAGTGCCGCCGCCGACCGATGACACGTTCGGCCCGACCACCTGCGTCTGGACGCCAATCGAGCCCGATGATTCGCGCGTCATGTTCACATAATCGACGCGATACAGCTTCAGATACGGAACATCCTTCATCACCACCAGATTCGGCCCATCGACTTCGTAGCGCATATCCACTTGCTTGGCGACGCGGGTAAGAATCTGCCGCAGCGTCTGGTCGATTGCGTTCAGCGTAACGTTGCCCTCGATGCCCGGATGCACGTCGATATTGACCTTGGTATCGCGGCTGATGGCGAACAGCAACTGTTCGACCGGTACGTCCTTCACCGTCACCGAGTAAGTCACTTCGTCGATGCGCGCGGTTGGCGGGGGCGGCAAGGGCGCGGTTCGCACCGGCGGCGGGACATTATTGATGCGCGCGGTCTCCGCTTTAGTCGTGTTGCTGACCGGGTTTTGCAGGTGCCCATCGACGCGTGCGATCGGCGCCGTGCCGCACGCACTGACTAAAAGTATTGCCGTAAACCCGAGCAATGCCGCAAACCCCAGCATTGGCGGGCGTTTTACCACGATACGGGCGATTACAAAGCTTGCTGCCATTGAATGCTTCAACACGTCTCCCCCAGGCAACGATACGATGCGCCGCTATTGCCGAATGTTGGTTGAATTATTTTTGCTGTCGTTACCGATGTAGCTTTGTTTATAGAGTGCTTGGCCGATAAAAGCAATGAACAACAAAATTTGCTGCTTTCTAGGGTTTCAATGCCACGACCACCGGTGCGACGGCATCGTCGCGCACCGCTTGCACCGTGCGCAGGAACGGGCTGAACCGGGTCAGCGACGGCGGCAGTTGTCCAACAGCCTGCTGCGCGCCACGCCGTTCCGCGAATGTCCCATACAGCACGCTGATGCGCGCGGTCGGTGCGCTAGTCGAGAGCATCACCAACTCGGAATTGAGGTTACGGGTGGCGACGCGCAAAAAATCTTCGATGGCAGGCGCTTCACGCGCATCAGCGGTCATGAGTTGAATCGTTAAGTGCTCGGCGGGCAGCGCGGCGAGACGTGCGCGGTCACTGGCGATGCGTTGCTCGAGCCAGCTAGTGGGCGGGGCAGCGGTTGGCGCGAGTGGCGTCGTGAGTGCTGCCGCAGCCACCGGTGCGACGGCAGGAACAGCGTCGGCTACGACCGGCTCGGTTGCCGGGGGTGCTACCGGGGTCGGTGCGGGTGCGGGTATTGGCACGGCTGGCACCGCTGGCACAAGTGCCGCAGCCGCGACCGGCGCTGCCTCGCTTGGTGCCATGGTTCGTGCCACGGTGTCTGGCGTAGCCACGCGCCCCGCCAGATAGCCGACACCTAAGCCCAACAACAGCATCGCCGCCAGCGCGCGAGCCGGTCGCGTGCCCGAAGTCTTGCGCGCAGCCTGCGGCAACACAATCGCGGTATCGGCAACGGCGGCGCGCACATGATCGGCGGTAATGGTGTGGGTATTTCCGGCGTACGCGGCGAGCAGCGTTTTGTCGGCGTAAATGTTGATGCGACGGGTCAGGCCTTCCGAGGCTTCAGCGATCAGCTTCAGCGCCTCGGTGCCAAACAAATCCGGCCCTTTGTAGCCGGCCGCACGCAGACGAAAGTTGAGGTAATCCTTGATCTCGCGCGGTGGCAGCGGCAGTAATAAAAAGCTGTGGGTGATACGCTCTTTTAGCTGGCGCATATGCGGCAGCATCAGATGCACGTCAAGCTCCGGTTGACCAAACAGCACGATTTGCATGAGTTTGTGGTGACTGGTTTCGAGATTCGATAACAGGCGAATTTCTTCCAGTGTTTCCAGCGGCATCGCGTGCGCTTCGTCAATCAACGCCACCACTTGCCTGCCGTCGGCGTGAATCGCAATGAGCTTTTCCTGCAAGGCGCGCACCAAATAGGTAGTACTCACGCCAGCGGTTTCGATGCCAAGATCCTGCGCAATCACCGCCAGCATTTCATCGCGTGACAGCGAGGGCACCGCCAGATAAATCGTCTCGACCGTCGGCGGTAGGCGCTCCATCAGCACGCGGCACAACATAGTCTTGCCCGCACCGACTTCGCCCGTCACCTTTACCATACCCTCGCCGCTGGTAATGGCGTAAATCAGTGCTTCCAGCGTTTCGCCACGATTAGCACCGGCGAAAAAAAATTCCGTATGCGGCGTGATTTTGAATGGCGCCTCGGACAAGCCAAAATGTTCGAGGTAAATCGAATTCAGGTGGGAGGTCGGCGGCAAAGTCGTCATGCAGAAATTGTAACACCCGACCATGAACGGCGAGGGTTATCCCGCGCTACCAGCCAGCGCCCCCAGCGCGGAATGCTAGAATGCGAGCTACGTTGTCTGATTTTGTGCCCTCTCGCCCGCCGCGCTTTGCTTCACCGCAATTGCCTTACCAACTTTCCCCATCCCCCCAATGTCAGAAGCCGTCTCGACTTCCGCACCGCTCGTGGTTGAAATCGACAATGTCGATTTCGCCTATGGCAGCCGCGCGATCCTGAAAGGCATCAGTTTGTCGGTGCCGCGCGGCAAACTGGTCGCGATCATGGGCGGCTCCGGCTGTGGCAAGACCACGCTGTTACGGCTGATCGGCGGGCAATTACTGGCCTCGAAGGGCACCGTGCGCGTTGATAGGCAAGATGTCGCCAAGCTGGATCGCGAAGGTATGTACGAGATGCGCCGCAAGATGGGCATGTTGTTCCAATTCGGTGCACTGTTTACCGACATGAGTGTATTCGACAACATCGCCTTTCAGTTGCGCGAACACACCGCGCTGCCGGACGAAATGATTCATGATTTGGTGCTGATGAAGTTAAATGCCGTCGGCTTGCGCGGTACCGCCAAACTGATGCCGTCCGAGCTTTCGGGTGGCATGGCGCGTCGCGTCGCGCTGGCGCGCGCAGTCGCGCTCGATCCGATGCTCATCATGTATGACGAGCCGTTCGCGGGGCTTGACCCGATTTCGCTGGCGGTGGTCGGGCAGACGATTCGCAAACTCAATGATGCACTCGGTGCCACCTCGATTCTGGTCACCCACGACGTGATGGAGTCGTTGCAGATCGTCGATTATTTGTATTTCATCTCGGAGGGGCGGATCGTCGGTGAGGGAACGCCAGACGAGATTCGCGCGTCCAAGGAGCCGTATATCAAACAGTTTGTGCACGCTGAGATGGACGGCCCGGTGCCGTTTCACTATGCGGCACCGCCTTACGCTGAAGAACTGGGCGTGGCGGCCACGCAGGCGCGATCATGATCGGTTCGGTGACCCACATGCTGGCAGCAATTCGAAAATTTGGCGCGCGCGGCATTGCGAATCTGGAGCGGGCGGGCGCGATCATGCGCTTCTTCGCACTGGTGCTGGGGCAGTCGGGGATGAGCTTTCGCCGGATCGGTCTGGTCATTCGTGAAATTTATTTTTCAGGCGTGATGTCGCTCGTCATCATCATGGTGTCAGGCTTATTTATCGGCATGGTGTTGGGAATGCAGGGCTTTGAGACCTTGCAAAAATATGGTGCGGAAGAAACCATGGGCGTGCTGGTGGCACTCTCGCTGGTGCGCGAGCTGGGGCCAGTGGTGACCGCGCTGTTATTCGCCAGCCGTGCGGGCTCGGCGATCACCGCCGAAATTGGCCTGATGAAAGCGACCGAGCAACTCAAGGCGATGGATATGATGGCGGTTGATCCCGTGGGGCGGGTAGTGGCACCGCGCTTCTGGGCAGGCGTGATTTCGATGCCACTGCTGGCTGCACTGTTTTCTGCGACCGGTATTTTTGGCGGCTACTTGGTCGCGAAGCTGTTGGTCGGCATTGATAGCGGCGTGTTTTGGAGCAATATGCACGCGGCGGTCGATTTTCGCTATGACGTGGTGAATGGTTTTATCAAGTCGTTTGCGTTTGGCATCGCCGTGTCGGTGATCGCGACCTTTGAAGGGTTTGACGCTGACCCCACGGCTGAAGGTGTGTCGCGCGCCACCACGCGCACCGTGGTGACGTCGGCGTTGACGATCCTAGCGCTCGATTTGATCCTCACCGCCTTCATGCTGCGCGGTCGCCCCTGAATTTTTTGAAAGCGAATAATCATGGAACGTAAATCACTCGACCTCTGGGTTGGCCTGTTCATGCTGATGGGTTTTGCGGCCTTGCTGATGCTGGCATTCCGCGTCGGCAATCTCGGCGAAGAGCGCGTCAAGGAAAGCTACAACGTCACTGCGCGCTTTGACAATATCGGCGGACTCAAAGCCAAGGCACCGGTGAAAACCGCTGGGGTGGTGGTTGGCCGGGTCAGCGACATTCGTTTTGATAACGACAAATTTCAGGCCGTGGTCACTCTGACCCTCGATAAGCGCTACACGTTTCCCAAGGACACGAGCGCGTCCATTCTGACTTCGGGTTTGCTCGGCGAGGTCTACATCGGCTTTGAAGCCGGTGCCGATGACAAGAACTTAACCGGGGGTGACGCGATCAAACTGACGCAATCCTCGGTTGTGTTGGAAAAACTGATCGGCCAGATGATGTTTGGCAAGGCTTCAGAGGGTGGCGACAAAAAGTAGTCTGGGAAGTAGTGCGGGAAGTAGCGCAGCGATTGGTGTATCGCGAAAGTGAACGCTAACCTCAATAGTCAAATTTATACGCCGACGTAAACCCTGAACCCCCACCCACGTTATGCACAGGCCGCAAAAGTCGGCGACAGGTTTTATCCTCTGTCTTTAATCACATTGCTGTTGTAGTCTTTCCCACGAAAGCGAGAAGGTATGTTTAAGAAATTGTTTGCTGTATTTGCCACCGTTGCTGCGTTCACCGCAGTGTCCGCCGCTGCCCAAGAGGCGCCGGATGAAGTCGTGCGCAAAAACGTCAACGACATTTTGGCCACGATCAAAGCCGATAAGGATTTGCAATCGGGCAATCTGAACAAAATTGAAAAACTCGCGGAAGAAAAAGTTATCCCGCACTTCAATTTTCAGCGCATGACGCAACTCGCGGTTGGTCGCAACTGGAAAGATGCGAGCGAAGCACAACGCACCTCGCTTATCACGCAGTTCCGTACGCTGTTGGTGCGTACCTATGCGTCGTCACTCTCACAGTTTCGCAATCAAACCATTGATGTGAAAGCGCTGAAAACCACGGCCGCTGATACCGACGTCGTGGTCAGGACAGCCGTGATTCAAGCCGGTGGCCCACAGATTCCCATCGACTACAGCATGGAAAAAACGCCAACGGGCTGGAAAGTGTATGACGTGTTGATTGATGGCGTGTCGCTGGTGACCAACTATCGCTCATCGTTCAACACCGAAATCAAAGCCAATGGTATTGATGCCTTGATTAAGTCGTTGTCGGATCGTAACGCTAAGAACGCAGCGAAAAACAGCTAACAGGCCACAAAAAAACTATGGATCAAGTCAGCACCATCGTTGGTGAAAGACTCATGTTGGCGGGGGCCTTGAACCTCGCCAACATGCCGCGTTTGTTGGATGAAACTAATGCCTACGTCGCGCAACCGACGTTGCCGGAATGTCTGGTGATCGACTTCGCGGAAGTCACCGAAGTCGATTCGTCGGGTGTGGCACTGTTGCTGCACTGGCGTCGGCAGGCATTGAAACTCGGGCGAGCGCTTCGCTACGAGCATTTGCCGCATAATCTGGCCTCGCTCGCCGAGCTGTATGGCGTGGACG
Organism: Burkholderiales bacterium; assembly: GCA_043744255.1. Lineage (GTDB taxonomy): Bacteria > Pseudomonadota > Gammaproteobacteria > Burkholderiales > Usitatibacteraceae > UKL13-2. The sequence goes on along the minus strand of JAYTVA010000127.1, from coordinate 38,115 downwards.
AACTGATTCACTGCCCTATTCAACGCGCTGCTGCGGCTCACTGATTGCTATCGTGCTGGCCGCGCGGCCAACACGATACCAGTCATGCCAGTTGCCATCGACGTTCAACATGTCGAAAAAAAATACGGAAGTTTCCAAGCCCTCGCAGGTGTCTCGCTCTCGGTAGAGGAGGGCGAATTTTTTGCCCTGCTCGGCCCCAATGGCGCTGGTAAAACCACGCTAATTTCATGTCTCGCTGGGCTCACGCGTGCAACCGCTGGCACCCTGCGGGTCATGGGCCATGACGTGAGCCGCGATTACCGAGCCGCCCGCAAGGCGCTCGGCATCGTGCCCCAAGAGATCGTGTTCGATCCATTCTTTTCAGTGCGCGAAACGCTGCGTTTTCAGGCCGGTTATTTCGGCATTGCCCGCACCGCCACGCTCGACCGCTGGATCGACGAGTTGCTTGCCAAATTGTCGCTCACCGACAAAGCCGATCAAAATATGCGCCAGCTTTCCGGCGGCATGAAGCGACGCGTGTTGGTCGCGCAAGCGCTGGTGCATCGCCCGCCAGTCATCGTCTTGGACGAGCCCACCGCCGGCGTAGATGTGGAATTGCGGCAAACGTTATGGAGCTTTATTCGTGAGCTTAATAAAGCCGGGCACACGATTTTGCTGACCACCCATTACCTAGAAGAAGCGCAGCAACTCTGCTCGCGGATCGCGATGATGAAGCAGGGAAAAGTGGTGGCGATGGATACCACCGAGCATTTGCTCAACGCTTTTTCTGAACGCGTGTTGCGGGTGAAACTCGAAGGCGAATTGCCGACGGCGTTGATCGCCGCGCGCACCAAGCAACGCGGCGCTTGGCACCATTTTTCGATTCACGATTATCACGAAGTCGAAGCCACACTGGCGCGCCTGCGTGAAGCGGGAGCGGTGATCGCCAACATGGAAGTGGCCGAACCTGAACTTGAAGAAGTGTTCGTCAAAATCATGCGTGACGGGACGGGTGAATGATGGCAACAAATCTCATCGGCTTCAAAACGTTACTACTCAAAGAAGTGCTGCGCTTCTGGAAGGTTGCGTTTCAAACGGTTGCGGCACCGGTATTGACGGCGATGTTGTACATGCTGATTTTTTCGCATGTGATGGCGGGCTCCAACGCCGCGTTCACCGGCGTGACCTACGAGCAATTTTTGATTCCTGGCCTCGCGATGATGTCGATGCTGCAAAACGCGTTTGCCAACACCTCGTCGTCGCTGATCCAATCGAAAATCACCGGCAACATTTTGTTCATCCTGTTGCCGCCACTCACGCACTGGAATTTCTATGGCGCGTACATCATCGCGGCGGTGATTCGCGCGCTGGCAGTCGGCCTCGGCGTGTTTATCGTCGGCGTTTGCCTTGCGCATATTCCCGTGCACAACGGGTTGTGGATACTCGCCTTTGCCATCCTCGGCAGTGGCATGTTGGCAGCACTCGGCATCATCGCCGGGCTGTGGGCGGATAAATTCGACCAACTCGCCGCGTTTCAGAATTTCATCATCATGCCGCTGACGTTTTTGTCGGGGGTGTTTTATTCGATCCACTCCCTGCCGAGCTTTTGGCAAACGCTGTCCCACTTCAATCCGTTTTTTTACATGATCGACGGTTTCCGCTATGGCTTCTTCGGCAAATCTGATGTGCCGGTGATGCTATCGTTTGCGGTCACGGCGGGCGCATTCATTGTGCTATCGTCGATCACCCTCTACCTGTTAAAATCAGGTTACAAATTACGCCAATAGAACTTCGCCAAAAGACATCATGGTCACCCCCGAAAACATCGACGGATATTTACGCGCTGCACTCAATTGCGAACACCTCGCGGTCGAGGGCGATGGCGCGCACTTTCAGGCGGTGATCGTCACGGTGGCGTTCGAAGGCAAATCGCGCGTGCAGCGCCATCAAATTGTTTACGGCGCGCTCGGCGACCGGATGCGCGAAGAAATCCACGCGCTGTCGATGCAAACGCTGACGCCTACCGAATGGCACGCCAAAGGCAATGCGCCCGCGTCGGCGCATCACCACCACTAATTTAGCGCCCACGACTCACTGCTGCTGAGACCGCTGGGCACCCCAACCTGCCCAACGGCTACCTCATCACGCCTACCCACATGATTACCATTGCCCTCTCCAAAGGTCGCATCTTCGACGACACCCTGCCGCTGCTAAAGGCCGCTGGCATCGTGCCGCTCGATGATCCCGAAGCATCCCGCAAACTGATCCTCGACACCAATCGCGACGACGTAAAACTCGTGATCGTGCGCGCCTCCGACGTGCCGACCTATGTGCAATACGGCGCAGCGGATTTGGGCGTGGCTGGCAAAGATGTCCTGCTCGAAACCGATTGCATGGGGCTCTATCAGCCGCTCGATCTCAACATCGGCAAATGCCGCATGATGGTTGCGGTACGTGATGGCTTTGATTACGCCGCTGCGGTGAAACGCGGCGCACGATTAAATGTCGCCACCAAATACGTGCAAGTCGCGCGCGAACACTTTGCGAAAAAAGGCATGCACGTCAATTTGATTAAGCTCTACGGCTCGATGGAATTGGCGCCACTCACGGGATTGGCCGATGCGATTGTTGATTTGGTTTCGACCGGCAATACGTTGAAGGCGAACAAGCTGATTGCGGTGGAAGAAATTTTGCCGATTTCGAGTCGCTTGATTGTGAACCGTGCGGCGTTGAAATTGAAACGTGAAGCGATTCAGCCGATGATTGATTCGTTTGCGCGGGCGGTCGTCTAGGCGGCATCGCGAAGCACAAATGCCTCAAACACCGCGCCAATACTAGCGTTTGTAGATTGATTCCCCATGTTATCCATCCGAAGACTCACCAGCACCGCCGCTGATTTCGACTCCGAACTCGCGAGCCTGCTCGCTTTCGAATCCGCGCAAGACCCGAAAATTGAAACCGTCGCACGCGACATCATCAGCAACATTCGCGCGCACGGCGACGCGGCGCTGCTTGACTACACCGCCCGCTTCGACCGCTGGACGCCGTCATCGGCCAACGCCTTGGAAATCCCCGCCGTCAATTGCCGCACCGCCCTCGCCAACTTGCCGCGCGAGGTGCGTGCTGCCCTCGACACCGCCGCCGAGCGCATCCGCGCGTATCACGAGAAACAGTTGCAACCTTCGTGGCAGTTCACCGAGGCGGATGGCACGGTGCTGGGTCAGCAAATCACCGCGATTGATCGCGCGGGTCTCTATGTGCCCGGCGGCAAGGCCGCGTATCCATCGTCAGTGTTGATGAACGCAATTGCCGCAAAGGTGGCAGGCGTGAAGGAACTCATCATGGTCACGCCGACGCCCGATGGTGTGGTCAATGAAACGGTCCTTGCCGCTGCGGCATTGGCGGGAGTAGATCGCGTGTTTCGTGTCGGTGGCGCGCAGGCCGTTGCGGCACTCGCTTATGGCACGGCGACGGTGCCCGCCGTAGACAAAATCGTCGGCCCTGGCAACGCGTATGTTGCCGCCGCCAAGCGCTTCGTGTTTGGTCAGGTCGGCATCGATATGGTGGCGGGCCCATCGGAAATTTTGGTGATTGCTGATGGCAACACCGATCCCGATTGGGTGGCGATGGATTTGTTTTCGCAGGCCGAGCACGATGAGATTGCGCAGGCGATTTTGTTGTGTCCCGATGTTGGGTATATCGAACGCGTTCAAGCCAGCATGGAAAAACTTCTGGCCACCATGCCGCGTGCAGAAATCATTCGCGCGTCATTGGCCAATCGCGGCGCGCTGATTCAAGTAAAGAGCCTCGACGAAGCCTGTGAAATTTCCAATCGCATTGCACCAGAGCATTTGGAATTGTCGGTGACGAATCCCGATGCGCTGCTGCCGAAAATTCAGCATGCTGGCGCGATCTTCATGGGCGTGTATTCGTCCGAATCCCTGGGTGATTACTGCGCCGGACCGAATCACGTTTTGCCGACTTCCCGTACCGCGCGTTTTTCCTCGCCGCTCGGCGTGTACGATTTTCAAAAGCGTTCGTCGCTCATCAAGGTGTCGCGCGACGGTGCCGCAACCCTCGGACGCGTGGCCGCCACGCTCGCGCGCACCGAAGGCTTGGAAGCGCACGCGCAGTCTGCCGACTTCCGCGTGAAGCGATGAAACCCTCCGACCTCATTCGCGCGGAGATTGCGGCGTTATCGGCGTATCACGTGCAACCTGCGTCCGGCTTTGTGAAACTGGACGCGATGGAAAACCCATACGCATTCCCCGCACACCTGCAAACTGCCCTATTGACGCGGCTTTCCGAGGCATCGCTGAATCGCTACCCAAGTGCCGATGCACCAGAATTAAAGGCGGCGATTCGTCACGCCATGCAGATTCCCGACGGCCTCGACATCTTGTTGGGCAATGGCTCCGACGAAATAATTCAACTCATCGCCATGGCGGTCGCTAAACCGGGAGCGACATTGTTGTCGGTTGAACCCGCGTTTGTGATGTTCAAAATGATCGCGACGTTTTGCGGGTTGAAGTACGTTGGTGTGCCGCTGCGAAACGATTTTTCGTTGGATGTAGGGACGATGCTGGCAGCAATTCAACGCGACCAACCTGCTGTCACTTTCATCGCGTACCCCAACAACCCCACCGGCAACTTATTTGCTCGTGATGGCTTAAGACAAATCATCGCTGCCTGCGAAAAAAATAGCGGCCTCGTCGTGATCGACGAAGCCTACTTCGCATTTTCGCGTGAATCGTTTTTGCATGACATCGGCAACTATCCCAACGCGCTGCTCATGCGCACCGTCTCCAAGCTCGGCCTTGCCGGCGCGCGTCTTGGCATGTTGATCGGGCGGCGTGAATGGCTGGCTGAATTCGACAAACTGCGATTGCCGTACAACATCAACGCGATGACGCAAGCCGCGGCGACGTTCGCGATGGAGCACTACGACGCGATGCTACAACAGGCAGACGCGATCAAAGCTGAACGCACGCGGCTCGATGGTCAACTGCGCGCGCTGGGCATTGCGACCTTTCCGTCGGAGGCCAATTTCATCCTCGTGCGCGTGCGCGACGCCGAGCGCACCTTCCAGCACCTGCTCTCGCGTAAAATTCTGATTAAGAACCCCAGCAAGTCACATCCGCTGCTGCACAACACCCTGCGCCTCACCGTCGGCGCACCGCCCGAAAACGACGCCATGATTGCCGCTTTGAAAGAGATTGTCTGATGAACTCAGTTGCCAATCGGGTTGCCACCGTCGCTCGCAATACCAAGGAAACGCAAATCAGCGTCACCGTCGATCTTGACGGCAAAGGCGTATCAAAACTCGACTCCGGCATTCCCTTCCTCGATCACATGATCGACCAAATCGCGCGCCACGGCTTGATCGACATTGAGTTAAAGGCGAGCGGCGACTTGCACATCGACGCGCATCACACCGTCGAAGATGTCGGCATCACCTTGGGTCAAGCGATCACCAAAGCGGTCGGCGACAAAATGGGCATCTTGCGTTACGGCCATGCCTATGTGCCACTCGATGAAGCCCTATCGCGCGTGGTGATTGATTTATCGGGTCGTCCCGGCCTTAGTTACCACGTCGATTTCACACGCTCGCGCATTGCCGATTTTGATGTCGATTTATTTATCGAATTTTTTCAAGGCTTTGTCAATCATGCGCTGGCGAGTGTGCACATCGACAATATTCGCGGCGTGAATGCGCACCATCAAGCTGAGACCGTGTTCAAGGCGTTTGGGCGTGCATTGCGGATGGCGTGTGAGCGTGATCCGCGTGCTGCCGGCATCTTGCCCTCAACAAAGGGCGCGCTCTAAGTGGCAACCACCACTCCCATCAGGTCGAAATCGTCGCACGGCACTTCCCCCTTTCCTAAAGGGGGATTGAGGGGGATTTTCGCTAGTCCGCCCGAGGTTGCTGCAATCCCGCGGCTTAGTGAGCACCGTCACTAGCCAATATGCAAACCCTCATCGTCGTCGATTACGGAATGGGCAATTTACGCTCGGTTGCGAAAGCATTTGAATTCGTCGTGCGCGAACACGCGTTACCGTTCACCGTCAACATTTCTAGCGACGCCCACGACGTGCGCAACGCTGATCGCGTCGTCTTCCCCGGCCAGGGCGCGATGCCAGACTGCATGCGCTACCTGCGTGAGAGCAAGCTGGAAGACGCGGTACGCGAAGCCGCGCGCACCAAGCCGTTCTTCGGCGTATGCGTCGGCATGCAGATGTTGTTCGATGTGTCCGAGGAGGGCAACACGCCCGGCCTTGGCATTTTTCACGGTGACGTAAAACGTTTTCGCCCGACCGACGTGACGCAAAAAGTTCCGCACATGGGCTGGAACGAAGTGCACCAAAAATCGCCGCATGTTCTATGGCAGGGCATCCCCGATGCAGAGCGTTTTTATTTCGTGCATAGTTACTACTGCGCACCACGCGATGACGCGGTAACCACGGCTGTGGCAGACTATGTACAACCGTTCACCGCCGCCATCGCCCGCGACAATATTTTTGCCACGCAATTTCATCCCGAAAAAAGTCACCACGCCGGTCTCACGCTCTATCGAAACTTCCTTCATTGGAATCCTTGACGATCCCCTCGCGTTCGCAGACCCCCTCTCTTTTCCTCCACACAGCGCCCCTTCCCGATGTTAATCATCCCGGCAATTGATATTAAAGATGGTCAATGCGTACGCCTTGAAAAAGGCGAAATGGCATCGGCTACCGTGTTCTCCACCAACGCGGGTGAGACCGCGCGCAAATGGGTAGACATGGGCGCGCGACGATTACACGTCGTTGATCTCAATGGTGCCTTCGCGGGCAAGCCGAAAAACGAACGCGTGGTGAAAGAAATCATCGCCGCTGTCGGTGACGATATTCCAATTCAGTTGGGTGGCGGCATTCGCGACCTTGAAACCATCGAGCGTTACTTGGATGACGGCATTTCCTACATTGTCATCGGCACCGCCGCCGTAAAAATTTCCGGCTTCCTGCACGAAGCCTGCGACGCATTCCCCGGTCACATCATCGTCGCCCTCGATGCCAAAGACGGCAAAGTCGCCACCGATGGCTGGTCGAAACTTACGGGGCATGATGTGGTTGATCTCGCGGTTCGCTTTCAGGATTACGGCGTCGAAGCCGTGTTGTACACCGACATTGGCCGCGACGGCATGATGACCGGCGTGAACATCGAAGCCACCTTGAAGCTCGCGAAAGCGCTGAGCATTCCGGTGATCGCCAGCGGCGGCCTCAATAGTCTTGACGATGTGAAGCGCCTGATGGCAGTCGAAGACGAGGGCATCATGGGTGCCATTACTGGCCGCGCCATTTATGAGGGCAAGCTCGATTTCAAAGCCGCGTGTGAGGTTGCGCACGTGACCGAGGAGTAGCGATGCTCCGCTTTACAAGTTGAAATCAGTGAGACCGTAATGCGCGTCGCGCTCATCCTCATATTGTTTGCTACCGCCGTTCCATGCTTGGGATGCTCTTTCGATTCGGCGACTGATGCGGACTTGTTCGCTCGTTCCAATAGTGTTTTTCGAGCGCGAATTACAGAAGTTAAGCTGGTGAAGTCTTTGGCGTCGTTGCAAGAGCGTTCCAGTCGCGATGTGATCGAAGCTCGATTTGATGTACTGGAAGTGCTGAAGGGGGCACCACCTGCATCTGGTGTGGTCAGGGACTTAGTGTCCAACGGTGCGAACTGTAGTCTCGGTTTGCTGCCTGGGTTTGAATATGTGTTGTTCCCGATGAAAGATGACTTTGTTCTTGCGCCAAGTGGATCTTTTCAGGTTGCTAAACACGACTTCGCGGTTCGAAAACTGGAGTCTCTGCGTGGACTTGCAGCGAAGACTACCCGGTAGAACGGGTCGTGTTGGATAGCGCAAATGCTGTTCGAAGTCGTGCTTCGAATTCCAATCTTTTTCGGTCTCTCGTAGCGGACGACCTGAAAAATCGCGCCATTTTTGCACTTTCAGTCCTTCGCCGTCGCTGTCCTATTGGTCAACCATGCTCGCCAAACGCATCATCCCCTGCCTAGACGTCAACGCTGGTCGTGTCGTGAAGGGTGTCAACTTCATCAATCTGCGCGACGCGGGTGACCCGGTTGAAATCGCCAAAAAATACAACGACGAGGGTGCCGATGAAATCACCTTTCTCGACATCACCGCCAGTTCCGATCAACGCGGGCTCATTCTCGACATCATCGAGCGCGTCGCCGAGCAAGTATTCATTCCGCTGACCGTCGGCGGTGGTGTCCGTGAAGTGAACGATGTGCGCCGCTTGCTGAACGCCGGTGCCGACAAAATTTCCATCAATACCTCGGCGGTGACCAACCCGCAGTTGGTGAAAGAAGCCGCCGATAAATTTGGCTCGCAAGCGATTGTGGTGGCGATTGACGCACGCAAATCCGGCGACGGCTGGGAAGTCTTTACCCACGGCGGTCGCAAAGCCACGGGTCTTAATGTGATCGACTGGGCGCGCAGGATGAATGAATTAGGTGCGGGTGAAATTTTGTTGACCAGCATGGATCGTGATGGCACCAAATCGGGCTTTGATTTGGCGCTCACCCGCGCCGTCGCCGAGGCTGTCACCGTGCCAGTGATTGCCAGTGGTGGTGTGGGCAACCTCGATCATCTTGCCGAGGGCGTACTGGAAGGTAAAGCCGACGCCGTACTGGCCGCGTCCATTTTTCACTTCGGCGAATTTACGGTGCGTGAAGCCAAGCAGCGTATGGCCGCACGCGGTATCGAGATGCGGCTGTGAATCCATTTTTTTTCAATGCCGTGAAGTGGAACGAGCATGGTCTGGTCGCCGCGATTGCGCAGGATGTCACCAGCAAGGACGTGCTGATGATGGCGTGGATGAATCGTGATTCGCTCGCGCTCACCCTCGATACCGGTGACGCGCACTACTGGTCACGCTCACGCAAGGCGCTGTGGAAAAAAGGCGAATCGTCGGGGCACATTCAACATGTAAAAGCGCTGCGTCTCGATTGCGACGGCGATACCATTTTGTTGATGGTCGAGCAGGTCGGTGGCGTCGCCTGCCACACTGGCCGCGCCAATTGTTTTTTCAATCTGCATCAAGACGGCGCATGGATCGTCACCATGCCCGTGCTCACGGCACCCGGCAATTTCAAGGCGGACTGAACATGAATGACACGTTGCACAAATTGGAACAAACAATTGCCGCACGCAAACATGCGTCGGCTGATTCATCTTATGTGGCGAAGCTGAACGCTAGAGGGCTCGATGCGATTTTGAAAAAAATCGGCGAAGAGGCGACCGAGACCGTGATCGCCGCCAAGTCTGGTGAACGCGACGCCATCATTTACGAAACCGCTGACCTACTTTTTCATATGCTGTTGCTACTCGGGCATCAACACATCACGCTCGATGAGGTGTTGGCTGAACTGGCGCGCCGTGAAGGTGTGTCGGGCAACGCCGAAAAAAATGCGAGGCAGCCATGAGCACTGAAAACGAAAACGCGAACAACACCATCTTCGGCAAAATCCTGCGTGGCGAAATTCCCTGCAAGAAAGTTTACGAGGACGACGAAGTGCTGGCGTTTCACGACATCCACCCCGCCGCCGAAGTGCATTTTTTAATCATCCCGAAAAAATTCATTCCGAGCTTGGCCGACATCGAGGCCAACGACGCGCCGATTTTGGGCAAGCTGTTAGCGATGGTGCCGGTGCTCGCCAAACAGGAAGGCCTCACCGACGGCTTTCGCACCGCCATCAATACTGGCCGGCTCGGCAGACAGGACGTGTATCATTTGCACATTCATGTGTTTGGCAACCGTCCCGGTAGCAATCCCCTCAGAGTCATGGCGGGCAAGGAGTAAGCAAGGAATACGTACGGGATGGGCAAAGGCCTACACAGTTTGCGTCGGCACCCCGGCTGAACCGACGCATCCTAGCGGTGTCCACTGTCGTATACAGTTGCTGACAGCGTATCCAGTACCAGCCCGCATGCGTTGGCGTGAACACACCGTGACGATGCGTCCATAACCTTTAGCGACAGGAGTTCATCATGGGAAGTTTTAGTATTTGGCATTGGCTGATTGTGTTGGTGGTGGTGCTGCTGATTTTTGGCACCAAAAAATTACGCAACATCGGTAGTGATCTGGGTGGTGCCGTCAAAGGATTCAAAGATGGCATGAAGCCAGAGGACGACAAGAAACCCGACCAACTCGCCGCCGAAAAATCCGGCCAGACGGTCGAAGGCGAAGTCAAAGACAAGCAAAAGTCTTGAGCCGTTGCGGATTCACTTTCCGCGACGCGCCTGCGTCGCGGCAGTGGTCGCTTGTTTCCGCACTAACCCCGTCCTGACCCCGCACTGACCCCTCACCCCATGTTTGGTATTGGCTTTTCTGAATTCGCCGTCATCGGTGTCGTTGCACTCATCGTGCTCGGCCCCGAGCGGTTGCCGAAAGTCGCGCGCACAGCAGGCCTGCTGTTCGGTCGTTTGCAGCGCTACGTCAATGGTGTCAAGGCCGACATCGCGCGCGAAATGGATACGAGCGAGCTCGCGAAAATCAAGCAGGAAGTCCAAGACGCCGCACGCTCGTTCGAAAAAACCGTGCAGGAACACTCCACCAGCATCGAAGCCGAGGCGCGCGCGGTGCAGCAACAAACCGAGAAATCACTCACCGACAAAGCGGCAGATCAAGTGATCGCCGCTGCTCCGTCCGCGGCACCAACGATCGCTGCACCGACGCAAGCGGAAATTCTGGCCAATGAAGATGCCGCGTTCGCGGCGATGGCACCCATCGTGCCTTCGCGCGCGTTTGTGCCGCCCGTGGTGCACGCACAGGGCAGTTTTGATTTTGGCATTGAGCCCGCGCGCAAGCACGCGGCACGCGCACCATGAGTGACACTCCGGCCAGCGGCGGCATCCAAGATACGTTTGTTTCGCACCTGATTGAGCTGCGGAATCGTCTCGTCAAGGCGCTCATTGCCTGGGGATTGGTGCTGGTGCCGCTCATCACGCCACCGTGGTTTTTGGCCAACAAACTTTATGACCTGCTGGCGCTGCCGATGTTGGATGCCTTGCCAGCGGGGTCAAAGATGATCGCCACGGGTGTGATCGCGCCGTTTTTCATCCCACTTAAAATCGCCATGCTCGCCGCGTTTATGATCGCGTTGCCGGTCATCTTGTACCAAGCGTGGGCTTTTGTCGCACCCGGATTGTATAAACATGAAAAGCGCCTAGTGCTGCCGCTGATCTTTTCCAGTACAGCACTGTTTTTTGTCGGCATGGCGTTTTGTTATTTCATCGTGTTCAAGATGGTGTTCACGTTCATCGCGCAGATGGCACCGTCATCCATTACCGTTGCGCCCGATATTGAAAACTATTTCAGCTTCGTGCTGGGCATGTTCATGGCGTTTGGGGTGGCCTTCGAGACCCCGGTCGTGGTCGTCGTGTTGGTCGCCACTGGCTTGGTCAGCATCGCCGTGCTGAAAGAAGTGCGGCGTTATGTGATCGTTGGCGCGTTCATTGTCTCGGCCGTGGTCACACCGCCAGACGTCGCCTCGCAACTTGCGCTGGCGATACCGCTCTGTATCTTGTACGAAATCGGCATCCTCGCGGCACGCTTTTTTATCAAGCCCAAAGCCGCTGAAGCCGAAGCCACTGCGTCGCAGTAATCCGCTTCTGGGCTCAAGGGCTTAATGGCTTAATGGCTTAATGGCTTAAGGGCTTAAGGGCTTATGCGCTCACTGCCGTTTGCGTACCGTTTTCTCACGCTTACCGATGGTGACGTTGATTGCCACGTCCTTCTGGTCTCGGGTCACGGTAAATTTCGCATCGCTGCCCGGCTTAAGTGAGGCAATCACTGCCATTGCCGCCACGCTATCCTGAATCGGCTTATCGTTGATCGCGACAATCACGTCGCGCACCCTCAGTCCGGCTTTTGCCGCAGGGCTATTGCCGCTGACATTGGTGATGAGTGCGCCGCGCGCCGCCGTGAGGCCCAGCGACTCCGACAATTCCGGCGTCACGTCTTGCGGGGTCACACCAACAAAGCCGCGCGTGACTGAGCCGGTGGCGATGATTTGTTCCATTACGTCCTTGGCCATTGACACCGGAATGGCAAAGCCGATGCCCAACGAGCCACCGGTGCGTGAATAGATCACCGAGTTAATGCCGATCAGGTTGCCGTTAATGTCTACCAGCGCGCCACCGGAGTTACCGGGGTTAATCGCCGCATCGGTCTGAATAAAATTTTCGTAACGATTCACGCCGAGACGATTGCGACCGATCGCGCTGACGATGCCCATGGTCACTGTCTGACCGACGCCGAACGGGTCACCCACCGCCAGCACCACGTCACCGACCTGCGCCTTTTCCGATTGGCCGAGCGTGATCGGTGTGAGCCCTTTGCCGTCCACACGCAACACCGCCAGATCGCTATCCGGGTCGCTGCCGACCACTTTGGCCATCATCACGCGACCATCGGCAAACGAGATTTTGATTTCCGCAAAGCCATTGACCACATGGTCGTTGGTCAACACGTAGCCGCCCTTTTCGTCCGCGTTGACGATCACGCCCGAGCCGAGGCTACCCTGCTGCGGATCATCGTCTTCGCCGTTGTCTGGTTCACCAAAAAAGCGGCGGAACAGCGGATCATTCTTGAGCGGGTGACCATCCGGCACCCCCCTCTCACGCGTGCTGGACACGTTCACCACCGACACCATCGCGCGCTTGGCGGCTTCGCTGTAGCTTAAGCGCGCCGCATTCGGGTTAGCGACGTTGAACAAGCCGCCGGGTGCCGCAGCCTCACGAATCTCGACCACATTTTTCCGCCACGGGTTCCAGTCGGGACGAATCAGCGTCACGACGAACACGATGGCGAGGGTGATGGTGACAAACTCGGCAAAAATTAACCAGAAACGGCGCATGGGGATGAACGAAAAGTGAGGGATAAACCTAAGATAAACAATTATGAACTATGGGGGCGAGCGCACCAAATAACAACGCCACCAAACAACAACGGGAACAGCCCTCGCGAGCGGTTCCCGTTTTATTGCCGCCGCAAATGATAGCGACGGAGTGCTTACTATCGTTACTTCTTAAGCGAATCGCGGATCTGGCGGAGCAACACAACGTCTTCTGGTGGTGCGGCTGGCGCTGCCGGTGGGGCTTCTTTTTTCATCTTGTTCATCGCGCGAACCAGCATAAAGATGATGAACGCGAGGATTAGAAAGTTAATCAAGATAGTGATGAAGTTACCGTACGCCAACACGGCACCGGCTTTTTTGGCTTCGACTAGCGTGGTCGCGGTTTGATTATTCAAGCCGATAAACATATTGGTGAAATCCATGCCGCCGAAAATCTTGCCCACGACCGGCATGATGATGTCACCAACCAGCGAATCGACAATCTTGCCGAACGCCGCGCCGATGATGACACCGACTGCCAAGTCCATCACGTTACCTTTGACTGCAAATTCCTTAAATTCGGACATCATTCCCATATTGCTATCTCCTCGGAGGGTTGGTTGGAAAAACTTATAGGCACTACTTGAGCCGCCAATGTAGGCGTCGAACCTGCCCCAAGTCAAGACTTGTGACCCGCTGGGCTACTGCGGTAACAGTAGTTTGCAACTCGCTGGGTCGCGAGTCGTCAAGTAAGTGATGCAAATTCCAACAAAAAACCCGCCAAAACCGGTCGATAAACGTCTAGGGGGCTTAAGTTTATTGATGCGTTCCGGTAAAATGGTGCGGTTTCGTCCGCGAGACGTGTTCCGGCCAGCGCCGCAACGGCTCCGAACCTGCCGTTGTCGTCGAAACGACCTTTTTTCGAATTTTGTCGCCAACCTAAAGATTCCCATGAGCGCAATTGTCCTAGACCAAGTTGACCCCAAAAAGCGTCGATTTCTGATCGCAACCACCGCCGTCGTTGGCGGTGCTGGTGCCGCCGCCGTTGCGGTGCCATTTATCGGCAGCATGATGCCTTCCGCCCGCGCATTGGCGGCCGGTGCGCCCATTCCCGTCGCAATTGGCGCGATGGAGCCCGGTCAGCAAATCACCATCGAATATCGTGGCGCGCCGCACTGGGTAATCCGCCGTACGCCAGAGATGGTCGCGAAATTGGCCAGTGTGGAAGGCCTGTTGGCCGACCCGAAATCGGAAGCGTCCAAACAACCGGATTACGCCAAGAACGCCGCGCGCGCGCTTAAGGACGAATGGTTCGTGGTCAAAGGCGTGTGCACCCACCTCGGCTGCTCACCGACCTATCGCAAAGATATCGGCGCGGCCGACCTCGGCGGCGATTGGCCTGGCGGTTTTTTCTGCCCCTGCCATCAATCTAAATTTGATCTCGCCGGACGGGTGTTCAAGGGCATGCCTGCCCCGCTCAACTTGCCGATTCCCCCTTACAAATTCATCGACGACAAGACATTGTTGATCGGTGACGACGGCAAAGGAGCTTAAGGCCATGGCTAGCATTCCTAAACCAGTAGCAACGGCCACACCCACCGGCGCCGTGGGCAAACTTGTCACCACCGCGGTCGGCTGGATCGATGCGCGTTTCCCGCTCACCACGCTCTACAAAGAGCACCTCGGCGAATACTACGCGCCGAAAAACTTCAATTTTTGGTACTACTTCGGCTCGCTCGCGCTGCTGATTCTGGTGATGCAAATCGTCACCGGCATTTTCCTCACCATGAACTACAAGCCCGATGCGAAGCTCGCGTTCGCGTCGGTCGAATACATCATGCGCGACGTGCCATGGGGACGCCTGATTCGCTACATGCACTCCACCGGCGCCTCGCTGTTTTTTGTTGTGGTCTACCTGCACATGATGCGCGGACTGATGTACGGCTCATACCGCAAGCCACGCGAACTCATCTGGATTTTCGGCTGCATGATCTATCTGGCGCTGATGGCTGAAGCCTTCTTTGGCTACTTGCTGCCATGGGGTCAGATGTCGTACTGGGGCGCGCAGGTCATTATCAATTTGTTCGGCGCAATCCCGTTCATCGGCGAAGACATTTCCCTCTGGATCCGTGGCGATTACAACATTGGCGATGCCACCCTGAATCGCTTCTTCGCTTTCCACGTCATCGCCCTGCCAATGGTGTTGTTGGGCTTGGTGGGTGCGCATTTGGTTGCGTTGCATGAGGTCGGTTCCAATAATCCTGACGGTATCGAAATCAAAAAAGACATCGACCCCAAGACCGGGCATCCGAAAGACAGCATCCCGTTTCATCCGTACTACACGGTCAAGGATTTGGTCGGCGTCGTTGTATTCCTCGGCGTCTTCACCGCGATTGTGTTCTTCGCGCCGGAGATGGGCGGCTACTTCCTTGAAGCGCCAAACTTCGTGCCGGCTGATCCGCTGAAAACGCCTGAGCATATTGCCCCTGTGTGGTATTTCACGCCGTTCTACGCCATGTTGCGCGCGGTGCCGTCCATGTTCGGCTCGCAGTTTCCGGGCGTGGCAGTGATGGGTGCGGCGACCATGATCTTGTTCACCTTGCCATGGTTGGATCGCGGCAAAGTGAGGTCGGTGCGCTATCGCGGTCCGATCTACAAATACTTTTTGGCCGCGTTCGTCGTCAGCTTCTTAGTGCTCGGCTACCTCGGCGTCGTGCCGACCACGGTGTGGGGTCAACTGCCGGTTTTTGGTGGCATTGATACCGCCACGCTGGTGTCGCGCGTGCTGACGGTGGTGTATTTCTCCTTCTTTATCTTGATGCCGTGGTACACAAAAATCGACAAAGAACTGCCCGAACCCAAGCAGGTGACCCACTAATGAAAACGCTTCTCCGCACTTGCCTCGCCGCGCTGGTTCTCACCTCCGCACCCGCGTTCGCCAGCACCGACACCGTCGCACTCGATGTGGCGCAAATCAACTTGCACGACAAAGCCTCGCTGCAACGCGGTGCGCGCAACTTCGTCAACTACTGCATGAATTGCCACAGCGCGCAGTTCATGCGCTACAGCCACCTCAAAGACATCGGCCTCACCGAAGAACAAATCAAAACCAATTTGATGTTCGGTACCGACAAGATCGGCGACACCATGACGACAGCGCTCGATCCCAAAGACGCGAAAGACTGGTTCGGCGCGCCGCCACCTGACCTCACGTTGGTGGCACGCGTGCGTGGCCAAGATTGGCTCTACACCTTCCTGCGCGGCTTCTACCGCGACGACGCGTCGCCCAGCGGCTGGAACAACACGGTATTCAAAAACGTCGGTATGCCGCACACCTTGCACGATTTGCAAGGCACGCAGCGCCTGAACAAAGTCGGCGAGCGTGAGGATCATGGCAAGAAGGTTGCCGTAATGAAGCTGGAAATGGATCGCCCCGGCAGCATGGATCAAAAAACCTACGACGCATTTGTCCGTGATTTGGTCAATTACCTGACTTATATGGGCGACCCCGGTCGCACGCGCGATTCGCAGTTGGGCGTCCTCGCCTTGTTTTTTCTCGTGCTCGCCTTCTTCGCCGCGTTGTGGCTGAAGAACGAATATTGGAAAGACGTGAAGTAAGGTCTGGTCTCAAAAGCCGCGCCCAGAGCGCGGCTTCGCGTTTTTAGATTTATGTAACACCCACTAAAAGAAAGTTGGTTATTCATCATGATGACGCTCTACTCCGGCACCACCTGTCCGTTCAGCCATCGCTGCCGCATCGTTCTCTACGAAAAGGGCATGGACTTTCAAATCCTCGATGTGGATTTGATGAACAAGCCCGAAGACCTCGCCGTGATGAATCCGTACAACCGCACGCCGGTATTGGTTGAGCGCGATCTGATTTTGTACGAGTCCAACATCATCAACGAATACATCGACGAGCGCTTTCCGCATCCCCAATTGATGCCCGCCGACCCTGTCATGCGCGCACGCGCACGGCTGATTTTGTTCCGCATGGAAAACGAAATCTTCAATCACGTCGATACGCTGGAGCGCGGCAAACCGACTGCACACGACAAGGCGCGCTTGTACGTTCGCGAAAACTTGATTCAACTTGCACCGATTTTCGTCAAACAAAAACACATGCTCGGCGACGAATTTTCGATGCTCGATGTCGCGATCGCGCCACTGCTGTGGCGTTTGGAGCACTATCAAGTGGAGATGCCCAAGGCGGCTGCCCCACTGCTGAAATACGCAGAGCGTTTGTTCTCGCGTCAGGCGTTCATTGATTCGATGACCGCCTCTGAAAAGGCCATGCGCAAATAACGCCGCATTCCATTGTTGACCACGCCGACGCCCGCGCGTCGGCGTCGGCACCATCGCCATGTCAGCCGACCTCTCCACCAAACCCTACCTGATTCGCGCCATTTACGAATGGTGCGCCGATGCCGGCTTCACGCCCTACCTCAGCGTGAAAGTCGATCAGCACACGCGCGTGCCGATGGAATACGTCAAAAACGGCGAGATCGTTTTATCCATCAGCCAGCAAGCCACGCGTGACCTCACCATCGGCAACGAAGTCGTGCAATTCTCCGCGCGCTTCAACGGCACCTCGCGCGAAATCTCAGTACCGATCTACGCCATCCAAGGCGCATTCGCCCGCGAGAACGGGCGTGGCGTATTTTTTGATCCCGAGTCAGCACCCGATGTGCTCGAGCCCGCTGCCACTGCGGCGCACGCGCCGGCCTTGCAAGCGGTACCGACACCCGCCGCGAGCGCGCCCGTCGATCAACCACCCGATGCCGCGCCCACGGAAAAACCCAAAGGCCCACCCCACGGCGGCTTGCGCGTCATCAAGTAATTCAACGGTCATCGTGGCCAGCAGCGCCGCGCTTTGTTATGCTTTGGTCATCTTCACAAAAGAGTCCAAAACATGACCATGACCATCGCCGAAATTCTCAACGACAAAGCCGCGCAAACGCCGCGTGCGCCCTTGTATGCGCTGCCGCCAACGGCAGTCGTTGCCGACGCAGTCGCGATGATGATGAAACACAAAATCAGCTCGGTGGTGGTGCTTGATGGCGACGCTATGCTCGGCCTCATCACGCTACGCGAATTGCTCGCCGGTCTCAGCACCCACGGCAATGCATTATTGAGCACGACCTGCGCCACCGTCATGAAAGCCAATCCCCCCGTCGCCAAACCCAGTGACACCGTCGATCATCTGCGCGGCCTCATGACCGAGCTATACCTCTCACACGTCCCGGTAATGGACGACCAAAAACTCATCGGCATTCTTTCCTTGCACGACATCGCCCGAAGCGCCATCAAGGATGTGGACTTTGAGAACAAGCTGCTGAAGCAATACATTCGCAACTGGCCGGCGTGATCTGCCGCCGAGAATTCAGCGCAACCGACACACCGATCAACGCCGACCAATAGAGAATTTTGCTTGCTGACTGTGCTTTTCGGCGCGAGAGTTACTGTCTAGTGCCTTGGCCGCTACCCGATGCGCGGATGCTGACCTGCGACGCTGGCCCGGCATGGTGCAAATTGCCCGATCCGGTCAACTTGGCATCGATGGTGCGATCAGCATGCACCGTTGCATGTCCTGACGACGTGAGACTGGCGGAGACGTCATCGGTAATCACGTTTTTCGCATCGTAGTCACCCGAGCCCTTAATTGTCAGCTTGGTAACCGTAGCGCGGCCCTCGCTGATCGTGACATGGCCTGATGAAATGCTCGCGACGTCGAGCGCGTCAGTGTCGAGTTTGCCAACGTTGAGATCGCCTGAGCCATTCATCGTGAGCAACACACTCTTTGCGCGGATCGAACCCACCTTCAAGTGGCCACTGCTGGTGACGGCGATTTCGACCCGATCGCACGCAAGGCTCGTGTAGCTCGCGTCGCGCGAACCCGCCACCGCAGCGCGCAGGAGGCCGTTTATGCACTTGCCGCCGGTGCCCGGACGGGCTGCCGATTTAACGGCACTGGGATTGGAAGCGCCTTTGCCCCCAACCGCTTCGGCAGCTTGGCCCCCGCCTACATTCACGGAGACGCCGGGTGCCTTCACGGAAACGCCCTGCTCGCTCACCGTTGTGCTCACGCCGGGTACGTTCACGTTGACTTGTGCAAATGCGCTACCGGTTGCGAATACGCTGGCTGCCATGATGCAAAGACTGGTTTTTCTCATTTGATTCCTCTACTAGGTTAGGGATGAAAAAGGAGTTCGAGTTCGAGTGCGCGGACCGCATTTTTATGACATCACAGTAGCACAAGCGGGTCACGCGGTTCTGTGAAGAAACGCACTCAGTACGTTCGGGTTATGTGTTGGCAAAGTTGCCGTATCACTTGTGCTTCGCCATGAAATTGATTGGAAATCCTCGCGGATATTGGATTTTCGCTTCTCTGCATAGCGTCGTCTCGCGCTGACCATCGCGGGCGTACTTGCAACAACGCTTCCAGCAACGACTTCGTCTACACCTGTTCGAGAATGGGGTCACGAGCAAGGGTTAAATCTGGCACGGCTCGTCTGCCGCAAATCGACAATCGTGCGCTGAAGGGAGCGCGCAGTCTGACGTTGGCGGCAGTGCCGTGACGCGCGCTGCCAACGCGGCTCAGCGTGCGCTTGACCGCCCCCTCACCGCAAAAACAAGCGATACGCCGGATTGTTCGTCTCGTCGTCGTACTCGTATCCCAGCGTCTTCAAGAACTTCGCAAACGCGCCGCGCTCATTCTTCGGAATCTGCAAGCCCACTAAAATCCGCCCCACATCCGCACCATGGTTGCGGTAATGAAACAAGCTGATATTCCAGTTGGGGCTCATGCTGGTTAAGAACTGCATCAGCGCGCCAGGGCGCTCCGGAAATTCGAAGCGATAGATCACCTCATCCTTCGCCAGCGCCGAGCGACCGCCGCCAAGGTGTCGCACATGCAGCTTCGCCATTTCGTCGTCGGTCAGGTCGATGGTCTCGAAGCCCTTCTTGTTGAAATCGGCGACCAGTTTTTTTGTTTCAGCCCGCCCGCTGATCTGCACACCCACAAACAAATGCGCGACCTTTGCGTCAGCAATCCGGTAATTAAATTCTGTCACGCTGCGCGGCCCCAACAATTCGCAAAACTTGCGAAAGCTCCCCCGCGTCTCGGGCACCGTCACCGCCAGCAGGGCTTCGCGATGCTCACCGACTTCAGCGCGCTCAGCGACGAAACGTAGCCGGTCAAAATTCATATTCGCGCCGCAACAAATCGCGACAAACGTGCGCCCCTTCGCCTTCTCGCGCGCCGCGTAGCGCTTGATGCCGGCCAGCGCGAGTCCGCCCGAGGGCTCCATCACCGAACGCGTGTCCTGATAAATATCCTTGATCGCGGCGCAGATTTCATCGGTCGTCACCAGCACCACTTCATCGACCAATGCCTTCGCGAGCCGAAACGTTTCTTCGCCCACTTGCTTCACCGCCACGCCGTCGGCGAACAGATTCACATGCGAGAGCGTGACACGCTTGTTCGCCTGCAACGATTGGTACATCGCATTCGAATCCACCGGTTCCACGCCGATGATTTTGGTCGTGGGCGACAGCGCCTTCACATACGCGGCGATCCCCGCGATCAAGCCGCCGCCGCCAATCGGCACGAACACGGCATCAATCGGATGCTGGTGTTGCCGCAACAGCTCCATGCCAATCGTGCCTTGGCCGGCGATGACCAGCGGGTCGTCATAGGGGTGCACGTACGTCAATTTTTTCGCAGCGCAAAGCTGCTTCGCGTGCAGGCTCGCCTCGTGGAAAGTGTCGCCATGCAGCACCACCGCCGCGCCGCGCCGCTGCACGGCGTCGATCTTGATCTGGGGTGTCGTCACCGGCATCACAATTGTTGCCTTGCAGCCGAGCTTCTCGGCGGCCAGTGCCACGCCCTGCGCGTGATTGCCCGCGCTCGCGCAAATCACGCCGCGCTTTAATTCCGCCGCACTCAAATGCGCCATTTTGTTATACGCGCCGCGCAGCTTGAACGAAAATACGGGCTGCAAATCTTCGCGCTTTAACAACACTTGGTTGTGCAACTCTTCCGAAATCCCAACCGCTTCTTCCAGCGGACTCTCGATGGCGACGTCATACACGCGTGCCGTGAGAATCATTTTCAAATAATCAATTTTCATACGCGTCCTGAGTGAATTCGCTGTCAATTTAGCAGACAATTCGCCATCCCCTAAAAGCGAAAACCTCATGGACCAAAACGCCCTCAAACAAGCCGCCGCAATCCAAGCCATCCAATACGTCGAAGACAACACCATCATCGGCGTCGGCACTGGCTCCACCGTCAATTTCTTCATCGCCGAACTCATCAAAATCAGGTCGCGCGTCAAAGCCGCCGTGTCCAGTTCGGAGGTCAGCAGCAAGCTATTGCGCGACGGCGGTATTGAGGTCATGGTACTCAACGACGCCGGCACGCTATCGGTCTATGTCGATGGCGCCGATGAAGTCACGCCGCACCTCGCCATGATAAAAGGTGGTGGCGCCGCACTCACCCGCGAAAAAATCATCGCCGCCGCCAGCGAGAAATTCGTCTGCATCGCCGACCAATCCAAACTCGTCGATGTCCTCGGCAATTTTCCGCTCCCCGTAGAAGTCATCCCCATGGCACGCAGCTACGTCGCCCGTGAATTGGTCAAGCTAGGCGGCCACCCCGAATGGCGCGTGCGTGACGGCAAAGCAGTCGTCACCGACAACGGCAACTGGATACTCGATGTGCGCGGCCTTGCGATCACCGCACCGGCCGAACTGGAAGCCGCGATCAATCAGATCGTTGGGGTGGTGTGCAATGGCTTGTTCGCGCGGCGGGGGGCGGATGTGTTGTTGTTGGCGGCGGCGGGTGGGGTGCGGACGATAAATAAGTAAGTAGTCGTCCCTGCAAAATTCAAATTCACGACGCGAAACTTACTTGGGGCAGAGCATGATCGCGTGCTTGCGGTGTTCTCGGTGATGTTGCTGGTCGATACCGTAAGCTGAGTCGCGCCGCCGCAAGTAAGACGAGCGCAAAAAGGCCTTCAAGGCCCAGCAAGGCCGACCTAATGTGGCGCAACACGGCCGATGGCTCGATCACGATGTGGCTGATGAATGGCGGGACGATCACCGGTGCGGCGGGGCTGATGGGGCCGGGGGCTTGGAAGGTAATCCCGTAGCGCGGATTGATCCGGAAAGTTATTAAACAAACGCCCCACCCGTAAGCGTGGGGGTTTGCAATGTGCAGCCGACACCTTCGTCCACGGCACCACATGCGCCGCTGCGGCAGCCAAAGCTGGACAATTTCGCAGGTTCTCGGGTTCTCGGGTTCGCGTAGTGAGCGAACCTGCCATCTCACGACGGATGCACCACCCGCCCACGCACCAACGTCTGCGTCACTTTCCCCTGCAATTCACGCCCCAGATACGGCGTGTTTTTCCCTTGGCTCACTAGCGTCTGCGCGGTGATGACCCAGAACGCTTGCGGGTTGAAGATGCACACGTCAGCCGGTGCGCCCACCGCGAGCGTACCGACGTTGAGGCCGAGCACCCTTGCCGGGTCGGCGGTAATTTTGGCGAGGGCTCTGGGTAGCGGCACGTTGGCGTGTTCGGCCCATTTGAGGGTGAGCGAGAGCAGGGTTTCTAGTGCGGTAGCGCCGGATTCGGCTTCACCGAACGGGACATTTTTTGCGTCGTCGTCGCTTGGGGTGTGGTCGGAGCAAATCGCGTCGATGGTGCCGTCTTGCACGCCGCGTGAGAGTGCATCGCGATCCGCGAGGCCGCGTAGTGGCGGCGTGAAGCGGTATTGCGAATCGAAGTAGCCGATGTCGTGATCGGTGAGCAGCAAGTGGTGAATGCCGACGTCGCAGGTAAGGGCGAGGCCATCGGCTTTGGCGCGGCGTACCAGTTCAACCCCAGCACTACTCGATAGCCGCGCGAGGTGTACCTTGGCTCCTGTGTCGCCCATGAGGGTAGTGATGGTCGAGATGGCGACCGTTTCGGCGCTGACGGGGATGCCGGCGAGGCCGAGCCGGGTGGCGACTTCGCCTTCGTGCGCGACGCCGTGGTTGCTGAGGTGTGGGTCTTGTGGGCGTAGCCAGACGGTGTAGCCGTAGGTGGCGGCGTATTGCATCGCGCGCAGTAGTACGTTGGTGTCGAAGATCGGTTGATCGGCTTGAAAAAATCCGATGCAACCGGCCTCGGTCAGCTCGACCATTTCGGTGAGTTTTTCGCCGTTGAGGCCGAGGGTGAGTGCGCCGAGCGGCAGCACGCGCGCTTGGTCGGCCATCTTGGCGCGGCGGGTGAGCATTTCAACTAGACCGGGTTCATCGAGCACGGGGTCGGTGTCGGGCGGGCAGACCAGTGTGGTGATGCCACCGGCGACGGCGGCGCGCATTTCGCTTTCTAACGTGGCGCGATATTCGAAGCCGGGTTCGCGTAATCGCGCACACAAATCAACCAAGCCGGGGCAGACGATTTTGCCGCTGGCGTCGATCACTTTGTCGGCGACGAATCCTTGGAGAGCCGCGCCAGTGCTGGTGATTACGCCATTGTCGATGAACAGGGAGGCGGTTTCGTTGCGGTTACTGGCAGGGTCAACTAGGCGACCGTTTTTGATTTCGATTTTCATTTTTTATGCGTCTGAGAATTCAAACTGCTGTTGTCTTGGTCGTGGTGAAGAGCCAATTTGGCGCTTCGCGCAGGTGTGGACGGGACTTGGTACCGGCCTTCGCCGGGATGACGGTGAGATGCGGTCGTTATCTTTGTTGATGGCACATTCTTAAAAGTTGTCATTCTGAGCCGAGCCTCATCCGGCGAAGAATCTCATCCGCGTGCAGCACGGAAAACGCAACCAGATGCTTCGCCTGCGGCTCAGAATGACAATGAAATGGATGGCAATAATTTCCCATCACGCATTCCCCGAAACCATTGCCATTACCGCCATCCGTACCGCAATCCCAAATGTCACCTGCGGCAAAATCACGCTCTGCACACCATCCGCAATCCCGGACTCAATCTCCACACCGCGATTCATCGGCCCCGGGTGCATGACAATCGCGTCCGGTTTCGCGCGGGACAACTTCTCCGCCGACAAGCCATAGCTCTTGAAAAACTCGTGCGCACTCGGCAGCAGGCTGCCGGTCATGCGCTCGTTTTGCAGGCGCAACATGATGACCACATCGCAGCCTTCGAGGCCGCGTAGCATGTCGTGATGCACCGATACGCCCATGCGCTCGACCTCCGCCGGGATTAACGTCTTTGGGCCGATCACGCGAACGTCGGGGCAGCCGAGCGTCGTGAGCGCGTGGATGCCGGATCGGGCGACGCGTGAGTGCAGCACATCACCGACAATCGCCACACTCAAATTATGAAACGATTTTTTGTAATGGCGGATGGTGTACATGTCCAGCAAACCCTGCGTCGGGTGCGCGTGGCGGCCATCGCCGGCGTTGATGACAGCGATGCCGGGCTTGACGTGTTGCGCGATCAAATGCGCAGCGCCCGATTCGGCGTGACGCACCACGAACATATCGGCGTTCATCGCGGCGAGATTGTCGATGGTGTCGAGCAGCGATTCGCCTTTGCTGGCGCTGGATGCATTGATGTTGAGATTAATAACGTCGGCTGATAAACGCTTAGCAGCGATTTCAAACGTGGTGCGGGTACGCGTAGAATTTTCAAAAAATAAATTGAACACCGACTTGCCGCGCAGCAGCGGCACCTTCTTGACTTCGCGGTCGCCGACACTGACAAATTGATCGGCCGTTTCCAAAATTTCTTCGATCAGTTTTTTCGGCAGGCCCTCGGTGGTCAAGAGGTGCTTGAGTTTTTTGTCTGCCGTGAGTTGGGGGTTGTTGGTCAACACCTTAGGCGTCCTTTGCGTGAAGTTCAAAGCGCAGCGCGCCATTGACTGTCTGCATGAGTTGCAATTCTTGATCGCCTGCCACCGCCATCGTCATCGCCGCATAGTCGGGCTGAAACGGAAGCTCGCGGCTGCCGCGATCCACGAGCACCGCCAGCTTCACACTTGCTGGACGACCGAAATCAAAAATTTCGTTGAGCGCCGCACGTAAACTGCGCCCGGTATAAATCACATCATCGACCAGCAAAATGTGACGGCCATCGACATCAAAATCAATCTCGGTGGATTTTTTGGTGGGATGCAATCCACGTTTCGCGAAGTCATCGCGATGCAAGGTGACCGCCAAACTCCCCAGCGGGTGCGCACCTCCAAGCATTTTGTGCAGACGCTCGGCTACCCATGCGCCACCCGTGTGGATGCCAACAATGGCGGTGTCGGTTGGTAATGTGCCGATTTTTTCGGCGAGCACGGCGATCATCGGTTCGGCATCAAGCTGCATTGCGGGCTTTCAAATTATTTTTCGTTTGTTCGGCGTGTTTGGCATCCAAGTACGACTGCAAAATGATCTGTGCAGCGACAGCGTCGAGCTGGGACTTCTGCGCGCGCCCGTGAATGCCGCGCTCGGCAAGTTGTGCACTGGCTTCAGTCGAACTCAAGGTCTCATTCACATACGCCACCGGCAGTTTGAAGTTTTCACGCAGGCGGTTGCCGAATTTTTTCGCCAAGTGCGCGATCTCGTGTTCGCTGTCATCCGCATGATGCGGCTCACCGATTACAAACGATTCAGGTCGCCACTCTTGCACCAGCTTCGCAACTTCGGCGAGACGCGCAACGTTGGTACTCACGTTCAACGTCGTCACCGGATGCGCGATGCCGATAGTCAAATCGCCGACCGCCACGCCGATGCGCTGCATCCCGAAATCGAAGGCAAGCACGGCAGCCACTACGCGTGCCCCGCCACGTCAGAAAGATTGCCGAAGTTCAACCCAAGTAAGCCCATCGCGGCGGTTAAGCGCTCTGCGGCGGGTAGCTTGAATACCACGTCCGGCTTTGCGGCGACACTCAGCCAGCCATTGCGACCCATCTCATCTTCCAGTTGCCCCGGCCCCCAGCCTGCATAGCCCAGTGTGACCAACACCCGGCTGGGACCAGTGCCATTGGCCATCGCTTCGAGAATATCTTTGGAGGTGGTGAGGCCGAGTTCATCGTCGATTTTCAACGTTGAATTCCAATTGCCCAGCGGTTGATGCAACACAAAGCCACGATCCGTTAGCACCGGCCCGCCGAACATCACATTGGTTTCGCCGAGTGCGAGGTCTTGCAGTTGCAGTTCCACTTGGCCGAATAGCGTTGCCAGGGTCAAGTCGATGGGCTTGTTCACCACCACGCCGATGGCCCCTTTTTCGGAGTGCTCGCAAATGAGCGTCAGCGTTTTAGAAAAATGCGGGTCGGCCATGCCGGGCATGGCGATCAGAAAATGATTAGTAAGGTTAATATCAACTTTTGTTTTCATCGCACGTCCGCATTTTACTCGTAACCTCACTAGGACGCATCACTTGTCTACCTCTGCACTGTTCTGGTTCCGTCGCGATCTGCGCGATCACGATAACGTCGGCCTGCATCACGCCCTGAAAAATCATCCGCGCGTGCATTGCGTATTCATTTTTGACCGCGACATTCTCGAAAAATTGCCATCGAAAGCAGATCGGCGTGTGGAGTTCATTTGGGACAGTGTGGTGGAACTAAAGGCCGCGCTCAAAAAAATGGGTGGCGATTTAATCGTGCGCTATGCGTCGGCTGAAACCGAAATCCCGAAGCTGGCGGCGTCACTCAAAGTAGATGCGGTTTACACCAATGAAGATTACGAACCACTCGCGCGTGCGCGCGACGCACGCGTCAGCAAAGCGTTGAAAAAAACTAGCATTGAATTTCACGCGCACAAAGACACCGTCATCTTCGAAAAATCCGAGGTGCTCACGCAAGTCGGCGGCACCTTCAGCATTTTTACACCGTACAAAAACGCGTGGTACAAACGCTTGACCGACGCGGATTTAGCGCCGCGCGAAATCAAGCCCTATCGCAAAAGCCTAGTATCCACGAGCACTTCTGAACCATTGCCGTCGTTGGAGTCGATGGGATTTCAGCGCACTAACTTGAAAGAATTCGTCACCCCCGGCATGTCCGGTGCGGCAATATTGCGCGATGATTTTATTGAGCGCATCGACCGTTACCAAGAAACGCGCAATCTGCCCGCCGTCAAAGGCGTGTCGTATTTGTCGGTACACAATCGCTTCGGTACGATCTCGGTTCGCGAGCTGGCGAGTGTCGCGTATGCCGAAACGCTGCGTCGCAAAAACCTCGGTGCTGAAACTTGGCTCAACGAATTGGTGTGGCGCGATTTTTATTTTCAAATCATTTGGCATCACCCGCACGCCAGCGCATCGGCGTTTCGTCCGGAATACGATGCAATTCAATGGCCGAACGACAAGGCGTTATTTGCCGCTTGGTGCGAGGCGCGCACGGGTTATCCGATCATCGACGCGGCCATGCGCCAACTCAATCAAACCGGCTACATGCACAACCGCCTACGCATGATCGTGGCCAGCTTTTTGTGCAAAGATTTATTGATCGACTGGCGTTGGGGTGAGCAATATTTCGCTTACCACCTCAACGATTTTGATTTGTCCGCGAACAACGGCGGCTGGCAATGGGCGGCATCGACCGGCTGTGATGCACAACCGTATTTCCGTATTTTTAATCCGGTCACGCAGTCCGAACGCTTCGATACCGAGGGCAAATTTATCCGTAAATATTTGCCTGAATTAAGTGATGTCTCGAGCAAATTCATTCACGCGCCGTGGACGGTTCCGCCCTTGCTGCGGGCGACCGTGCAATATCCGCCGCCAATTGTCGATCACGCCGTGCAACGCGAGAAAGCGCTCGCACTATACAAATCGGTACAGAAGAACGCGTAGGTAGTATTAGAAACACGTTGCAAAATTACACACACAATAGCTATTTTGCCTACCCGCAAGCGCATTGAAATTTGCTACCTTAAGGGCATGACCTCGATAAAAAATTACCTTCAACACCTGTGCGGCTATCTTGATTCTGTCACGGGCGGTGCTTCCACCGCAAACTTCGCAACAAAACCGTTACCAATACTAGGGTTTCGCTGTTCTTCCAAACAGCACTCGCACCACCAATATTGCTGCCGCCAGCGCTAAAAGCTGCGCCAACACAAACCCGCCCACGTCACTCGAGCGGATACCAGAAAACGTATCGCTCGCGGCGCGCGCAAACGTAACTGCCGGATTGGCGAACGAAGTAGAAGCTGTGAACCAATACGCCGCCGAGATGTAGGCACCCACCGCATAGGGCAGCGCTTTTGATTGATGGCGCGCGACACTCGCAATCACCAGCAGCAAGCCGAAGGTCGCTACGAACTCTGAAAACATTTGCGCGAAACCGGCACGTGTTTTGGTTGAGGCAAACAACAGCGGTAGGTCAAACATGATGTGCGCTGCCGCAACGCCTGCGTACCCACCCGCGAATTGCGCCGCGATGGTCGCGGGTACCTCGCGCCACGGTAACTCATGCGCGATCGCGACCATGAGCGTGACCACGGGATTGAACTGCGACGAGATCGGCGAGAACGCAAGGATCAGCGCTATCAATCCTGCACCCGTCGCCAGCGTATTGGCGAGCAGCGCGATCGCCATGTTGCCCCCCGACAAGCGCTCGGCCATGATGCCCGAGCCGACCACGATGGCAAGCAAAAATGCGGTGCCCAGCCCCTCGGCAAGCAGGCGCGGCAACAGACGTTGCTTCACGCGTTGCCCGGCGTTTCGGCAGCGATTCGGGCAAGTTCTCGCGCCAAGGCCGCGTGGTTCATGGTCTCCACGGGTAGCGCCACCAGTAACGCCACGCGTCGCTGAATCGCCGAGAAAATTTGTGCGAACGCGAGACGTTTTTCTGCCGCCGTTCCCACCACCGCCGCCGGATCAGCAAAGCTCCAGTGTCCATTGGCGGGATGCCCCGGCCAGATGGGGCACGCTTCACCTGCGGCGTTATCGCAGACAGTGATGATGATGTCCATCGCTGGTGCGCCCGGCGCGGCGAATTCGTCCCACGATTTGCTGCGCAAGTTTTCTTCGCGGTAGCCAATCGCCAACACCTGCTCAACAGCGAACGGATTCACGCGACCGTTGGGTTGGCTGCCGGCGCTGAACGCCTTGAAGCGGCCCTTACCTAGCATGCCGAGCAACCCTTCGGCCATGATGGAGCGCGCCGAGTTGCCAGTACACAAAAACAAAACGTTTAATGGACGATCAGCCACAGCACGTAGTCTTCTTGGCTTCCACTTTGATGACTTGCGCGACTGGCGCGCAGCAAGCGCTCTCGGGCGCGTTCGCAGCTGAGGGTTCGTGTGATGCACCAAACACCGGTATGGTTTCAAGCGAATGAAAGCTTTCCCATGCAATGCCGCTAGGGTCGGTCACCCAATACTTATCTGACTTCGCATAGCAGCAGCTTGCCCCTTCTTCCTTTTGCATGGCGTTGTCAGCCGTGGCAAGATGGCCGTAAATTTCTTGGAGTTCAGCGTCGTTCTCCGCTTGCACGCCGAGGTGGTTCACACCCACCAATGCACCGCGCGATGAGATCGCGAAATTGATACGCGGATCATCGAGCATCCATTTCGCGTAATCGTCTTTCATGACGGTGGGTGCCACCCCAAACATAGCCGCGTAGAAGCGTGTCGATTCGGCAAGGTTTTTCACCGCCACATGCACATGAAATCGTTTCATGATTTTTTCCTTTCGGTTTTGTGTAATTGAGAAACAGCAGGTTTCGCAGTGGGTTTAACGGCGCGCGTGGTTTTCTTCGGGCCGCACGCGACCAGCGAATCGCAGGTCGCGCCCGCGCAGCAGTTTTCAGTGAGGTAATCGACCACGCTACTCATGGTCGCAAAATTCGCCGAATAAATAATCGAGCGGCCATTCGGTGCAGCCACGGTGAGCTTGGCGTTGGTCAGTTCTTTCAAATGAAACGACAGCGTCGCGTTCGCCAATTGCAGTCGTTCCGCAATCTGCCCGACCGGCAAGCCTTGCGGGCCGGTTTCGACCAGCAGACGAAAAATCGCGAGGCGAGTTTCCTGTGCCAGCGCGCTGAGCGCACCGATAATATTTTTAATTTCCATATTTCCAATAATATAGAAATAAAATGGAAAATCAAGTCGAGTTTGAAAATATTTTTATCCGAGATGTAGTTTCAGCCAGAGGCCGAAGTAAAAAACCGCCCGCCCAGGTCACTCAACCCCAGCGTAGTGAGCACCTCGTGCAGCCGCTCGCTCGCGCGGCGGCGCGGCAAGTCTTTATAGGTGGCGATGATGAGCTCATTCTTCATCGAGTGTTCCCAGCCAACCAGCTCGGTCACTTTCACTTGGTAACCGTGCGCTTCGAGTTGCAGGCAACGCAACACATTGGTGATTTGGCTACCGAATTCGCGGGTGTGCAAGGGGTGACGCCAGATTTCAGTGAGCGCACTTTTTGCTAGCGCCTCGCCCTTGTGCTTGTTGAACACGCTCGCGACTTCGGCCTGACAACACGGCACCACCACGATGTGTTTCGCCTGCTTGAGCAATCCAAACCGAATCGCATCGTCGGTCGCGGTATTGCAGGCGTGGAGCGCGGTCACGACATCGACGCGTGCCGGTATCAATGGCGAGGCCAATGAATCGGCTACCGCGAGATTGAGAAATTGCATGCGCGGAAAATCCAGCCGGGTGGCAAGCGAGGTGGCGCGCTCCACCAACTCAGCTCGCGCCTCGATGCCAAAAATCCGACTTTGATCTTCGCGCGTCTTGAAAAATAAATCGTAAAGAATGAAACCTAGATACGATTTGCCCGCGCCGTGATCCACGAGCGTGACATCGGCATGTTGTGAACAGACTTCATTCAACAACGGCTCGATGAATTGAAACAGGTGATAGACCTGCTTCAACTTGCGCTGACTATCCTGATTCATGCGCCCGTCGCGCGTGAGGATATGCAGCTCCTTCAACAATTCAATCGACTGCCCGGGGCGAATATCGTAGACCGGTGGAGCTACCGTTTTTTTCAGCGGAGCAGGCATGGCTACTTGGTTTTCAAATCGTCGTCGCGCGTGAAAATCCACGTGCGCGTAATGCCAAGAATGTCGAATTCGCGCTTGATGCTGTCCGGGAAGCGATCATAGGGCGCGGCGAGATAGACGATCCGCTTGGCGGCGTCATCCAACACTTTTTTCCCCGACGACATGTTTATTTCCACATCCACCACGTCGCCGTTCGAGTTGATCTGCACTGTCAATTGCAACTTACCGTAAATTTTTCGCAGCTTGGCCTCTTCCGGATAATTCAGGTTGCCCACGCGCTCAATTTTGTGCCGCCACGCATCGACATACTGTGCAAACCGATACTCGCGCGTGCGGGCACCGATAAATTTCGCGCGCGGGCGCTTCTGATAGTCCGAATACTCGCGCTCGATGGCTGCCTGCAACAGCTTGATTTCCTCTGCCTTTTCCAAAAGGTCGTTGGCCGTTTCTTGCGTAGGTGGCGTTGCGGCGTCTTTGACCACCTCACCTTGCAATACTTTCGCGACCGATTTCGCTTGCGTCATCAGTGACTTCATTTCCTGTTCGAGATCTTTTACCCGCTGTTGCGCCGCACGCGCTTCGGCGCGCGCCTGCTGCTCAATCGCGGGTGTCGGCGTGGTTGCGCGCAAGTCCTCCTCGGTATTGCCGCCGCCATCCAGATTGGCTTGCGCAAGTGCGTCCGCCTTGGTCGGACGATTCTTGGTCTTGGCGTTGACCAGCACCACGTCTAAGGCGCTCTGTGGCGAGAATGCTTCAGACGCGATCAGGGGCACGCTCAACACCAGCACCACCAGCGCGTGGAACGCAAACGAAATCAGCATTGAGGATTGCATCGGCACCGACAGCGCGATTTTCTCGCGCACCGATAACAACACTGACGGCGGCGGGATCGCCGCCACCGCGTCGAGCTGGGCGTTGATACGGGTGTCGAGGCGATTGGCAACACTGGTCGCCAATTCGCGCGGCTTGGTGAGCATGTCGCGATGAATCATGGCGGGATTTTAGTTGGCTTTGTCACGTCGCGCTAAGAATTTACTGGTGCGGCGTCGTCGGCTGCGACCAGACTGAAGCGCCCAGAAATATCCCAGTAATCGACCGACTCCATCACCACCCGCACCGGCGTCTTACCCGGTAGCGCAGGATTCATTGCGAGCTTCGCGATCAGCGGCAGTGCGGACGCGCGAAACAGTTCATCGCGAATGATGGTCGCGTCAAATTCACGAATGTTTTCTTGCTCCAAGTAGCGCAGGCACCAGTAGCGTTCGAGGTCGCGCTGGAAATCGGCATACGCGTCGTAGGTGAGATCGAACGAGCGGGCAATTTCGTTGAGTTGCGGCGAGCGGCGCGGGTAGGGCGGCGTTTCGTTGCGCAGGTGCGCGATCAACTGGCGCTGATTGACCAAATCAATGTAGCGGCGCAGTGGGCTCGATGACCACGCGTACTGCGCCACGCCCAAGCCCTCGTGCGGCAGCGCGTCGGTGGTCATGCGCGTTTTGCCATTCGCTTGCGCACGGTAAATGGCCGCAACGCCTTGATCGGCGAGGAGTTTGCCCCATTCGCTGTTGGCAAAAATCATCAGTTCGGAGACCACGGTATCAATCGGGCTACCGCGTTTGCGCGCGCTGATGATAACGCGGCCATCGTCGATGTCGAAATTGAAATCGAGCTTGTCGGCATCGTTCTCGTTTTTGCCGCGCCGCACGCCGAGCGCCCTCGCGACGCGATGCAACACCAGCAATTCCGCGCCGAATTCACCATTGATGACGCCAGTTTCTAACGCAACCTCATGGAAATAATTCTCCAAGGTGTGAATGCGCAAGTTGCGTGCAATCGGCACCTGCTCGATGGCGGAACGGGTAGACACCAGCGCAAAACTCTCCGCCGCGAAGGTCGCGTAAATCGACACTACTGCGCACGTCTTGCCCTCGGCCAGAGTCGCCAGTTGAATGGCGGCGTCGGGCAACATGGTGATCTTGTTGCCGGGAAAATAAACGGTAGACAGCCGATCTGCCGCGAGTTTTTCCAGCGCGCTCTCGCGTGAAAAAAACAGCGCGGGTGCGGCGATGTGAATGCCAATCTCAACGCCGCCATCGGCCAATGGCGTGACTGAAAACGCGTCATCCACTTCCGTCGTATTGGCGTCATCAATACTGCAAGCCTGCACGGCCGCGGTGGGCAGCTCGCCCGGTGTCAAGGCGTCAATTGTGCCTTGATAGGCGACGCCGCGCGGAAAATATTCGGCGGTGAATCGACCGAGGTGATAGTCATGTTGGGCGGTTGACGCATCCGGCCACGCGCCCGCGTTGAACAATAATTTCGGCAATGGCATGTGGGTTTCGGCCACAGCGGCTTCGGCCGCTTTCACCAGCAAGGTGTTGCGATCTGGTTTGTAAAGCAGCATGTTCAGGTGTGGGCGCATCTCGTCTGGCAGTTTGCCAATCTTGAGGTCGGCGACCCACGCGGCCATTTGCTCGGCCTCGCGCTGCTTGCGCTCGATGCTCGCCAGTGCGGCCTTCAGATTTTCTTCGGGTGCCGCTTGATAGCGCCCCTTGCCGCGCTTGTAAAAATACATCGGCGAGGCGTGCAATTTGATCGCCACCGCGGCTGATTCAATCGGCGAGGGCGCATGACCAAAATAATCCTTGGCTAAATCGTCGCAGCCGAATTCGCCTGCGCCGCACACTTCCCATAAAAAATCGGCTTCGATTTCCGCCGCGATTTTTTCGGCAGCGGGCAAGAAATCGCCCAGCGCAGACTCATAGCGCAGTACCACCTGATTGCCCTTGATTTTGCTGCGCTTGCCGGAAATCGCCTCGACTTGTAGCGAGGTGCCAATGTCGGACATGACGTGCGCGACTTTGAAACCGCCGTCTTCTTCGTAAAAAACATTCATAGTGGGCGGCGTGAGGTTTGTATCGGACAAATTATACCGGTGCGCTTCGGCATAATCGCTAGAACCAAGGAACAGAAATGAATACGCAAACCCAGATCCGGCAGTACAAAAACGGCATTGCCACCGCTCCGCACGCGGCCGCCGCCGAAACCGCTGCGCATATATTGCGCGAAGGCGGCAACGCGATTGAAGCAATGGTCGGTGCCGCCGCCACCATCGCCACTGTCTATCCGCATATGACCGCCATCGGCGGCGATGCGTTTTGGCTCATCCACCAACCCGGCAAAGTGCCCGTCGCCATTGACGCTTGCGGCGCGGCTGGGGCCGCCGCCACGATAGATTTTTATCGCGGCGCAGGCCACCACGCCATCCCCATGCGCGGCGCGCTTGCGGCCAACACGGTCGCGGGTACCGTCTCGGGGTGGGAGGCGGCACTCGCGTTGAGCAAACAATGGGGCGGCAAATTACCGCTGACCGCGATCCTCGAAAACGCGATCCGCTACGCGCGCGACGGCGTTCCCGTCACCAATAGCCAAGCTGCCTGTACCACCGCGAAACTGGGCGAAGTACAAGGCCAGCCGGGCTTTTCCGAGCATTTTCTTCGTGACGGCAAGGTGCCGCTTGCTGGCAGCAATTTCAACATGCCACGCCTCAGCGAAACCTTGGCGCATCTTGCGCGCAAGGGGCTCGCCGATTTTTATTCGGGCGAACTCGCCGACAGTATCGCGCGAGATTTCAAAAAAATCGGCGGGCTCATTACCTTCGACGATCTGCGTCAGCACCAGAGTTTGTATCGCGAGCCGCTAATGCGCCCGCACTCGCTGGGCACGCTCTACAACATGACACCGCCGACGCAGGGCGTGGTGTCGCTGTTGATCCTCGCGATCCTCGATAAGCTCGGCGTGGAGGGTTTCGATCCAGTCGGCACGGATTTCGTGCATCTGTGCGTGGAAGCGACCAAGCAGGCGTTCAGCGTGCGCGACAAATATCTGACCGATCCGACGCACATGAAGCTGCATGCGCAATCGTTGCTTGACGATGACATCGTCGCAGCACTCGCAATGAAAATCAGCCGTGAACGCGCAGCACCGTGGGGCACGGTACTGAAGCCCGCCGACACCGTATGGATGGGCGTGATCGACAACGAAGGTCGCGCGGTGTCATTCATCCAGTCGATTTATCACGAGTTCGGCGCGGGCATTGTGTTGGCGGAATCCGGCATCAATTGGCAAAATCGCGGTGCCAGTTTTTCGCTAGACGCCAACGCGCTCCTCGCACTCAAGCCAAACAAAAAACCGTTCCACACGCTAAACCCACCGTTGATGGTATTCAACGATGGCCGCGTCATGCCCTACGGCACCATGGGCGGTGACGGCCAGCCGCAAACGCAAGCGGCCGTGTTCACCCGCATCGCCAATTTCGCCATGAGCCCGCAAGCCGCGATTGATGCACCGCGCTGGTTGTTGGGACGCACTTGGGGCACACCGTCGGACACGCTAAAAATTGAGCGCCGGTTCGAGCCCGCTGTGTTCAATGAACTCAAGGCGCGTGGCCACGATGTTGAGTGGCTCGGCGAGTGGGATGAAAGCGTTGGCCATGCGGGTGCGCTGATTCGTGACCGCGATGGCGCGATGGTGGGTGGGTATGACCGGCGTAGTGATGGGGCGGTGGTGGGTTGGTAAGGATGCCCTGAGCCCGTTATTGGCTGGTCGTGTCAAAATTAACGCTCACTCCATGCAGAGGTTCTCATGCGCAAAATCATCGCCATCATCACGCTATTCACTGCCGTGTTCGTCGCCGCGTTTGTACATGCGGCAACGCTCCCCTACGATGACCACGCCGATGCGAAGGCCGACGTTCGCGCCGCACTCACCGATGCAAAAAAAGCACAAGTGCCGCTAATCGTGGTGTTCGGCGCCAACTGGTGCGGCGATTGCAAGATGCTTGATATGGCGTTCAAGGAGGGCGCGGTCGCGCCGCTAATCGCGAAAAATTTCCGCGTCGTTAAGGTGAACGTCGGCCGCTTCGATCACAACGTGGACATCGCCGAGCAGTACGGCGTGGTGCTGAAAAAAGGCATTCCGGCGATTGCGGTATTGACCACTGACGGCAAGGTTTCGTATGCGACACGCGCGGGTGAATTGGGCGATGCGCGCAAGATGGGCGACAAGGGTGTGCATGATTTTTTTGCGAAGATGACCGAGGCGCAAAAGCGCTAATCGGCGCGGCGCTCAGCCAAGCGGATGCCCACGATGATGTTTAATCGCACTCACAATTTTTTCGTTGCCTGCGGAGCGATGGTCATCGCTGGCTGCGTCACTGCGCCGCCGAGCAACCACAAACTCGACCGCATCAAAAACATCGTCATCATCTACGCCGAAAATCACAGCTTCGATAATCTCTACGGCCTATTTCCCGGTGCCAACGGCATCAGCCGCGCGACCAAGGACCAAATGACGCAACTCGATCACGACGGTAAACCGCTGCGTGAGTTGGTCGTGTTCGGCGGCGATGGCAAACCCGATGCGCGTTTTCCGCGCATGCCGAATGCGCCGTTTCGCATTGATGCAGCGCCCATGAGTCGCCCGCCTACACAAATCGTGCCGAGCGGGATTCACGCGTTTCATCACCATCAAGAGCAGATCAACGGCGGTAAAAACAATATGTTCGCCGCCATGTCCAATGTCGGGGGCTGGAGCATGGGCCACTACGACGGCAGCCAATTCAAGCTGTGGCAATGGGCGCGCGAATACACGCTCGCCGATAATTTTTTCGCCGCCGCGTTTGGGGGCTCATACCTCAATCATCAGTGGCTGATCTGCGCCTGCACGCCGCAACACATCAATGCGCCAGCGTCGATGCGCGCGCGCTTGGATGCGCAAGGCAGGCTGGAGAAGCGCGCCGAATCTGGCTCTGCGAACGATGCCGCGGTAAAAGTATTCAGCACCAGCGGCGGACAAGTCACGCCCGATGGCTTCTCGGTCAACACCTCGCAGCCGCCATTTCAGCCCAGCGGCATACCGCCCGCCGCCGACCACACCGCCTTCGCCAATCCCGCTGGTGACACGCGTTTCGGCGAACCGGTGCCACCACAGACGGCGAAAACCATCGGTGACACCTTGAGTGACAAAGGTGTGAGTTGGGCATGGTACGCAGGTGGTTGGAACCTCGCCGTGGCCGATGGCATGCAGGCCGCGGCCGCAAAACGCAATCACATTTACAACGGAAGCGGCGCTGACGCAACACGCTTTCAACCGCATCACCAACCCTTCAACTACCACGCGCGCTTCGCCCCCGGCACCGCAGATCGCGCGGCGTTTTTGCAAGACGGCGAAACATTTTTAGCCGGCATCACCGCCGGACAATTACCCGCCGTGAGCTTCTACAAACCCAGTGGCCGCGACAATCAACACCCGTCCTACACTGACATTGCCACCGGCGACGCGCACATCGCAGGCGTACTGGAAAAACTCCGCGCCAGCCCACAATGGAACGATATGCTCATTGTCGTGACCTATGACGAATTCGGCGGGTATTGGGATCATGTGCCGCCACCCGCCGGTGATCGCTGGGGGCCGGGTTCGCGCGTGCCGGCGATCTTCATCGGCCCGACCGTCAAACGTGGTCACATTGATTCAACGATGTATGACACTACCTCGATTTTGAAAATGTTGACGACGCGGTTTGGGTTGCAGCCGTTGGCGGGGGTGCGCGCGGGTGTGGGGGATTTGAGTGGGGGGTTGAAATGATTTCTTGTGCACACCAATCCTGTTGCTAGCGTGGTGGAAGACGCAGCCAGCTACTCTGTGACCTGAAATCCGTTCTCATCGGCCCACTCGCGCAACGCCTGCGCGGTGGCACGCGCCTCAAACGCATACCATTGCTCTTCCAAGCCCTTGCGCGCCAGAAAGTCTTTGAACTTTCGATAGCCTCCGCGTTGGCGGAAAAATCCGTCAACGACATCTTGGTCGTGAGATAGAGTTTGTCGGGAGAAATCGAATACGAGGCGGGTACCCAAACCGAGGTCGTGCTTGTGTGGCAGGGAGGCATATCGCGAGGCGTCGTCCAAGTCGTCCGGTAGATCGCTGTCAAGGTCATCCAGCGAGGTAACGCAATAAAACACGCCTGTTTCAAGCGAGACATACGCCGCGTTCTCCATCGTGTCGCCGGCGCTTGCGAATTCGAAGGCATCCAACAAGTCAGCAAACCGCACATTGATGTTCCCAGCCATGATCAGGCGCTCCAAATGCTTGCTGCTCTGTCTCTCAAACGGTGACGCAGCCTAGGGAAGGTCTGATTAAGTTCAGTTCTAAGCCAGAGTAGGCGCGCGCAGAAAAATTTCGACGCCGCATATGATTGATATGTAAGGAGAAATTTTTCT
>JAYTVA010000126.1:0-46764 GCA_043744255.1 Burkholderiales bacterium | reverse complement strand
CCGAACCCCTCTATAAACTGCCTTTCGTCCAAATTCGGTATCAAACCTCGTTGGAATCACGAATTCGGTTTCGGTATCAAACCTCATTGGATAAGACTTGCACTTGACAGGCATGAACCCCGCGTCTATTCTCCACTCAAGCGTTTTGCATGTCCGGGGAGAGAGTGATTTCTTCCAAGAAGTCACCGCCGAAGGCGCAACTCCCGGAACCGCTCAGGCACACCTACCTGGACTGCATAGCTTTTCTGGAGAGCGCGTTTTACGTTGTGAGAACGACGAACGCCACCGAAGGGGCACAGGGGCCACACAATGGCTCTCAATCTCTCAGGTACCAAGGACAGAAGGGGATTTGACGATTGTCGTCATGTCCCCTTTTTCGTTTGGAGACCTGTCAGTGCTGTTGCGTACCCCGCTCTACGACACCCACGCGCGCCTCGGTGCCAAGCTCACCGACTTTGGCGGCTGGGAAATGCCGTTGCATTACGGCTCGCAGATTGATGAACATCACGCAGTGCGCAAGCACGCAGGCATGTTCGATGTCTCGCATATGCTGGCGATTGATTGTTATGGCAGCGATGCGACCGCGTTTTTGCTGCTGGCATTGGCGAACAACGTCGGCAAACTGAAAACACCTGGACGCGCGCTGTATTCCTGCTTACTGAGTGAGCGCGGCGGCGTGGTGGATGATTTGATCGTTTACCATTTCGATGCAGACAATTTTCGACTGGTGGTGAATGCGGGCACAGCCAATAAGGATCTCGCTTGGCTCACCGCATTGCGCGCGAAAAACCATTTCAGTGTCACTCTCACGCCACGTCGCGACGTGGCGATGATCGCCGTGCAAGGCCCGGCGGCGCGCGCAGCGGTATGGCAGGTGATGCCCGAAACCCATGCATCCACGGGCGATTTGAAGCCATTTAATAGCGCGACAATGGGTGATGTATTCATCGCGCGTACTGGCTACACCGGCGAAGACGGGTTTGAAATCATGTTGCCGGCCTCACGCGCTGAAGCGCTGTGGACGCAATTGCTGAACGCTGCTGTGAAGCCCTGCGGCCTCGGTGCGCGCGACACCTTGCGGCTGGAGGCGGGGATGAATTTGTATGGGCAGGACATGAACGACGAGACCTCGCCGCTGGAATCTGGCCTTGCGTGGACAGTCGATCTGGTGACGCCGCGTAACTTCGTTGGCCGTGCCGCGCTGGTCACGAATGCGCCCACACGGCAACTGGTGGGGCTCGTCTTGCAAGGTGCGGGTGTACTGCGCGCACATCAAGCGGTGCAGACCCAGCACGGCGCAGGCGAGACGACCAGCGGCTCGTTTTCGCCAACACTAGCGAAGTCGATTGCGTTTGCGCGAGTGCCGGTCGGGGTTGCCGTGGGCGACACCGTGCAAGCCGATGTGCGCGGAAAGTTTATTGATTGCAAAGTCGTCAAAATGCCGTTTGTTCGCAACGGTCAATCACTGATTTAATTTTTTCTGGAGCCTCACATGAACTTGCCTCCCGCACTGAAATACACTGCCACCCATGAATGGATTCGCACCGAACCTGACGGCACCGTCACCATCGGCATCACTGACCACGCGCAAGACGCGTTAGGTGATCTCGTTTTCATCGAATTGCCGACCGTTGGCAAGCAGGTAAAAGCAGGCGATGAAGTCGTGGTGCTTGAATCGGTGAAGGCCGCATCCGGCGCGTATTCGCCGATCGAAGGCGAGGTTATCGCGATCAACCAAAGCGTTGCTGATGCGCCAGAAGGATTAAACAAGGATGCCTACGCGGCATGGCTATTTAAGTTAAAGCCAAGAACTGGCGCGGCGATTGGGCCATTTCTCGACGCCAAGGGTTACGCCACAAGCGTCGGCGAAGGATAAAAATGTCCGACCGCACGCCATTCGCCGCGCTAGCCGCACACGACGCTTTCATTGCCCGTCACATCGGCCCATGGGACGACGACCGGCAGCAGATGCTGGCGGTACTGAAACGAAAAACGCTCGATCAGTTGATCGACGACATCGTGCCGCCGCCGATACGTTCGCGCGAGGCGCTGGCGCTATCCGCAGCGCAAAGCGAGCCGGAAGTGTTGGCATCGCTGCGCGCGATTGCGCAGAAAAATAAAGTATTCAAAAGCTATCTTGGCATGGGCTACTACGGCACCCACACGCCGAACGTCATCCTGCGCAATGTGCTGGAAAACCCGGCGTGGTACACCGCCTACACGCCCTATCAGCCGGAGATTTCGCAGGGGCGCCTGGAAGCGTTGCTGAATTTTCAGACGATGGTGAGTGATCTCACGGGACTAGCTATCGCCAATGCATCGCTGCTCGATGAAGCGACGGCAGCAGCAGAGGCGATGACACTCGCTAAGCGTTTTGCCAAAGCCGATAGCAAGGTGTTTTTTGTTTCCGACCAATGCCACCCACAGACGATTGCGGTGATTCGCACGCGCGCGCCGGGCTTCGGCATTGAGGTGCGCGTGGGCGACCAAGCCGATGCGGCGAACGAAAATATTTTTGGCTTGTTGCTGCAATATCCGTCATCCACGGGCGCCGTGATCGACTATCGCCGCATGATCCTCGGCGTACAGACCAAGGGCGCCGTGGTTATTATGGCTGCTGATCTATTGGCGCTCACTCTGCTCACACCACCGGGCGAATTGGGTGCCGACATTGCGGTCGGCACCACCCAGCGCTTCGGTGTACCAATGGCGTTCGGCGGCCCGCATGCGGCCTACCTCGCCTGCAAAGACGCGTACAAGCGTCAGTTGCCGGGGCGCCTAGTCGGCGTATCCATCGACAACATGGGCAACCCTGCGTATCGCCTCACCCTGCAAACCCGCGAGCAACATATCCGCCGCGAAAAAGCGACCAGCAACATTTGCACGGCACAGGTGTTGCTGGCGGTGATGGCGGGCATGTACGCGACCTATCACGGGCCGAGCGGCTTGCAACGAATTGCGCGCTATACGCATCGGGTTGCGGCGACCTTCGCGAGCGGTGTTCAAGGCATGGGTTTCAAATTGGTGAGCGCTGCCTATTTCGATACTGTTAGTGTAGTCACCGGGCCTGCCACCGACACCATCTTGCAACGCGCGTATGCGCACGAGATTAACTTGCGCAAAGTTGATGCCCACACCCTCGCGATCTCGTGCGATGAAACCACGGCGGCACCGGACATCGAAAAATTGTGGCAGGTGTTTGCGGGTGATAAAGCTGCACCGTCGTTTGCAGTGATTGAACAGACGGTGGACGACGCCTTGCCCGCTGACCTTGTTCGCGGCTCGGCTTTTCTCACGCATCCGGTGTTCAATCGCCACCACTCAGAAACCGCGATGCTGCGTTATCTACGCAGCCTCGCCGACAAAGACCTGGCGCTGGATCGCACCATGATTCCGCTCGGTTCGTGCACCATGAAACTCAACGCGACCGCCGAGATGATTCCGATCACCTGGCCTGAATTTGCCAACCTGCATCCGTTCGCCCCGGAAAACCAAAGCATCGGCTATCGCGAAATGATTGCGAGCCTCGAACAATCGCTGTGCGAAATAACCGGCTACGATGCCGTCTCGCTGCAACCCAACTCTGGCGCACAAGGGGAATATGCGGGGCTGTTGGCGATTCAGGCGTATCACAACGCACGCGGTGAAGCGCATCGTAATATTGTCTTGATCCCCAGTTCTGCACACGGCACCAACCCTGCTTCCGCGCACATGGTGGGGCTGGAAGTGGTCGTGGTTGCTTGTGATTTGGCTGGTAACGTCGATGTCGCCGACTTGAAAAAACACGTTGCTGTGCACAGCAGCCATCTCGCCGCACTCATGGTGACGTACCCATCGACGCACGGGGTTTTTGAAGCTGCGATTGTCGAGATTTGTGATCTCATTCATCAACACGGCGGCCAGGTGTACCTCGATGGCGCGAACATGAATGCGCTGGTGGGTGTCGCCAAGCCGGGTAAATTTGGTGCCGATGTTTCGCACCTAAATTTACACAAAACATTTTGCATCCCGCACGGCGGCGGTGGGCCGGGGGTCGGCCCGGTCGCCGTGCGTGCACATCTGGCACCGCACTTGCCGTCACGCGCGCTGCTCGACCAAGCGACGACGGTGGGGCCGGTGTCGGCAGCACCGTACGGCAGTGCGGGCATTCTGGCAATCTCGTGGGCGTACATCGCGCTGATGGGTCGCGAGGGTTTGGCACTCGCCACCAAGACCGCGATTTTGAATGCCAATTACATTGCCGCACGACTCGCGCCGCACTACCCGGTACTTTTCACCGGCCACGACGGGCTAGTGGCACATGAATGCATCCTCGACCCGCGTCCGCTGAAAGAAACCAGTGGCGTGAGCGCAGAAGACATTGCCAAACGCTTGATCGACTATGGTTTTCATGCGCCGACGTTATCGTTCCCGGTGGCGGGCACGTTGATGGTGGAGCCGACCGAGAGCGAATCAAAGGCGGAACTGGATCGCTTTATTGACGCAATGATTGCAATTCGCGAAGAGATTCGCGCGATCGAGAACGGCAAGATGGATCGTGACGATAACGTGCTGAAGAACGCACCGCATACCGCGAGTGTGGTGACCGCGGAATCGTGGGTGCACGACTACACGCGTAAGCAAGCGGCGTTTCCCGCTGGCGTTGCACAGCAAAATAAGTATTGGCCGCCGGTCGGACGCGTTGATAGCGTCTACGGCGACAAAAATGTGTTTTGTAGTTGCCCGCCGTTGCTGGCCTATGAAAGCGAAGCGGCAACCGCCAAGTAACAATCATCCTGAGGTGATACACATGCTCATCGGCGTCCCCAAAGAAATCAAAGACCACGAATACCGCGTCGGCCTCACGCCGCCATCGGTACGCGAACTGACTTCGCACAAGCACAAGGTCATCGTCGAAAAAAATGCCGGTGCCGGCATCGGTGCTAGCGAGGCTGAATATCAAAAAGCGGGTGCTGAAATCGTCGCCACCGCCGAAGAAGTTTTCGCGCGCGCCGAGATGATCGTGAAAGTCAAAGAGCCGCAACCCATCGAATGCGCACGCTTGCGCGAAGGCCAAATTCTCTTCACCTACCTGCACTTAGCACCCGACCCCGAACAACTCAAGGCGCTCATCAATAGTAGTGCCATTTGCATCGCGTATGAGACCGTCACGCAGCCCGGTGGTGGTTTACCGTTACTCGCGCCGATGTCCGAAGTGGCCGGCCGCATGTCGATTCAAGCTGGCGCGCACTGTCTGGAAAAAGCGCACGGCGGACGCGGCATTTTGTTGGGCGGCGTACCCGGTGTGCCGCCCGCGAAAGTGGTCATCCTCGGTGCCGGCGTGGTCGGTACCCACGCTGCCGAAATGGCAGTCGGCATGCGCGCGGATGTCGTGGTGATTGATCGCAGCACGGACGCGCTGCGCCGCATCGACGCGCAATTCGGTGCGAGCGTAAAAACCGTCTACTCCAACCAAGACAACATCGAAGCGCATGTGCTCAGCGCAGACCTCGTCATCGGCGGC
Organism: Burkholderiales bacterium; assembly: GCA_043744255.1. GTDB lineage: Bacteria > Pseudomonadota > Gammaproteobacteria > Burkholderiales > Usitatibacteraceae > UKL13-2. The sequence goes on along the minus strand of JAYTVA010000126.1, from coordinate 41,261 downwards.
GTGCTGATTCGCGGTGCCGCTGCCCCCAAGCTCGTCACCCGCGCGCATGTCGCGGCGATGCGCAAAGGCAGCGTGCTAGTTGACGTCGCCATCGACCAAGGTGGCTGTTTTGAAACCTCGCACGCCACCACCCACGCCGAGCCGACCTACCTCGTCGATGGCGTGGTGCATTACTGTGTGGCGAACATGCCGGGGGCGGTGCCATTTACGTCAACGTACGCGCTGAATAATGCCACGCTGCCGTTTACCCTGAAGCTCGCCGACCTCGGCTGGCGGGAGGCGTTGAAGCGTGATGCGCACTTTGCGAACGGGTTGAATGTTGCCCATGGGAAAGTCACTTGCCGTGAGGTGGCTGAGGCGCTGCGGGTGGAGTATGTGGCGGTGGAGAAGGTGTTGGCGTAGTCGAGAAAACACGTTTGTATTTTGCGACGGCTATTCACCGTACGCTCTCAAATTTGTCATTCTGAGTCGAGCCTTATCCGGCGAAGAATCTGATCCGGTTACCGACTACGCGAGTGGACATGGATGAGATTCTTCGTCACGATAACCCCGTTCCCCAGAATGACAATATTTTGGAGGCGGCGGCAATCAATGCGCGCTGCAAAAAATGCCAAACCTCAAAACGCCCGAAACCGATGATCACCCTGATCCAGCTCCACTTTCAGCGTCACGTAATCCGGACACATCCGCTCCACCTCATCCCAAAACGCACTCGAATGATTCATGTGGCGCAGATGCCCAAGCTCATGACACACGACGTAATCAATCAACTCCGCGCGCGCCTTCATCAGCCGCCATGAGAAGCGAATTTCGCGGCGTGAGTTGCAGCTGCCCCAGCGCGAATTTGCACTCGACAAGAACACGCGCGGCGGCGTGAGGTTGTGCAGCTTGGAGAAGAAGAACGCGCGTTGGGCGAGGTGCGGTAGTGCTTGACGGCGGAACCACGCGATGACGGCTTTTTCGGCATCCGCCGCGATGCTCATTTCGTCGCCACCTTTCACGCGCACAAACAAATGCGATTGCGCGCGCTCGACGTGATTGCGTGTCGCACCGGCATCGATCATCAGCGTTAACGTCTCACCCATGAACGAAACGGTAGCACCAGTTTCCCAGCGCTGCGGGGTAATTTTGCGGTGCGACCATTCGCCGAGTTTTTTTAAGACCCACGGGCTGTTTTTGGTAATCATGTCCTCAACGGTGGTAATCGAGGTGGTGAGTGAGGCGGCGACGGTCATGCCGTTGCCGTCGATCTTGAGCCCGACACCGCGACGGCCACGGCGGCGCACTAGCAAGTAGTCCACGGCGCGGCCGTCAAGCGCGATGCTGCGCTCGATCGTTTCGCCAGTATTGGCGCGGGGTTTTGGCTTGACCGTCTTGTTGACGGTGGCCGTGACCTCGCGCGGTAAGGCGAAATCAAATACGGGTTGCAGGAAGCCGGGCCATTTCATTTTCGATCCAGTCTTGCACGAGCGTGATGACCTCGGATGCGGCGAGGCCGTTGGTATCAATCGCAGGGCCAATCGACATGGTGACCATGCCCGCACGTTTGATGAATGCGTTGCGCCGCCATAGCTCACCAGCGTTGTGCGCGATCGGCACGACGGCGGTACCCGTGTTCGCAGCCAGCCATGCGCCGCCGATGCCGTAGCGGCCTTTTTGCCCGGGGGCGACGCGTGTACCTTCAGGAAAAATTACCACCCAATTGCCCGCGTTCAACCGCTCACGGCCTTGTTCGAGAATTTGATCGCGCGCCGCATGACCACTCTTGCGATCAATGGCAATGGATCGCAAACTCGCGAGCGCCCAACCGACCACAGGCACGAACACCAGCTCGCGTTTGATGATCCACGAGGCCTGCGGCATTAGCGCCAAGATCGCCACGGTCTCCCATGCCGATTGGTGCTTGGACATGATGATGCTGGCCGTCTTTGGCAAATTTTCCATGCCACGGATCTGGTAATTTATTCCACAAACGTACTTCGCCAGCCGCACAATTTGCATACCCCATGCACGCGCGCAGGCATAGCCAATTTTTTGTGAGACAAACGCGAGCGGCACGACGAACAGGCCGTAGATGGTGGTGACAAGCGTGGCAAGCACCGCAAAAATTACCGAGCGAATAAGATCCATATCGGCCTATGCGCGCGCGGGTTCTGTGACCAGCATCTTCACGGCCTCAGCCAAATCTGCGTAGACTTTGGTGCTACGCGGCAAATTACCGTCGGCGTTGGTTTTTTTTCCTTTGCCGGTCAGCACCAAAATCGGTACACACCCGACCTTGGCACCTGCTTCTAGGTCGCGCAACGAATCACCCACCGCCGGCACGCCGGTGAGGCCGACGTGAAAGCGCGCGGCGATGTCTTCAAACATACCGGTATCAGGTTTGCGGCAGTGGCATTTTTGCTCGGCCGTACACGGGCAGAAAAACACCGCGTCAATGCGCCCGCCTTGACGGAACACCAACTCCATCATTTTGTCGTTAATGGCGTTGAAGGTCGCGGTGTCGAACAGGCCACGGCCGATGCCCGATTGGTTGGTCGCCACCACGACGCGATAGCCGTGCTGATTCAAACGCGCAATCGCCTCAATCGAGCCGGGAATCGCTTTCCATTCATCGGGCGATTTGATGAACTGATCCGAATCGACGTTAATCACGCCGTCACGGTCGAGGATGATGAGTTTAGGGGTCATGACATCACGCGGCGAGTTTAGAAAGGTCGGCAACTTTGTTCATCATCACATGCAAATCGCGCAACAGTGCCAAACGATTCGCGCGCAACTTTGCATCCTCAGCGTTCACCATCACGCCGTCGAAGAACGCATCGACGGGAACCTTCAATGGTGCGAGTGATTTTAGGGCGGCGGTGAATTGTTGCGCGGCGAATGCGGCATCGAATGTTGGTGCGGATGCCTGTAGCGCCGCATGCAGTGCGCGTTCGGCGGGTTCAACTAGCAATGCGGCATCCACGTTCGTTTCCGCTGCGTCGGATTTTTTGAGAATGTTGCCGATGCGTTTGTTGGCGGCGGCGAGGCTAGCGGCTTCGGGCAACGCTAAGAATTCGCGAATCGCGGCAAGGCGCGTGGGGAATTCTCCCCACGGTGGCCGCGCTGTGACGGCAGCATCGACTTCCAGCGCGGAATAGCCTAAGTCGCGCAAATAGCCAGAGAGCCGATCAAAAATGTAGGTCGTCAATTGCGGCGCGGCGTCGGGTAGGGCGCGCGGGAATGCCGCTAACGCGCCGGAGACCAACGTATCCACGTCCAGCGGCAGCGCGCGTTCGATTAACATGCGCAGCACGCCCAGCGCGTGGCGACGTAGCGCAAACGGGTCTTTGTCACCCGTGGGGATTTGGCCAATCGAAAACAGCCCAGCCAGCGTTTCGAGTTTGTCGGCGAGCGCCACCGCGAGCGCGACCGTTGAATCGGGCAACGCGTCACCAGAAAAACGGGGCTGGTAATGTTGTGCGATAGCGTCGGCAACGATGGGCGATTCGCCGTCATGCAACGCGTAGTAACGCCCCATGGTGCCCTGCAACTCCGGAAATTCACCGACCATATCGGTCAGCAAATCGGCCTTCGCCAACTGCGCCGCGCGCCCAGCCAACGCCGCATCCGCGCCGATCAATTGGGCGATGTGCATGGCAAGGTTTTTGACGCGCTCCACACGCTCGCCCTGTGTGCCGAGCTTGTTGTGATACACCACACTCGCGAGTTTTGGCACGCGTGCTTCAAGCTTGGTCTTTTGGTCCGTCTCAAAAAAGAACCGCGCATCGGACAACCGTGGACGCACCACGCGCTCGTTGCCTTCGATGACATTTTTCGGATCATCCAAGCGCATATTGCTGACAATCAAAAAGCGATTCGACAACTTGCCGCTGGCGTCAAACAACGGGAAATATTTTTGATTCAGCTTCATGGTCAGAATCAAACACTCTGCGGGGACGCGCAGAAATTCGGCGTCGAAGGTGCCAGCGTAAACGGTCGGATGCTCAACCAACGCCGTCACTTCATCGAGCAGATCCACATACGTCTCGCGCGCACCGAGTGAGCCTGCGTGCGTATGTGCAGCCGCAAGCAACAGTTTTTCAATTTCAGTTTTGCGTGCGTCAAAGCTCGCGATCACGCCGCCTTCAGACGCCAGCCGCGCCGCGTATTCGTCGGCGTGGTTGAGCGTGATGTCCGCCGCGCCTTGAAAGCGATGCCCATGCGTGACGCGTCCGGCGGTTAAGCCCAGCGCGTCAATGTTCACCACCTCCGCACCATGCAACGCCACGAGCGCATGCGCTGGCCGCACAAACTGCACCGTGGTTGCGCCATCGGCGAGTTGGTAGCTCATCACTTTCGGCACGGGCAAACTGCGAATCGCATCGTTGAGAGCCGCTTGCAAACCGGCCTGCAAGGTTTGCCCTTTTGCAGTGCCGCGATAGATCAGTTGCTCGGCCTTGCCGTCGTTCTCGCGCTCCAACGTGGCGATGTCGATGTGCGCGAGCGATTTTGCCGCGAGTTTTTTCGTTAGCGCTGACGTGGCATTACCGTCTTTGTCGAGGCCCACCGCAACCGGCATCAGTTTCTCAATGAAGGGCTGATCGGCACCAACCGCGCGGACATTTTCGATGGCCGCCGCGAGACGGCGCGGTGAGGCGAAGACCGTCATTGGCGTAGCAGCAGCGGCCAAGCCCGCGCGCACGATGGCATCGCGAAGCGAATGCGCGAACGCATCGCCCAATTTTTGCAGCGCCTTCGGCGGCAATTCTTCGGTAAATAGTTCGACGAGCAAAGTCTGTTGCATGATGTTTTCTATTGAATTGCCACGGTTGAAAAATGTTCAACCGTCGGAAACGGGTCGTAAAAATGATGCAGCAATGCGCGCCACTCCTGATACTGCGGCGACGTACGAAAACCAACCGTGTGGTCAGCCAACGTTTGCCATTTCACCAGCAGCACGTAGCGATGATCGTTCTCGATGCAGTGTTGCAACGTGTGCTCAATGTAGCCACCCATGTTGGCGATAATTGGTGCGGCTTTGCTAAACGCCGCTTCAAACGTCGCACACTGCCCCGGTTTGATTTGCAATTGCGCGATTTCGAGAATCATGCGGCTTACTTCTTCGGTGTCTGCAACATCGGAAAGCCGAGACGTTCACGCGATTCGTAATAGCTTTGTGCGACTGCGCGGGCGAGGTTGCGAATACGGCCAATGTAGGCTGCACGCTCGGTCACCGAAATCGCGCCGCGTGCATCGAGCAGATTGAACGCATGCGCTGCCTTCAACACTTGCTCATAGGCAGGTAACGCAAGCTCGGCTTGCATCAACCGTTTCGCACCTGCTTCGTAATCGCCAAAATGGCGCAGCAAACTTTCAACATCGGAGTGTTCAAAGTTGTAGGTCGATTGTTCAACCTCGTTCTGGTGATACACATCGCCATAGGTCAGCGTGACGTCTACGCCATTTTCTTTGCGCGTCGTCCACACGAGGTCGTAGACGTTTTCCTTGTTCTGCAAATACATCGCAAGGCGCTCGATGCCATAGGTGATTTCGCCCGTGATTGGCTTGCACTCGATGCCGCCGACTTGCTGAAAATACGTGAACTGCGTGACTTCCATGCCGTTCAACCACACCTCCCAGCCGAGCCCCCATGCCCCGAGAGTGGGATTCTCCCAATCGTCCTCAACAAAGCGCACATCGTTTTGCTTGAGATCCAAGCCCAGCGCAGTGAGCGAGCCGAGATAGAGTTCGAGAATGTTTGGCGGCGATGGCTTCAGCACGACCTGAAATTGATAGTAGTGCTGCAAGCGATTTGGGTTTTCACCATAGCGGCCATCCTTCGGGCGGCGTGAGGGCTGCACATACGCGGCGCGCCACGGCTCTGGGCCGAGTGAACGCAGGAAGGTGGCGGTGTGCGATGTACCCGCGCCGACTTCCATGTCGTAGGGCTGCATGAGCGCACAGCCGTGGCTATCCCAGTATTGCTGGAGCGTGAGAATGATTTGCTGGAAGGTGATCATGGGGGCACGGAACAGGTGTTCTGATGCTTTTCTATGGCGGAAGCTATAATTTTACGTGCTTATGCTGCTGTAGGCCATTTCAATCATTGGCGTCACGCATTGGCGTTATCAATCGGCACAGTTAGCGAGCCCCTCATGTCATCGCCCCCCAATCTGATCCCTGCCTTTGCATCTGTGACGCCACCGTCGCCCCCGCCGGGCGGCTACGTGTGGCAGCGTTATCTCAATGTAGAAAACTCAAGCTACGAGACTGATTACCACGTGCACTTCAATCCTCAATTGCTGGAGGTGTGTCGTCAGCCACCGAAGCGATTACTCGATATTGGCTGTGCAGGCGGCGTTCTGGGTAAATTCGTGAAGGCGCAATGTGGCGCGTACGTGATGGGTATTGAGCCGAATGTCGCTGCTGCGAAGGCGGCCGAAAAAAATCTTGATCGCGTGTGGTGTGGCAAATTCGCTGATATCGACCTCGTGGCGGATGGCGTCGCGCATAACAGCATCGATACCGTTGTCTTCGCCGACGTGCTCGAACATCTCTACGATCCGTGGCGCGCGGTCTTGGGTATAAAAAAATTCATGACTCCCGATGGCCAACTCATCATCAGCATCCCGAATACGCGCCACCTAAATCTGCTGGCGCAATTGATTGATGGCGGAGAGTGGAAATATGATGATCGCGGCCTGCTCGACGTCACCCACATTCGCTTCTTCACGCTGAAAGAAATCACCGGCTTGCTGGCGGAGACCGGCTATCTCGTCGAGCGCGTGGCCTACAATCTCGACCCGTCGTTTCACGAGTTTTACAATGCGGCGAAAGGTCAGCCGCAAATAAACGTGCGCGTTGGCCGCTTGGCGTTCGAAGGCATCACCGAGCAGGAACTCACGGAGCTGTGCACCGTGCAATTCTTTATTCGCGCACGACCCATTTTCTAGCGAGAGCCATCAGTAGCGCCAAGACGACGCCCATCATCACTGGCCAGTCTTTCCAACGCGCATACAGCGTCGCGCCCTGACGCGGTACGGCTTCCACGGCCAGCACCCCGCGGATGAATTGCGGCATCGCGCGCACCACTTCACCGCGTTCATTCACCGCCGCCGTCAGCCCGGTGTTAGTCGCGCGCAGCATCCAGCGCGATGTTTCCAGTGCGCGCATTTGCGAAAATTGTAGATGTTGCTCTGCGGCCAGCGAGCGGCCGTACCACGCCATGTTGGCAATGTTGACCAGCAACTCAGCGTCGATGGCAGGCCCCGCAATCTCCGCGCCAAACGTATCTTCGTAGCAAATATTCACCGCCACGCGATGCCCGGAAACCCGCATGGGTGCTTGGTTTTGACCGCCTTGCGAAAATCCAGAGAGTGGAATAGTCAGCCATTGATAGACCCACGAAAACAGCGGCGGAATGAATTCGCCGAACGCGACGAGGTGATCTTTTGAGTACGTTTGGGTAGGTGATATGCCGAACGAAACGGCGCTATTGAATTGCTTGGGTGGCTCGTTTCCGGGCGCGGGTTGGAGTGTGGGCAGTCCGACAATCATGTCGCCACCGTTCGCCACGGCACGTGCCTTGAGTAGCGCGAGATACGATTCCGGAATCTCGTTCAACCAGCGCGGGATCGCAGTTTCCGGCATGACGATGAGTTTCGCGCGCGAGCTGTTGGCGAGTTCCAGATAATTGCGCATCGTATCGAGCAGCACGTCGTCGCGCATCTTGATCGCTTGATCGACGTTGCCTTGCAGTAGCGCCACCGTAAGCGGCGCACCGGACGGCGTGCTCCATGTGATCTGCTTTGCGGCGATGCCAGCACCCCACACGAGCACGACGGCGGTGAGCGAGATCATGCGAACGCGCAGCGTGGCGCGCATCATCGCCACCATCATCGCCGCCGTCAACGCAAGGATCCACGACAAGCCAAACACCCCCAGCATTGGCGCAAACCCCGCCAATGGCGCGGTGATCCAGCCGCCGGGCGTTTGCGAGTAACCAAAAATGAGCCACGGAAATCCGGAGACAAACCAGCCGCGCAGATATTCACCAACGACGAAACAGGCGGGCATCACCAACAGCAAGTTCACTACGTCATTGCGCGCACGTAGCTGGTACGCAAGCAAGCCCGCCAACATCGGGAACAGCGACAAATAAACGCAGAACAAAAATATCGCGAGTGCGGCGAGTGGGGCAGGCATGTTGCCGTAGACGTGTAGCGCGACATACAGCCACGACACGCCCGCGAGGAACAACCCCAACCCCCAAACAAAGGCAAACGCCGCAGCCCGCTTGGCGTTTGGCGCGATGTGCCACAACCAAAATAACGGTGCGAGCGAGATTAACGCTACTGGCCAGGCGTAGAACGGGGCGAACGCGAACACGCCGACGGCACCCGCGAGGAACGCCAAGACCAACGTCCCCACGCGCTGCGCGAACGGTGCCGACGCGCCGGGCAGCTTAGCCAGTGTGTTCCTCGTCGAGTGTGACCGGCACCAACTTCTCGACGATCATCGAATGCACCTTGCGGCTATCGGCGCGCAACACGGTGAATTTGTAGCTCTCAAACGTCACCGATTCACCGCGCTTGGGCACGCGGCCAAATTGATTGGTGACGATCCCGCCAACCGTATCAAAATCCGTATCGGAAAATTTCGAGCCGAAGTGCTCGTTGAAGTCTTCAATTTCCGTTACCGCTTTTACGCGGAAGCGGCCCGATTTGTCAGGCAGGATGTTGTCCTCGGTCTCATCGAAATCGTATTCGTCTTCGATGTCGCCAACGATTTGTTCGAGCACATCTTCAATCGTTACCAACCCACCCACGCCACCATATTCATCGACGACGATAGCGATGTGGTTGCGGTTTTCTTTGAAGTCACGCAGCAGCACATTCAGGCGTTTCGACTCCGGCACAAACACGGCCGGGCGCAGCATGTCGCGCATGTCGAATTCATCTTTGTTCGCGTAGTAGCGCAGCATGTCCTTGGCCAGCAAGATGCCAATCACGTTGTCTTTGCTGCCCTCGTAGACAGGAAAGCGCGAGTGCGCGGTTTCGATCACCAGCGGAATGAATGCTTCTGGCTCGTCTTCAACGTCGATCATGTCCATCTGCGAACGCGGGATCATCACATCGCGCGTCTGCATTTCGGAAACCTGCATCACGCCCTCGATCATCGAGAGCGCATCTGCATCCAGCAGTTGTTTTTTTTGTGCAGCATGCAGCAGTCCGACCAGTTGGTCGCGGTCTTCCGGCTCGCGCAGCAGCATAGAAGACAGACGCTCAAGCATCGAGCGCTTCGGGGTTTCGTCCATGAGGGTTTCAAATTGTTGCGATGCGTTTAATGTATCACAGCGGCGGATTTTGGCTCTTGATCGCGGACGGAAGTGGAGAAACTCGTTTATTGGGGCGGGGTTTGGGGGTCTTCGTGACGGATGACAACAACCATTTCCAAGTGACCGCGTTAGCTAACCACTGGTGTTGGCCAAAATCACGACACTAGAATTTGTCATGCTGAGCGCAGCGAAGCATCTCATCCGCGTGAAACTCGGACAACGCCAAATCGCGTGCGGATGAGATTCTTCCTCGCCAAAAGCAAAGGCGCTCGTCAGAATGATATGGATTTTAGGGTTCATATTTCTCGCAGGTGGTTACGCGTTTTCGTTGCTAGTCCGTCGCAAAAATAATTTGTCATGCTGAGCGTAGCGAAGCATCTCATCCGCGCGCGATTCAGGCAGCGCCTATTAGTACGCGGATGAAATTCTTCCTCGCGAAAAGCAACGGCGCTCGTCAGAATGACAGGTTTTTTTTTGGAAAATGTTCAATCGCCGCGTCGTTCCTACATCCGGCACAGCGCCAACAACATCACCGACACCAAAATCTTGACCCGTGTTGTAGATTTTTCTTCGCCCCGCCGTTCATACTCAGCGCACCGCAACACCATCGGAGGACATTCACATGAACACAAAATTCATCATCGCCGCAGTTACTATTTTCGCCAGCCTGCACGCCGCCGCACAAACCACTTACCCGCAAAACCGCGTCACGCTGGTTACGCATTCCAGCCCCGGTGGCGGTACCGATTTGTTTTTGCGGGAACTCACGCAACACCTGACACCGCTGATGAAAACCAGTTTCGCCGTCGAGAATATTCGTGGCGGCAGCGGCGCAACCGCCGTCGCGCATGTCGCCGCTGGTGCGCCGAATGGCTCAATTTTTTATGGCACCACACCGACCTATATCCAAACAACGCTGATGTCGAAACCCAAAGTCGGCTACGACGGTCTCGATCCGATTGCGATTGTGTTCCTCGACCCAGAGGTCATCTACACGCGCGCTGAGTCGCCTTACAAAACACTCGCCGATGTCATCAACTTCGCAAAAGCCAATCCTGGCAAATCACGCTGGGGTGCCTCAAACCCCGCGTCGCTCGAGCGTCTTGCCATGGAGCGCCTCGCGCGCGGCACGGGCGTGAAGGCTCCTATCGTGAGCCACGAAGGTGGCGGCGATCAGATGATTGGCGTCTTGAACGGCACGTACGACATCGGTATCGGCGAGATGCAAGAACTCAATGCGCAGCTCGAAGCTGGCAAGATTCGTCTCTTGGCCACGCTCACCGAGAATCGGCTCGATAGCTTGCCGAAACTGCCGACGGCAAAGGAGCAGGGCTTCAACGTGGTCGTCACCAAGTTTCGCGGCATCGCGGCACCGAAAGGCGTCTCGGATGAAATCGCGAAAATGTGGGAGGACGCGTTGCGTAAAGCGCTCGCGTCTCCCGCCTACAAAGCCGCGTACACCAAAGAGAATCTCATTCCGGCTCTGGTGGGCCGCGTTGAAGCGCGTGCGTTCACTGCGCAGTTTGCTAAGGATCAGGCAGAGTCACTCAAGGCGCTCGGGATCATCAAGTGACCGAACGAAAGCGCGACCGGCTGCTCGCGGTACTGGCCGCAGCGTTCGCCGTCACGTACATCGTTGCCGCGCGCAGCATTGAGGACAGCATGCTTGCCGACACCGTTGGTGCCGGCGGCGTGCCGCAGGCGGTCGGCATTGCGATGCTGATCGCGGGCGTGGCGCTGTTCGCCAGAACGTTTATCGGGCGTGATGCCGCGACCGAGGTTGATGCCTCAAGCTCGTTGACTGGCGCGGCGTTTCGCACGATTGCCCTTGTGGTGATGTTGGTTATGTACGGCGTCCTGCTGCCCATTTTGGGCTACCCGCTGACCGTGAGTTTGCTGGTGCTGGCCGTCGGCTGGCTCGCCGGTGCGGCGCTGAAGTGGCCGCTGTTTTTGTGTGCAGCGTTTGCAGGGCCGACGTTGTGGCTCGTGTTTGATCGGCTGTTGCAGGTGCGGATGTTGGTGGGGAGCCTGTGGGCGTGAAGTCGATTTTTAGCGCGCTTTTTTCAATGCACCCGTCGTGAATCACTAAACAAGAAAATCAATGGATAGCTTCCTCACTGCACTCTCGGCACTCGCTTCCTACAAAGTCCTGCTTGCCGCGTTCGGCGGCGTGCTCTGGGGCATTCTCGGTGGCGCGCTTCCTGGCATTTCACCGTCGATTGCAATGGCGCTGTTGTTGCCGTTCACGGTCGGTATGGAGCCTACCCCCGCCCTCGTATTGCTGGCCAGCGTTTACGTCGGCGCGGAATACGGCGGCTCGATCCCGGCGATTCTCATTCGCACGCCCGGCACTAACTCGGCCTCGGCGACGGTCCTCGATGGCTACGCGATGGCGCAGCAGGGGCGTGCGGGCGAGGCGTTGGGTATCTCGCTGATTTCGGGCTTGTGGGGCGGACTTTTCGGCTTGGCGGTCTTGGTGCTGTGTTCCGAATCGCTTGCCAACATCGCACTCGCGTTCACACCCGCCGCGTATTTTTCGCTCGGCATTTTGGGGCTTTCGGTGATCGCGGGCTTGTCCGGTGGCTCGTTGTTGAAAGGGACGATTGCCGCACTCATCGGCCTCACCATTGCCTTCATCGGTTCTGACCCCGTTTCTGGCGTGCCGCGTTTCACGTTTGGCTCGGCCGATTTGTTGGGCGGGGTGAAACCAATCCTCATCATGGTTGGCCTATTCGCGGTGACAGAGATGCTGGTGCAAATCACTGAGCCCGCATGGGCCAAGGCGAATGCCTCTGAAGCAAAATTGAAGCTGCCGAATTGGGCGATGACTAAGCGGCTATTCAAACCGCAGGCGATTGGCGCGGCGATCGGCACCGTGGAGGGCGTGACGCCGGGCGCTGGCGGCACCATCGCCGCTTTCATGGCGTATTCGGAAGCGAAGCGCTGGTCGAAACACCCTGAAGAATTTGGCCACGGCTCGCCCGAAGGCATCGCCGCCCCCGAGGCGGCGAACAACGTTGTCACCGCGACCGCGCTCGTGCCGCTGTTGAGCCTTGGCATTCCCGGCTCCAACTCCGCCGCGATTTTGTTGGGCGGATTTCTGATTCACGGTCTGCAGCCGGGGCCGATGCTGTTCGCGAAAGCGCCGGAAGTGGTCTATGGGCTGTACGGTGGCCTCTTCATCGCCAACATCGCGATACTGCTGATTGGCTTGGTGATTTTGTCGCCGTGCATTTGGCTCGTGAATCGGCCCAAGCCCTACCTGATCGCATTCATTCTCGCGCTGGTGATGTCCGGCGTTTACGCGATTCACCAGAGCGTGTTCGAAATTTTTCTGGTGATCGGTGTGGGGGTTTTTGGCTACGCGATGCGCTGGTTAAAAGTGCCGGTGCTGCCGATGGTGCTGGGCTTGGTGCTGGGCTATCTGGTTGAATCCAACTATCGGCGCAGCCTCGTTATTTCTGGTGATGACCCGATGATTTTTTTGACCGACAAAGTTTCGTTGTCGCTGTTGCTGTTGGCCGCCGCGCTGACCGCCTACACCCTCTGGAAAGAATTTCGCCCGTTGAAGGAGCGCGCCAATGGCTGATCTCACTGTTGCCGAAAATCTGGCGCGCGTCATCACGCGTTGCCAACCCGAACGCGATCCGCGCGCACTCAACGTCGCGCGTCGGCTGATGCAAGACATCGCTGGGCTCTGCGTCGCGGCGCGTCATGAGACGTATGTAAAAGCGGCACTCGCATCCATCGACCAGCCTGGGCCGTGTACCGTCATCGGTTCTGCTGAAAAACTTGGCGTCGAAGGTGCAGCGTTCGTCAACGGTACCGCCGCACATGGCGAGGATTTTGACGACACGTACGAGGGTGGGCCCGTGCATGCAGGCGCGGTGATCGTGCCCGCCGTGTTGGCCGCCGCCGAGCGCCATGGCAAAAGCGGCGCGGATCTCGCGCGCGGCATTGCCGTCGGCGTCGAATTGACCTGCCGCCTCTGCGCGGTCGCACCGATGCGCGTACACAAGGCAGGCTTTCACCCTACCGCGATCTTCGGCGTGATGGGCGCTGTCGCGGGTGTGGGCGCGATGCTGCGCGTGGATGAACGTGTGCTGGTCAATGCGTTTGGCATCGCTGGCAGCATGGCAGGCGGCATCATCGAATATCTCGCCGAAGGTGCGTGGACCAAACGCATGCACCCTGGCTGGGCGGCGCAATCGGGCTATCGCGCGGTGCGGCTCGCGATGGGCGGCTTCGAGGGGCCGCGCACTGTATTTGAGGGCAAGCACGGATTTTTTCACGGTTACGCCAACACCTCTGAGGGCGATTTCGCCGCGATGCAAGCGGGGTTCGGCGAGCAATGGCTGTGGCCGACCATCGCCTTCAAACCCTACGCCTGCGGCACCATGGCGCACCCATTCATCGACTGCGCGCGCGCCTTTCGGCAACGCGGGATTGATGTCGCGCAAATCGAAAAAATTGAATGTGAAACGGCAGAAGGCATCGTCCATCGCCTGTGGGAACCTCTCGCCGTGAAACGTGCGCCGCAAAACGGCTACGCCGCAAAATTCAGTATTCCGTATGCCATTGCGGTCGCGATGCTCAGGGACAACGCCGGGCTCGGCGAATACAGCGATGCGCAAGTGAAAGACCCGGCATTGCTGGCGCTGGCGGCCAAGGTGACGTACATCGTTGACCCTAATAATCCATATCCAAAGCAGTTCACAGGGCATCTCAAAATCACGCTCAAAGACGGCACCGTATTTGAACATCGCCAAGGCTTTTTTAAGGGCGGCGCAGAACACCCGATGGCGGATGCCGAGTTGCAGCACAAGTTTTTTGCGAACTGCGCGCATGGCGGGATGGAGCATGCGGAGGCGGCGCAATTAGCGGCGAGACTACATGGCGTTTTTGAGGCGGCGGAGATTGACGAGAGCACTTTGTAGAAAAAATGTTTGGTCACCAGCCGTCGATAGTCCTGACGGTATCGGGGCCCTGCGAAACCAACACGAGACACTGAAATGACCACCATGAAACTTGATCGCCCTGTCGCCCTCGTCACCGGCGCAGGCCGCAACATCGGCCGCGAAATCGCTCTCGGCCTCGCCCGCGCCGGCCACGCGGTCGCCGTCAATGTGCGCGCCTCGGTCGATGAAGGCCAAGCCGTCGTCGATGCGATCAAGGCCGCGGGCGGGCAAGCGATGCTCTTAGTCGCCGATGTGAGCGACCAAAACGCCGTGCGCAACATGGTCAAACAAATCGAACGCGAATGGCATCGCCTCGACGTACTCGTCAACAACGCCGCCATCCGCCGCGAAGCCAATCTCGCCGATCTCTCCGCCGCCGACTGGCACGACACGCTACGCGTGGTCCTCGACGGCGCGTTCTTCTGCACGCAAGCCGCACTACCGATGCTGCAAGCGTCACCGGGGGCGGCCATCATCAACATCGGCGGCCTCACCGCCCACACCGGTGCGGCCGAGCGCGTGCACGTCGTCACCGCCAAAGCGGGCTTGGTCGGCATGACCCGCGCACTCGCACATGATCTCGCCGCGAGCGGCATCACTGTCAATTGCGTCGCGCCGGGAATGATCGATACCGTACGCAAACCCAGCAGCGCGTCGGCCTCACCCAAGCATCATGCGGGACACAAGACATTGCTCGGTCGGCGCGGCACGCCGCAAGAAGTCGCCGAGGCCGTGGTGTTTTTAGCCGGGAATGGCGCGCGGTATGTGACGGGGCAGGTCATGCATGTGAATGGTGGGGTGTTTTTGGGGGGGTAGCGAAAGCCGCCAATCAAATTTTCGTTGAGACTTGTCCTGACGCTCATCAGCGATCAATTTGGTCACAATCACGTCGGTCATTTGCATCCTAGTAAGCCAGTGCCAGCGAGTGCAGGTTGGTGGCGCGGCGGAAAACGAAGTGCTAGGCAAAGAATGTTTGACGGGCTATTGACAGGTTGCGATAGTCTCACCAAGTGGTCGAAACGAAATGAGGATTTTTGAAATGACAAAGACTTCTTGTGTTGACTTGTTCTGCGGAGCTGGCGGGTTGACGCACGGCTTCGTGCTGGAAGGCGTACCGGTTGTCGCTGGCATAGACATGGATCCCGCTTGCCGGTTTCCCTATGAAGCTAACAACAGTGCCAAGTTTGTAGAGCGAGACATCAGCAAAGTCACCACTGGTGAGTTGAATGCGCTGTTCGGCGATGCTGACTTGAAGATCCTCGCGGGGTGCGCCCCTTGCCAGCCTTTCTCCACCTATGCACAGCGATACGAGTTGGATGGTAAGGACGGGAAATGGGGGCTCTTGTACGAGTTTGCTCGCCTAGCAAAGGGAACTCGTCCGGACGTCATCACGATGGAAAACGTCCCAACGGTTGCTAGACACGAGGTGTTCCATGACTTCGTCAATACGCTGAAGCGCCTCGGTTACAACGTATGGTTTGATGTTGTCGATAGTTCAGATTACGGCGTACCTCAGACTCGTCGTCGCATGGTGTTGCTGGCATCAAGGCTTGGCGACATCAAAATGATCGAGCCGACGATCGAAAAACCGAAGACCGTAAGGCAGGCGATTGGCCGCCTACGCGCATTGACCGCTGGCGAAGCAGCCTCTAGGGACAAGCTCCACGTTTCATCCGCGTTGTCGGAGAAAAATCTTGAGCGCATCAAAGTATCGAAGCCTGGCGGTACATGGCGTGACTGGCCGAAGCATCTCGTCGCTGACTGCCATCGCGCAGAAAGTGGCAGAACTTACCTCGGTGTCTATGGCCGCATGGAATGGGACAAGCCTGCCCCCACCATGACCACGCAGTGCTATGGTTTCGGGAATGGTCGATTCGGACATCCTGAACAGGATCGCGCAATCTCCCTGCGAGAAGCAGCCATCATCCAGAGCTTCCCGCGTGAGTACGCGTTTGTCCCCAATGACGGTGAAGTGAGCTTTACGGTTCTCGGGCGTCTTATCGGCAATGCAGTCCCCGTCTACCTTGGCCGTGCCATCGCACGCAGCATCAACTCTCACCTCGCAGTGGTTGCGCGGCAACCATGACCGACAAATGTTGTCCATGCCATTCGCCTAGCGCAAAGAACCCGCAGAACAGAAAAACGGTAGACCGCATGGGAAAGTTCGAACACAAAGCATAGCCAAGCCAAGCCAAGCCTACCGCGCCCGCCTAGAACAGGGGCAACTGGTCGAGGTCACGCGACGTCAGTGGGTCGTTGTCGAGGTCGCATCATCTAAGCTGACGTCAACGCGTTCCCAGCAGAATGCAGTGGCAGATGGCAACTCAAGGCCTGAGTCGCGGTGGTGTTGATGTTGCGGGCAGTGAAGTAGCGATGAACGAAGAGTTTTCTGCAAATGCAGTCAATGGCGAAGACCTATTACAGACAAAGCACATTTAGCAAAATGTGGCGACGTCAGGATGGCGACTATTAAAGGGGTGAGAGAGTGAAAGAGTACCGACTAAATGTTGACCCACGAATCTTGGAGCTGCTTGGGCCAAACCTCTACACAAACATTTATTACGTTTTGGCAGAGCTGATAGCCAACGCGTACGACGCTGACGCGAAAAACGTTTATGTCATCTCTGGAAAGGATGAGATCCGGGTCGAAGATGATGGCCATGGAATGTCATATGTCGATGGCGACATCGCAAGGTATCTGAACGTCGCGGGTGTATCTAGAACATCCGAGGCCGACTCAAAGACCAAGTCAGGCCTCCGTCGCAAGATGGGTCGCAAAGGTGTCGGTAAGCTCGCCGCGCTTTCTGTTTCAGAGCTGGTCGAAATTTTGACGGTAGCTAATGGTGACTGCTCCGGCTTCTTGTTGGCTCGGCACCCAAAGAACGGGAATGAACTGCAAGCGATTGAGGACGAAAAAATCGTCTTTCATCGTATTGAAGAACATGGCACCGCCATCATTATGCACAACCCACAGTACCGACTTCACAAAACGTTGGCCTCAGTCAGACGGAATCTTCTAAAGATATTTCCCCTCGTCGGTACTGATTTCAAAATACATGTCATCCGTGGCGACGAGACAGTAATCATTGATGATTTCGATCGAAGTGTCATGAAAGAGCTGAGCACGCTGATCACACTCGGGCATCGGTTCCAATATTTGTCAGACCTCGTACCGAACAGTTACCCAAGCAGGCGAACTGATCTGGTCGACGCACGGGAAAAGAAAACCCATCCACTTAATTTGAAAGCGAACGACGGGATAGAACACGAATACACGCTAGTTCTGGAAGGCTGGATCGGCACTTACAAATCTACTCGGGGGCGAAAAGCGGAGATGACCGATTTTCCAGACAATTTCATTTCGCTTTTTGCCAATGAAAAAATGGGCGAGTTCAACATACTTCCGGTCGTTGGTCAGAATAAGCTAAACGAGGTGTACGTCGTTGGTCAGCTGCATGTTGATCTTTTTGAGTTGACGGAACTGCCCGACATGGCCTTGAGCAATAGACAAGGCTACAAATCTGACGATCCTCGCTATGAAGTTGTGCGCGATTACGTGCGAAACGAATTGCTTGCGCAAATCTTGAAAATGCGGGAGACGTTTGCGGACCTTGCCAATGCAGAGAAAAAGCAAGTGAAAGAAGAAAGCCAAAAAGTTGACGAGGAAAAACTGAGGCTCGCTGTAGATGCCTTCCGCAAGAAGACCAGCGAAGATGCCACAAAGGACTTGATTGCGCTTGGAGCGAATGTGTCTCGCGAAATGATGCAAGATGCGATTTCTAGGTCAATTAATACCAATAGTCCAAGCCTTGGCCTGAAAGCGAAAGTCGACTCTCAGAAAAAGAAAATCCTAATTAGTCAGTCCTACCCAGATAAGTCTTTCGCAGACATCATCTACCAGATGTTGATGTTCAACAATGTTCCTGCCGAAGACATTTTGTACACCAATTGTGATGATGAGGTATGCCGGGTTCCTGAAGGTCGAGGGGTCTATGACTACTTACGCGAGTTTTTCGTTGACAGCTACTCGACGCAAAAAATTTTTGTGCTTTTTGTAACTAGTCAAAATACAAAAGTTTCATGGGGAGCCATTACTGAAGTTGGAGCCTCGTGGATCACGCAGGTCGATCACAAAATTTTCAATGTTCATCCGTTTAGGCCGGAACACCCATTGAATGATGAAGTGCAGTGGCAAAGCACTAATCGCGAGGACCCAACCAAAGGGGAGCTATGGATGATCCCTCTGAATGCAGATATTTTTTGTCAGAAAATTGAAGCGGTTTGTGATGCTCTCGGGTACGTAAAAAAGACGAGAGCACATAACAGTGTATATCTCGGGACACTAGTCTCCATCCGGCGAGCTTGAAACCCTTCCCCGCGCCAGCAAGTTGCTCTGAAATGGTGTCCGGGAAATTCCGCTGCAAGTAAGTTCATGATTCCGCGTGATCGCTGTCAACGATGTCGACGGATGGAGCCCACCATGTTGGCGACAGCCAATTCATCCAGGAGCGGGACAAGCCTGCTAGTTTTTGCCCATGTGATTTGAGCAACGGTGGTACAAACGAGGTTATTCTGGCCGAGTAGTGCATCGGCGACGTCGAAGGCAGCAGAGCGGATGAGCATGCAAACGCAATAGTTCCGGCGAGGTCTGCACAAGGAGCGCGGGCCGTTGCCACATAGCAAATGCTGACCGCCACGCCAAATGCCAACTTTCGAAACGGTGTACTCTAGCCCCCATAGCGCACTCACTTTAGCCAAATTTAATACAACCTTGTGAGGTTCGCTATGCCGTTCGTTACTCAAGTCTTTGCGCATGGGTGCGTTGTTGTTGCTACCGTCCGCCGCACTCTGCAACGCGCAATCGCGGTGCTCTTAGTTTCGCTTGCCAGCACCCTCGCCGCGCCGTTCGCCGCTGCCGCCGATTTCGTTTTCTACGACGAGCAACTGGCCGCTGGGTGGCTCGACGGAAGCTGGAACACGAACAACAATTTCAGCAACACCACGCCGCCCGCCGCTAGTGGCGCGGTATCTGCCGCCGTTGCATTCACCAATCCGTACGGCGCATTCGCATTGGCAAATTGGAACGCGCCAGCGAGCACGGTGGGTTTCAACGCTGTGACATTTTGGGTGCGCGGCAGCACCAGCGCGCGCTTTTTAGAATTGTTTGTTGAAGCGACTCCGGGCGGCGCGCGCGTGGCGACCTCGCTGCCCGATGTTGCGCCGGATCGCTGGCAATTGGTGGTGGTGTATCTCGCCGATCTTGGTTTGCCCGCCACGATCACCCGCATCGGGTTGGCAAACGATGGTCAGCGCATGAATTACACCAACGTTGCTGAGCCCGTGTACAACGCGCCGTTTTTCGTCGATAACATTCGCCTGACCACCGTCGCGTTACCACCGCCGCCGCCAGCACAAGCAGGACCTGCGCTGAGCGTGGACGCGCAGTCACAAGTCAAGCCGATTAGCAAATACATTTACGGCGTGAATTGGGAAAAGCAAACTGCGCTGGCCGCCGAACTTGCGCTGCCGGTGAATCGCTGGGGTGGCGACGCCACCTCGCGCTACAACTGGAATTTGGACGCGAGCAATCCGGGTTTCAACTGGTATTTTGAGAATCGCATTGAGGGCGTGACGGCGAATGGCTTCACCGAGTTCAATCGCGCGGCAGGGGCAGATACCATCATGACGTTGCCGCTGATTGGCTGGGCGGCGAAAGATGGCGCGTCGTGCGGCTATGGTGTGAGCAAGTACGGCGCGCAATCGGGTGCGGATGGTAACTGCGGCACCGGCGTGAAGTCTGCGGGCGGCAACATCACTGGCAATGATCCGCTCGATAGCAGCATTGCCACTGCGCCCGAATTCTATCGGCCGTGGATTCAGAGCCTCGTCGCGCGCTTCGGGCGTGGCGATCAGGGCGGCATCCGCTTTTACAATCTCGATAACGAGCCCGGCATTTGGCCGGGCACGCATCGCGATTTGTGGGCCAGCGGGATTACGCACACGAACCTGCTCGCGCGCAGCATCGCAGCAGGCGAGATGCTGAAGTCGGTCGATCCTTCGGCGAAAATTCTTGGCCCGTCGGAGGATGGCTGGACCCGCTACATCGTCTCGGGTGCGGATTCGCACAACGGAAATTTTTCTGCGCGCTACGACGGCTTGTGGGCGGTAGAGTGGTATCTGAAGGAGATGAAGGCATACGAGGTGCGCACCGGCAAGCGCATGCTCGATTATCTTGATCTGCACTACTACCCACAGGCGGCGAACATTTACGGCGGCACCGGCAGCACAGCCACGCAGGCGTTGCGGCTGCGCTCGGTGCGGTCACTCTGGGATGCGGGCTACACCGATGAAAGCTGGATCGATTCGACTGGCTTCGGCGCGGTGAAGCTGATCCCACGCATGCGCGATTGGGTGAACACACACTACCCCGGCACCAAACTCGCGATCACGGAATACAACTTCGGTGCGCTCAATCACATCAACGGCGCGCTCGCGCAGGCAGACGCGCTCGGCGTGTTCGGCCGCGAGGGCCTCGATATGGCGACGCTCTGGGCACCGCCCGAAACGTGGAACCCTGACACCGGCCTGTTCGCCGATAAGCCGGGCGCATTCGCGTTTCGTATGTATCGCAATTACGATGGGCGCGGCGGCAGGTTTGGCGAGACCAGCGTTGCGGCCACAAGCGCAGATCAGGGCAAACTTTCGATTTACGCATCCCTTGATGCTGCCGACCGGTCGCTAAAAATAATGGTCATCAACAAGACCGATACGCCGCTCGATAGCGCGGTCTCAATTCAGGGCTTCACCGCAGCAACCATGGCCGAGACGTTTCGCTATAGCAGCAGCAATTTGGCGGCGATTGAAACGGGAATAGTGGCCGTCGCGGGCAACGCGATTCTGCAACGCTTTCCACCGAATTCGATCACGCTTCTGCGAGTGCCGAAGCCAGGGATTCGTAAACCGTTGTCTGCGCCAGCCCATTTACGCTGACGCGGGGTGAAGGTACGCCGAGAAAAGTTTGCTACAGTGCGCGAACAACAGGCAATCAGTTCGTACACGTCGCCATATTCTCGGAGGAAAATGATGCAAACAAAAATGTTCCGCGCAGCTGCTCTCTTTGCAATATTCGCGCTGGCATCCTGCGCCAGTCAAGCGCCCACTGCGCCAGTTGCGGCAGCAGGGCCAGCAACGACTTTCAAACACCTCGCCGCACGCACCTAGCTGCACGCCATCCCCACGCTCACGCTATCCGATGAGCAATTTCTCAAAGGTGATCGAGCGGGTGCTAAACCCGCGACCGTCACCGGAAATTTTCGAGTGGCGCAGGGCGCAGGTCGCTTGCCGGTGGTGGTGTTGATTCACGGCTCAAGCGGTATCGGCGCCAATGTGGAAATGTGGTCGAACGAATTCAACGCGATGGGGATTTCGACCTTCGCGATTGATGGCTTCACGGGACGCGGCCTGACGACCGTGGGGGCGAATCAAGCGCAGCTTGGGCGATTGAATTTGATTGTCGATGCGTATCGCGCGCTGGATATATTGGCGAAGCATCCGCGTGTTGATTCGTCGCGCATCGTGTTGATGGGATTTTCGCGCGGCGCGCAAGCGGCCTTGTTCGCAGCGAGCAAACGTTTTCATGAAGCGTGGAATACCTCTAGCGTCGATTTCGCAGGCTACGTGCCGTTCTATCCCGACTGCATGACCAGCTATACGCGCGACACGGAAACCACCGGCAAACCGATTCGCATTCACCACGGCACCCCCGATGACTACAACCCCGTCGTGCCGTGCAAAGCCTACGTTGCGCGGCTGACAGCAGCGGGGCAAGACGCTACGCTCAGCGAATATCCAAATGGGCAACACAGTTTCGATACGCCGACTGCGCCGACCGTCGCGACCGTTTCCAAACATTCGCAGACCGTACGCCGCTGCGTGATTCGCGAAGGTGCGACGGGGCAATTGATGAATACGGCGACCAACGCGGTGTTCACGTATCAAGATGCCTGTGTTGAGCGCGATCCGCGTGTGGGGCATAACGCGGCAGATACGCAGGCACCGGTGGCGGCGGTGAAAGTTTTTTTGCGCGGGACGTTTAAGTTGCCGTAAATCACCTGTTGCCTGAAACACTTCGCCAGTGCTGGTGTTTCAGACGTTCATCGTGTGTCGATGCCGGCCAGAAACGCCAGTACCTCGCGATTGAAGTCTGCGACGCTTTCCATGTTTGGAAAGTGAGCACAATTCGACATCACCACGCGTCGCGCATTGGCGACGCGCTTGAGCAAATAATCTGCCGCAGCCAATGGCTTCGGCGTATCCAAAGCGCCACTCACGATAAGCGTCGGCGTTTTTATTTCGTCCAAGCGATTCGCCGCTGTGGGTTCGAGTGCGGTTTCGGTGCCCAACCCACTCGGCGTCAATAGCGCCAACGCATTCATTTCCTGAACGCGCAAACGAACGCGGGCGTCAACTTGTGCGGGCGCGCGGTGCGGACCATCAACCCAAATTTGCAATTCAAGTTCGTTCACTACCGCGAAGTCTCCCGCGCCGTCCGCCAACTCAATCTGCTGCGTTTGTTTGGGCGGCGCGCCCGAAAAAATAAATCCGCCCAGTGCAGGCGCAACGAGCACTAACCCCTTTGTCATCTCGGGATATTCGAGAGTGAAATCGACGATTGTTTTTGCGCCTTGCGAGCAGCCGATGAAATAGGCAGCGTCGATTTTCAGACTCGTCAGCAAGGCGTACAGATCGTGATCGTGGCTATAGTTACCGACCACCATCCGCGTGCGTCCAAATCCGCGCCGGTCATAGCGCAGCACTTTGTAGTGTTGCGCAAAAGCGTGAAATTGATCGTCCCACATTCTGCTGTCAGCGATGCCTGCGTGCACCAACACAAGTGGGCGCCCGTCGCCCGTCATCTCGAAATAACACTTCGCGCCGTTTGCCTCAACGAAGTCCTGCATGGCCGTCTCCAAAACACTTCGAGGAAAAACGCTAGTCAACTTGTTCGTAGGGATCGGCGAAACCCAGTCCCATCACTATTTTTTTCTCCCGCGCCTCCATCACCTTCGCCTCGCACTCGTTCTCATGCTCGAAGCCCGCAAGGTGCAACACGCCATGCACCGTGAGGTGCGCGTAATGTGCGGACAGCGCTTTGCCCTGTTCGCGCGCCTCGCGGTTGACCACCGGTGCGCACAGCACGATGTCGCCCAACAGCAGGTCGGCTCTTGGCTCATGATAAATAAACGTGAGAACGTTGGTGGCGTAGTCCTTGCCGCGAAATCCGCCATTGAGCTTGCGGCCTTCAGCGGCGTTGACAATGCGTAGTGTGAGTTCGGCGGGCTGTGGCAGTGCGGCGCGAATCCATTTGCGGAACGCGGCGTCGCTGGGGATGCCGGCAATGCGGCTGACGCGCTGAATCGTTAGCCGGTTAGCGGCGGTCACGGGTGTGCGCTTCGTAGGCGGTGACGATGGATTGCACCAGCGGGTGCCGCACCACATCGCCCGCTTGGAAAATGGTGAAGCCGATGTCGCGCACGCCGTGCAACACGTTGCGCGCATCGACTAGCCCGCTTAGGGTGCCGTGGCGCAAATCGACTTGCGTGACGTCCCCGGTGATGACCGCCTTGCTGCCGAAACCGATGCGCGTTAAAAACATTTTCATCTGCTCGGACGTGGTGTTTTGCGCTTCGTCGAGGATGATGAATGAGTTGTTCAGCGTGCGGCCACGCATGAACGCGAGCGGCGCGACTTCGATTTGGTTGCGCTCAAACATGCGCTGCACTTTGTCGTAGCCCAATAAATCGTAGAGAGCGTCGTAGAGTGGCCGCAGGTATGGGTCAATTTTTTGCGCGAGGTCACCGGGCAAAAATCCCATGCGCTCGCCTGCCTCAACGGTGGGGCGGGTGAGCAGAATGCGCTTGACCTGATCGCGCTCGAAAGAATCAATCGCACAGGCGACGGCCAGATAAGTCTTGCCGGTTCCCGCCGGACCCACACCGAAGGTGATGTCGTGCGTTTGCATTTGTTTGATGTACTGCGCTTGGTGGTCCGTGCGTGCGCGCAGATCGGGACGGCGCGTGTGTACCGCGATATTGCCCGGCGCATTTTCCGGATCTTCGAATGGCTCGTTCGCCGTGCGGGCAGGTTTTTGCTCGCCGCCACTCTTCACTCTGGCCAGTTCAACCAGCCCAAGCTGCACGTCTTCCACCGTCAGATTGCGCTTCGCGCTCACGTAGAATTTGTTCAGCGCCTTGGCGGCCAACTCAATTTGTTCGCGCTCACCGGACACACTGAATTTTTCACCGCGCCGCGCAATCGACACATCAAGCGCTGCTTCGATCTGACGCAGGTTCGCATCCAGCGAGCCGCACAGCACGGCGAGGCGGCGGTTATCGACCGGCGAAAACGAAAATTCGAGGGACGGGGCTTTCATCAGCTACGCGGCGATGGTTTCTGTCGTGACGATTTCGCCACGCAGGGTAAAATGCATCGCTTGGGTGATCTTCACGTCGATGAACGTGCCGATCAAGCGTTTGTTGCCAGGAAAATTCACGACGCGATTGTTATCGGTGCGGCCCATCAATTCGCTCTCATCTTTTTTCGAGATGCCCTCGACCAACACGCGCTGCACGCCGCCAACCATCGAGGCCGAGATCGCGGTGGCCTGCGTTTCGAGCACGCGCTGCATGCGTTGCAAGCGTTTGAGCTTTACATCGTGGGCCGTGTCGTCTTGTAGGCTGGCGGCGGGTGTGCCGGGCCGGCGCGAGTAGATGAATGAAAAGCTACCATCGAATTGCAACTCGTCGATCAGCTTCATGGTTCGTTCGAAATCGTCATCGGTTTCGCCGGGAAAGCCGACGATGAAATCGCTGGTGATGGAGATGTCCGGGCGCACCGCGCGGAGCCGCCGGATGATCGACTTGTACTCGATCACGGTGTAGTTACGTTTCATCGCCGCGAGGACGCGATCTGATCCCGACTGCACCGGCAGATGCAATTGCGAAACGAGCTTGGGTAGCCGACCGTAGGCGTCGATCAGGCGCTGCGTGAATTCGAGCGGGTGCGAGGTCGTGTAGCGAATGCGCGCGATCTCGGGAATGGCGTGAATCGCCGATAGCAGCAGCGCGAAGTCTGCCGTTTCGTCACCCGTTTCGCCATCGTCCATCGCGCCAATGTAGGCGTTGACGTTTTGTCCGAGCAGCGTGACTTCTTTCACGCCCTTGCTCACGAGGTCATGAATGTCGGCCATCACACTCGCGAACGAGCGCGAAATTTCTTCGCCACGCGTGTACGGCACTACGCAGAAGCTGCAATATTTTGAACAACCTTCCATGATCGAGACAAACGCGGTCACACCGTCGACGCGCGCAGGCGGCATGTCATCAAATTTTTCGTTCTCAGGGAAAGAGATGTCAACCTGCGAAACGCCGCTCTGGCGCTGAGCTTTAATCATTTGCGGCAGGCGATGCAGGGTCTGCGGGCCGAACACCAAATCGACATACGGTGCGCGTTTGACGATCACATCACCCTCTTGCGAAGCCACACAGCCACCGACGCCGATCAGTAAATCGGGCTTCGCAAGTTTGAGTTCGCGCAAACGGCCGAGGTCAGAGAACACTTTTTCTTCGGCCTTCTCGCGCACCGAGCAGGTGTTGAGCAAAATCACATCGGCGTCTTCGGGCCGCGCGGTTTTTTCATAGCCTTCGAAGGCATGAAGCACGTCCGCCATTTTGTCGGAGTCGTACTCATTCATCTGGCAGCCGAATGTCTTGATGAATAGTTTTTTCGGCGAAGCGATGGGTGCTGACATGGTGATCTCCTGGATCGCGGGGAATAGCCCGGGCAGGTTGAGGTGCGGAGGTATCTGGAAACCAAAAGAGCCGCAGTAGCGCGGCCCTTCGAAAATTTTTGGTGGCCAATCCCTGATTCGAACAGGGGACCTGCGGATTATGATTCCGACGCTCTAACCGGCTGAGCTAATTGGCCAAACCTGTCGAGGCACCGTGACCGCTTGCTGCATCGACAAGGGGGCAAAGTTTGGCACCGCAGGGGGCGGTTGTCAACCTTGGCGCGTTGGTTTTGGTGGCGGCTGTGCGCCGACGCAACATCGCTAACACCATGTTTTACAAAGGCTTTTGTGACATTTGTGCCGCAGCATCGCGATATTGACCGACGCGTCTTGACATTCATGTTGCATCGCAGCATAGTTTCGCCCACATTCGGTGATGCGCACAACGTATCGCCGGGCGCTGACAGTTGGTGCCGCGAATTGTTCGGCGCTGACGAGAAAAGACTCTTGCACTCACTCCCCTTCAGCGGTGATGTTTTTGCCGCCCGCCACGAAACGCTCGCGCATTGATATGCGACCCGCCGCGTCTGGCTGTGCCAAAATTTTCGCAGCATTTCTAACGACGACGTTCCGACGAGAACGCCCCCTTCCACGCGCACCCACTGACCGCGCGCCTCACGGCGACGGCAACCTCTATGGATCAGCCCAATAAAAAACTAAGTGCCTTAACCATCGGCGCAATTGGCATCGTGTTCGGTGATATTGGTACCAGCCCGCTGTATGCGATGAGAGAATCGTTCGCGCCGCGCTACGGCATTCCGATCACCGAGACCTCTGTGATGGGCATTTTGTCGGTGATGTTTTGGGCGATGGCGGCTCTCGTTGCGGTGAAGTATCTCGTGTTCATGATGCGCGCGGACAATAAAGGCGAGGGCGGGATTCTCGCCTTGACTGCACTTGCGCAACGCTGCTTCCGTTCGTCTTCGCGCGCGCGCTGGCTGGTGGTTGCGCTTGGCACTTTCGGCGCGTCGATGTTTTATGGCGACGCGATCATCACGCCCGCGATGACGGTACTTTCTGCCGTCGAGGGCCTGAAAGTCCTGACCCCAAAACTCGAGCAATTTGTTATGCCGATTTCAATCGGAATTCTGGTCGCGTTGTTTGCGATTCAAAAGCATGGCACCTCGACGATTGCGAGGTTTTTTGGTCCGACCATGGTGCTGTGGTTTTGCGTCCTTGCCATACTCGGCGCAATCCATATCATCGCGCACCCCGGCATTCTGAAAGCGCTGAACCCTTGGTATAGCTGGCAATTCTTTATCGAATACAAGGTGGCCGCGTGGCTCACGCTCGGCGCGGTGGTGTTGTGCGTGACCGGTGGCGAGGCGCTCTATGCCGACATGGGGCATTTCGGCAAAAGGCCGATTCGCTATGGCTGGTTCTGTTTGGTGTGGCCAACGTTGCTCATCAATTATTTGGGGCAGGGCGCACTGGTGCTGGCCGATCCGACTGCAATTGAAAATCCGTTTTTCCGGATGGCACCGACCTGGATGCTAATCCCTTTGATTATTCTTGCGACGGCTGCCGCCATCATTGCCTCGCAAGCGGTGATCTCCGGCGCATTTAGTCTCACCAAGCAGGCGATTCAGCTTGGGTATTTGCCGCGCTTCGGGATCCACTACACGTCTGACAAAGAGATGGGACAGATTTATGTGCCGTTTGTGAATTGGGGGCTGTTGATCGGCATCATCGTATTGGTGGTGATCTTCAAGAATTCGGACAATCTCGCGGCGGCGTATGGCATCGCGGTGATGCTGACGATGACCATTGATACGCTGCTGCTGTTTGTGGTGATGACGCGCATCTGGCGTTGGCATCCGTTGTTTGCGCTGGTGCTGATCGGCGGCATTTTTGCTAACGACATGATGTTTCTGTCCGCCTCGATGGTGAAAATCGCTGAAGGTGGCTGGTTCCCATTGGTGATCGGCGCGGTCATGTTCACCATCATGAGTACGTGGTATCGCGGTCGCCAGATCGTGCGCAAGGTGACCAACGAAAGCGCGATGCCGCTGAAGCTGTTCGTCGATTCAATTTCGATGAATCCACCCCACAAAGTCGAGGGCACCGGCATTTTTATGACCACGAATCCGGATGGCGTGCCCAATGCCTTGCTGCACAACTTGAAACACAACAAGGTTTTGCACGACCGCGTCGTGATTTTGTCGGTCATCACCGAAGACATTCCCTACGTGCCCGATGAGGACTATGTTTGGATCGAGGACATGAAGCACGGCTTCTGGAAAGTGACCGGGCACTATGGCTTCAAGGAGCAGCCGGATATTCCGAATCTACTCGCCGATTGCAAATTGCAGGGCATGCATTTCGACATGATGGAAACCACGTTTTTCATCAACCGCGAAACACTGATCGCCACACCCGGCGGCGGGATGGCGCTGTGGCGCGAGCACTTATTTGTGTGGATGTCGCATCTCGCGGCTAAGGCCTCGGAATACTTTCGCATCCCGAGCAATCGCGTGGTGGAACTTGGCACCCAAGTTGAAATCTAAGCCAAGGTTGAGCTTCACGACCTTCGTCAGTTGGGAGCGGCTGGCGTAGAATCTTTTCATTGCGACATGCGCACGTCGTTACCGTCGGCTCCGTCATTCACCAGAAATGATCGAAGCGGCGGCAACTACATCTTGGATGGGGTGAGCATATGCCAATGCGTTTTAAGCGATGGTGGTGGATAGGGTGGCTGCTCTGCGGCCTCGCATTTGTGCAAGCCGCGCGTGGGCAAAACTACTCCGACATCTGGTGGAACCCAAGCGAGTCTGGCTGGGGCGTCACCATCGCCGATCACGACACCAATATTTTTGCCGTGTTCTACAGCTACGGCGCTGATGGCAAACCGACTTGGTTTGTAGTTTCCGGCGGGATGTTTTCGCAGGGGCGACGGGTTTTTACGGGTGACGTGTACGCTACGGCTGGCCCCAGTTTTGCGAGCGAGCCGTTCGATCCACGTTTGGTGACACGAGCCAAAGTCGGCACGGCAAGCTTTGATTTTTTGCCGGTCGCGGCTCCCGCTGATCGCGCGACCTTCAGCTACACCATCAACGGTGTGACGCAGAGCAAAACGATTTCACGATTGCCGTTCGGCGACGCGCCCGTCAATTGGTCGCGCGACGTCACCGACATCTGGTGGAACGCAAACGAATCCGGCTGGGGGCTCACGCTCGCGCAGCATGGCGGTAATATTTTTGCCGTGATGTACCACTACGGCACAGACGGCAAACCGATGTTTGCGGTGATGTCCGGCGGAAAGTTTACGACCCCCGCTTTTTTTGAAGGTGATCTTTACACCACGACTGGCCCCTATTTCGGCAACGCGGCATTTGATCCCGCGCGCGTCGCAACCACCCTCGCGGGCAAGGCCAGCATCACGCTCTGCGATGGCACCGCTTACTTCAAATTCACGCTCAATGGCGTGACCAAAACGAAGGCAGTGACGCGGCTGGGATTTTAGCAATTGCCGCGAAACCCGCGTAGATGCTAGAGTTGCGGTATCCATTCAAGGGGAGCGCAGCATGTTGAAAATCTGGGGGCGGCTCACATCCGTCAACGTACAAAAAGTCGTGTGGTGTGCGGACGAGCTGGGATTGTCCTACGAGCGCACGGATGCCGGCGGGTCGTTTGGCATCGTCAACACGCCAGCGTATTTGGCGAAAAATCCCAATG
The DNA here is from genome assembly GCA_043744255.1 of Burkholderiales bacterium. GTDB lineage: Bacteria > Pseudomonadota > Gammaproteobacteria > Burkholderiales > Usitatibacteraceae > UKL13-2. The sequence goes on along the minus strand of JAYTVA010000126.1, from coordinate 11,458 downwards.
GCCTCATCCCGGTGATTGAGGATGATGGCTTTGTGTTGTGGGAATCAAATGCCATCGTGCGCTACCTCGCCAATCGTTACGGCGAGGGCTCGCTATGGCCACTGGATCGGTTGGTTCGCGCGCGTGCAGATCAGTGGATGGACTGGCAGGCGGTGTCGTTAAACCCCGCCCTTGGCCCAGCGTTCGTGCAACTTTTTCGGACGCCTCCGGAGAAGCGTGACGCGGCCGTGATTGAATCGGCGCGTGTGCAAACCGAGCAGCGGCTCACGGTGTTAGACGCGGCACTCGCCCATTCTCGTTACATCACCGGTGACACATTTACGATGGCTGATATTGCGCTCGCGTGTTCAGTGGACCGCTGGATGAAGATGCCGATTGCGCGCGCGCCACATACGCATGTGGAGCGCTGGTTTGGTGAGGTGAGTGCGCGTGCGAGTGCGCGGCAGGTGGTCGCGCTCGCGCTCGCCTGAGCGGTTCTCGCGTGCTAAGCAGCCTGTTACGCCGCCTGCTGCATGCCTAAGCGACGCAGGAACGCGTCCGCGACTGGCAGGCCGCGCATTCCGACCAATACCAGATGCGCCTTGCGTGCGGCGATCTCAAAGTGCGGATGATCGGGTGCGGTTTCGAGGGCGCGTGCGAGGCTCAAGCCACGGATGCCAATGGCTTCTTCAAATAATTGGCTGCCGAGGGCTTGCGGGGATCTTTGTTCCGCATAGCTTGGGATGGTTGCATGCTGCTCATCCGCGAGGTCAGAAAATGGCGGAGCCTGACGCGTCGCGTACTGAATCAGACCTTGTGCAAGTAGCTGCTCAACCAAGGCATCGACGTCGTCCCCCATTTTGGCGTCGCGCATCCGTTGGGTTAGCGCAACAACGTTTTTGCGCCCGTCAACGAGCATGAGCGCAGCGCGCAATTTGCCTTCCAGACGCGGCGTACCGTTCTGAATGGCTTCGCGGCCAGTCGCGGTCTTTTCGAGTAACAAATTGGTTTGCATGCGAGCCCCAGAGCCAGCGCGGTGGCCACGTGTTCGGGGTAGCCGCGCTTGAATGACAGTTGTAGTAAGAATGCCGCGAGTCTGGGCATCTCAGTACAGGCCGTCAATACTGGGGATGTCAACGAGTGTGGACAGGGTGACGGCGTTGTGACGCCGTGACAAAAAGCAGCGATTGTCGGGGTAAGGCACCCGCCTAATGCGTCGCCAGGGCAACTAATCAGACGTTGAATCTAAAATGCATCACATCGCCATCTTTAACGATGTATTCCTTGCCCTCAAGCCGCATCTTGCCAGCCTCTTTGCACTTCGCTTCGCTGCCGAGATTGACGTAATCGTTAAAGGCGATCACCTCGGCGCGGATGAAGCCTTTTTCAAAATCGGTGTGAATCACGCCAGCGGCCTGCGGCGCCGTCGAGCCCTTGTGAATCGTCCAAGCGCGGACTTCTTTTTCGCCGGCCGTGAAATAAGTTTCGAGGCCAAGCAGCGTGTAAGCCGCGCGAATCATGCGGTCTAAACCCGGCTCGGTCATGCCGATGTCGTCGAGAAATACCTTTTTGTCCTCGTCGGAAAGTTCGGCGATTTCGGCCTCGATCTTGGCGCAGATCGCGACCACGGGTGCGCCCTCTTTCGCCGCGTGCACTCTGACTTGATCGAGTAGCGGATTGTTCTCGAATCCGCCCTCCATCACGTTGGCGACGTACAAAATCGGCTTGGCGGTGAGGAGCGAGAGTTGCTTTAGGATCGCCATTTCGTCGGCGTCATAGCCCATCGCGCGCACCGCAATACCTTGGTCAAGCTGTTTCATCATCGGCTCAAGGAGTGCCGCCAATTTGATCGCGTCTTTGTCACCGGCGCGCGCATTTTTTTGTGCTTTGTGCAGCGCCTTCTCGACGCTCGCCATATCGGCCAGCGCAAGTTCGGTGTCGATCACGGCGATGTCGGAGAGCGGATCAACTTTGCCCACGACGTGAATGACGTTGTCATCCTCAAAGCAACGCACCACGTGCGAGATCGCGTCGGTCTCGCGGATGTTGGCGAGAAACTGGTTGCCCAAGCCCTCACCTTTGGATGCGCCCGCGACGAGCCCCGCGATGTCGACGAACTCGACGATGGCGGGAATTTCCTTTAGCGGTTTCACCAAGCTCGACAATTGTGCGAGCCGGGTATCGGGTACTTCGACCACGCCGATGTTCGGCTCGATGGTGCAAAACGGATAATTCTCCGCCGCGATTCCCGCTTTCGTGAGCGCGTTAAAGGTGGTCGATTTACCGACGTTGGGAAGACCTACGATGCCACATTTCATGGTGATAACTTTCAGTGAGTTCGGTAATGAGTAATGCTTGAAACGCCGCGTCAGTGCTAGGGTTTCGGTGCTTTTGTATGCAAAGTGAGCATGGCAGATTCCATTTTGCCTTCGGCAATATCGGGCCAGCAATTCAGTGAGCGATCAATCGCATCTTCAATCGCACGTTCGTCCTCGCGGCCGGGTCGATGCAACACGTAGTCAACCACTTCCGCACGTTCCATATCGCCGCCAAGTTTCTCAGCAAGATCGCGCGGATGGCCGATGCCTAAACGCAAACGCCAGAATTCGCGTGTACCCAAATGTCCAACAATATCCTTGATCCCGTTACTACCCGCCGCGCCACCGATTTTCATTTTCACACCACCGGGCGGCAAATCCATTTCGTCATGCGCAACCAAAATTTCGTCAGGCAAAATTTGATAAAACTTGGCAAGTGCCCCCACGGATTGGCCAGAGCGATTCATAAACGTAGCAGGCTTCACAATCCAAACCCCACCCGCCTTCGCCACCTCGCCATGGAATTTCGATTCCTGCTTGAACGAAGCCCCTAGCTCCCGCGCCAGCGCCTCCGCGAACCAAAAGCCTGCGTTGTGCCGCGTCCGCTCGTATTCACGACCAGGATTGCCAAGACCGACGATGAGTTTGATGGGGGAGGACATTTTTGATTCTACGATGCTAAAAAAGATTCTGAAGCGACGAAAGCCACTCGGTTCCTAGATGATGGAAAGACTGTGATGACCGCGTATCGCGGACACATCAAATCAAAGCGGTTTTGCGTTAACCAAAAAATCGCGTGGCTCCGCCACCGATTTTTACCTTACTAAGCCGGGCAAAAGCATGCCCCGGAAGGGTTTAATCCGGGGTAGGTTTTCACTTTTGTCGAAACCAAGAAAAAATGCCCGCCGCCCAAAAAGGCAGCGGGCATTCCGAGTATGTAACGGGACTGCAAGGGGATTTTTTGGTGACAATTACTTCTTGTCTTTCCCGCCTTTGCTGTCGTCCTTCTTCTCCTCTTCCTTGGCTTTCTGATTGGCGGCTGGAACATCGGCTGCCGATACTGCTGTTTTGGTCTCTTCTTCCGCAGCAACCGCGCGCGGGATGATGATGGTAGCGATGACCGGGTCTTCGCCGCGCTTCACGATGGCCGTCACGCCAGCTGGCATTTTCAGATTCGAAATATGGATTGAATGACCTGCGGCGAGATCTTTCAAATCAACTTCAATAAATTCTGGCAGGTCTTTCGGCAGGCAAGAAATATTGAGTTCATTGGAGACGTGCGAAACGATACCGCTGGAGACCTTCACGCCCGGCGCGATGTCGGCGTTCACGAAGTGCAACGGCACTTTCATGTGAATCTTCTGGTCAGCAGCGACGCGCTGAAAATCGACGTGCTGAACGCGGTTTTTGAACGCGTGCATTTGCACGTCGCGCAACAACACTTGTTCGGATTTTCCATCGACCGCCAAATCGAGAATCGAGGCGTGGAACGCTTCGTTACGCAACTTGTGGAAAATTTCGTTGTGTTCGAGTTCGATGACAGAAGCGTCTTTTCCGCCGCCGTACACAATGCCCGGTACCTTGTCCGCGTGACGCAGGCGGCGGCTCGCACCAGTGCCCTGTCCCTTGCGGGTTTCTGCTTTGATGGCAATTTTCATAGTGACTCCAAATATGCGTTTGAGGACGAAAATCCTCGCGCGCGGTTAAGGATGGCTCGCGACCAAACCATCCTGCGATGTGAAGCGATGCGTTGCTTCACCAAAAACAAAATTTTAGTCGGTAAACAACGAACTCACCGACCCGCCTTCCGCGATCCGGCGAATCGTCTCGGCCAACAACTCCGCCGTGCTGATCTGGCGTATTTTCTTACAAGCCTGCGCGGCAGCGGTGAGCGGGATGGTATCGGTGACCACCAGTTCGTCGATCACCGAATTTTCCAGCCGATCAATCGCCGGGCCCGACAACACCGGGTGCGTACAGTAAGCGAGCACTTTGGCCGCTCCCCGCTCTTTCAGTGCCCTTGCTGCTTCCGTCAACGTCCCAGCGGTATCCACAATGTCGTCCATGATGAGGCAGGTACGGCCCTCAACATCGCCGATGATGTTCATCACCATCGACACGTTCGCACGCGGACGGCGCTTGTCGATGATCGCCAAATCGGCGTCCAACTGTTTCGCAATTGCACGAGCCCGCACCACACCGCCCACGTCGGGTGAAACAATAATCAGGTTTGGGTAATCGTGCTTCCAAACGTCGCCCAACAAAATCGGCGTCGCGTAAATGTTGTCTACGGGAATATCAAAAAAACCTTGAATCTGATCCGCGTGCAAATCCATCGTCAGCACCCGGTCCACGCCCACCCCGGTGAGCATGTTGGCGACCACCTTGGCCGAGATCGCGACGCGTGCCGAGCGTGGACGACGATCCTGCCGAGCATAACCAAAATACGGGATGATGGCCGTGATGCGGAGCGCGCTGGAGCGCTTGAGCGCATCGGCCATCACCATGATTTCCATCAGATGATCGTTGGTCGGTGCACAGGTGGACTGGAGAATGAACGCGTCCTTGCCGCGCACGTTTTCCATGATTTCCACCATCACTTCGCCGTCGCTGAATTTTGCGACTTTGGCGCGACCGATCTGCGTGCCCAGCAGCTTCGCCACATCGCGGGCGAGCTTGGGGTTCGCGGTACCAGCGAACACACTTAGATTATCGAATGCCATTCTCGTCTGCCTGTAAGAGCCTCGTTCACACGGTGGGAACGAGGGCACTACCAAAATCAACGCCGACCGAACGATCAGTCGGAGGGCGCTAATTCATTTTTGGCTGGGGAGGTAGGGATCGAACCTACGAATGCCGGAATCAAAATCCGGTGCCTTACCACTTGGCGACTCCCCAAAGCTACATATTGCGCAGCGGGTGATCCTGCAAACCCTGCGCAACAAAACCTTGGATTTCTGGCGAAAGTTTTGTCAGTACGTCTAGTGCATCGGCTTCGCGCACAAACGCCGCGAAGACACTGGCACCCGACCCGGTCATGCGTGCGCCAAAAACTGATTTTTGACTCACCGCCTGGAGCGCCGCCAGATATTGCGCGACTGCCGGAAACGCTTTCAAAACAACAGCTTGAAGGTCATTGTGGCAACCAGCCAAGCCATTCGCAGAAAAGTCCGCTATTTTGCGGGGCAACGAGTCTCTTGTCAATTCCGGCGATGAAAATACGCTGGCAGTGGGCACCGCCACCGGAGGGGTCAGCACGACGTACCACCAGGGCGGAATCGTGATTTCGGCGAGCGTCTCGCCCACGCCCTCGGCAAACGCCGCGCGCCCAAAGACAAAAAACGGCACATCCGCGCCCAGTTTCAGACCAATGGCCTGCAATTTTTCGCGAGAAAAACCAAGCTGCCAGAGGTGATTCAGCGCAATCAGCGTGGTCGCGGCATCCGAGCTGCCGCCGCCCAAGCCGCCGCCCATCGGTGTGCGCTTATCGAGCCAGATGTCTACGCCGCGCGGTGTGCCTGACTCGGTTTGCAACAGTATCGCGGCGCGCACCACCAAATCATCTTTGGCAGCCACGCCCGCCGTCTCAGAAACGCGGCGAATCACGCTGTCATTGCGCACCGCAAAGCGCAACGTGTCGCCAAAATCAATCAGCGTAAATGCCGATTGCAGAAGGTGATAGCCATCCGGGCGACGCCCAAGAACATGCAAAAACAAGTTCAGTTTGGCCGGTGCGGGCCACGCTCGATCGGATGTCACGCTGTCCGCCACGATCACTTGCGCTGCCACGAATCGACGAACAAACGCACCAGCGTGTCGCCTTTACTCGCCGAGAGCCGTGTGACGATCCGATCCGGCAGCCACTGCGGCTGAAACTTTTCAGCGGTAACGCGCCAGACGCTGCCATCTTTTTGCGTCTTGTCCGTCGCTTCATCCTCGACCAGCCCATCGCCTTGCAGCCAGCGTGCGATCTCATCGGTATCGAGTGCGGTGCCGAGCAAGGGCTCGGTGAGTGCCGCGATGGAAGTGGCGCTCAATGTTTCGGTGCCGCGCTGAAAGGTCGCGCCACTGCCATCACGCACCGCCTCGGCGATTTGCGTGCCGAACGGCGAGAACAACGCGAGCCGTTCACTCGCAACGCTACGCACCCATACGATTTTTGCGATGTCGAGCCGCTCACCGACGCGCACGCTGATGCGGCCACTCATCTCAAACGATTCCGCAATCGCGATCTTGGCTGGCAGCACCCGTGGCGCAGACGTGGTCGCGCAGCCGCTCACCACGGCCCACACCAACAGTGCGCAGGTAGCAGGTCGCCACATCAGCGTTGATATTTTTGCAACAGGGCGTTGAGCGTCTCGTTACCGGGGCTGTCGATCAGCGCCGCGCGCAAGACTTTTTGCGCTTCCTCGCGTTTGCCCATCGTCCACAACACTTCGCCCAGATGCGCGGCGATCTCGGCGTCTTGGCGTGTTTCATAGGCTTTGCGCAGGGTCGCAATCGCCTCGTCGAGTTTGCCCATGCGGTATTGCACCCAGCCGACGCTGTCCTGAATCGAGGCGTCGTCCGGTGCCAATGCGATCGCTTTTTGGATCAGTTCATTGGCCTCGCTAATGCGGATGTTGCGTTCAGCAAACGTGTAGCCCAACGCGTTGTAGGCGTGCGCGTAATCGGGCTTGAGTGCGATGACGCGGCGCAAATCCGTTTCCAGCACGTCGAATTTTTCCAACTTCTCGGCAATCATCGCGCGGTCGTACAAATACTCAACCGAATCAGGTGCTGTTTCGAGCCCGGCGGTGAGCACACTGAACGCCTCCTTGAACGCCTTCGCCTCGCGCAGCAGCTGCGCTTCGGCCTGTACCAATTGCGTACGGAGGCCGCCGCCATCTTCTTCCAGCGGCTGCGCTTCGCGCGCCTCGCGTAAAAACTTTCTGCCAGCCTCGATGCCATCGCGCTTCACAAGCAGATTCGCGGTCTTCAGTTTTGCGCCAACAAAACTATCGCCCTCGGTGACACGTCCATACCATTCCATTGCGGCGGCGACATCTTTTTTTGCTTCGGCGACCAAGGCAAGGCTGAAATAGATTGCGTTCGGATCAGCGGGTTTTAGCGTCAGTGCGCGCTGAAATTGGCGGCTTGCATCATCAAAGTCGCCCATCTGTTGGGACAGCATTGCGATGGACTGCGGAATGCGCGCATTCGTGGTGTTACCGCGATCTGCACGGCGCAATTCTTCGCGTGCAGACAGATACGATTTTTGCGAAATCAGCAATTGCGCATAGTTCAAACGCAACTCATCGACGTCGGGGTAGGACTGCAAATAACCTTGCAAGTATTTTGCCGCTGCGTCTACCGAGGTTTCAGCGAGCAAATCGGCCTTTAGTTTCACCGCGCGGACAAATTTCGGATTCAACCGTAGCGCTTCATCAATCGCCGTCAGCGCTGCCTTCTGGTCGCCGGTCGTGCCCACACTCAGCGCGACGGCGAAATGTGCCTCGGGAAGCTTCGGGTAAGGTGCCGCCAATTCGCGTACCGCCGCCGCCACTTTCGCGCGATCCACCTTCGGATTGGCCGCCGTGATGCTCGCCTGCGTGAGCATTGTCGGTAGCAACATGAAAGACTCCGCCGCGCGCCCCGGCACCGCCAAACGCTTCGCGTGATACGCCTTAGCCGCCGCGAAGTTGCCTTGGCTTGCCGAGACCAGCGCCAGCGCCTGCCGCGCGTCAATCGAATCCGGCTCGATGTCGAGCCAGAGCGAGGTCGCTTCAAGTGCCAGATCTTGCTCGCGCCCGCGAAACGCAATCTCAGCCGCACGCCGCGCAAGCCGCGCATCACGCAGCCGTGTTGCCATCGCCAAAATATCGCGCGCCGAGCTAGCGGGATCGCCGCGCTGACCGGCCAGCTCGGACAACAAATACTCCGCAAAGAACGCTTCTGATGCCGCCACATCCTTGATAACTTCACTGCGCGGGCGTGCAGGCGTCGTCGCGGGGGCGGCGACCGGCGGCGCGCTTTGCGCGAACACCTCAACAGATTGGGCAACAACACATGCCGCCAACGAGCAAATTACGATCAATCTCATGTCACAGCCGTTTGAAAAGGAATAGTCGCTCTATGATAGCGCCCACGCGGTGAATCGTCATGCGCGAATCTCGCGGTGCCATCAATTGACCGAAGTTTGCAGAAATAATTCAGCTTAACGGGGAGGCTCGTGAACAAAGCACCATATCTCGGCAGTTTGTTGGTGACCGCATTTTCTAGCGCGGCCAGTTGGGCGCAGTCATCGAGTCTGCCACCAGCGCCGACCATACCGCTGGCACCGATGGCCGTCAGCGGCACCCGCATCGCGCAAGACCCGCAGCAATTGCCGATGGCCATTGACGTCATCGACAGTGAGCAGATTCGTGAGCAGAACCTGCAAGTCAATCTTTCTGAGTCATTGCAACGCGTGCCCGGCATCAACGTGCAAAATCGCGGCAACTACGCGCAGGATTTGCAAATTTCGTCACGGGGTTTCGGTGGACGTGCCAGTTTTGGCGTGCGTGGCATTCGCCTCTTCACCGACGGCATCCCGGCATCGCAACCAGACGGCCAGGGACAGGTATCGCATTTCGCGTTAGCGAGTGCCGACCGAATCGAAGTCTTGCGGGGCCCATTTTCGGCGCTCTACGGCAATGCATCCGGTGGCGTGATGCAAATCTTTACCGAGGACGCAGGCCGCGTCGCGAGCGGCAATTTGTCGCTTGCCATCGGCCCAAACACCACGTCCCGCGCGGGGTTTCGGGCATCTACCCTCGTTGGCACTGTGGGCATCGTGGGTGAGGCGAGTGAATTTCAAACCCACGGCATTCGCCCGCAAAGTGCTGCGAGCAAAACGTTGGGACAACTTAAATTAACCGGCAATATGTTCGACACGGGCATCACGTTTCTTGGTAACAGCGTCAAGATCAATGCCGACGATGCGCTCGGCCTCACCCGCGCAGAGTTCGACACCAACCCCGACCAAACCACGGCGGCTGCGCTGCAATTCAAAACCCGCAAAACCACCCGCCAAGAGCAGGCGGGTATCAAGCTCGTGCACGCACTCGGCGCCGGGCTCCGTGCGGATGCCGTCATCTACACCGGCACGCGCGATGTCACGCAATGGCAAGCCATCCCCGTTGCCACGCAAACACCCGCGACCCAGCCCGGCGGCGTGATCGCATTCGCGCGTGCGTACACCGGCACCGACGTCAAGCTCGCGCATGAGTCCGCGTGGGGCAACGTGGTCGCGGGTGTCGCATTCGACACGCTCGATGAAGAGCGCAAAGGCTTCGAGAATTTCATCGGGAGCGAGTTGGGCGTCACCGGAAAATTGCGTCGCGACGAAACCAACAACGTACAAAACCGCGACGTGTATCTGCAATCACAACTGAAACTCTCGCCCTCGTTCACGCTCACCGCCGGTGCCCGCCGCAGCGAAGTTCGCTTCACGAGCCTAGATCACTACATCATCGCCGGGCGCAACCCCGACGACAGTGGCCGCGCGACCTACAGCAAACTCACACCGGCCCTCGGTGCCAGCGTCGGCATCAGCAAAGATTTCAATGTCTACGCCAGCATCGGGCGCGGATTCGAGACGCCAACCTTCAACGAACTCAGCTACCGAGCAGACGGGCAAACTGGCTTGAATTTCGATCTCAAGCCTGCGGTGAGCGACAGCGCCGAACTCGGCATGAAGCTGCGCGGCAACGGCTGGCGCAGCAACGTGGCGTTGTTCGAAACGCGCACGCGCGATGAAATCGTCACGCTCACCAATTCCGGCGGTCGCGCCACGTTTCAAAACGCCGGCAAAACCTTGCGGCGGGGTGCGGAGCTGCGCGTTGGCGCATCGGTGCGCGATCAGTTGGAACTTTCACTGTCGCTAACCGCGCTCGACGCCAAATATGACCAAGCGTTCAAGACCTGCACCGTCGCGCCATGCACCGCACCCACGACGGTCGTCAACAGCGGCAACAAGCTACCGGGCGTGCCGAGCGCATCGGCATTTGTCGAAGCCAAGTGGACCACCGCGAATGGCGTCATGACGGCCATCGAGATCAAGCAACAAAGCAAAATTTATGTGAATGATCTCAATAGCGACGCAGCGAGCGCGTATACCGTTGCGAATCTGCGTGTGGGCTATGGCCTCAGTATCGGTGCCGCGCGCATCTCACTCGGCGCGCGGCTCGATAATCTCGCCGATAAACGCTATGCGGGCACCGTGATTGTCAATGAAGCGAATGGGCGATTTTTTGAACCGGCGCAGGGGCGGAATTGGTTGGTGTCGGTGGGGGGTAAGTTGCCGTTTTGATGTCTGTGATGCTCAACCGTCGGCTGCAAAGGTTTACCGAATTGCTCGTTAGTGCGAGAGCCCGTGGATACCATCTCCGCGAAAATCGCTTGACGAGAGAGATGGTATCTACAGTCAACCCACTTCGTAGGTCAGGTTGCCGAAGGCTACCTGACGCGGTGGCCATCATTGCGATACACATCAGTGTTGAGGCGCTCGCGGCGCTGTCAGGTAGCTGCGCAACCTGACCTACAGGCAACCCACTTCGTAGGTCAGGTTGCCGAAGGCTACCTGACGCGGTGGCCATCATTGCGATGCACATCAACGTTGCGGCGCTCATAGCGCTGTCACGTAGCTGCGCAACCCGACCGACAGGCAACCCACTTCGTAGGTCAGGTTGCCGAAGGCCACCTGACGCGGTGGCCATCATTGCGATGCACATCAGCGTTGAGGCGCTCACGGCGCTGTCAGGTAGCAAGCGTAGCCCGGACGAGCGCAGCGACTCCGGGCACAAACCGTAAACGATAGACCCTTTCAAACTCGGCTCTGGGCGCGGTGCTTCATGCCGATCCGTCGCGCAAACAACGCTGATGTATTCTTCAGCATGGTCAACTATCGCCGAAGCCGCCTCGCAGGAGGCACGTTCTTTTTCACCGTAAATCTTCGTGATCGTCGTGGCACGACCTTGATGAATCATATTGATGCGTTCCGCGCAATCGTGCAACGCGTCAAGGCCGAGCAGCCCTTCACCATTGACGCGATGGTGGTGCTGCCCAATCATTGGCACGCGGTGTGGACGATGCCGCCCGACGACATTGCCTATGCCCAACGCATTCGACGCATCAAGGCG
>JAYTVA010000125.1:0-12339 GCA_043744255.1 Burkholderiales bacterium | reverse complement strand
ATGACCTCAACTTCTCGAACCGCCCGGTGCGGACCCGCATGCCGTGGTGGTGTGGGAGGGGATCGGTCAGATACACTGGCCGCCCCTATCCCGATTGCAGAGCATTCTAACTACATGAAATTAATACGAAATTTCTCCATCATTGCACACATTGACCACGGTAAATCTACCTTGGCTGATCGAATCATCGAGCGCTGCGGCGGGCTGTCATCGCGCGAGATGGAATCGCAAGTGCTCGATTCGATGGACTTGGAGCGCGAGCGCGGCATCACCATCAAGGCGCAAACAGCGGCGCTAACCTACAAAGCGCGCGACGGGCAAACGTACAACCTGAATTTGATCGACACCCCCGGCCACGTCGATTTTTCGTATGAAGTCTCGCGCTCGCTGTCGGCCTGCGAAGGCGCGCTGCTGGTGGTCGATGCCTCGCAAGGCGTGGAAGCGCAGACGGTGGCGAACTGCTACACCGCTGTCGAGCTGGGCGTTGAAGTGGCACCGGTACTCAACAAAATTGACCTGCCATCGGCCGACATCGTGCGGGTGAAGGCCGAAATCGAAGACATTATTGGTATTGACGCCGAAGACGCCGTGCAGTGCAGCGCCAAGACTGGCGTGGGCATTGACGATGTGATCGAGACTGTGATCGCGAAAATTCCCTGCCCGGTGGGCGATGTCACCAAGCCGCTCAAAGCGCTCATCATCGACTCGTGGTTTGATAATTACGTCGGCGTGGTGATGTTGGTGCGCGTGGTAGATGGCGTGTTGAAGGCCAAGGATAAAATTTTATTGATGGCGACCGGTGCCAAGCATCTGGTCGAACAGGTTGGGGTATTTACGCCCAAGTCGGTGCAGCGGGAAACGCTGTCTGCTGGCGGCGTGGGTTTCATCATCGCGGGCATCAAGGAACTGGCGTCCGCGAAAGTGGGCGACACCGTCACCATGGAAGAGCGTCCCGCCGATGCGCCGCTACCGGGCTTCAAGGAAATCAAGCCGCAGGTGTTTGCCGGTTTGTATCCCGTCGAATCCAACCAATACGACGGACTGCGCGACGCGCTGACCAAGTTGCAACTCAACGATTCCTCGCTACGTTTCGAGCCGGAAACCTCGCAGGCGCTGGGTTTTGGTTTCCGCTGCGGTTTCCTGGGCTTGCTGCACATGGAGATCGTGCAGGAGCGTTTGGAGCGCGAATACGACGTGGATTTGATTACCACCGCGCCGACGGTGATCTACCAAATCGTCGCGATGGATGGCACCGTGACCGAGATTGAGAACCCGTCGAAATTGCCGGAGATTTCAAAGGTCGCTGAGATTCGCGAGCCGATCATCACCGCGACTATGCTGATGCCACAGGAGTACGTTGGTTCGGTCATCACGCTGTGCAACCAAAAGCGTGGCGCGCAGGTTGACATGCAATACGCGGGCCGTCAGGTGATCCTGAAATACGACATGCCGATGAACGAAGTCGTCATGGATTTTTTCGATAAGCTGAAATCGGTTTCGCGCGGCTATGCCTCGCTCGATTACGACTTCAAGGAATATCGCGCGTCCGATTTGGTGAAGCTCGATATTTTGATCAACGGTGATAAGGTTGACGCGCTCTCGCTGATCGTGCATCGTGCCAACAGCCAGTATCGTGGCCGCGAGTTGGCCGCGAAAATGCGTGAACTGATCCCGCGCCAGATGTTTGACGTGGCGGTGCAGGCGGCGATTGGTGCCAACATCATCGCGCGCGAAAACGTGAAAGCCTTGCGCAAAAACGTACTGGCAAAATGTTACGGCGGTGATATTTCGCGTAAACGCAAATTGCTCGAGAAGCAAAAGGCCGGTAAAAAACGCATGAAGCAAGTCGGCAACGTCGAGATCCCGCAGGAAGCGTTCTTGGCCATTTTGCAGATTGGCGACAAGTAACTCGGCAGCTGATTGCGGGACTTCGTATGTTGATTTAGCGGGTTTGTCGCACGAGGCAGGCGGAATCAAGGATCGGCAGCAAGAATGGTGGTGAGTTTTTTCCGACCAGTACGTCGAGTCACAGAGAATTACAGAGAATCAATTAGGATCGATACATGAATTGGGAAATGATTGGGTGGAGCGCACTTGCGCTGAGTGGTCTGGTGATTCTCGCGGGCTTCTTCGTGCGCCGTCCTGCCAGCGCTGCAAACGATGCAGGGCATGGGCTGCATGTCTGGCTTGAAATCGCCTGGCCGGTATTTTTTATCGCCGCGATGGGCATGCTCACACTTAAGGAAGTGGTGGGCTTCGCTGCCGTGCTGTTGGTCGCGACTGTGATTACCGGCCTCATCTGGCTCGCTGACATTTTATTCTTTCGGCAGCATCGTGTAAAAGACGCGCAAGAGCCGGTGTTGGTCGAAATGGCGAAGAGTTTTTTCCCGGTCATCCTGATCGTTTTCTTCCTGCGCTCATTTTTGTTCGAGCCGTTCAAGATTCCCTCGGGTTCGATGGTGCCCTCGCTATTGATTGGCGATTTTATTTTGGTCAACAAATTCACCTACGGTGTTCGTATTCCCGTCATCAACAAAAAAATTGTCGAAGTCAACCTGCCCAAGCGGGGCGACGTGATGGTGTTTCGTTACCCGGTTGACCCAGCCAAGGATTACATCAAGCGCGTGGTTGGCATCCCCGGCGACACCATTGAATACCGTAATAAACGCCTGACCGTGAACGGGCTGGCCGTGGTCACCGAAAAGACCGGCGTCTACACCGACGTGGACGAACGGCTGCGCATGGAGCAATTCGATGCGTACAGCGAAAAGCTTGGCGACAAGCCGCATGCGCTGGTAGTGCGCCCTGGGCTACCGACCCTGAACCTCGGCAGTGTCCGCCAGTTTCCGGCCAAGAACAATTGCGCTTACAATGAAGAAGGCTTAACTTGCAAGGTGCCGGATGGGCACTACTTTATGATGGGTGACAGCCGCGACAATAGTGAAGATAGTCGGTACTGGGGTTTCGTACCGGAAGAAAATATTGTCGGCAAGGCGGTATTGGTGTGGATGAATTTCAGCGCGTTGAAACGCGTTGGTTTGTCGATTGAATAACAAATTGGATAGATGAGGATGGCTATGAGACTTTCCGGGAATAGTGTGCAGCGTCAGCGCGGTATGAGCTTCTTTGCCATCATGTTTGTGCTCATTATTTGCGGCTTGGCTCTGGTACTTGGCTTGAAGATCGTCCCGGCCTATACCGATTATTTTGTGATCAAGAAAATTATCGCTGCCATGGCTACCTCTGACGAAGTGCGCTCGGGAACGGTGGCCGATATTCGTCGCAGTTTTAGCAAGCGTATGTCTGCCGACTATAGCGAGACCCTGGGCGGCGACGACCTCGACATCACCAAAGAAGGTAGCGAAACCGTGGTCACCGCCAATTGGTCCAAGCGCATTTCGCTCTTCACCAATCACGCGCTGGTGATCGATTTCAGCACCAGCACCGCTGGCAAGTAGCAGGATTTATCGATATGTCCTCCGCGCCCCAGTCGCTGGAGCGCAAACTGGGTCACAGCTTTGCGCAGCGCCCCTTGCTGACACAAGCGCTGACCCACCGCAGCTTTGGTGTACCCCACAACGAGCGCCTCGAATTCCTCGGTGATGGCATCCTCAATTGTGCGATGGCGATGCTGATTTATGAGCGCTTTCCGACGATGCCCGAAGGCGAATTGAGTCGCCTGCGCGCTAATCTGGTCAACCAAGCCATCCTCGCTGAAATCGCGCTGGAACTCGACGTTGGCGCATCTCTGCGGCTCGGCGAAGGCGAGATCAAAACCGGTGGCGCGCACCGCCCATCGATCCTCGCCGATGCCGTGGAAGCCTTATTGGGCGCGGTGTTTGTCGATGCGGGCTTCGATGCGGCGCGTGCGTTGGTGCAGCGTTTGTTTGATCCGCGTTTGGGCAGTGGTGATGTCACCAGGCCCAGCAAAGACGCGAAGACCGCCTTGCAAGAATGGCTGCAAGCCAAGCACATGAATTTGCCGCAATATCATGTCACCAAGATCGCCGGTGCTGCCCACCAGCAAACGTTTCAGGTGCGTTGCGAGGTGGGTGCCGAGGGTGATGCTATCCATGCGCTCGCGGTGGGCGAGGGCGTGAGCCGCCGAGCTGCCGAGCAGGAAGCGGCCAAGCTGGTGTTGACGAACCTTGAGGGCGGGGCAATCCGTAAGCCCGCCAAAACAGAAAAGACCAAATGATGACACCAGACTTTCGCTGCGGCACCATTGCCATCGTTGGCAGACCGAACGTCGGCAAATCGACGCTGCTCAATCATCTCGTCGGCCAGAAGGTCACCATCACCTCGAAAAAAGCGCAGACCACGCGCCATCGCATCATGGGGATTTCGACCGATACGACCGCGCAATATTTGTTCGTCGATACGCCCGGCTTTCAAAAGACCCATGAAAATGCGCTCAACAAAATTCTGAACCGCACCGTCGGCGAGGCGGTGTCCGACGCTGATGTGATCGTGTTCATGATTGAGGCTGGTAAGTGGTTGCCCGCCGACGAGACCGTGCTGAACATGCTAGATAAATCTAAGCCGACGATTTTGGTCGTCAATAAAATTGATCGGATCGAAGACAAACATCGACTGCTCACCTTTCTCACCGAGGTAAATGCACGTTTTGCGTTCACGGCCAACGTTCCCACCAGCGTCAAAAACAAGGCCACGTTAGAGCAACTGAAAATTGCCATCCGCGCGCTGCTGCCAGTCGCGCCGCCTACCTTCACCGCCGATGAAATTACCGACCGCTCTGAGCGCTTCATGGCTGCCGAATTCATCCGTGAAAAAGTGTTCCGGCAACTCGGTGAGGAGCTGCCGTACAGCATCAGCGTGCAGATTGAAAAATTTGAACAAGAGGGCGATTTGCGCCGCATTTTTGGCGTGATCGTCGTCGAAAAAAATAGCCAAAAAGCCATCATCATTGGCGCCGCAGGCGAGCGTTTGAAACGCATCGGCACCGACGCACGCAAAGATATGGAAACGACCTTCGGTGGCAAGGTCTACCTCGAATTATTTGTGCGCGTGAAAAAGGGTTGGGCCGACAACCAGTCCATCTTGCGCCAATACGGCTACGAGTAATCCGTTGGCGGCTGCACCTTCTCGCGGCATCAAAACGCTGGGCGACTCCAGCCCCGGCTTCGTGCTGCACACCTATCCATATCGCGAGACCAGTCTCATTGTTGAAACCTACACGCGCAGCCATGGCCGCGTGGTGGTGGTCGCCAAGGGCGCGAAACGCCCACACAGCGCAATGCGCAGCCTGTTGAATCCCTTCCAAGGCTTGCGGCTGACATGGTTTGGTCGCGCCGAAATGAAGACCCTGAAAACGGTTGAGCACGCGCGCATCTATCCGCAGCTCGCAGGTGCGGCGCTGATGTCATCGTTTTACATGAACGAGTTGCTATTGAAACTCGCGCATCGCGAGGACGCGCATGAGACGCTGTTTGACGCTTATGAATGCGCGCTGACCACGCTGGCCGTGCCGGGCGAGATGGCGGAAGGTGGACAGGTACGCGCCATCGCCATCGCCTTGCGCAAATTCGAACTAGCGCTACTACGCGATCTTGGTTACGCCTTGCAACTCAGTGAAGACGTCGCGCGCTCGGCAATCGACCCCGATCAACGTTACGTGTACGTGATGGAACGCGGCCCCATGACGACGGCGCAATATCGCCAAGATATGGCCGCACCGCAGGCCGAGGGTGATGCCTTACAATTGAGCGGTAAAACCCTGTTGGATATGGCGGCTACCAATTTTTCTGATCCGGTGACCCAGCAGCAAGCCAAACAACTCATGCGCCGCGCGATCAACCATCTGCTCGGCGACAAGCCCTTACACACGCGTCAACTGATTCGCGATCTCAGAGAAATTTAACGCATGTCGCCGCCAGCAAATACGACTAATCTCAGCGTGAACCTCAACAAGGTCGCGCTGCTACGCAATACCCGTGCGCTCACCATCCCCAGCGTCACGCGCGCCGCCGAGATCGTGTTGAGAACTGGTGCGCAGGGCATCACCGTGCATCCACGCCCCGACGGCCGGCATGTGCGTGCGCATGATGTGCGCGAGTTGGCGGAACTGTTGCGCGCGTGGCCGAATGCGGAATACAACATCGAAGGCAATCCCTTCCACCAATTACTCGATTTTGTCCGCGACGTGAAGCCGCATCAATGCACGCTGGTGCCCGATGAGACCGGGCAATTCACCTCCGATCACGGCTGGGATTTAGCAAAGGATAGCGAGCGTCTGCGTCCCGTTATTGCAGAATTACGCGCGATGGGTGTGCGCGTGAGTTTGTTCATGGATCCCAATCCGGCAGCGATGCGTGATGTGGCTGCGCTGGGCGCGAATCGGATCGAGCTTTACACCGAGCCGTATGCACAGGCGTTCGGCACCGCAAGCGAAGCGGCGGTCATTCAGCAATATGCCGATACTGCCAAGGCAGCACACGCACTCGGTCTCGGCGTCAATGCAGGTCATGATTTGAGTTGCGAAAATTTGCCTGCGTTCTTGCGCAGCGTTCGTGGTGTGGCCGAAGTTTCCATCGGCCACGCGCTGATTGCCGATGCGCTCGAATTCGGGTTGGCAACGACTGTCAAAAATTATCTCGCGGCGATCAAACAAGGTAACGCATGATCTACGGCATCGGCACCGATTTGGTGAGCATCAAACGTATCGAGGACGCGCTGTTTCGCTTTGGTGATCGTTTTTTGCATCGCATTTTGACCGAGGCCGAAGTTGGGGAATATGCCCGAACTGCCCAACCCGCGCGGTTCTTGGCCAAACGCTTCGCGGTAAAGGAAGCGTTTTCCAAAGCCTTCGGCACCGGCATCGGTGCAGAAATAAATTGGCACGATGTCGCCATCTCACACGACGCTCGCGGCAGGCCATTGCTAAAATTCTCAGCCGCGTTGCAAGCCCGACTCGATGCAGAAGCGATTACCAACGCCCACGTTTCAATCTCCGATGAATCCGAACACGCCATCGCCTTCGTGGTGATGGAAACTCACTGAAAATTACTATGACCATTCACATTCCACTGGGCCCGGTAATGGCTGACGTTGCTGGCCTTGCCCTCACCGACGACGACATCCAGCGCCTGCAAAATCCGCTGATCGGCGCGATCATTTTGTTCGCGCGCAACTACGAGTCGCCCGCGCAATTACGTAAGCTCTGTGCCAGCGTCCACGCGATTCGTTCGCCACAATTACTGATCGCCGTCGATCACGAAGGAGGCCGCGTGCAGCGCTTTCGCGAAGGCTTCACCGCCATTCCACCGATGCGCACGCTCGGTGTGATGTACGCCGGGGATAAAGCCAAAACCCTAGCGCTGGCGCGGGCGTTGGGCTATATCATGGCCGCCGAGTTGGCCGATCATGGCATTGATTTCAGCTTCGCACCGGTGCTCGATCTCGACTGGGGCGAGAGTGGTGTGATCGGTGATCGCTCATTCAATCGTGACCCGCATGCCGTCACCGACATCGCTGGTGCCTTGATCGACGGGCTGCATGAAGGTGGCGGATCGTCATGCGGCAAACACTTTCCCGGCCACGGTTACGTGAAAGCCGATTCGCATCACGAAATCCCGCGCGATGAACGTAGCATGGCAGCCATCGTCGCCGATGATTTAGTGCCATTTAAGTTGCTCGCCGCTAAGCTCGATTCAGTGATGCCCGCGCACGTGATTTACGAACAGGTTGACGCCGATCCCGCTGGTTTTTCGACCAAGTGGTTACGACAAATTTTGCGCAAGGAACTGGGTTTCACCGGCGTGATTTTTTCCGATGACTTGTCGATGGAAGGTGCGTCCACCGCAGGGAGTTATGTGGCGCGCGCCAATGCCGCATTCGACGCCGGTTGCGACATGGTGCTGTTGTGCAACGACGCGCCGCACTGCGATGAGTTGATGGCGGGGCTTGCGGCGCAGCACCATCAAGCGCCTGCCACGTTGACTGCACTGCTCTCACGCATGCGCGCAAGACCGGTCGCCGCACTCGCGCAAGACCGGCACTACCTTGCCGCGAAGTTACTGGTAGCACTGGCAGGGCTGTAAGCATTGACTGAGGCCACACGGTTCAGCTGCGATATTTTCTGCCGCGTCGTCGATAACTACGGCGATGTCGGTGTCACGTGGCGGCTCGCGCGCCAGCTTCAGCGCGAGTGGAATGTGGTGACGCGTTTATTCGTTGATGACCTCGACAGCTTTGCGCACATCGCAGGCGAGGGCGGTGCCGCACTCGCATGGCCGACCGGCAGCATCGCACCCGCCGATCTGGCCATCGAAGCCTTTGCGTGCGAGCTTCCGGATTTCTACATCGACGCCATGGCTGCACGCGTAGTCAAACCGGTGTGGATCAACCTCGAATATCTCAGCGCTGAACAATGGGTGGGCGAGTGTCATTTGTTGCCATCACCGCATCCGCGCCTGCCGTTGGCAAAACACTTTTTCTTTCCCGGTTTTGATGCCGCTACCGGCGGTCTGTTGCGCGAGGCCGATTTGGTTTCGCAACGTGATGCGTTTGTACCTGAGCGCGCGCATCTACGTGTCTTCCTCTTCGCCTACGCCAACACCGCCACAGCAGCGCTCGTGGCTGCCATCCACGCCACGGGTGCCACGGTCACTGCCCCAAACGGCACGGCTGGCGCGGGTCTTGAAGGTATTTCCGTACTGCCGTTCGTTCCACAACCGCAATTCGATCAACTGCTTTGGGCGCACGACATCCTGTTCGTGCGCGGCGAGGATTCGTTCGTTCGTGCGCAGTGGGCAGCCAAGCCGTTCGTGTGGCACATCTATCCGCAGGCCGATCATGCGCATTGGATCAAGCTAAACGCCTTCCTAGATCGCTACTGCGTGGGGGTGGAGGCACCAGTTGCGGCCGCACTTCGCGAACTCTGGCGTGCATGGAACGCTAATGACGGCGCGGCGATTGCTGCGGCGTGGGGTGAATTTTTGCACCATCGCGACGCACTCACGGTGCACGCGAAACGCTGGGCGGATCAGCTCGCCCAAACCCCTGATTTGGCGACCCAACTGGTGACTTTTTTCGAAAAAACCTATAAAATTTAAGGCTTTGCTGGATTAAGCAGGCAGTCAAGCAGGCAGTCAAGCAGGCATTAACCCCGCACCCAAATTCTCTCTGAAAACGCAAGAAAGCTCTCTCTATGAAAATTGCACAAGAACTCCGCGCCGGCAACGTCGTCATGATCGGCAAAGACCCGATGGTGGTGTTGAAAGCCGAATACAACAAGGGTGGCCGCAGCTCTGCCGTGGTGAAAATGAAATTCAAGAATTTGTTGACGGCGTCCGGCATGGAAACCGTGTACAAAGCCGACGACAAATTTGAAGTCGTCTCGCTTGAGAAAAAAGAAGTGACCTACTCGTATTTCTCCGACCCCATGTACGTGTTCATGGACGGCGAATACAACCAATACGAAGTCGAGCCAGAAAACATGGGCGACGCACTCAATTACATCGAAGACGCGATGCCTTGCGAAGTGACGTTCTACGACGGCAAGGCAATCTCAATTGAATTGCCGACCTCGGTCGAGCGCGAAATCAGCACCGACCCTGCGGTGCGTGGTGACACCTCCGGCAAAGTCATGAAGCCTGCGAAATTGGTCAGCACCGGGTTCGATGTGTCGGTGCCACTGTTTTGTGAAAATGGCGACAAGATTGAGATTGATACCCGCACCGGCGAATATCGTCGTCGCGTGTAATCGACACACGATTCAATGATGAAGGGCACGGTGTTCCGTGCCCTTTTTTATGTGCGCCCAGCATGGGCGCTGACTTGGAGGTGGAAGTCCTCTCGTGAGCTGGTCATGGCGAGCGAAGTGAACCGCAGAGCGTTGGGCCGCGAGGACAGCGTGAAGGAAGCGGGGAGCGAAACTGCGGGCCGACGAACAGGAAGCGGATACGAGGCGAGGCCGGGTAGGGCGAGCGGACATGTGATCGCGAAGCTCTTGTGACCAAGACCCAGGCTTCGTAAATCCGACGGTCGCGCAGGGAAGGTCGGCGTTCTTACCTGGGGAGATCTCGCTTCATGCCTGAAAGGGCGACGCCGCGTATCTGGCGGGACGCGAGAAGTCAGTAGAGGTCGTAGTAGCAAGGGGCCGAGGATGCGCTCCAGCGAAGGACCGAACGATAGGGAGAGCGAGACGATCTCGTTCCTCGGAAGGGCCATGCCACAGAAGCCGAAGTCAATCGGGCGTGCGATCGGAAAGAGCGGTGAAGCCGCGACGGCCGTCGTGCGTGTGGAAGCCATGACGGCGGAGCGGGGCAACGAGCGCTCAGGACCGCATGAAGAGCGGCGTGGCCTGATGGAGATGGCGGTCGAACGCCAGAATTGTCTTGCCGCGCTGAAGCGTGTGAAGGCGAACAAGGGCAGTCCCGGCATCGACGGTATGACGGTCGGCGAGCTTCCCGCCTATCTCAAGGCCAACTGGCTGCGCCTTCGCGAGGACTTGCTCGCGGGGCGCTACCGGCCACAGCCTGTGCGGCGGGTTGCCATTCCAAAACCGGGTGGGGGCGAGCGTGAACTCGGCATCCCGACGGCGCTCGATCGCTTCATCCAGCAGGCTTTGTTGCAAATCCTGCAGCCGCGGTTCGACCCGACTTTCTCGGATGCGAGCTATGGCTTCCGGCCCGGACGTCGGGCGCATGACGCGGTGCGTCGCGCGCAAGGCTACGTGCAGGAGGGCCGTCGCTTCGTCGTGGACGTCGATCTGGAAAAATTCTTCGACCGGGTCAACCACGACGTGCTGATGGGGCGGTTGGAAAAACGGATCGGGGACAAGCGGATGCTGGGGCTCATCCGCCGCTACCTCGGGGCAGGCGTGCTTGCGAACGGGGTGGTGATGGAGCGGTACGAGGGAACGCCGCAAGGCGGGCCTTTGTCGCCGCTGTTGGCGAATGTGCTTCTGGACGAGGTGGACAAGGAGCTGGAGAAGCGCGGGCACGCGTTCGTGCGCTACGCCGACGATCTGAACGTCTACGTTCGGTCCCGGTCGGCGGGCGAGCGCGTCATGGCGGCGTTGCGTCGTCTGTTCGCGGGGCTCAGGCTCCGGATCAACGAGACCAAGAGCGCGGTGGCGCTGGCGATCAAGCGCAAGTTCCTCGGCTTCTCGTTCTGGGTGGCTAAGGGGCGGGTCGTGAAGCGCCGGGTGTCCCAACAGGCCCTCGAACGCCTGAAGGATCGTGTTCGTCAGATCACCTGCCGCACCGGCGGGCGCAGTCTGGCGGTCGTCTGTGAAGAGCTCGGGACATACTTGGCGGGTTGGAAGGGCTACTTCCGGATCGCGGAGACACCAGGCGTCATGGGCGATGTCGATCAATGGATACGCCACCGGCTGAGGGCGTTGCAGCTCAAGCACTGGAAGCGGGGCAAGACTGTCTATCGCGAGCTGTCCGCTCGGGGCATGTCGAGTCTCGCCGCCGCGCGGGTGGCTGCAAACGCACGACGCTGGTGGCGCAACTCGGCGATGGCGATCCACATCGCGCTGCCCAACGCACTCTTCGACAAGCTTGGCGTTGCCAGGCTCGTCACGTAACCTCAACCCATCGAACCGCCCGGTGCGGACCCGCCTGCCGGGTGGTGTGGCAGGGGAGATGAAGGCGCAAACTTTCATCCCCCTATGCCGATGGTGCGCCAGGCATGGCGCGTGGTGCCGCAAGGCACCGTTTGACCGGGGTGGTAGCCGGTCGATGACTTGGAGGTGAAAGTCCTTTGCAGGCCCTGGTGATGGGAACTGCTAGCCGAACAGCAAGGGTGTCCGGAGCAATCCGGAATCTGAAGGAAGCTGTAAGCAAAGTGCCGGCCTGACGAACAGGAAGCGCATATGAGGCGTCTGCATTCGGGCAAGGGGGCCATGAAACCCGAAGCCCAAAATCACTCGGAGGGTGCAGCCGTAGATGCGACAGGTATATGGCATGAAGGTCACGCGTCTTACCCTGGGAAGTCCGTCGTCCTGCCTTGTGCTACCGGCGCTGCGAGGCGTCGGGATGGGGCGGCGGATGACAGCAGAGGCCGTAGTAGCCGAACCACTCGGCGAAGGGCTGAACCTGATGGAGAAGCTGGACTGATTTTCTGATCGCCTTGAGCAGATGCCGCGCGAGCGGGCCTGAGGCCGGAGGTAGCGGACGGAATCCGCGAGATAACGCCGGGCGCTTATAGGGTGACAGGCATTGAGGACCGCAAAGCGGAGACCAACAGGAACCACCGTGTCGGGAACCCTACGCACGGTGGTGTGGGAGGACGGCGGGAGCAACCCCGCCTCCTACCCGATCACGCATCCCCCAAGGAATCACCCTGTCGCCCCGTCTGAATTTGCAT
>JAYTVA010000124.1:0-12396 GCA_043744255.1 Burkholderiales bacterium | reverse complement strand
GGGTCAGCGTGGACGTAAACCGTTCGTACGCAAAAGCTACTCACCACGCTGGTCGTGGCATTTGAAACGCGTGACTACGGTTGATCGCCGCGCCGCATGTTTAGTTTGCCGACCCGTTACGCGCTTCCGCCACAACACAAAACTGGCGCGCTTTAATTGTGCTCGCATGAGCGCAATCACGGCGGCCTCGCGCAAACCGAACTGTGCTTCAATCGCGTCAAACGGTGTGCGGTCCTCCCACGCCATTTGCACGACGCGATCAATTTCAATGTTGGATAGCGCTATCGTGTGCATTGGTGTTGTGCTCGCTTAAGGTGCGGTCGTCTTTCGTTTTGCGCGGCACGGCTCGACTACAACTCGCGCGCGGCGCTTCCAGCGGACAAGTTCTATTGACCCGACGGTCGGCCATTAGAATAATTTGAGTTGTGGATCTTTCGCTTCGCCACCACGCCGTCGCTGCGCCGTTTTATTGCTGGACGAGAGGCCACTCTTTCGCGAGCCGTGACGTTGTTGCACCGCACCCGCTTCCCGCTTTGAATCAGGTCTGGCGCGCAACCCATACATTTTTTCTTTTGCTGATTTCATGGCGCTGTGCTCATCAACAATCGGTTTTGGATAGGCCGGCGTACCGAATTCAGGTATCCAACGGGTAACGAACAATCCCTTGGGATCATGATCGCGCGCTTGCTTGGTTGGCGAATAAATACGCAGCGTGTTGATGCCGGTGGTGCCTGACTGCATTTGCATTTGGCTCCAGTGGATGCCGGGCTCAAAATCCAAAAATTGCCGCGCGAGATAGATGCCAGTCTCGCGCCAATGTAGCCATAAGTGATATGACGCAAAGCTGACCAGCATCGCGCGCATTCTGAAATTCAGCCAGCCGGTTGCGTTGAGTGAACGCATACAGGCGTCCACCATTGGGTAGCCCGTTTCGCCCGCGCGCCATGCGTCAAAAAATTCTTGGTTGAAGTTGCTTTCACGCAGTCCATCGTATGCGCGTGCGAAGTTATTGAATTCGATTGCTGGCTCGTCTTCCAGCTTTTGCATGAAGTGGCAATGCCAGCGAAGCCGCCCGGCGAAGCCGCGCAGCCCATAGGCAATTTCGCGGTCGTTGGTCGCCGCAATCGCGGCCTCAGTCGCTTGATGAACGCTACGCATCGAAACGGTACCGAACGCCAAATGCGCACTGAGGCGACTGCAGCCCTGTGCGGCCGTCAGCGGGCTCGATAGCGCGCGGCGATAGTCGCGACCACCACCACCGAGAAATTTATTAAGCAAATCCCAAGCGGCGCGCTCACCCGCGTTAGGCAGTGTTCGGTGGTGTGAAATGCCAAGCGCGTTGAGCGTGGGCATGTCGCCTTGCGGCAACCGTGCGCCCACGAATGCATGTGGCGCAGCGAGTACGGGCGCATTCATCCGCACGGCCCACTTACCCGCCCAGCCGACGCGGGTCTTGAGCCCGCGCACCACGCCCGTTTGCGGCCACTCGTGCCACGTCACGCCCTGCGCGCGGCACCATGCACCCACATCCCGATCACGCTGATAGGTCCAACCCTGTCCCGTCTCTTCGTGGCTCAGTAAATGCGTGAGCGCAAACTCTTTTTGCAGCGAGGCAAAAACGTGCAGTACGGTGCCCACTCTCACCAACAGCGGCAACCCGCGCATGGCCAATGCTGCGCGCAACGGAATCAAACTCTGCAACGCAAAATCGAGATGCTGCCCATCGAATTCTGGGCTCTGAAGCCACTCGGGTTCAATCACAAACACCGCCGCCGCTGCATCGCAATCAGCCGCCATCGCCAGCGGCGCGTGGTCACGCACACGCAAATCGCGTTTAAACCAAACCAGCGCTTTTGACGGCATCGACTATTTTGCGGAGTTATCTAGAAAGGGAAGGAGGCGAAATTCAACACAAAGTTGCACTCACGCGGAAAATGAGCAAGTGCGGTCACGGCCACACTCTGTCAGGTCGCAACGCTGTTCCGACTACGCAGCTAGACTTGCATCCGACTCCAACCCTCCTGCAACAACTAACAAACACCTCACCAACACATGCATTGAATTTTCCTATCGATGCGATTCGAACAATCAAATTGATCCCTGTGCGCGTGGGGTATAGATTGATGCATGTCGTCAATTGCGACACGTCAAAGGAGAGAGTCATGTCCAATCAAGCACAGTGCCCATTTTCGAGTGAGGCAAGCAAACATACCGCCGCCGGTGCCCCGTCGAACGCAACATGGTGGCCCAATCAACTCAACCTGAAAATCTTGCACCAGCACTCTGCCGAGTCCAACCCCATGGACGAGGGGTTCAACTACGCCGAGGCGTTCAAGAGCCTCGACCTGAGCGCGGTGGTTAAGGATTTACACGCCTTGATGACCGATTCACAGGAGTGGTGGCCTGCGGATTACGGCCATTACGGACCGTTGTTCATTCGCATGGCGTGGCATGCGGCCGGTACCTACCGCATTGCCGATGGTCGGGGTGGCGCAGGTACGGGCAATCAGCGATTCGCGCCGCTGAATAGTTGGCCGGATAACGGCAACCTAGATAAAGCGCGCCGCCTGCTTTGGCCGATTAAGCAGAAGTACGGTCGCAATATCTCTTGGGCGGATCTGATCGTGCTCACCGGCAACGTCGCGCTCGAGTCGATGGGCTTTAAGACCTTCGGATTCGCCGGTGGCCGCGTCGATATCTGGGAACCGGAAGCGGATATTTACTGGGGCCCGGAAGCGACGTGGCTCGGTGACGAACGCTACAGCGGCGACCGTCAACTCGCAAATCCGCTCGGCGCGGTACAGATGGGCCTCATTTACGTCAACCCGCAAGGTCCGAACGGTAACCCCGATCCGCTTGGCTCGGCGCGCGACGTACGCGAGACCTTTGCGCGCATGGCGATGAATGACGAAGAGACAGTAGCACTCACTGCCGGCGGTCACACCTTCGGCAAGGCGCATGGCGCGGGCCCCGATTCACACCTTGGTCGGGAACCGGACGGTGCTGATATTGAAGCGCAGGGCTTCGGTTGGCTCAGCAGTTTTGGCAGCGGCAAGGCCGGTGATGCCATCACCAGCGGTATCGAAGGCGCGTGGAAGCCCAACCCGACGACATGGGACAACGGTTATTTCGACACGCTGTTCGGCTACGACTGGGAAGTGGGCAAGAGCCCAGCGGGAGCGTGGCAATGGAAACCGAGAGGCGGCGCCGGAGCGACCACGGTGGTCGATGCACACGACCCATCGAAAACCCATGCGCCCACGATGACGACGGCCGATCTTGCGCTGCGCTTCGATCCGATCTACGAGCCGATTTCGCGGCATTTCCACAAGAACCCGAAGGCATTCGCGGATGCCTTCGCACGTGCTTGGTTCAAGCTGACCCACCGCGACATGGGCCCGCGCGCGCGCTACCTTGGCTCGCTGGTGCCAACGGAAGTGCTGCTCTGGCAAGACCCAATTCCCGCCGTTGATCATCCGCTGGTCAACGCGCAGGACATCACTGCCCTGAAGGCCAAGGTTCTTGCTTCGGGCCTGTCGATCTCGCAACTCGTCAGCACGGCTTGGGCGTCGGCAGCCAGCTTCAGGGGCAGCGACAAGCGCGGCGGTGCCAACGGCGCGCGCATTCGCTTAGCACCCCAGAAAGATTGGGCAGTCAACCAGCCGACCGTATTGGCGAAGGTGCTGCCAAAGCTGGAAGCGATCCAGAAAGATTTCAACGTCGGCGAAAAGAAAATTTCGCTGGCCGATCTGATCGTGCTGGGCGGCTGCTCCGCGGTGGAGGCGGCGGCAAAGAAGGTCGGCCAAAACATCACGGTTCCGTTCTCGCCGGGCCGCATGGACGCGTCGCAGGCGCAGACCGACGTGGCCTCGTTCGCAGCGCTGGAACCCGCCGCAGACGGCTTCCGCAACTACGTCCGTCCGGAGCTTGCGGGCGCGCAGGCCGAGTTGCTGCTAGACAAGGCGCAATTGATGAAGCTGTCCGCGCCCGAAATGACGGTGCTCGTCGGCGGCATGCGTGCCCTCAACGCGAACGTTGGGCAAGCCAAGCACGGCGTGTTCACCACGCGCCCAGAGACCTTAACCAATGACTTTTTCGTGAACCTGCTCGACATGAACACGAAGTGGCAGAAATCCGCCACCGACGATGTGTTGGAAGGGCACGACCGAGCCACGGACGCGCTCAAGTGGACGGGCACGGTCACCGATATGATGTTCGGCTCAAACTCGCAACTACGCGCCCTCGCCGAGGTCTACGGTTGCAGCGATTCGCAGCCGGTGTTTGTGCGTGACTTCGTGGCGGCGTGGAACAAGGTGATGAACCTGGATCGCTTCGACCTCGCGTAGTCAAATAAGCCACAAGCGAGGCGGGGAGCCATTCTCCACCCGACGCATCAAGCCCGCCGGAGAACATTTTCCGGCGGGCTTGATGCTTTTGACGCGGCGTTGGGGTCAGAAGCTGAGTGCACCGTGCAGTTGTGAACATCGGAAAAAGACACCGATATTTGGTGGCGCTCGCCGAAGCGCATTCATACAATCCGCTCATGAGTAGCTCGCTATAGCCGTGCGCGATTTTGCGTGTCAGTAGCGTCCAAGGAGTTTTGTATGAACAGACAAATGGATTTCGCCCGCTTCGCGTGGGTGGACGAACATCACCACACCACGTGCATCGAGACTGCAGTGGATATTGCGTGCGCCGCTGATCGCGTGTTTGATTATGTAACCAATCCTTCGCTGTGGAACACGTGGCACCCGGCCACCGTGGCGGTGCGCGCGTGTGCGCTACGGCCGCTGGTGACGGGCGAATCGCTGCTGGAAACCATTGCTGCTGCTGGCCGCCGCGTGGAAGCGCGCTGGACGGTGTTGCGGTGCGATCAGGGGCGAGTGTGGATCATCGGCACGGATTCGCCAGCGGGTGCGGCAAGAATTACCTACACGATCACGGCAATGGGCACGGGGTGCCGTTTCCATCGAACGTTGGAATATCGTTCCAAACATTTGCCGTGGAAGGTGCTTGATTCGACACTCACCAAATGGCTGTTCGCGCGCCAATCCAAGCGCGCGTTGGAGAATCTCAAGTCACTGCTTGAGTGGGAGCCGCGCTAATTTTTGCGCAACCACCTCTCGCGGCCACGCGGGCGCGTGACGAACTCAACGGAACAGATTCGTTGTGACTTTTAGCGCGCACCCGCGCTAGAAATTCCCTAACCTGACCGTTTTCAGTCGTCTATCCCGGCTCGCGTAAAACTCTTACATCTGCGATCACGGGCAAGCAACAACGGGTCCCGTGCTCTCTTCGGCACCATTGACTGAATAGTTGAGCGACCCGAAATTCAACGAAACCTGCTCTGTTGCGCCGGCCTTGTCCGCAGAGCTCGCGCCCACCTGATATGAAGTCACTAGGACGTCGTTGAGCGTAAATTTTAGCGAGCCCATCGTCAACTCGACGCATTGCAGGTGTCTGCCCGTCTGCACGGCGCCCATGAGTTTGCTGGACATTACGTCAATACTGCGGGTGAGGTTCAGGTCTTGGTTGGACACTCTGCCCACTCCGCCGCCGCCGCCGACTGAACCACTATTTGAGGCGCCCCAAGAATACGACAGGACCAGCGACGACCCAAATTGCGTCTTCAGCGAAATATCGGGTTGAGTCGCCGCCACAGCGGCTGCGCTTGCGGTCATTGCGAGGACGAGCGAAGCGATAGCGAATGGTGTGCTGATCTTCATGTGCGATTCTCCATAGATGGTTGGGTTGTGCGCAAAGGATGGCGCCTGTTCTTCGCCGATTCGCGCGCGTGTAGCAGAGGTGGAAAAACGAAATCAACGTGACCGGAAGCGCGTTACTTTTCAGCAGGCGCAAGCTTTATCTTGTCGGACGCATTTGATTGCTCTTTTTGCGACTTTGGTTCTGATACCCGAGCGACCCGACATTACGCGCACTCTCGACCGCGCGCAATACTCCGTTCGGAGTACAAACCATCGCATAGTCGGCGGATAAACGCGAAACGTTGTGCGCTGTTGATAACCTAGTCGCGCCGCACGATGGGCTGCCAGATTGCGGCGCGTGCGGGTAGCCACCTCTCGTTTGCGCCAATAGCTTCGCGGCGGTAAGACGGCAGCTGACAACCTCGTCACAAGCGCGTCGATGGGGGTGGACGACGATGGTTGGAAAGCGCATTTGCGCGAAGCCAGCGAAAAAATTGACGCAGCGCCGATACGAGCTCGCGCTGCGTCAATTTTCCAACACAAGTCTTCTATTCCGTCGCAGACGCGACAAAGTTTTGCACCGCAGGTATTTCAAGTCCTTTGTATTTCAAGCGTGAAGTCTGTGCGTAACGAGCAGCGCGCCGATCATCGCTAACACTTTCCGCTCGCGCCGATGTTCCACGGAATCGCAGGGCCTAGTGACCCGTCAGCCTGCTGTTTC
This sequence comes from Burkholderiales bacterium, assembly GCA_043744255.1. Lineage (GTDB taxonomy): Bacteria > Pseudomonadota > Gammaproteobacteria > Burkholderiales > Usitatibacteraceae > UKL13-2. Next base: position 5,970 of record JAYTVA010000124.1, on the reverse strand, counting down.
TTGTAGGCGCCATCCATGGTTTCGAAGTTGAGCGTCACGTTTTCCGTGAGCCGATCTTCGCCACCGCTTCCGCCGGTGGAGAGCGAGGAAACCTGCACGTTCGACATCGTGATGACGAGGAATTCAAGCGGCCGTTCACCCGTCTTGCGCAGTTTCAGTACAGCGCGCGGTGCACTTGCGCCGCTGGCCGCATTGGTGATCAGTTTCGGTGTGGCCGAGTCAAGATACTTGGTGAACGAGATGTTTTGAATGCAGGGCTTCTTGCCGGTCGCCGACTGTCCCAGACCCCATGACCACGCGAGTACATCGCTCGCGCCGGGATTTCGCGCATCCGTACTCTCACCCTCGATGCCGTCGATGGTGATGATCATGTCAATTGCCGCAGTCGCGACCGTTGAGCCCAACATACCAGCCACCAATGTCGAAGCGACCAACGCACGCTTCATTTTTTGCATTTGCATATCAACCTCCTGAAAGTTGAACGGGATTCCAGTGTTGACGACGCATTTTTCTGCTCGCCACTCGGGAGGCTCGAAGCTACGCCGTGCGTGAGCCTCAGTCAACACCGTTCGCGCGAATGCCATCCCCTGATTAGGGGATGCCTGAGGTGCAACACGAGGCCATGTGTAAAGCGCGCCGAGCCGATCAGGCTCTGCACGTTCTTCGTCAATTGCCGTGTGCGGTGACGCATATTTCGTGGCTCACTTTGCCGCCTTGCGCTTGCATCTCATCTCGACAGCCATGTTTGCCGAAGCATCGCGTATGACGTGCGGTTTTGTCAGACCGGGGCAGAGCGGACTATCCCGGGGGCATGGACGGCATCATTGGTATTTTGCCGCTCATTGACCCTTGCGTAACGCAACACATGCGCGTTGACAACGCAAAATTAAAGGAGAACACTGATCAAATGATGTGCGGACTCGGTGTAATTTGTGCCTTGTGCCTTGTGCCTTGTTCCTTCTTGCCGCCCTCTCAGACCGCCCGCTCCGACCATCATCGCCACCCGTTCTGACCACCTGTATTCGCCACCATCCACAGGAGAAGATCATGAGACGCAGACTGTACTTTGTACTTCCTGACGTGCCCGCTGCCGAGCAGACAACGAATAACTTGTTGCTGGCGCGAATCGAAGAGCGGCATATCCACTGTCTCGGTCGACGCGGCACGTCGCTCGGCACGTTGCACGAAGCCAGCGTGCTACAAAAAACTGACCTCGCGCATGGCGCACAAATCGGCTTGATCGTGGGTGCCATCTGCGGGGTGCTGCTTGGCCTCGCGCTGGTGTTCGTGCCGATGGCGGGTCAAAGCACCTTGCCGATGGCCGCGATTCCAATTGCGCTACTCGGTGGCGCCGTGTTTGGCGCGTGGGCGTCGAGCATCATCGCGTCATCAGCACCGAATTCGCGGCTGCGCATGTTTAGCAATGATTTCGCATCGGGTCGTATTTTGATGATGGTCGATGTGCCGCGCGGGCGTGTGGAAGAGATTCGCGAGATGGTGGCGCGACGCCATCCCGATGCCGCCGCACACGGCATTGAGCCAGCGATTCCGGCCTTTCCGTGACCATACAAAGGTGCTGAAACCTTAGTATCGGCGGGCGTTTCCAGCCAGTTTGCTACTGCATCAGTAGCGGTATCCCAAATTGGCCATGATGTAGCGATAGGCATAACCGCTTTCGCGTGCGCCATCGCGGCGCACGCCGAATGCCAGCGACGCGTGTAACGGAACCTCGGCCATGCGTGGCGCAATCACCCGCGCCTCGGCTACATAGGCACTTTGCGTTGCCGCATCTGCGCGCTGCGGCCCGGCACCCGCCCACAAGGTAAATCGCCAATCGCGGTGGTCGATGCGGAAGTATGTGCCGACCAAAACTTCCTCGAACGCTTTCGGGTTGTAGTAGTTGCCGGTGAAGGGATGGCTGGCGCGAATCGAGCGCATGCGCACCTGCAGTTGCGCGGCGGCGGGTGCGGGATTGAATTCAACACTTAGTCTGAGGCGAACATGGCTGCGCCAGTTTTGGTCTTCGAGATACTGCGCGGCGACGTAACCACTGGCCATGACGTGCTCACCCAATGGCACATCGGCGGCGACACCAGCCAGCGTGGCTGAGATATTTTTTTCAATAGCGGCTTTGCTCTCAACGCGCGACCGCTCGACGAATAGTTCGGCGGATCGTCCGGTGTCATCAAACCAGCCGCGCGTGAACGCGCCAGCGACGCTGCTGCGTCCAAGTTGCGTTGCGCCGATTTCCAATTGTTGCCAGCCTGCGCGATCCTTGCGCCGGTCGACAAACATCACCTGCTGGCCGCTCTGCGACCAATCCGGCTGAGCAAAGCGAAGCCCGCGCACCAATACGCCAGTGAGACGGTCTTGCGTGATGTATGACGGCGCGATGCCAGCTGAGAGAGAAGAAATTTCCAGATGCTCGCTATCACGACTGCTGGTAAATTCCGCCAGCGCAGCCGGGCCGTTGTCCGCAGCCACGCTCGCCCACGGCAGCGTCAGTAACAACAGCAGCACAGCACGATTCATTTGGTGCCCCATATTTTTTCGCGATTAAAAATTTCCTTGATGTAGCCCAACACGCACGCGGGCTGCATGATGATGGCGTATGTGAGCACATACAGGAGGAAGCCGCCGATATTGCGCCGCACCTCAAGCGACTGCGTACCAAACATGCTACGACCGATATTGAACATCACGCCATTGACGACTGCCGCCACCGGCAGCACCAATAGGGTCATCGGCCCCGCGATCAAAAAATAACCGAACAGTGCCGCGATCAGGCCGGGAATGAATACCAAGGTGTAGACAACATCCATCACCGGAAATGTTAAGTTCCACCAGATAAAAACGGTGCGCAGCTTCGGCTGGAACAGCAGTTGCCAGTGTTTCTTGAACGCCTCGATCATGCCGCGGCTCCAGCGCTCGCGTTGCCGGATCAAGGCCAGCACCGTCTCTGGCGCGTTGGTAAATAACACAGCGTCTTCAGCGTAGCCAACGCGATAGCCGCGCTTCAAAATATCCCAAGTCAGCACGATGTCTTCACCCACGGTCTGCGACCAGCCACCCACTTCGCGCAACACGCTCGTGCGGTAAATCGAAAACGCGCCCTGTGCGACTAGGGTGCCTTGATAGAGCGACTGCATACGCTTCACCGCCGCGATGCCGTGAAAGTAGTCCCACTCCTGGGTCGCTGTCACCCAATTTTTGCGCGAGTTGCGCACGTGCACAGCACCCGCGACGGCAGCCGTTCCCGGTGGATCATTCACCATGCGCTCGACCAGATTTTGAATGGCGTGCGCGAACGCATAGCAATCGCCATCGACGGTAATGACGAGGTCGGTGTGCACCAACGCAAGACCGGCATTGAGTGCGTTCGCCTTGCCCGTGTTTTTGGCTTGCCGCAACAGCGTCGTGTTGGCGTGGGCGTCGGCGTATTCTTTAACGATGGCTGCGGTGTCGTCCTTAGAGCCATCGTCAATGACGATGATCGAAAGCTCGCCAGGGTACTCGTTGACTTCAATGGATGTAAGCGTGCTGCGAATCGAGACCGCCTCGTTGTACGCGGCCACCAACACGGTGATGGGCGGATAGACCGTCAATGGCTTGCGGCGTGGACGCCGATCCATTACGAGACTCGCAATCAAAAAGCAATTCATGAAACCCGGCAGAATCGCGATGCTGACGATGATCAGAAGCGCTGGGAAAAAGCCAAAGATGGTCGCGAGCTCGTGCAGCCACTTCACCGAGATCATCATACTCAGTGTCGCCCAGATGACCGCCAGTGCGCTCGCGATCAAGAACTTGAGTCGAACCGGGAAATATCGGCGACGCGCACCCTGCTCTGCCGCATGCACGACGGGCATGGCTTCGCCGGGCGAACGCGTTTGCGTGCGCACCGGGGCTGCCTTTGGACTTGCAGGCCCTATCTCGAAATCTGTACTGCCCATCAATGCCTAAAAAGTGCGCGTACTGCCCTATTTTTGTATCACACGAACGTCTGACTGATCACTCAGCCGCGCCGTGCGTCTAGATGTCGGCCACGCTCCCAATCGGTGACGTGTTTGCGAGTACTGACATCAGTTGCCATGATAGGTGGTGTGCGGGCGCGGCACAACGTCAATTTTTTGCATCCAGGGGCCGCGCGCTTGCGTAGACGACCTCGATGTCAGGTGACCATCCCGTTCAAAGTAGCCGAACCGACGCTGGCGCGGTCGATGATTTGCCGCGCCCGCCTCGCAACTACAGCGTGCGCAGGAACGCGACTAGGTCAGCCTTCTCGGCCACAGTCAAACCCACGCCAAAGCGGTCGTTATAAAAATCTACCGCCGCATTCAAGTCCTTGGCAAAGCCATTGTGAAAGTACGGTGCACGCGCCGCCAGTGCGCGCAACACCGGGCCTTTGAAGCGACCAACGTCTTTCCATTTGCCAGTCAGCAGCGCGCGACCCGGGTCGGTGGTCTGCACGGTTTGCCCGGTGGCAAGATTGCGCAGGGTGTAGAGCGGCATATCCGGCGTGCGCCGCGAGGCGTCGGTCAGACCGATATCAAGCGGTGCCGGGATCGAATGGTTGCCCGCATGCGGCGTGTCGTGGCAGGTGGTGCAACTGCCGCGAAATAAGGTGATGCCAAGATCATCGTTAAGACCCTTTACGCCGGTGATCGTGATCGGCTTGGTGTTGAACAACACCTCGCCACGCGCTACCGCACGACGAGCTTGGGCACGACCATGCTCATGCTCATCGCCATCGTCGCGACGCCAACTGCCATAGAGATTGAAGACGTTCGGGTTGAACGCGGCATGCGTGCGATAGTCGCCTGACACCACGTCGTTGATGCCGAAATAAAATTCCTGTTGCGCGAGATTTTTGGCTCCACCCAAGGCATTCTTCGCGGTGAGGTTGCCAGCCGCATCGTCATACACTTGCGCCGTCGAGAGCCCTGCTTGGAACGCAACAATCGCGTCGCGCTGCGCGGGCGTCAGTGGCGTTGCCGCCTGCGCGTGCCCGACGGTCGCCTCGTTGGACTGATGAGCGAGATTGAAATGCAGCGACGCGAAACAGGTCGTGGTACCAAGAATGCAGTCGGTGGAGCTTGCATCCCTGAACGTCTCGCGCGCGTCCCACATCACTGTTGAGAGAAATTTCACGTTCGTTGTTGGCAGCGGTCGGCGAAATAGCGATAGCTCGGCGGCGCTAGCAAAACCGTGCGGATCATCAACATGGATCAGCTCAAACTCCGCGCTGGCGGGGATGCCAATGCCGACGCGGATCAGGCCTTTGGTGAGCAGCATGCTGTACGCCGCGCGGCGCGCGTTAAAGGTCGAGACATCCGCGTTTGGCGAATTGGCACCGTCGTTCAAGCGAAAGATCGGATCAGTGCCACGACTCGCCTCAAAGCGTGCACGCACGCCTGCGGGTGTGATGGTCCATCCCTCACCCTGCTGATGACAAGAATCACAACTGCGGCCATTCGCGCCGAGACTCTGGAAGAACGGATTGGTCAGGTCGATCTTGCCGGTGCTGCTGAAGGTGGCGGCGAACCCGCTCTCATTCGGGAACGGCACCATGTGTGGTAGTTGCGTTAGCGACCTATCGTGTGAATCATCGGCCAACGCCGTTTGCACATAGGTTGCCGTGATCGATGCGCTGAAGCCAAGCGCAATCGACATTGCCAGTGGTTTAAGTTTACGGTGATCACCTTTCATGTTTGTCTCCTCGGTCAGCATGGTGACCATCCAATAAGTTGCAACCACGCAAATGCGGGTCCCATAACTAATAAGACGTTTTCGACGGAAAAAAACGACACTCCAGACACGATGATCCCGTGATCAGGGGATGGCGGGAATAGTGGTGCACACTGGGCTGTGCCAATCGGGATAGGGGCGGCCAGTGTATCTGACCGATCCCCTCCCACACCACCACGGCATGCGGGTCCGCACCGGGCGGTTCGAGAAGTTGAGGTCATG
>JAYTVA010000123.1:0-46961 GCA_043744255.1 Burkholderiales bacterium | reverse complement strand
ACATAGCTTTCTTGCGTCCGGGGCGCAAAACCACGTTGCACCATGGCATCGATCATGCGGTGACGAAGGGGGGGTCATGACAGGCTCCTTGAGGGCGGGGAACATTCCCCGGCGTCAAGGCTCGGCTGATGCCGTCAATCGCGCAATGCGCACGCCGAATGCGCATGACGGAAGGTCGTTTGGTGGCCACCGCGAAGCGGTTTAGTTCAACGTAATTTATCCCGCAGAAGCTGCGGATACATCTTGGCACTGCGGTATACATCCGACATAAAAACCTTCCGAGAGCCGCTTGAATACTGGTGTTTCGTCAATTTTACCGGTTCTATTTACAGGTATAAAAATATCGTAAAACCACGCACGCCACTATCGCAGCCGGTTCGCCGACTTGGCTAGTTACGCGAGCTGATTCGTTCTCGCCACTATAGCTCGAACAACAAAACAAACAACAACCCCCTACCCACTATTCCGCAACCCCGCCGCCATCCCATTGATCGTCAAATGCAACGCCCTCGGCGTCCGCTCGCTCGTCTGCCCGCCACGATGCTGCCGCAACAACTGAATCTGCAGATGATTCAATGGATCGAGATACGGAAAGCGATTGCGGATACTGCGCGCTAACGCAGGGTTGTCTTGCAAAAATTCAGTGGTGCCGGTAATCGCGCGTAGCGCGCTGACGGTCTTGTCGTACTCAGTTTGAATGAGGCCAAAGATGCGCGTCGCGATTTCGCGATCACTGACCAACTCGGCGTAGCGCGCGGCAATCGCCATGTCGGTTTTGGCGAGCACCATGTCCATGTTGCCGAGCACCGTTTTGAAAAATGGCCATTCGGCGAACATGGTTTTTAATTCCGCCAAACGCGCGTCGCGATCGTTGTGATTGAGCCACGCTTCCATCGCGCTGCCGAATCCGAACCAGCCCGGCAACGCGATGCGGCTTTGGCTCCAGCTGAATACCCACGGAATCGCGCGCAGGTCTTCGATGGCGAGTGAGGGTTTGCGAGATGCGGGGCGGCTACCGATGTTGAGGCCGGCGAGTTCGTTGATCGGCGTGGCACCGCGAAAAAATTCGGTGAAGCCGGGCGTCTCATATACCGTTTTTCGGTAGGCCTGATAGGACGCTTCGGAGAGTTCGGCCATAGTCGCTTGCCACGCGGCGGGTGCGCGGTTTTGTTCGACATCGGCGAACGCGGCAAGCAAGGTTGCCGAGACGAGAATTTCTAAATTGCGGCGACCTAAATCGGGGTTGGAATATTTTGCGGCGATGACTTCGCCTTGCTCGGTCAGGCGCAGCCCGCCTGCCACACAGCCCGCCGGTTGCGCCAGAATCGCTTCAAAGGTCGGCCCGCCACCGCGACCGACGCTACCGCCGCGCCCATGAAATAAGCGAATGCGAATAGCGGTTTCGGCACTCAATGCGGCAAGCTCGGTTTGCGCGCGATACAGCTCCCAGTTAGCGGTGAGAAAGCCGCCGTCTTTGTTGGAATCCGAGTAGCCGAGCATGATTTCTTGCGCGTCTTGGTGATGCTTGAGAAGTCCGCGATACAACGGTAACGCAAACGCCGCCGCCATGATGTTGCGGGCCGCGCGCAGATCGGGAATGGTCTCGAATAGCGGGATGATGTTCAGTGCCAAGGCAACCGTTTTTCCCTGCGTGCGGATGGCGAGGCCGGTCTCTTTTTGCAGGAGGGCAACCTCCAATAAATCGCTGACGCTTTCCGCTTTGGAAATGATCGCGTTGGTGATTGCGACCTCGCCGTAGCGTTCGCGCGTGATGCGTGCGCTGCGAAAAATTTCCAACTCACTCGTGGTCGATTCGGAATACGCAAAATCAGCGATGGTGAGCGGGCGCGGGTTTTGAATTTCGGCGGTGAGGACGCGAACTTTTTCGGCTTCATTGAGCTTGGCGTAGTCACTGGTCACGCCCGCGATGTTGAGTAATTCCGCCACTGCCGTTTCGTGCACCGCTGAGTTTTGGCGAATATCGAGCGTGGCCAAATGGAACCCGAACACACGCACCGCATGCTGCAAATGCGCAAGGCGTCCTTCGGCTAACGCGCCTGCCGCGTGGCTGTGTAACGAGTCAGCGATGATGTCCAAATCAATCAGCAACTCGGCGGCGCTGGTGTACGCGGGCAAGGTGATGGTCGCCGGGCGAGCGGGGGCGCGCTGCACGAGGGCTAGATGGGTGGCGGCGAGACGGGCATAAACGCCGATAATCGCCCGCCGATAGGGCTCATCTTGCCGAAACACTGAGGCATCTTCGGAACGTGACGCGAGCGCCAATAACGCATCGGAGGTCTTGACCAAGCGCGCCGACATGGACAGTTCCGCGCCCAGCGCATGCACTTGATCGAGGTAGTGCTCAAACGCGACCGCCGTGTGACGACGCATCGCTTCGTTCATCGAATCAGCGGTGACGAACGGATTGCCGTCGCGATCGCCGCCGATCCACGAGCCCATGCGAAAAAATGGCGCGAGATCGGTGACGGGATCATTGGGCAGCAGGCGTTCTTCGAGCGACGCGTACAACGACGGCACGACTTGCATGAACGTGTAGCGATAGAAACTGAGCGCGTTGTCGATCTCGTCGATGACACGTAGCTTGGTCAAACGCAGCATCGCTGTTTGCCACAGTTGCAAAATGGTGCGGTAGAGACCCGCCTCGATGTCGGTGATTTCTTCGGGCAACAGATTCGCTTGTTCACGTTGCGCAAGCAGATCGGCGACCGAGCGTTGCGCATCGAGCACACTTTTGCGTTGCACCTCAGTCGGGTGCGCGGTCAACACCGGGCTCACCTGCGCGTGCTCGACCCAATCGCGAATCGCATCGCGGCTGATGCCGCGTTCATCGAGCGACGCCAGCGCGTGATCCAAGCTACCCGCTTGCGGCGGCGACCCGGCAAGCCGATGCGCGCGACGGCGACGCGTTTGTTGCCGATCCTCAGCGATGTTGGCGAGCAGCGAAAAATAACTGAACGCGCGCACCACATGCAGCGTCTGATCGATGGTGAGCGTGTTGAGTTCGCGGTCGAGCGCTTGTTGCGTGGTGGTGCGCTCTGCACCGGTTTGGCGATGAAACTGAACTGCGAGCTGGCGAATGTATTCGGTCTTGGTGAAAACTTCCTCGCCCGAGATGGCGCGAATCGCGTCGCCGAGCATGCGACCCAAGAGGCGCGTTTCGTCGCGGAGTTGGGTGTCTTTGTCAACGATGGGAACGGGGGTCATGAGGGGCTCGGATGAGGTTGCAATGTCGGCAGGCGATGATCGAGTTTACCCGTGCCCGTGTCGGGCGCTGCCGACAGCGAAACTTCCCCTTGCGCCATGCGTCAAAATGCATTGCCAATTCAGCGATTGCGTTTGCTGCAATCGCGCCCTAATATCTGTCTTTTTCCAATATCAAGGACACGCCAATGGCAAAACTGAACGTCAACGGCAACGTGCGCGAGTACACCGCCGACGAAGGCACACCGCTACTGTGGGTGCTGCGTGAACAACTCGGTCTGACCGGCACCAAGTACGGTTGCGGCATCGCGCAATGCGGCGCGTGTACGGTGCACATTGATGGCGTGCCGACGCGTAGTTGCGTGCGCCCCGCGTCGAGCGTGAGTGCCACCGAAAAAATTACCACCATCGAAGGGCTGTCGACCGATGGCAGCCACCCCGCGCAAAAAGCGTGGGTCGCACTCGATGTACCGCAGTGCGGTTACTGTCAATCGGGGATGATTATGGCGGCCGCTGCCCTGCTGAAAGAGAAGCCCAGCCCCACCGATGCCGACATTGATGAGGCGATGACCAACATCTGCCGCTGCGGAACATTGAGCCGGGTGCGCGCGGCGATCAAGGCAGCGGCGAAGGGTGGTGATATGAAAAGCGCTGGCCTGAATATTCAACACATTGCTAACCAAAATTCGGGGAGCCAATCATGAGCAACATTTCCCGTCGCCGTTTTTTGCAGAACACGGCTGCCGTTTCCGGTAGCCTCGTGGTCGGCTTTCATATTCCGCTCAACGCCTCTGCGCAAACAATTGCCAACGCATCGGAAATCAACGCATGGGTGGTAGTCCAACCCGACGACACCATCATCATCCGCATCGCGCGTTCCGAGATGGGTCAGGGCACGCTCACTGGCCTCGCGCAACTGGTCAACGAAGAGTTGGAAGGCAACTGGGCGAAAGTAAAAACCGAATACCCCACGCCGGGACAAAGCCTCGCTCGCAACAATGCCTGGGGTAGCTTTGGTACCGGCGGCAGCCGTGGCATCCGCGATTCACACGACTACGTGCGCAAGGGCGGTGCGAACGCGCGCGCGATGTTGTTGCAGGCGGCGGCGAATGAATGGAAAGTGCCGGTCGGCGAGTGTAGTGTGGCCGATAGCGTCATCACCCACACGCCGAGCAAGCGCACCACCACCTATGGCAAGGTCGCCACCGCCGCCGCGAAGATTGCCCCATCGACGAGCGTGGTGTTGAAAGACCCGAAAAATTGGAAGCTGGTTGGCAAGCGGTTGGCGCGTTTGGATACGGTTGATAAAACCACCGGCAAACAAATTTATGGCTCCGACTTGGTGATGCCCGGCATGTTGAACGCCGCGATCAAAGATTGCCCGGTGTTCGGCGGCAAGGTGAAAAGTGTTGACGATACCGCCGTGCTGAAACGCCCCGGCGTGAAGAAAGTGGTGCGCGTGGGCACGACCGCTGTGGCGGTGGTGGCCGATACGTGGTGGCGCGCGAAGACCGCACTCGATGCGCTAAACATCGAGTGGGACTTAGGCCCGAATGTGAACGTATCGAGTGCGACGATTGCGACCATGTTGAAAGAAGGGCTGGAGGCCAAAGACGCGATTGTCGGCACCAAGATTGGTGATGCGCACGCTGCGATTGGTAAGGCCGTGCGCAAGGTTGAGGGCACGTACTCGTATCCGTATCAAAACCACGCGCCGATGGAAACCATGAACGCGACGGCGTTGTGGACGCCGGATAAATGCGAGGTGTGGACGCCGACGCAGAATGGTCAGGCGGCGCATGCAGCCACGATTGAAGCATCGGGATTACCGGGTGCGAAATGTGAAGTGCATAAGGTGCATCTCGGTGGCGGCTTCGGCCGACGCGGCTCGTTGCACGATTGGGTCACGCAGTCGGTGTTGATCGCGAAGCAAATGCCGGGCACGCCGGTGAAGCTAATGTGGTCGCGCGAAGAAGACATGCTGCACGGCCTCTATCACCCGATCACGCGCGCCAAACTCACGGCGGGGCTGGATGCCGAGGGCAACATCACCGGCGTGCATATGCGTATCTCTGGCCAGTCGATTTTGGCGTACCTGCGTCCGGAAGCGATCAAAGATGGCAAAGACCCGGTGGTGTTTCAGGGCTTGAATGATGGCGGCACTGAGACCGCGATTGGCTACACGTTTCCGAACTTGCTGGTCGATCACGCGATGCGCAACCCGCCCGTGCCGCCGGGATTCTGGCGTGGCGTGAATTTGAATCAAAACGCGATTTATCTCGAATCGTTTATTGACGAAATCGCGCACGCGACCAAGCAGGATCCACTCGCGCTACGGCGCAAGTTGATGACCAAACATCCGAAGCATCTCGCCGTGTTGAACGCAGTCGCCGAAAAAATCGGCTATGACAAACCTGCGCCGAATGGCGTGTTCCGTGGCTTCGCACAGATCATGGGGTTTGGCAGCTACGTCGCCGCGTGTGCGGAAGTGAGCGTGAGCGATGGTGGCGAATTGAAGATTCATCGCATCGTCGCGGCCACCGATTCAGGCTACGCCGTGAACCCGCAGCAGATCGAAGCGCAGGTGGAAGGCTCGTTTGTCTATGGCTTGTCGGCTGCGCTGTATGGCGAATGCACGGTAAAAGGTGGCCGGATTGAGCAGGAAAATTTCAACACCTATCCATCGCTAAAAATGGCGGCGATGCCGAAAGTGGAAACCATCGTCATGCCTTCGGGTGGATTCTGGGGTGGCGTGGGTGAGCCAACCATTGCAGTCGCGGCACCGGCAGTGCTGAACGCGATTTTTGCGGCGACTGGAAAACGTATTCGCGATTTGCCGCTGAAGAATCATAGTTTGAAGAAGGCTTGAGTTTGGGTGGATTTAGTGAGCGTTGGCGAATGGTGAGCGCCGAAAATCCCCCCGCTCGGTGGATGAATGTTGCTTGCGTGATGCTGGCCCCCTTTAGGAAAGGGGGCAGGCTGCTCGCGGCGCTGACCATTGGCGGGCGTGATGAATGCACGTCGGCGCATCGCGCAAATGCTGCCCCCTTTCCTAAAGGGGGCCAATGCTCCGTGGTCTCTGCATCAAGAAGAACCGGGGGATTTTCTGCGCTAAAATTTTTATCCCCTTTGCTATTCGCCCTTCTCACCAACCACGCAAATGCCAACAACGACGCCATGTTTGAGCCATTGGAGGGTCGAATCGGCGACGCGAAAAATGGCCGCGCCATCGTCGCGAATCGCCAACTTGGCCTGTGCATTCTCTGCCACCAAGTGCCGATTCCCGAAGCACAATTCCAGGGCGACCTCGCCACCAATCTCGCCGGTGCAGGCTCACGCTGGACGACGGCGCAATTGCGCATGCGCATCGTGGATGCACGCGAACTGAATCCGCAGACGATCATGCCGTCGTACTATCGTGCAACTGACCTCACACGCGTGGGCGCGCAGTGGCAGGGACGCACGGTGTTGAGCGCGCAGCAGATTGAGGATGTGGTCGCGTATTTGGAGACGTTGAAATGAGAGTTGCTCGCGACGCAGCCAGAAGCATCCACATCCACTGTCACCCCGGCCTACGCCGGGTTGACGAACTTATAGGCGACGACCATGCCCAGCGCTAATACCTCAACCCGCCGCCACCTCCTAAAATCCACTGCTGCCCTCGCCGCCTCCGTCATCGCACGCCCGCTATTGGCCGCGCCCGACGAACTCCAATCCGCCATCAACGCCTTCGTAGGCAACGCCAAATTACAAACCGGCAAGGTTACGCTGGACGTCGCGCCGTTGGTGGAAAACGGTAACAGCGTGAACATCATGGTTTCGGTCGATAGCCCGATGACACCGGCCAGCCACGTCACCGCCATCACCATCCTCAACGAAAAAAATCCGCAGCGCGATGTGGCGAATTTTCAGTTGTCATCGCGCAGTGGTCGCGCCCAGGTGTCCACGCGCATTCGTCTCGCCACCACACAAAAATTGGTCGCCATCGCCCGCATGAACGATGGCACGTGTTGGATGCAATCGGCTGATGTGATCGTCACGCTGGCGGCGTGTTTGGAGGGCTAGACGATGGCACGCGCGCTCATCACCATCCCACCAAACCCCAAGCGGGGCGCGCCTTTCGAGATACGTGCCCTGATCCAGCATCCGATGGAAACTGGCTACCGCGTGACCGCCGAGGGGCAGGTGGTGCCGCGCGACATCATCCGCAAATTCAGTTGTCGCTTCATTGATGGCACCACCAATGAACCTCTATTCGCCGCTGAACTATTCACTGCCATCACCGCCAATCCACTGTTTGTTTTTCATATGGTGGCAGAGCGCAGCGGCTCGCTGGTGTTCGCGTGGGAAGGCGACAAGGGGTTCGCGCACACACAAACCGTCGCGCTTCGTGTTGCATGAAGTGGCTGCTTGGTGTTGCCCTCGCGCTGCTGACCGCGTGCGTGGCAACCACGGCTGATACCCGCCGCTCCGGCTTCGACTTCATGAGTGTCGCCACCCAGGCAATCCAAAAGAACGATAGCGAAAATCCCGGCATGTTGTGGGTGGCCGAGGGCGAGGCGATGTGGAGTAACGCCGACGGTGTGCCCTCATGCGCGAGCTGTCATGGTGAGGCGAAAACCAGCATGCGCGGCGTGGCGGCGCGCTATCCGGCGTTCGACCCCGGCACACAGCAACCCGTCAACCTCGCACAACGCATCAACCTGTGCCGCAAAAACAATCAGCGCACCGCACCCTATGCCTACGAGAGCGCAGCACTGTTAAATCTTGAGGCCTACGTTACCCACCAATCACGCGGCCTGCCGATCACGCCGCCTCACGACGCACGATTAGACGCGCCGCGTGAACGCGGCAAAGCGCTCTATCAACAACGGATCGGCCAACTCGATCTCTCGTGCGCCGAATGCCACGACCATCAGACGGGCAAACGGCTCGCAGGCAACGTCATCCCGCAAGCCCACCCTACCGGCTATCCCATCTATCGGCTGGAGTGGCAGGGCGTCGGTAGCCTGCACCGGCGGCTGCGCAATTGCATGAGTGGCGTACGCGCCGAGCCGTTCGCGCTGGGTGCACCTGAGCTCGTTGAGCTTGAGCTTTACCTCGCGACCCGCGCCGCCGGGATGTTGCTCGAGTCGCCCGCTGTCCGACCCTGACGGTTTGTTAAAAATCGACTAAAACCACCAAAACCACCAACACCGTTCGTCGGTCACGCCGCACCGTTCGTCCGCGCGCGAAACAAGGTTTAACAGTCTCCTGACCGTTTTCACGATTTATGTGAACTTAGTCACAGTGGCGTTGGCGACTCCCCGATACGATTCATTTGTGGGCGCACTTCATTTTGGGGGCAGGACGCTTTTGTCCAACTCCGCCTTAACCTTGTTTAGATTGGCTTGACCATGAAACCAAAATTCTTCCGTTGTATTCGTCTCCTGCTTTGCGCAGCGTCATTCGGCATCGTTGGATTTTCCGCCATGGCACAAGCGCAGACCACGACCATTGCCGTGGCGCGTCACAAGGTTTCTCAGGATCTGCTGCGTGAGATCGAGACCCCGACGGCGACCAAGCTAAATTGGGTTAAGGACGACAAGCAACTGGGCCGCTTGGTTAAAGCGCTGGTTATTGCCAATAGTGCCGATCCCGAACTGGCGCCGCTACGCGCCGCAGTGCTTGCCGCTGGCGGCTCGGTTTACTATCGCTATGTTTCCGTGACTGGCCTATCGGTCATGCTGCCCGCATCCAAAGTCGTTGAGTTGGCGCGCCGCGCTGATGTGGCGAGCATTTCTGCCAACCGACTCACCACCAAGACCGATAGTTTCGTGCAAATCATCACTGGCGCAGGCAATGCGCGGCGGAGCAAGTTGACCGGGCTCGATGGTCGCGGTATCGGCATTGCCGTACTCGATTCGGGCGTCATGGCCGCCCACGCCAGTTTTATCGATAGCAGCGTCAAGGGCGGTACCCGCGTCCGCGCCAACGTCGATTTCACGTCGGTGAGCGATGCCGCGATTGCCGGCGTCAAAGACTGGCGCGCGGGCTTCGACGCCAGCATGGCGGTGGTGCAAGACGCTAAGCTGCGCGCCGCATTCGACAAAAAGATTGATGCCAGCGCGGCGTCATTTCAGGATGGCTACGGCCACGGCACCTTCGTCGCGGCAATTGCCGCAGGTTCCACCGTGTTGAGTGCGCCTGAAGACGTGAGCGGTGTCGCCGTCGGTGCCGATATTCTCGACGTAAAAGTGTTGGACGCCGCCGGTGCCGGGCAGATGAGTGATGTGCTGGCCGGTATCGACTGGGTGATCGCGAACGCGCGCAAACACAATATCCGCGTCATGAACTTAAGCCTCGCTGCGGATTCAATCGAATCGTATCTGACCGACCTGCTGTGTCGCGCCGCGCGTGCCGCCGTGGCGCATGGCATCGTGGTGGTGGTGGCCGCAGGCAATTACGGTAAAACGCCGGATGGTCGCGAGCGCTATGGCAGCATCACCTCACCGGCCAACGAACCCTCAGTGATTACGGTCGGCTCGACTAACGCGCACGACACGGCGGTACGCTTTGACGACACCGTCAGCCATTTCAGTTCGCGTGGCCCAACCCGTGGTTCGTATGTGGATGCCGCCGGTGTGCGCCAAATCGATAACCTATTGAAGCCCGATCTGGTTGCGCCAGGTAACAAGCTGGTGAGTGCCCTTGCCACCGACAATTCGGGCAAAAAGGTCAGCGATATTCCCAACCGTAACCCTGGCCTGCGCCGTGGCAATGGTAACGGCAATGGTCACGTCAAAACGGTCACGGGTGAAGACGTGATGTCACTCAGTGGCACGTCAATTGCAGCGCCGGTGGTCGCGGGCACGGTCGCCATGATGCTGCAAGCCAACCCCAGCC
Organism: Burkholderiales bacterium; assembly: GCA_043744255.1. Taxonomy (GTDB): domain Bacteria; phylum Pseudomonadota; class Gammaproteobacteria; order Burkholderiales; family Usitatibacteraceae; genus UKL13-2. The sequence continues at coordinate 36,854 of JAYTVA010000123.1, read as the reverse complement.
TCACCCCACCGTTGGTCAAAGCGATCCTGCAATACAGCGCGCAGCCACTCGACAACGCGAGCCTAGTGCAACAAGGGGCAGGGCTCTTGAATACACAAGGAGCGGTTGACCTTGCGGCCGCGTTGCGTAAAGACATCGCCGCACCGTTTGCACGCGCATCTCTCGCTGTTGGCGCGCCATTGCTGGAGAGCGGGGCAGTCCTGCCTGCGCCGCGCAGTACCATCAATGGTCAGCTGGTGCCGTGGAGCCAGCTCGTGTTCGCGGGCGGTTCGCATGTGCTGAGTGGTGAAGAATTGTTCCGCAAATTTCAGGGCTTCCATCACCAACATATTCAATGGGTGCGTAGGAGTGCGTCGCAATTAGGCCCGGTAGTTGACGCCGCCACTGGCACGCTGATCGGCTTTCGCGAGGTGGGCGTGACCACTGGTGCGTTAGTGACGCCTGGCGTGAAAACACTGACGACTGCCATCGGCATTAGCAGTTCGGTGGCACGTTCAGGGGCATTCATGCCCACCACGTTTGTGCTGGCACGCATCGTCAACGGCAGTGGTGTGGTGTTGGCCGAAGGCGTAGTTCTCGCCGAAGGCATTGTGCTGAGCGAAGGCGTGATTCTCTCGGAAGGGGTGGTGCTCGCCGAAGGCATCATCCTATCGGAGGGCGTGATTTTGAGTGAAGGCGTGGTGCTGGCCGAGGGCGTGATTCTCAGTGAAGCCGGCCAGCTCTTGACTAGCGCGGTCAACGAGGTGACCCTCTGGGGCGAGCCGTAACCACGGTTGTCGCATAATGCTTGTTTACTCGTGATAATGCGCGTCCATTGCCATGCATGACTACAATCTGAAAGCGCGGATCTATTGGTGGGCGCTGTTCTCCATCGGTTTGGCGCTGCTCGTCAAGTCCGCCGTCACCATCGCCGGGTTCGCTGCCCCGCAGCTGATCCAGCTTGCGATGGCGATTTGTTTCACGGCGATCGTCGGCTACTTCCCCGTTACCATTCCACGCACCAAAGTTTGCATCGCGGGTGGCGAGATATTCATTTTTCTGACGCTGCTGCTGCTCGGCGTGGAGGCTGCTGCGTGGGTGGTGGCCGCGGAAGGACTGGTTGGCTCGCTACGCGCCTCGAAGCGCTGGACTAGCTGGTTCGGCACGCCCACCATGGCGGCAATTTCGATGTCGGCGGCGGGCTCACTGTTCATTCTCGGGCGCGACGCGTTGACCGCTCAGGGCTGGCTAAATGGTGGCGCGCTGTTACTGCTGCTGACCATTTTTGCCCTCTGCTATTTCGCGCTAAACATTTGCCAGACTTCCGCCCTGCTCGCGTTGAAACGCAACGAGCCAATCAAGCCACTGGCGTGGCTCAAAGAAATGCTTTGGGTGGCGCTGGCCTATGTCGGCAGTGCAGCGATCGCCGCGATGTTGTATCAGGCCGGCACCTCGTTCGGATTTGGCGTGGTACTCGCGGGTGCGCCAATCATTTTGCTGTTCCTCACGTCGGCCCATTTCATTTTTGAGCGCTCGAAGACCGAGCAGCACGTACAGACGGCGCTACTGGATGCTGCCAACCGCGAAACCGAATTGGCGCACGCGCATGTGGCGGCGCTCGAAAAAAGCGAACGGCGTTTTCATGGGGCCTTCACTAATGCGGCCATCGGCATGGCGCTGGTGTCACCGAATGGCGCAATTCTCCAAGTCAACGCCGCTGCCTGCCGGATGCTCGGCTATCGCGAGCGTGAACTGATTGGCGGCGCGATTGGCGTGTTCATGCCACCGGATGACTTCTCGCTGTTGTTGAACGACATGGACAGCGTAACCGATAGCCATGAAAAGGTGACCCAACGCGAGCTCAACTGTATCGGCAAGAGCGGGGTGGCGTTTAGCGTGGCATTTGGCGTGTCGATTTTTGATGAAGGGGAAGGCGGATCTCCGGATCTGATCGTGCAGCTCCAAGACATTCGCGCCCGCAAGGCCGCCGAAAACAAATTGCTGCACATCGCGTTTCATGACGCGCTCACCGGTCTGGTCAATCGCGCCTATTTTCGCGAGCAACTCGCCCGGGTATTGGCGCGGACCAAGCGCAACCCTACCGCACAATACGCACTCATGTTTCTCGATTTTGATCGCTTTAAAGCGGTCAACGACAGCCTGGGCCACGCGGTCGGTGATGAGTTGTTGATCGGCTTTGCGGTGCGCATCAAAGCGGTGTTTCGCCCGACCGATACCGTGGCACGATTGGGCGGCGACGAGTTCGCGATCCTGATCGAAGACGTCAAAGACGACAGCCACGTCATCGAACTGGCGAAGCGCTTGCAGGATACGTTCCGCGCGCCATTTCCCATTCAAGGCAACAATATTACCTCGAGCGCCAGTATCGGCATCGCCTTCGGCTCGGTTCGCCACGACTCGCCCGACGATGTCATTCGCGATGCGGATCTCGCCATGTACAAAGCCAAACATGCTGGCAAGGCGCAGTACGCAGTATTCGATTCCAGTCTGCATGATCGCGCCACGGCCGAGCTGCAATTGGAAAATGAATTGCGCCGCGCCATCGAAATTGGTGAGCTTCGCGTCCACTATCAGGCGCAATACGGCTTGCGTGATCGCGTGCTTTATGGCTATGAAGCATTGGTGCGCTGGGCACATCCGACGCGTGGCTTGCTGTACCCGAGTAGCTTCTTGCCGATTGCGGAAGAAACTGGCCTAGTGGTGCCACTGGGCAAATGGGTCATCGAGGAGGTCTGTAAACAGATGCAACGCCTGCGGCAAACCGAGCAGGGTGCGTCGATCCACATGACGATCAACGTCTCGAGCCGCGAATTGCGCCAGCAACAGTTTGCAACGACAGTACTGACGGCACTGAAAAACGCGGGCGTGTCTGGCAAATTTTTGACGCTTGACCTGAGCGAACGCGCGTTGATCGACGGTGGCCGAACCGTAGTGGAAGAGAGCCTGAGCGCACTGCGCGCGGCCGGGGTGACGCTGTGCATCGACAACTTCGGCACCGGCTTCTCCTCGCTGAGCCACTTGGCGAGTCTGCCGATTGATAGCATCAAAATTGATCGCGGCTTTGTCCATCAAGCGGAACAAACGAACGGAGCGAAAGAGATCGTGCGTGCCATCACCTCGCTCGGTCGCGCGCTCGGCAAGAGCGTGCATGCGCAAGGGGTGGAAACCGAAGCGCAGTGGCGCATTCTGGCTGAGCTCGGATGTGATGTTGCGCAAGGCAACGTGCGCTCGCCGCCGATCAGTGCGGCCGAGTTGAATCAAGTGATGGCGACAAGTCGGGTGATTCGCGCGTCGTAGTCGGCGTCGACAGCGCGAAAAATCCCGAAAGTCAAGTATCGGTGGGCATCTTCAGCCCTTTTCTACATCAACACATTGACAATCGCGTTGCCAATCCCCATCAACGCGGCACCAGAAATTAACCCCGCGCAAATCGGCTCGCAGCCATCGACCCAGAAGTCATGACCCTTGGTACCGGGCTTTGCATGGCGCTTGCCCATCCACCAGAAAATTAGCGCGCCGACCCACATCATGAACGACGACTCTGGCGGTAGCACTACGCCTAGACCGATCGAGACGGCTGAAAGCGGGAAGCGGCCTTTGGTTACGATGCGGGCGATCTCGATCAATGCTGCACTCACGGCAGCGACGATCATCGCAATCACGGCCGACGTGGGTAGGCTGCTCACCCCCTTGGCAATCAATTCAGCGACACCTTTCCATTGCAATGCGGCGGGCATGGCGTACTGCTCGGAAATGATGGTGGTGGTCGAGCGCACGCCGTTCGCGTCCGGCGGTAGAAACAAGAGAAAAAATAGTGGCACCGATGCCAACGCGCCCGCGCAAATGCCAATCACGTGGCCGATCGCTTGATGACGCGGCTTGCCACCGAGCATGTAGCCGGGCTTGATGTCGGAGAGCAAGTTCGATGCGTTCGCGGCGACTTCGGCCGTCATACCGGCCGGGATCAAATTGCTGGCCGGATTGAGCCGATCCACCGCACCAATCGTGAACTGGGTGATTTTGGAAAGCGCACCGGTCGGCGTCCACGAGGTCAGTGCCATTGAATTCGCGCAGATGACGGTGAGTATAAAAATCAGTGGCAGCGAAACGAACGCGAGCAACCACGGCACGCCAAAAAAATCATGTGTCGCCCATGCGCCGAGCACACCAAATATGGGCACGCCGACAAACGAGACCCATAGCGGCACTTCGATATGACGCAACACATCACTGCCCGCCACCACCGGCTGCTTTTTTCCGAACAGCGATTTAAATACGTTGGTAAAAATTTCCGGCTTGCCGAGCAGACTCACGAGCGAGCCCACCACCATCATCGCCACGCCCCACCATAACGCCCACTGGTTGACGATCTCAGCGCGATTGATGGCCACCACCGTGCCGTTCGCCAGCGTGCGCGGCACAATCTCACCCGCTTGGATGATGATCGGCGCGAGGATGACGAAATTGATGAACGCACCGAGCAGCACACTGGTCGCCACGCGGATACCCATCAGCCCGCCGATACCCAACATCGCCACATCGAAAGTCAAACGTAACCCGAGCTGACGAATATCGGTGCCGAGAATTTTCGGAATGGCGCCAGCCGCTTTCGTCGCCCACTCGTAATAGTAGGTGTCGAGCCGCTCATGCAGGTTCCACGCGTCCTTCATGCCAGCCCATTTGTCCATGCGCAAAATCTTGAACTGCACCAGCTTCATCCAGCCATCGCCGGTGAGGAATTGGTAGAACGCCGCCAGCGCTGCCGTCCAGCCGAGCAACCGCGCCTTGAATTCGCCGCTGGCCAAGCTGCCGGTATACAAGGCATCGAGCACCACGCCTGCGGCACGACCTTCTGGGAATGGCAATTGGTCTTCGTTAATGAAACGGCGCTTCATCGGGAACGCGACCAACACACCGAGGATCGAGCAGATCACCATCCACAACATCATCTGCCACCACGGCACAATTTTTCCGGTGACCAACATATACGCCGCCAGCGAGGCACTCAATGCCGACACCATGTAGCCCGATGCAGTCGCGATAGATTGCGTGCAATTGTTTTCGAGGATGGTGTAGTCGGATACCAGCCCGGCCTTGTTCATCGCACGAAATACGGCGAAGGCGAGAATGACGGAGGTGAGACCGACACCGATGGTGATACCGGTTTTGCCGAGGATGTAGAGCGCCGTTGCTGAGAGCACGCCGCCGAGCAAAAATCCGGTGACGCCCGCCCGCAATGTGAGCTGCGGCATATCGCCGCGAAAAACATTCTTGAGCCACCACTCATCTTTTTGCGCACGCGTCCAAGTTGCAATTTGTTCATCGGATAGATGTTGAATGGCCATGGGTTTTCCTTATGTGTGCTCGCCGTTGTGCAGCGAGCGCGTGGGTGCACTGGATGATCTGCGGGTAGTCAGATTATTGCAGTTTCGTTACGCGGGGAATGTTGCAGTGCGATAGCGTGACGGTGAACGGGCTGAAGGCCAAGTATTGGCGCGGAGTTTCACGCACAGCCAGCTACCTTAAGCCTGACTCCGCTGCGGCTCGGCCGGTGAACCCGCCCACGCCGAATTCGCCGGCAAGGTCTCACCTTTCATCACCAACGTGAGTGGCCCGAGGCGTACGCCATCGCCGACGGTTGCGCCATACAACACCGTGCAGCGGGTGCCGAGATTGGCGTGCGCACCGATTTCCACGCGGCCGATTTTCATGACGCGATCTTCGAACAAATGCGTTTGCGGACCGCACCACGCGTTCATCACGGCGTGATCGCCGATGGTGACGCAATCGAATTCGGTGATGTCGGTGGTGTCCATGTACACACCTTTGCCGATTTTCACGCCGAGTAATCGGAGCGCCCACGGCAGCATCGGCGTGCCACGCAGGAAGTTGATGAAATTCGGCACCGCCACCGATTCATAAATGTTGGTGACCGCCTCACTCGTCCACACGAATGGCGTCCACATCGGTGCGGCGTGCGGGCGGTAGCGGCCAATCACGAGCCACTTCACGATGATGACCAGCAGCAGTGAGGCCATCGCGTAGGCGAGCCCACATAAGGTGAGTGCAATGATGCCCGCTTCCCATTCACCCTTATCAACCAAGGGATAGACGAACTCGACGGTGAGATAACCGACGGCGATGATGAAGCTCATCGGCATGACGATGCGTAAGCCTTCGATCACTGCACGGGCGAGGCGACGCACGAGGCCGGGGCGGAAGGTGAGTTCTTCCGAAAATCCTGACAGCACTTCGCGCGCGGGCAACGAAATCGCGGGCGAACCCATCCATGTTTCGCCGCTTTTCATTTGCGCGTTGCCCGGGCAACGGCTCTGCACGCCGATCAATACGTTGGGCGGAATCACGGTGCCATCGGGCACCCACGCACCGTTGCCGACAAAGCTACGCGCTTGCACTTCGGTGGCACTGAGGCGCATCCAACCGCGATCAATTTCTTCATCACCCAACATCACCGCGTCGGCGATGAACGTTTCGTCACCGAGCGTGAGCATGTCAGGTACCAAGCCGAGTGCCGTGGAAATTTCCGCGCCCTTGCCGACCTTGGCACCGAGCAGGCGATACCACCACGGTGAGTACACGGTGGCGTAGAGGCCGTGCAGCACTTGCAAGCTCGACTCTTGAATCTGGTTGGTGATCCAGCGGCGCAGATACATCGCGCTGTGCACCGACCATTGGCCGGGCATGAGGCGCGGCAAGAATGTCCACCGAATCGCAGCGGACAGTAGCGTGGTGAGCAGCACCAACACGGCGGAGGCCGGAATTGAGATCAACAAATAGAGAAAGAAAACTTGCACCGCGCTGGAGTTGGCGAGACTGATGCCGATGTAGGCGGTGTCGGCCCAGTCGATCAACATGAAGGCAGGAAACACCGGCATGAAAAACAACGCTGAGATGAGCGCAGCACCTAGGAAATGCGCGACATGCTCGAACACGTGCGTTAGCGCGCCGACGGCCACGCGCGGTGGCATGCGCCCAGTGTCGTTCTCACCGATACGCCGCGCGGGAGAGCCGAGCCACACCTCGCCCGCCGGAATGCGTTCGCCTCGCGCCAACGCCGAGAGGCTATCGAGGCGCGCGTCGTCATCGATGCGTGTGTCGCCCTCAATGGCGCAGTACGAGCCGACGTAACCATCGCGGCCAATCTCGATTGCGCCGACGATGAGTTGATCGCCTTCAACGCGTATGTTTTCCAGATTGACTGAGGTACCGATGCTGGCACCATCGCCTATGGTGACGAGGTCAGGCGCGCGCAATGACAGTGCGCCCATCATCACGTCGCGACCAACTTTTGCACCCATCAAGCGCCAGTACCAAACATGCAGCGGACTGCCGGACAGCAAATGGCGCGGTGGGATTTCACTCAAACGATCTACTAACCACCAGCGAAAAAACGTGAACCCATATAGCGGATACCGCCCCGGCTGCAAGCGCCCCAATAGCAGCCACTTGCCGATGATGGCGATGGGGAAGGTCGCGATCAATACGCCAAGATGCACGGCCAGCGCGGTTGCGAAGGCGATGATGGTTGAATCGGCATCGTCGGCAGTCAGCAAGTGATAGGTGAAAAACGGTGCCAACCACAGCGCCATGCGTAGGCACACCAGCGGTGGGACGCACGCGGCTTGCGCGAGGCCGCACCAGAAGCGACGCACAGCAGATGCGGTCGTTGGCGGCGCATGCGGTGTAGCGGGTTCGGTAGATTTGAGTTGCGTGAGCACCTCGGCAATCGCGCCCACGGTACGTGCGGTATAAATTTTTCCAACGGTGACGGTTGCGTATTGCGGATGGGTACGCAGGGTGGAAACGAGGCGCGCGGCGAGTAGTGAGTGGCCGCCAAGATCGGTAAAAAAATCACTGCTGAGTCGCAGCGTTTGGCCGGGCATCAAGACGTGCAATGCCTGAAACAGCGCGTGTTCAGTGGGGTTTGCGGGTGTGTCCGACTCGCCATCGGCTACCGGCACCGCCAGTTCGCGTGCCTTCAGTGCCTTGCGATCAATCTTGCCGGACAACAGGCGCGGCATCTCATCGAGGCAGGTGATGATGCCGGGCACCATGTACGGCGGCAGGCGTGACTTGAGTGCGGACTTCCAAGCGTTGGTGTTCGCGTCACCTTCGGCAACAACATAGGCAATAAGTTGATCGACGCCGCCGATATTTTTGAGCAACACGGCTGCGGTGCCCACGCCCGGCTGCTCGACTAATGCTGCTTCGATTTCACCCAGCTCAACGCGAAAGCCACGAATTTTTATTTGATCGTCGGCGCGACCGAGGCAATGCACTTGTCCGTTTGCGTCGATGCGCGCGAGATCGCCGGTGCGATATAGGCGCGCATGCGTGGCCGGGTCGTGCGCATTTGCTGCAATCGGATTGGCAATAAATTTCTGCGCCGTGAGTTCAGGCCGACCCAAATAACCGACCGCCACACCGGGGCCGGTGATGCACAACTCCCCGACCTCATCGGTCGCCAACACCTGATCGCGATTGGCGTCATCCACACCGAGCACCAGCATCGCGTAATTCGGGAGTGGCGTACCGATGGTGACGGGTGTGCCGCGCGTTAATTCGGCGAGGCTTGCTGACACGGTGGCCTCGGTGGGGCCGTAGGTGTTGAACAGTTTCCGCTGCGGGTGTGTAGCGGCTGGTGTGGCAGATGAGGCGGAAGTGGCCGACGCAGCAAAGCGATCAACGAGTGTATCGGGACACGCTTCGCCACCGAGATTGATGATGCGCAGTGTGGCAACGTCGCGCGGAAACAGCGCCAGCAACGTCGGTACGGCGTGCAACACGGTGATGCGTTCACGCTCAATCGCGGCCACCAGCGCGTCGGGATCGGCAACCACTTCCTTCGGCGCAATCCACAAGCTCGCACCGACCAAATACGAAATCCAAATTTCCTCAAACGACATATCGAACGCCGCCGAGAAACCTTGATAAACCAAATCGGTTTCGCGTACGCCAAGCACTGCGTTTTCGCTGCGCAGGAAATGGCAGATCGAGGCTTGATTGACGACGATGCCTTTTGGTTTTCCCGTTGATCCGGAGGTGTAGATGACGTAAGCAGGGTGATGCGGTTGCACGTCGCGCGGCGGCGCATTACTTGCGCTCAGTTGCGCTTCAAAAACAAAGCACGGACGCGCATCAACCGTCTGCGAAAAAATCGCGGCGCAGGCATCGCTCGTGACGAGGCCAAGTGCGTCGGCGTCAGTCAGGCAAACACCAATCCGATCCGGCGGCGTATCGGCATCAAACGGCAACCATGCACAGCCAGCTTTGGCGATGCCGAGTTGCGCAACAAGTAAATCAATGCCGCGTGGCAGCCACAGGCCAATGATGCGCCCCGCGACGGCACCGCGCGCTTGCAACGCGGTTGCAATTGCATTTGCACGCGCATCGAGCTCTGCGTAGGTTAGTGTTTCGTTGGCAAAACGAAGTGCGATTTTTTGCGGGATACGCGCTGCGGTGGCTGCAAAAATATCGGCGAGAGTTTCGTTGTGCAATAGATCAGGGCGCGATGCTCCCTGCGCGTAGGCAGCAACTATTTCAGCCCCAACATCAACGCCGCATTCTGCAACGCCGCGCGCCCTGCACCCTTACCAAGATTGTCGTGACGCGCGACTAACACCGCGTGTTCGTTTTTCGGATTATCGAAAACGTAGAGTTCGAGCCAGTTGGTATCGTTGAGCGTTTCCGGGCTCAACTCGGCGGGCGGCTCAGTGGTGTAGGGTTTGACGCTGACGAATTCGCAGCCTGCGTAATGCGCGCTGAGTGCCGCGTGCAACTCAATGCCGGTTACTTTTTTCGGCAGTGACCACAGCGCAATCGGCACTTCTACCAACATGCCCTGCCGAAACGCACCGACAGATGGCGTGAACACCGGTGCGTGGGTGAGGCCGGTGTAGTGCTGCATTTCGGGCAGGTGTTTGTGCGCGAGTTTCATACCGTAGGCGATGAATTTGGTTTGCGCGTTGGCACCGTCGGGTAGCTCGAACGCTTCGACCATTTGCCGCCCGCCACCGCTGTAGCCCGATACCCCCCAAGTGGTCGCGGCGAAATCTTTGGGGATCAAGTCGGCGTCGATTAGCGGACGCATCAACGCAATGAAGCACGTAGACCAACAGCCGGGATTGGCGACGCGTTTGCTGACACGGATGGCGTCGGCTTGCGTGCGCGTGAGTTCCGGAAAACCGAATGCCCAACCCGGCGCGATGCGATGCGCGGTGCTGGCATCAATGACGCGTACGTTGGGGTTGTCGATCATTGCCACTGATTGCTTGGCGGCATCGTCGGGCAAACACAAGATGGTGAGATCAACAGCATTGAGCAGTCGTTTGCGCTCAGCGACATCTTTGCGTTTGTCGGTGGCGATGCTAATGACCTCGACATCACTTTGCGCGCGCAGCAAATCGCGGATCAATAACCCGGTGGTGCCGTGTTCGCCGTCGATGAAAATTTTCGGTTTAGCCATCCTAGTTTTTCCCTAATGCCTACACCTGCGTGAGCATGGTCTCGGCGTTTGACACTTCAAATTTACCCGGCGCTTCGAGGTTGAATGCTTTGACGACGCCATCTTGCACCAACATCGAAAATCGCTTCATACGCATGCCCATGCCGTAAGCAGTGGCATCCATTTCGAGACCGAGCGCGCGTGTCCACGTGCCCGAGCCATCGCCGAACATGCGCACCTTGCCCTGCGTTTGCTGCTCTTTCGCCCAAGCACCCATGACGTAAGCGTCATTGACCGAGACGCACCATATTTCATCGACGCCCTTGGCTTTGAAATCATTGATGTGATCGCGAAAGCCGGGGACGTGTTTTGCGGAGCAAGTGGGCGTGAACGCACCGGGCAGGCCGAACACGACAATTTTTTTGCCCCTGACCAAGTCCTTGACATTGAATTTGTTCGGGCCGAGCGCGCAGCCTTCGGTTTCAACCGCAATAAATTCGCTCAAGACGCTATCGGGTAGCGTGTCGCCAACTTTAATCATTTGCAGCTCCTTCGGTGGAAGTGGTTGAGGTGGATGAAGATAAAAGCGGAGGGGAATACGTAAATGAATCAGCAAAAAATTCATCGTCAGGCAGACCACGTGCGGCGAATGCGGCCTGACCGGTTTCGATCATAACCGGCGCACCGCAGGCGTAGACCTGATAACCGGCAAGACTCGCGAAGTCATCGACGATGGCCTGATGCACCAAACCTACGCGGCCTTGCCAATTATCCTCTGACTTGGGCGCGGAGAGCACGGGGATGAAGGTGAAGTTGGGATACTCGCGCGCCCACTGCGCGGGCAGTTCGGCCATGTACAAATCTTGCAATGATCGGCAGCCCCAGTACAGCACCATTTCGCGATCAATGTGGGTGTAGAACGCGTGTTCCAACACTGCTTTGATCGGCGCGAAGCCGGTGCCACCGGCCATGAAAATAATCGGCTTGTCGGAATCTTCACGCAGAAAAAATGTGCCGTGTGGACCTTCAAATCGCAGGATCGCGCGGTCACGCATTTCATGGAACACGAACGGCGTGAATTGCCCACCGGGAATTTCGCGAATGTGGATCTCGATATAACCATCGCGATGCGGCGCGTTGGCCATCGAAAAGCTGCGCCGTCCGCCATCCTTGAGCAGGATGTCGAGGTATTGCCCGGCAAGAAACTGCAACCGCTCCTGCGCAGGCAATTTCAAGGTGAGCACCGCCACATCGGGCGCCACGTTTTCTTTTTTCTCGACGCGACACGGCATGGTACGAGTTTGAATGTCGCCCGCACCGCCGATTTCTTTGACTTCCAACGTCAGGTTTGAGCACGCTTTGCCGACGCAAAACAATGCCTTGCCCGCCGTTTTTTCTTCCGGGCGCAGGGTGCGCTCCTGATACACGCCATAGTCAAAATCGCCGCTGACAATTTTGCCTTTGCACGAACCGCAGGCGCCGTTGCGGCAACCATACGGCAGGCCGATGCCGTGGCGCAACGCGGCTTCGAGAATCGTTTCATCAGCCGCTGCGTTGAAGGTGTGGCCGGAGGGTTTCAAGGTGATGCAAAACTCTTGCGTGCTCATGATGCTTTCGGTGGGCAAAGAAGTAGGCTAATTTATACTCGCCGCACAATGCGACAAACAATTTTAATCGTGGGTTTCGGTGATGTCGGGGCGCGTGTGGCGAAGTTGCTGATACCGCGCTATCGGGTAGTGGTGCTGGTGCGTAACGAGGCACGTGCCGCGTTCGCGCGCTCCATCGGTGCCACACCGGTGTTTGCTGACCTGACCAATCGCCAATCACTCGCGCGACTCGCCGGGCTTGTCTCTACCGTGTTCCATTTTGCGCCGCCACCATCGACGGGGCAGATTGATACACACACCAACAATCTACTGGCCGCACTCTCGTCAAGACTTGCGGGGATGCTACCACAGCGCCTAATCTACATTAGCACCACCGGCGTCTATGGCGACTGCGCTGGGGCAGTGATTGATGAGACGCGCCCGGTGAAGCCAAGTTCAGCGCGCGCAGTGCGACGGGTGAGTGCTGAGACGGTATTGCGGGCATGGGGTGCACGTTCCGGCGTCTGCGTGTCGATCCTGCGTGCACCGGGGATTTATGCGGCCGATCGCTTGCCGATTGAGCGCTTGCACAAAGGCACGCCAGCATTGGTGGATGGCGATGATGTGTTTACCAATCATATTCACGCCGATGATCTTGCGCGCGCGGCGGTGGCGGCAATGCTCGGGCTGCCGAATCGCGTCTATAACGTGGTCGATGATTCAGACATGAAGATGGGCGCGTATTTTGATTTGGTCGCCGATCATTTCAAGCTGCCGCGCGCGCCGCGTGTGCCACGATCTGAGGCGTGCGAAAAAATTGGCGCGGCGATGCTGTCGTTTATGAGCGAATCACGGCGCATCAGCAACGCGCGCATGAAGCAGGAGTTGCGGGTGGTGTTGCGGTACCCGACGGTGCGCGATTTTCTGGAGCAGATTCGCGACTAATTTTCGCGGCGAAACTCGCCGTCGATGGTGCCGCCGGTTCGCGCAGGTGGCGATGACCGCGTCCGCGCACTCGTGAGCACCGGCTCACGCACGGGGATGAGCAATAAAATCATCGCCATCACATCGGAAATAATTCCCGGAAAAATCAGCAACAAACCCGCGAGCACCGTGCGAAAGCTATCAATAAATGCCGCGAGCGAAAACTGCCCTTGCGCGAACGCGCTGGTGAGGCGCGAGAGCAGTGAGAAGCGTGCCTGCTTAATCAGCACCACGCCCGCGAACGCCGCAAACACCAGCCACGCCAGCACCCAGCCGCCATGACCGTTCGGCCCAGTCGAGAGGTGATAAAGCACCGCGCCCTCGGCAAGCGGGAAGGAGAGCAAAACGGCGATAATTAGAAAACGCATTACGGAAATCCGGTGTTGGAACTGGAGTTGATTATATGGGGGCGCTACTTTCAATCACCACACTACCTGACCACGACCAAGCTGTAAAGCTGGGACGTGCGTTAGTCGAAGCGGGTGTGGCTGCTTGTGTACATGTAATGCCCGCCGGGTCGTCGGTTTATCGTTGGCAGGGCAAGATCGAAGTCGCGAGTGAAGTGACGCTGCTTATCAAAACCACCGATACGCGCTATGTTGAACTTGAGACAACCATTCGTGGTCTTCACCCGTATGACGTGCCAGAGTTGATCGCGTTCCCGGTCGAACGCGGGTTAGCGGCTTATTTGAATTGGATTGAGGATGAAACTTAGTAGTGGGGTTATTTTGCTGTTGTGGGCGGTCGTAGCGACGGCATCTGAGCCGGAATTGCTACCGGCCGAACAGGCATTTCGCGTCAGCGCGCAATTCAAGGATGCCAAGACCGTCGCCCTGACGTACCAAATTGCCGATGGCTACTACCTCTATCGCAAGCGTTTTCATTTCGATGCGATTGAGGGCGCGAAGCTCGGCAAGGCGGTACTGCCGACTGGAAAAATGAAACAGGACGCGACCTTTGGGCGGGTGGAAACCTATCGCAAAAGTGTGCGCGTGCTTCTGCCGATCACAAGCGTGGCAAAGGCGACGCACCTGAACCCCGGCGACAAAATCAGGCTCAAACTCACGTCCCAAGGCTGTGCAGATGCGGGCGTGTGTTACCCGCCGGTGAAGCAAGATGTCGTGCTAACCGTCGGCTCAAACGAGGCTGTTGAGCCGGGCGGAGATGGTGGTCGCAAACCTTCAAGCATCGCTGACCTCGTTAAGCGCGCGCCGTGAGTAACCCGAAATTGGTGATGGCGCTCGGCGTAGGCGTGGTGCTGACGCTGGCGGGTGCGGCGCTTGGCGTCGGCTGGTGGTCCGGCCAAAGCAAGCCGCACGCGAAAGCCGAGCAAGACAAACTAGTCGCACCGGTGTTTTCGAGTGCTAGTGATGTTGCCGCGACGCCGGTTTCGACCATCGGGATCACGCCCAGCGTGTTGTACTCAACCAGTTTCGTTGGCGCGGACGGGAAAAATGTGTCTTTGGGGCAGTGGCAAAAGAAGTTGCTGGTGATAAATTTTTGGGCGACTTGGTGTGCGCCGTGCCTAGAAGAGATGCCGATCTTTGCCCGGCTGCAAACCAAACTTGGTGAGAAAGGCGTGCAAATTGTCGGCATCGCCGCCGATTCTCAGGCAAATGTCGTTAAATTTGAAAAGAAGCTGGTCGTGAATTACCCACTATTGCCCGACGAAGCGGGCGCAATCGAGCTTTCCAAGCGGTTGGGAAATCGACTTGGACTGTTGCCGCACACGATCGTGGTGGCGCCCGGTGGTGAAGTGGTATTCGCGAAGCTCGGGGTGGTTGGCGAGGCGGATTTTGAGGCGATACTGCTTAAAAATCTGCCAAAGTAACGCAAAAATACATTAACGCCGCGCAATTAGCATTTGAGGCTGCATTTTCAAAAACACAAAACATACTTTCCGGTCGCGCCCGCCATCCCCAACGTAATTTCCCACCGGGACGGTGCACCTCATTCCCCGCTTTCCCAAGACGATTTTCATAGCACAGATCGCCCCCGCGCACGCATCAGCACGCCCTGTGTCTGGCTCGTCAACTTCCCGCAAAAACTCGACAATGGGCGGGAAACTAGGGCAAACTGTTTCTTATGCACAAAATTTTAGTACTGCACGGCCCCAATCTCAACCTGCTTGGCACGCGCGAGCCTGCGAAATACGGCACGGTTACCCTAAAAGAAATCGACGCCCGTTTACAATCTCGCGCGAAAGCATTGGGTTGCAAGCTCGACACCTTCCAAGCCAATGCCGAAGGCGCGCTGATCGACCGCATCCACGCTGCCCGCGCCGATAACGTGGCCTTCATCGTTATCAACCCTGCAGCCTACACCCACACCAGCGTCGCCATTCGGGACGCGTTGGCGGGTGTAGCGGTCCCATTTATCGAAGTCCACCTGTCGAATGTCCACGCCCGCGAGGCGTTTCGGCATCACTCGTATTTCTCTGATTTAGCCGTCGCCGTGATTTGCGGCCTCGGTGCAGATGGATACGAATTCGCGTTGGAGGCCGCCGTCCGCCGCTTGGCCCCCGATAAATCTAGCAAAAAATAATACGGCAGTTGCGGCGCAACCCAGGGTTGCGTCGGTTCGCGTTCGCTTATTAGCTGCACGCCCCAAGGAGCCACAATGGACCTACGCAAAATCAAAACGCTGATCGACCTCGTTCAGCAATCCGGCATCGCCGAGTTAGAGATCACCGAAGGCGAAGAAAAAGTACGCATCAGCCGCACCGGTAATGGCGGCCAGTTCATGCAGCCGATGGCACCGACCTCGATCATGGTGCCGGGCGATTTCAATGGTGCGCCTGCCCCGGTGGCCGCACCTGCTGCGGCTGCTGTGCAAACCGGCCACACCGTCAAGTCACCCATGGTCGGCACCTTCTACCGCTCGCCCTCGCCCGGCTCGCCATCATTCGTCGAAGTTGGCCAAGCGGTCACCAAGGGGCAAACGCTGTGCATTATTGAGGCGATGAAACTGCTCAACGAAATCGAATCCGATGCGTCCGGTGTTGTGAAGGCGATCCTGATTGAAAACGGCCAACCCACCGAGTACGGGCAGCCGCTTTTTATCATCGAATAAGTCGCAGCAACCAAGGCACAACTCATGGCAGTGTTCGGCTCTAGCCCCAAAACTGGGGCAATGTTTGAAAAAATTCTCATCGCCAATCGTGGTGAAATCGCGTTACGCATTCAGCGCGCCTGTCGTGAACTCGGCATCAAAACCGTCGCGGTGCATTCCGAAGCCGACGCCGATGCGAAATACGTCATGCTCGCCGACGAGTCGGTCTGTATCGGCCCGCCACCGTCGAAAGACAGCTATCTCAACATCCCCGCCATCATCAGTGCCGCCGAAGTAACCGACGCGCAGGCGATTCATCCCGGCTACGGATTCTTGTCCGAGAACGCCGACTTCGCAGATCGCGTGGAAAATTCTGGCTTCGTGTTCATCGGCCCGAAACCAGAAAACATTCGCATGATGGGCGACAAAGTTGCAGCGAAAGCGGCGATGAAGAAAGTCGGCATCCCGTGTGTCCCGGGCTCGGACGGCGCGCTGCCTGACGACCCCAAAGAAATCCGCAAAATCGCCGCCGCAGTGGGCTACCCCGTCATCATCAAGGCAGCAGGCGGCGGCGGCGGGCGCGGCATGCGTGTGGTGCACACCGAAGCCGCGCTGGTGAACGCGGTACAAATGACCAAGGCCGAAGCGCTATCCGCGTTTGGTAACCCGATGGTCTACCTGGAAAAATTTCTGGAGAACCCGCGCCACATCGAAATTCAAGTGATGGCCGACGAACACAAAAACGCGATTTTTTTGTGGGAGCGCGATTGCTCGATGCAACGCCGTCACCAGAAAATTATCGAAGAAGCCCCCGCCCCAGAACTGAAGCCAAAAATTCGCGACAAAATCGGCGAGCGCTGCGCCGACGCGTGCGTAAGAATGGGCTATCGCGGTGCAGGTACGTTTGAATTTTTATTCGAGAACGACGAGTTCTATTTCATCGAAATGAACACGCGCGTGCAGGTTGAACATCCGGTCTCGGAAATGATTACTGGCGTCGATATTGTGCAAGAACAAATCCGCGTCGCAGCGGGTTACCGCCTACGTTATCGGCAAAAAGACATCACGCTACGCGGCCACGCCATGGAATGCCGCATCAACGCCGAACACCCTACCACCTTCGTCCCCTCCCCCGGCCGCATCACCCGCTTCCACGTCCCCGGCGGGCCAGGCATTCGCGTCGATTCGCACGTCTACGCCGACTACTTCGTGCCACCCTACTACGACTCACTCATCGCCAAAGTCATCGCCCACGGCGACACCCGCGAACAAGCCATGGCGCGCATGCGCACGGCACTTTCCGAAATGGTCGTTGAAGGCATCTACACCAACATTCCGCTGCATCAAGAATTGCTCAATGATGCGGCGTTTATTGCGGGCGCGACCTCGATTCACTTTTTGGAAGAGCGGATGGCGAAGTTGAAGAAGATTGCGGGGGCGGAGAAGGAGTAGGGTTTTGTTTTGCGTGGCGGGTGATCGAGAAGGCCGGGATGGGGATTGAGGTTGGGCGCTGCCAAATCAGAAACAGAGCGGCTCGTCACCGACCCTCTGGCTTGCGTCGAGGGCACCGCGAGGTGGTCACCTTTGCATGGTCAAGTGTTTCTGGAAAATCACCTGAAGACGCTCTCCCGGGGCGATGCTGATGCGCTTGCGGAGTCTTGCATGATCGGAATGACAAGATCACTTGGTGATCGCTCTCGCTACCTTAGTGCCAATGACGCTGGCGCTACGCCTCAAGGCGGACTAGGCCTCGAAATTAGCTATTCCGTAGAGGGGGTCATGATCGTTGGCGTGGTGCCAGACGGGCCTGCTGCTGCTGCGGGGATTGTGCGCGGTGATCGACTCATCAGGATTGATAACTGGGATGTTCGCGGGCCCTCGCTGATGGCGGTTGTGGGTCTGCTACACGGGGCGGTCGATTCGTCAGTTACTGTGACGGTGGAGAGGGCAGCTATGCGTGAACTGAGCCACCTAGTACTACGACGCGCTGTTGTCGTTGCGCCTACATTCTTGGCTCAAGAGCTTAATGACCGAATCGCATACGTTCGCATTGATCAGTTCATGGACTCGACGCCCTCCGATCTGCTGGCGGCAATGCGAACGTTTACACGAACGGGGGTCGCGCCATTGCGCGGAGTCATTCTCGACCTGCGCTCGGAGTCTGCGCGTCCTCGCAAGTATTGGAGCGACCTGAAAGCCAAGCTGCGCAAAGAGGGCAGTGAAGTGTCCGAAAAAATCGGACAGTTGAAAATGCGCTCCGGAGATGGCAAAGAGCGCGAAACCGATGCAGCAGACGTGCAAACACTGTTGCGCCTAGTTCAGTCCATCCCCTCCCCGAAGGCCGAGCCCTTCAAGCAATGGCTTGCCAAAGTAGGCTACGAGCGGATGCAAGAAATCGCCGACCCGGCGCAAAGCTTGGATCGCGCCCGCGATAACTGGCAGAAGCTGGGGTGTAGCGAGAAGTGGATTCAGCAGCGCATGACGGGGCAAGAGACGCGCAATAAGCTGACTGACTCGCGGAAAAAATTCGGGAAGACACACGGCGTGGAAGGCGCGGACGAATTTGCGCTGTTGACGAATGTCATTCACCAAGAGTGGACCGGGTTGGCGGTGAAGGAGCACAAGGCGTTGAAAGCATTGAAAACGCAAAACCTGCGCGACCACACGAGCGAGGCGGAGTTGATTTTTACCGCGCTGGCTGAACTCTCAAGTCGGCAAATCGCGGAAAGACAAGTGGCGCAAGGCTTGCAAGAAAATGCCAAAGCGGGCGTGGCGGGCGGGCGCGTGGCGAAAAGAGCCAAGGACGATTTGGAAAAACAAACGGGGCAGAAGGTGGTATCGAAGAGCAATTTTTTGCCGCCGCCAAAAGTAAAAAAAATAACCTGAGTTCGGCAATTTTTTCCGGTGGTCGTAAGCGAAATCTCGCACCCACGCATGCATGTGCGCGCACTCACGTCTTTCGCCGATTGTTCACTCCACAAAACTCAAGCATCCACGCCACTTTCAAGGCCATCACTGGAAAACGATGAGGTTTAGTGTGAAGCTGGCGCATCGGCGCCCGTCCGACACATTGCGCAACATGCCAGATGGCGAATTGTTGTTGCACACATCACGATGATTTTCCGCAAACACCCCGTGGATATTGGCGTTTGGCGATGTGCCGCGTTCGAAAATCCCCCAAGCGCCTCGATGCAACGCACCGTGATGGCTTGCCCCCTTTAGAAAGGGGCGGATGTTTTGCAGCGCGGCGCGTGGGAAAGTCCGCGAGATTGGACGCAGCTTGTCAGGTAGCTTCGCAACATGACGCTCGACTACGGAGCGCGGTTGCACGTGCGCGTAGGATGGGTGGAGCGTAGCGATACCCATCATCTCGTCGCGCGCATTGATGGGTATCACTACGCTCCACCCATCCTACAATCCGTTAACTCCGCACCCGCCGCCACCAACCCTTGAATTCCACGCGCATCGCGCGCATGCGTTCGCGCATCCACACGTATGATGGCAACGCACGCATGTATGCGTACAGCCGCTCTTTCCACGCGGTCAACCATTCGTAGCTGCGGCGAAACCAGACGATGGTGAGAAGTGCTGGTTTGGTGAGCGAAAAAATTCTGGCTAAGAATGCGGTGCCGATGATTTTGGCGATGATGAAGACGAGTGCGACTAACGCGGCTTGCCCCTGCGCGATGAGCCAAAACGCGAGTAGTTTGAATGGCAGCAGTACGGCGGCGGGGATGAGGAATGCGATCAGCGCGACGTACGGAGGTGCCTTGGCGATTTGCCGCTCACCCCATGCGATGGGCGGGAGCTTGCCGACGTAGGCCATGAGCGCCAGCATGTTGTTCCATATCCAATCCTCGAATAGCAGCCAGATGGCGACGGGGATGGACAGTAGCGTGCGGGCGATGCGGCGCAACAGTGATGGCGGCTTTGGTGTCAAGCGGCGGTGGCTTGCAATTGCGCGAGGCGCGCTTCGAGGCGGGCGATGTCGTCGCGGAGGGTTTCGTTGGCGAGTGCCAAATTTTCTAGCTCGCGCGTGGTGGTGAAGGCGCGCTTTTCTTCGGTGAGATATTCGGCGACGTTGGCGGTGAGTCGCGATGCTGCGTCGTCGCCCCATTGCTTTAGGTCGCGTGCGCCACCCACCGCGCGACGCGCGGCGACATCGCCAACCACCAGGCTTAGATCTTCTTCAATGTCCCATTCGACGTTGCGTGCGATGGTGGATAGCGTTGCTGCCAGTTCGCTGTCGCCGCTGAATTGGATCGCGGAAAACGCGGTTTCGTCTTGACGTGCGAGGCGCGGCAATAGCGCTAGCGATATCTGAAACGCCACGGCTGGCGCGGGGTTTGCGCCATTTACCGAATCGCTACCGGCACCCACCAACTCCATTTCACCATGCCGATCAATGCGCATGCGAGTGGTGAGTGGCCCAACCTTGGCTTCGATCACTTTGCCGATATGCGGCTTTAATTTCTCGCGTGCCATCGGGTAATCCGACAGCACGCGATTGAACAGCTTGATGATCGGTGCTTGCAACATCACACGAGTTGTTGAATGCCCGCGATCCGCCAAGTGGCGTCTTTGTCGCTCAAATCTTTGACCACATGCCATACCTCGTCGAACGCTTCTGGCTGCGGATCGGACGCATCACGAATCGCGCCGCTGTAACGCACGCTGGCAACCGCACGATTGTTTTCGGTGGTGACTTCGAGCACATGCACAGCAAGTGACGACACTTCGGTACGTTGCGCGACGTTGCCGCGCTCGCTCATTTGCAGCGAGATTTCGGCAAACATTTCCGGTGTGGTGAAGTCGCGAATGTCGTTCAAATCTTTCGCGTCGTTAGCGGCTTGCAGACGAATGAAGCCCGACTGCGCTTGGCGTTCAAACGGCACCACATCAAAATCGGACGGAATGCGTGGGTTGATGGTGGCCGCTTCGATTTCAGCGACGGATGCATGGCCGCTGGCGAGGCCGCTGCCAATTACGGGAGCGACGATCCGACCGGAGGCGTCGGCGGGTGGGGCGTAGCTGACGGGTGCGGGTGGCGCATAGCTGCCACCCATGCCACCGGCGGCGGCAGTGCCAGCACCGGCGTACTGCATGCCGTTACCGCCATTTCCCGTGGAGCCACCAGCCGCTGCTGCTCGCTTCTGCATAAACGCGCGAACCAGCATAAACAACGCAAACGCGATACCTGCCATCATCAGCATGTCCAAGATTTTCAGGCCATCAAAGCCGCCACCCATGAGCATCGACGCCAACAAGCCGCCAGCGGCGAGACCAGCCAGAGGGCCGAGCCATTTAGCCATGCCGGTTTTCGGTGCGGCCATCGCGGCTGGCGCTGCTGCGGCTGCTGCTGGTGCGGCTACTGGTGGGGTCGCTGCCTTCGGCGGTGTCGCGACATCCTTCTTCACCGACTCGCGCTGCATGCCGGTGGATTTGCCGCCGCCAAAACGTTTGGCCGCATCGGCATCGGTGGAAAAACCCACTGCGCCTAACGCAAACAGCGCAATCAAACTACTGGTTAAAAATGTTTTCATGTTGTCTCCTGTTCAAAAAATCAAAAGCAATCACAATTAAGACGAGATTGATCGGAAAAGATTCACCCTAAATTTTCACACCTTTGTGTAATGCCACCACGCCCGCCGTGAGATTGAAATATTCTACCCGCGCGAGCCCCGCTGTTTCCATCATCGTCTTCAGTGTTTCCTGATCGGGGTGCATGCGAATCGATTCCGCCAAATAGCGATAGCTGGCCTCGTCTTTCGCCACCCATTTGCCCATAAGTGGGAGCAGATTGAACGAATACAAGTCGTACGGTTTTTTCAGCGCTTCGTGCACCTTGGAAAACTCCAACACCAGTAGCCGTCCACTAGGCTTTAGCACCCGCGTCATTTCAGCCAGCGCCACATCTTTATGCGTCATGTTGCGTAGACCAAACGCCACCGTCACGAGGTCGAACGATTCGCTGGCAAACGGCAATTGTTCCGCGTCACACAAGGCGTTCGGTAACGCCAAGCCGTGATTGATGAGCCGATCACGGCCGACCTTCAACATCGCTTCGTTAATGTCCGTTTGCCACACGTTCGCCGCCCCCGAGGCCTTGGCAAACGCCATCGCCAAATCACCGGAACCGGACGCCACATCCAGCACTTTTTCGCCCGGCTTCACGTTGGCGAGATCAACCGTAAATTTTTTCCACAGCCGGTGCATGCCGCCCGACATCAGATCGTTCATGACATCGTAGCTCGGCGCGACCGACGCGAACACCTCGCGCACCTTGCTCGATTTTTGCCCCTCCGGCACTTCCTGAAAACCGAAGTGCGTGGTCTTGGCGGAATCAGTCATGGCTAGTCGCGGCTCGCCTTCGCCGCGTGGATGCGCGCAAGGTAAGTCTGCCAATACGTGTCCTGCTTATCGCCCAAGTCGTAGAGAAAATCCCACGAATACAGCCCCGTATCGTGACCATCGGAAAACACCAGCTTCACCGCATAAGTGCCGACCGGTTCAATCGCCTTGATCTCGACATTCTTCTTGCCGACCTGCAACACCTCCTGCCCCGGCCCGTGTCCGCGCACCTCGGCCGAGGGCGAGTGCACACGCAGCATCTCGCACGACAAGCGAAACAACTTGCCATCGTCAAACGCGATTTCTAGTTCGCGCGATTTTTGATGGAGCTTCAGCTCAGTCGGACGCGGAGAAGTGGGGGTAAGGCCAGCCATGAAATTCTTTCGTTACGGGGAGTGCAATGATACGGCAAAGGGTAGCGCGTTTTCTGGGGCGTTCGGTGCCGCTTTACTTGCCGCGCGGCGGAATGGAATACGTGCCCACCACATGCGCCACCACCTCGTCCGAGCCTTGCGAATACAGCGACACCTCGCCCACCGCCAGCGTTTTGCCGACCTTGATGAGTTTGCACACGCCGACGATGCTCTTGTCGGCGGCGGGCTTGCGCAGGAAATTGATGGTGAGGCTGGTGGTCACCGTTAACGGCACGATACCGATTTCACCGAGGATCGCGACGTATAACGCCACGTCCGCGACCGTCATCAGCACGGGGCCAGATACCGTGCCGCCGGGACGCAACTCGGCGGCACCGACGGGATGAACGATGGTTGAACCACGATCACCGACGGCTTCAATTTTGCATTTTGTTTGCGGGAATTCGGTGGCGATGAAGGCGGTTAGTTGTTCTTTGGTGGTCATGATTGGTCCAATGAAACTCGATGCTCTACGCCATCGATCAGCTTAGCCCTCGCGTCACCATTCATAGCTGTCAATCTGTATGCCAGTGCCAGTCTGATTTACTACCCGCAGTTTTGAATTCTTTACATCAATGTGCCAATCTGCCTTAGCGGGTAGCGTCACCAACTTCTTCAGGCCGACACCTTTTTTGTCCGACACGAATAACGTCAATTCATTTGCCTCATTGTTCGGGACACCAACTAACAGCTTGTTTCTCGGTTCCCTTTTTTCGATTTGCGCGTTGTTCATCGCAGGTACGCTTGAGTAACTGCCCCCATTGAACTGCACTGTCCCGTCCTTGAACCCAGATTCGACGAGCACAACGGAAATGCCAACCTTCTGCGCATCCTTGAAAAGTAACGTTGAAGTACCGCTCACAGGATCAAAGATATTAATATTTATCGTGGATCTTTGCGTGGACGAACTGAGAAAGCTCTTCTCCTTTGCTTGGAAATAGACCGATTTGTAATACAAGCCACTCGCTGGATCGTAGGTGTCGACGCGGGAGTCGTGGTAATCGCCAGCAATGGCACCGGTGCAAATCAGAAACAAGATTGACAGCAGATATTTCATGGAACTCCCCTTGACCCAAACGTATGCGGCAGAACAAGCTTTGGGCCACACCCCTGTCGCTAACGAGCGCGTTGCCGCAACTATATCTTGAACCCGCGCAACGCCGCCCAGCCTCTACCGTCACATAACCTTCACAAACCTGAAATATCATAGCGGCATGCTAACCAAGGATACGACATGAACCCGACCATTTTGGTGGTTGAAGATGAACCTGCGATTCAGGATCTGATCCAGATAAATTTGGAGATGGGCGGCTATCGGGTGCTGACGCACGCGAGTGCCGAGAGTGCGTGGCAGCAGGTGCAGCAGGAGTTGCCCGATCTGGCGCTGCTTGATTGGATGTTGCCGGGCATGAGTGGCGTTGACCTTGCCAAGCGGTTGCGCGCAGACTCGCGCACCAAATCGCTGCCGATCATTTTACTCACGGCGAAGGGCGAAGAAGAAGACAAGCTGAAGGGGCTCGATAGCGGCGCGGACGATTACATGACCAAGCCGTTTTCGCTGCGCGAACTGGATGCGCGCATCAAAGCGGTATTGCGTCGCCGCGCGCCGGAACTGACACAAGACGTGATCGAATATCACGGCTTAAAGCTTGACCCGACCTCGCACAAGGTGACCGGCAACGGCGTGACCTTGCCGATGGGGCCGACGGAATTTCGCATCCTGCATTTTTTCCTGACGCATCTTGAGCGCGTGTATTCGCGTACGCAGCTGCTCGATATGGTGTGGGGCGATCATGTGTTTATCGAGGAGCGCACGGTGGATGTGCACATTCGCCGACTACGCGCAGCGCTGGAGCCTTCTAAACACGACGATTTGATTCACACCGTACGCGGCAGTGGGTATCGCTTTGCGCGCGAATAGCCGATGACGGCGCGCAGCCAGATCAGTTTGCTGTTGACCCTGCTGGCAGCAGCGCTGGTCGGCGCGTTGCTGGTCGCGTGGCGCTTCGGCGCGGCGGCGGGCTTCGCGCTGGTGGCCGCGTATGCACTCGGCGGGCTAGCCTATTACGCGAGCAAACTTACGCAGCTTTCGCGCTGGCTGCACGATCCGCAACTGGGCAATATCCCGCGCGGGTTTGGGCTGTGGGGTGATGCGTTTAGCGGCTTGTCACGACAAATTCGCAATCAACGTGCAACACAAAAAGCGCTGCACGATACGCTGAGCCGCTTTCAACAGGCCGCTGCCGCGTTGCCCGATGGCACGGTGATTCTTGATGAAAATTGCCATCTCATTTGGTGCAATCCAGCAGCGGAAAAACAGCTTGGGCTATCGCTGCTGCGCGACCGTTCACGTGTCATCACCGATCTCATCCGCACGCCGGAATTCATTGCGCATATCGAACAACGCAATTTCGACGAGCCACTGGTGGCGCGCTTCACCAATACGCATGAATTGACGCTATCGCTACAACTGGTGCGGTTTGGCGGGGAACAAATTTTGTTGGTATCGCGCGATGTGTCTGAGCGCGAGCGACTGGAAGTGATGCGCCGCGATTTTGTCGCCAACGTTTCGCATGAGTTACGCACGCCGTTGACGGTGGTGTCGGGCTTTTTGGAAACGGTATCGAACGCGGGTACCAGCAATGCCGCCCTCCTTGAAAAATCGCTCGTGCACATGAGCACGCAGACCGCGCGCATGCAGCGGCTGGTGGAGGATTTGCTGACGCTGTCGCGCTTGGAGGATCTGCGCAATCGTCAGCCTGCCGCACCGATCAACGTGCCCGAATTGATTCACGCGCTAGTGGTGGATGCGACGCATTTATCGGCCGGCTGCCACACGATTACGCACAACATCAAAGCCGATTGGTTGCTCGGCAATCGCGATGAGTTAGTGAGCGCATTTGGCAATTTGGTGACCAACGCGGTGCGCTACACGCCCGATGGCGGCGCGATTCGCGTCGAGTGGTTTCGCCGTCCCAATGCAGAGCTAGTGTTTCGCGTAGTCGATAACGGCGAGGGCATCGCACCGGCACATTTGCCGCGCTTGACCGAGCGTTTTTACCGCGTGGATCGTGGCCGCTCGCGCGCCAGCGGCGGCACCGGGCTGGGACTTGCCATCGTCAAACATGCGTTGCTGCGCCATGATGCCCGCTTGGAAATTCAGAGCTCACAACAGCCGACCGATCACGGCACGACCTTCACGGTGACGTTTCCGCCCAAGCGGGCGACACCAGCCGAATCCACATAGACTGATACAATCAACGATCGTTTTTCATAGCTATTTATTACGCAAGGGAGTCATCATGTTCGGACGTTTAATGCCCAAGGAAGGGCGATTTTTTGAGTATTTCAGCGCGCACGCCTCGCTAATGGTGGATTGTGCGAAAGAGCTCGACGCGTTCCTGCGCGACATGGGTAACCGCGAGGCGCACGCGCGCAACGTGAGCGACTTGGAAAAAAAGGCTGACAAGATCACCTACGAAACCATTACCGTATTGCATACCACCTTCATCACGCCACTGGATCGCGATGATATTCACAAGCTGATAAGCGCAATGGATGATGTGCTCGACATCATGGAGGACGTGGCCGAATGCGTGGTGCTCTACGACGTGCGCGAAGTCTCTGATTCGGCGCGCAAGCTCGGCGAAATCTGTGTGGGCTGCGCCGTTAAGGTGAAGGCAGCGGTGGATATGCTCTCGAACATGGATAACGCGCAGGCGATGCTGAAAATTTGCAACGAGATCGACGCATTGGAATCGGAAGCGGATCGGGTGATGCGCTCGGCGATGTCGAAACTGTTCCGTGACGAGCCGGATACGCGCGAGCTAATTCGCCACAAGGCGGTTTATGAGTTGCTCGAAACCGTGACCGACCGCTGCGAAGATGTGGCGAATCTCATCGAGGGCATCGTCCTCGAAAATTCCTAACCACGCGAGGTCTCACGATGAGTGGTTTGACGATGTCGATGGAGATGATCGTTTTTTTGGTCGCTCTGGCGCTGATATTTGATTTTATGAACGGGTTCCACGACGCGGCGAATTCGATCGCCACCGTCGTTTCTACCGGCGTCTTGAAGCCGCAGTACGCGGTGGCGTGGGCGGCATTTTTTAACGTCGCGGCGATTATGATTTTTCACTTGACCGTTGCCGCTGCGGTGGGCAAAGGCACCATTAACGCGGCCATCGTCGATCACTTTGTGGTGATGGGTGCGCTGGTGGGGGCGATCACATGGAACGCGATTACTTGGTGGTACGGCATTCCGTCGTCGTCATCCCACGCCTTGGTCGGTGGGCTGATCGGTGCGGGCGTCGCCAAAGCCGGGACCAGCGCGCTGATTGCCAGCGGCATATTGAAAATCGTGGCCTTTATTTTCATCGCACCGTTGCTGGGCTTTGTGTTGGGCGTGGTGCTGATGGTGTTGGTATCGTGGATATTTCGGCGCAATACGCCGCAGCGCGTGGATCGCTGGTTTCGCCGCTTGCAACTGGTGTCGGCGGCGCTCTATTCGCTCGGCCACGGCGGCAACGACGCGCAAAAAACGATTGGCATTATCTGGATGTTGTTGATTGCCGCCGGCGTTATCGGTGCCAAGGATCCGGTGCCAACTTGGGTCATTTTGTCCTGCTATTTCGCGATTGGCCTTGGCACCTTGTTCGGTGGCTGGCGGATCGTCAAAACCATGGGGCAAAAAATTACCAAGCTAAAACCGGTCGGCGGCTTTTGCGCGGAAACCGGTGGCGCGATCACCTTGTTCGCGGCGTCAGCACTTGGCATTGCGGTCTCCACCACCCACACCATCACCGGCTCCATCATCGGTGTGGGCTCGGCCAATAACGTCAAGGCAGTGCGTTGGGGGGTGGCCGGCAACATCGTCTGGGCGTGGATTTTGACGATCCCATGTTCGGCATTTGTCGCCGCCGTGGTGTGGTGGCTGGCCACGCATTACCTCGCCTAATGGTTGGCGGGGGTGCATCAGCTAAACTGCACTTCAGCCTACTTTGAGTTTCAGAAAAAATGATCGGTTTGTTAATCGTCGCCCACGGCACGCTCGGTGAAAGTTTGATTCACTGCGCGAGCCATGTGATGGGCAAGCGCCCGCTCTACTTGCGCCAGTTGGGGGTGACTATCCACGACGAGCCCGAGGCAATTTTGCCCCAAGGTCACGATCTGGTGCGGTTCTTGGATCAGGGGCAAGGGGTGTTGGTAATGAGCGATATTTTTGGCGCGACCCCGTCAAACATTGCCTGTCGCCTGCTGAAACCGGGGCATGTTGAAGGCATTTCCGGTGTCAATTTGCCGATGCTCATTAAGGCACTCAGCTATCGCGAATCGGCGATGGATGTGCTGATAGAAAAATCGTTATTTGGCGCGACGGAAGGCGTCATTCGTATGCCGGGAGGCTGCTAGTGCTCACACAAGAACTCGAAATCATTAACAAGCTTGGTTTGCATGCGCGCGCGTCGGCCAAGCTCACCCAGACCGCCGCCCGTTTTCAGGCCGACGTTTTTATCAGCAAGGCCACCAAACGTGTGAACGCAAAATCCATCATGGGCGTGATGATGTTGGCGGCCGGCAAAGGCAGCAAGGTTGGCATCGAGACCAATGGCGCAGATGAAGCCGACGCCATGCAAGCAGTGATGGCACTCATCAACGATAAATTCGGCGAAGGCGAGTAGGCGACCATGAGCTTTACGCTCCATGGCCTCGGCGTATCCGGTGGTATCGCCATCGGTCATGCGCATTTGGTCACGCGAGCGTCGTTCGAAGTCGATCACTATCAAATCCCTGAAGCGTTCATCGACAAAGAAATTAAGCGCTTCGATAAGGCCGTAAAAACGGTACGCAGCGAACTCGATTCGCTGGAAACGGACGTTAAATCGCAGGCGCGCGGCGATGCCTCGGCGGATATGGCCGCGTTCGTCACGGTGCATCGCATGATCCTCGACGACCCCTCGTTTGCCGAGGCGCCACGCGAAATTATTCGCCGCGAATCGTGCAACGCCGAGTGGGCATTGAAATTGCAGCTCGATGAGTTGCTCGCGCATTTCGCCGACGTTCAGGATGAGTATTTGCGCGAGCGCAAAACCGATGTGCGCCAAGTGGCCGAGCGATTGGTCGCCGCGCTCACCGGCCAAGGCGGCGAGGTTCCGGAGAAATTGCGCGAGCGTGCCGAAGATACGATCCTAGTCGCACACGATCTCTCACCAGCCGACGTGATTTTGTTTAAGGATCATCAAGTCGCCGCGTTTGTGACCGACGTGGGTGGCGCGACTTCCCACACCGCGATTCTCGCGCGCAGCCTCGCGATCCCGGCCATCGTCGCGTTGCACACCGCCCGCGAGTTGGTACGCGAGGACGAGCTCATCATCGTCGATGGCACCCAAGGCGTGGTGATTGTTGAGCCCGATGAAACCGTCCTCGCAGAATATCGGCTCAAGCAAAAGCAGTGGAAGCTGGAGCGGCAAAAACTTTCGCGTATCAAGACTGCCGCCGCCGAAACGCTGGATGGCACCCTCGTGGAACTGCACGCCAATATTGAGCTGCCGACCGATCTCGATGCGGTGAAGCAATCGGGTGCCACCGGCATCGGCCTGTTCCGCACCGAATTTTTGTTCATGAATCGCAAAGACTCGCCAAGCGAAGAAGAACAATTCATCGCGTACAAAATCGTCGCCGAAGGCATGCGCGGCTCGCCGGTGGTGATTCGTACACTTGACATCGGTGCCGACAAAAACCTTGATGGAGCCGAACACGCGAATGTGCATTCGGCGCTCGGCCTGCGCGCGATTCGCTATTGTTTAGCCGAGCCGCAGTTGTTCAACACGCAGTTGCGCGCAATCTTGCGTGCGTCTCGCTACGGCGATGTGCGTATCTTGATTCCGATGCTCGTCTCCACCACCGAGCTGAAACAAACTATCGCGGCACTCGATGTCGCCAAAGATCAGTTGCGCGCTGAGGGTAGGAAATTCAACGACAAAATTCTCGTCGGCGGCATGATCGAAATTCCTGCTGCTGCCATTGCGTTGCCAATGTTTTTGCGTGCGCTCGATTTTTTGTCGATTGGCACCAACGACCTTATCCAATACACGCTCGCGATTGATCGCACCGACGACACCGTCGCACATCTCTACGACCCGCTGCATCCGGCGATTCTGCATTTGATTTCGAGCGTGATCCGGCAAGCCGACGCCGCTGGCGTGCCCGTCACCGTGTGCGGCGAAATGGCTGGAGACGTAGAGCTGACGCGGATGTTGCTCGGTTTTGGCCTACGCCATTTTTCGATGCACCCGGCCAATGTGCTGACCGTGAAGCAGCGCGTGTTGATGACCAATTTGCCCGATCTCGATGGTCAGACCGTGAAACTTCTCAAGGCCGATGATCCCGACAAGATTCTCGCCACGCTCGCCAAACTGAACGCATAGGCGCTGTCGTGCTCACCGAAGTCCCGCATCTTACCCAACGCGAACCCGGCAAACACCGCCGCTGGTTCCACGACGAGTTCTTTGACCTCTACGTCTGGCAAGATTTCGACGGCAACATGCTTGGCTTCCAACTCTGCTACGACAAGTCAGACGCGCAACGCGCACTCCGATGGAACGCCGACCTAGGCTACCGCCACGAGGGCGTGGATTCTCCTGAAGACAAACCGGGGCGTGCGATGAGCGCAATCTTTGTCGCGGATGGCGTGTTTGATCCGCAGCACATCGGCGAGAAATTTTCCACCGAGGCGGTCGAAATGCCGGTGGCGGTTCGGGAGTTTGTGTTGGGGAAGATTCGTGGGTATGGGGTAGCGAGTTAGCGCCGTGACACTTCTTGAGCATTGCGCTTCAGCGGCACAGCTCCAGAAGTCAAGGTTCACCATTAGCCCGTCGAAGCACTCCCGTGCGACACATTCAGCGCCTACGCTTTTTGCTGTGCGCACGAATCCACACAGCAAGACTTGCCTCGTTGATCGTACCCGATGCGACGCCGAGCATGGTGAGTACGCAATCGGCATCGTCTGCATTGAGGTCGGTGCGGTTTAGCGTTAGGAAGAGTTCCATTGCGACAAACGCCGTGCGTTTATTGCCGTCCACGAACGGGTGATTTTTTGCGAGATCGATGGCATACGACGCGGCGAGTTCAGCGACATCCGGCGTTCCATGGGCTTCTAAATTCGCGGGGCGCGCGAGCGCTGATTCGAGTAGCCCATCATCACGAATCCCAACGGCACCGCCGTGCTCTCTCAGCTGTTCATCATGTACCGCAAGAATGATGCGTTTTTCCAGCCAAACCCACGCACTCATTTCGCCAGTTCACGGAGTACCGCGCGACGTTTTTTCATGATGCGACGGGCGGCATCCATCTGCGCTGCAAACGCGGGGTCGTTTGGCGACAGCGCAATTCCGTTCGGACTTTCCGTCAAAAAAACTGTGTCGCCTTTTTCCAAGTTAAGACGCGCAAGAATCTCCTTGGGCAAAATAACGCCAACGGAATTACCGATTTGTGTGAGTTTTAGCGCAGACATGATGTGGTCTCCAGCGAATGCACTGTTATAACAAACGTTATATTATTTACTATTGGCCAATTTAGCAAACGCAAACATCCACGGTAACCGCGAAGACATTGTGCCCATAAAGCCTTGCCAATATTGGTCTTTAATCAATTTCACGATTGGTGGTGCGACTATTTCGGCACCAACACCGTCGCCAATCCCAACAACATCCCCATGCTCACGATGTCAGTGGCGGTGGTCAGGAAAATACTCGACGCTGTCGCCGGATCGGTGCCGAAGCGCTTGAGCATGAGCGGCACAATCGCGCCGGACACACCACTGATCGTACATGCGCCCACCATCGCGAAGAATACGACAATCGCTAACGTAATAGCGTGCGCAGACGATTGCGAGGTGGCGGTGATGTACATGGCGATGCCTGCGACCACGCCGATTGGCGCGCCGTTTAGCGCACCGAGCGTGCCTTCTTTGATGATAAGCCTGCGTCCGTCGCCCGATTTGATTTCGCCGAGCGTGAGCCCGCGCAGCGTGACCGCGAGCGCCTGACACCCCGTATTACCGGATTGTCCCGCGAGCACTGGGAGGAATGCCGCGAGGATGACCAAGCGATCGACGGTGCCTTGGAACATGGCGACCACACCACCAGCGAGAAATGCAGTCAGCAGGTTAAGTTGCAACCACGGATGGCGAAAGCGGAAGCTACGCCAGAGTGACGTGGAGATACGCTCTTCTTTTTCCACGCCGACCATGCTACCGGCCTGCGCGGTAATCTCGAATGCTTTGGCTTCGAAGATTGCCGCGCCGCGCGCGAGACCGAGCAATTTGCCTGCGTCATCACACACCGGGTAGACGGGGTAGTGACGGCTAAGAGATGCCTGCATCGCCTTAGAGACATCCATTGACGGACGAAACGTAAATACATCGCGCAGCATGATGTCATTGAGCGGCGTGTCGCGCTCCGCAAATAATAAATCGCGCATCGTCACCAGGCCTTCAAGTTTGCCATCGGCGTCGCACACATAGCCATAGGTGATGAAGGCGGTGCGAATCAGCGTACGCAATTGCGCAATCGCATCCGCCACGCGCATGTCCGCGCGGAAGGTTGCATAGGCAGGCTCCATCAAACGTCCAAGGGTGTCAGGCGCATAGGCACCGTTGCGTTGCCATTGGGCAGCCAGAATTGGCGCGGCAGCACTGGTGATGGCAGCGCGCTGGCTGTTAGTTAGTTGCGCTAATACGTCTTGCACGAACGCGGGGTTCAGTTCGGTCAGTGCCTCGGCCGCATTAGCGGCGGGTGCGGCAACTAACAGCGCGGCTGCTTCATTCGGCGGATGCGCTTTGAGTTCAGCCACAAACGCTGCGCGCGCGAAGCTAGCAGGGCTGGGCGAGATGAGTTCTTGGGACGACGAATTCGAATTCGACAATGCGA
The DNA here is from genome assembly GCA_043744255.1 of Burkholderiales bacterium. GTDB lineage: Bacteria > Pseudomonadota > Gammaproteobacteria > Burkholderiales > Usitatibacteraceae > UKL13-2. Next base: position 4,078 of record JAYTVA010000123.1, on the reverse strand, counting down.
TTCTCCCGGTTCTTGGTTGAACTAACGCTGGCTTAGCGATCAAATAATACGCTGGCGTCGGTCACTCGCTCACCGCACCCGCGCAGCAAGTTTTTATCGGCGGGAGTAATATTGATTGTAACCCTGCACTCACCCCAAGGAGTCACCATGAACATCTCGCGAAGCATCCTCAGTATCGCCGCTTGCCTCACCCTCATTGCCAGCGCGGAGGCCAGCACCACGGTTAATTTTATTGAGCCGGAAAAATATGCCGACATGCCGTTTTCGCAATTTGATCGTGATCGCGTGAAAGCCGCGTTCGTGGAGCACTTCAATGTGTTGGGCGCAAAGCTGCCCGCTGGACAAGACCTCAAAATCGACATCACTGACATTGATCTCGCTGGCCGGATCGAACCCTTCGCGACGCGGACGATGGATTTGCGCGTACTGCGCGGTCGCGCTGACTGGCCGCGCATGACCCTGCGTTACAGCATCGAGGCCGACGGCAAGGTAATAAAAAGCGGCGACGCTGACATCGCCGACATGAACTACCTATCCGGCTACAGCAGCCAGTACACGGGCGAGTTGCTGCGCTATGAAAAGAAGATGCTGGACAACTGGTTTAAGAAGTCGGTGTTGGTGCCGGGGCGGTAACGCTATCGAAATACCCAGAGCCGGTAGACGATGTAGTTGACGAAGGTGAGCAGAATGGTGGTGGCGATCTGTGCCCACCACACGCCAATGCCGATTTGCAGCAGCGCTGCCAGCAGCGCGGCGTTCATGGCAAATTGTGCGGCGAGTGCGACAATAAATCTCGGCACGGCGAAGCGCATTTCCTGTGATGGCGCGAATACATGAAAGTAAGCGGTGAAGAAGCGGGTGATGGCACCACCCAAAAAACCGATGCTGGTCGCCACGAGTGGTGCGGCCGCCGTGTTCAGGGCAACGGCCATTAGGCCGTAATGCACCAATACCGCTAACAAGCCCGTTGCGACATGAAGGACAAATCGTACAAGCCAGTCACGAACGGTCGCGCGCTGCCACTTCATATTTTGTCTGACGGTGCAATGGGTTCGAAGCTGCTTTGTTTGTACAGACCGGCGCGGTGCAGTGCGCCCAAAATACTTACCCGCAACACGCCAAAACCGTATTCAACCGAGCGCGGAAAATTGATGGAACTCGCGTCATCAAAGTATTTGGTCGGCACGGAAATTTCGCCCAGTCTGAATCCGCCCAAAATAATTTGCGCCAGCATCTCGTTATCAAACACAAATTCATTGGCGTTCTCTGCCCAGCGTGTGCTTTCCAACAGCGCGCGCGAATATGCGCGATAGCCAGTGTGATACTCGGAGAGCTTGGCACCGAGCAGCAGGTTTTGCAACGCGGTAAGGGCGCGATTGGCGAAATATTTCCACAACGGCATGCCGCCCGCGAGTGCACCACCGCCCAGAATGCGTGAGCCGATCACCGCGTCGTAGACACCGGATTCAATCATCGCCGCCATTGCTGTCACCAGACGCGGTTCGTATTGATAGTCCGGGTGCACCATGACAATGATATCGGCGTCCGTGGAGAGCGCATCTCGATAACAGGTCTTTTGGTTAGCGCCATAACCGAGATTTTCTGCGTGCACGCGAACCTCGATGCCAAGTCGCTTGGCGACGTCCACTGTTTCATCGGTGCTGGCGTCATCGACCAACAATACCTGATCGACCACCGAATGCGGAAGCGCTCGCCATGTCATCTCGACGGTCTTCGCCGCCCGGTATGCGGGCATGACGACGATCACGCGCTTGCCATTAATCATAGTGAGTTTTCATGCTGAATTTTCCAGACGACCAGCGAGGCGTCTTCAAAAAATGGGATGCCGTATTTTTCACGCAACCAAGTTTCGCATTGCGGCAAAAACGGTTTGTCGGGCGCGGTGAGCGATGATCGCGCCGCGCGGAAGAACGCAAGATACGTCAATTTTGAGCGGCGCAGCGCTGCCGGATCATCCACGTAAACCGCGTTGCGAAATGCAAATCGGGCATCGTGCGGCGCATTGCCGTGCAACCATTTTTCGCAGGATCCTGACAGGAACGCGGGGATCACGCGCTGCTTACTGACTGATTCCCAAACAGGCGCTGGCCAATCGAAGCCTTCGAAGCGAAACGGTGCAACGGCGATGGTCATTGAACCGGCAGGGGCGTTCGCGAGCGTCGCCCAAAATGGCGAAATCGGAAATGCGTTCAAAAATGGAATTACGGCATTGTTGCCATCGCGAAAATCGAGTTGCGCAACCACATGGAGCGTATTTGAATTGGGCGTGCGTAGCTGCGCGGGAAGCGGCGAGGTGACCCACCAGGCGGGCACCACGATCAATGGCGCAAGGAAGCCCCACCGGCGAGCGGCCAGCCCCCAGAAATGGCCGCGCGCTGAGACCGTATCCACCAGCCGTACCATTCCCGCCGCAACGCACAGCAATATTAGCGGCACTGCCGGCAAGAGGTAACGCGCGAGGGTGAGCGGATGCAATATCCACGCGGGCTGCGTGACTAGTAGTACCGCAGAGGTCAGTGCGAGGCCAAGCACCGCCCAGCGGATGATTGGTGACGTGCGCCACACACTAGGCGCACCCATCGCCGCGAGAATCATCGCCAGTGCCACGACTACCGTGGAGCCCGTGCCGAGCCACGCGTACCAAACACCTTCTATGGTTCCCCAAGTGACGGAATGGACGCCGGATTTTCCCGTGAGTGCGGCGGGGTCGGATAGCAATGGCGGAAGAACGGCCAGCGCCATCATGGCGCCGGTGATGAGCGACAGCGATGCGAGGGAAGCAACAGGTAGCGCGCTACGATTTCCGCGTAGCCACTGCCACCACAGCGCAAGTAGCGGCGCTACCAAAAACGGCCCGGTGATAGGATGCATCCACAACACCAACGCCGATAACAATACATAGCCAAGTGCATGCCTCCATTTCAACGTGCCCGTTGAGGAGGCGCACGCTAGGCACCAATATGCAGCGACCGAGAGTAGCAGAGTAATCGCATAGGGGCGCGCCATCCGCGAATACGAAATCAACAGCGGTGAACAGGCGAGGAACAGCGCAAACAACAGGAGGACGCGATCATTCAGCCGCCCGCGTAGCGCCATCGGGAAAATGATTAGCGTCGCAAGCCCCGCCAACATCATCGGTAGACGCATTCCCAACTCGCTGAGACCGAGCCATCGTGCAACTAGCCAATACCAAAGCGTCAATGGAATGCTGAAGTCCGCTTGCCCAAATGAAAACGTGAACTGGGACGGACTGGAGAGCATCAGTTGGTGCACCGCATGCCATTCATCGTCGATGAGGGTTTGATCGAGAAATTGGTCGAGACGCAGCCAAGTGCCGAGCAGGAAGGCTGCTACGAGGCAGATCAGGAGTAGTGTGCCTGCAAGACGTGCCGAATCGTCTGGCGCGTTTGCAGCAGCGGATCGATTTTGTGCTGGTGAGAAAAGCATGCGGCTCCACGGAACGACGGCGCGCGTCGGGGGGTGCCCGCATTATGACTGCGTCCGCGCAGCCAGCGGTCATGGTTGCTCTAGCGTCCACGCTATTCCCCATAATTTTGCCAACTCGCTCGCCGTTTTCGTCATTTCGTCGCAATCCGATTGAGGGTGACGCGAGCCGCGCTTAAAGTCACTTCATCGACAAACGATTCGCCAGCCCGCAAGCCAATTTAGCAACGGAGATCACCATGAACACTTCCAGCAAATTCTCTACTAACCTCATCGACAATTGGGCGTATGCAGTTGTACTGGTGGCCGCCGCTTTCTCACTCATCGCCCTGCTCGCCACGGCTATCGATTCCAGCACCGCACCAATAGAAAAACTCGACACCATCGTCGTAACCGCCTCGCGCATGCCGACGGTGCAGCTTGATGCGATGGTCGTGACCGCGCCACGTGCGCCAGCCGTACTACTAGTCGCCGCGCGATAAACACAAACGCCGGGGCCTCCCGGCGTTTTCTCGTGTGCGCCCAGCATGGGCGCACTCTTGGAGGTGCAAGTCCTCCCGTAAGCTGACCACAGCGAACGAAGTGAAGCGCAACTGCGGAAGGGTGACTGACT